>NZ_JBIVWS010000013.1:0-216244 GCF_044768905.1 Streptomyces sp. NPDC090994
GCTGGGCGGCGAGGTCCGCCTGCCCGCCACGGACGTCGGGGGCGCGGGCCGTCTGGCCCGGCTGGCCGATCCGTACGGGGCCCGGTTCGCGGTGCTCCGGCCGGCGCCGGCCGCCGCCGGGGCGGACTGACCGGGAGCGTTACGGGAGAGCGGCGGCCCCGCCGGTACTCGGCGGCCAGGCCGGCCGTCGTGCGCCGGTACCGGCACTGATCGCGTGCGGTCGCCCGCGGTCGCCCGCTCTGCGGCGCCGTCCCGACGGTCACGCCGAGGCGCGGCGCACCAGGGTGGTCGGCAGGATCACGCCCGACGGGGCCGCCCCGGGCGGCCCCGGGGCCGGGTCCCCGGCCGGGCCGCCGTCCAGGCCGCCGTCCAGGCCGCGCAGCAGGAGCCGGGCCATCAGGCGGCCCATCTCCTCGATGTCCTGACGGACCGTGGTCAGCGCGGGCTCGGTCTGCTCGGCGACCGACAGCATGTCGTCGAAGCCGACCACGGCCACGTCCTCGGGGACGCGCCGCCCGTGCGCGCGCAGCACCCGCAGGGCGCCCGCCGCCATCAGGTCGTTGGCCGCGAACACGGCGTCCAGGTCCGGGCACCGGCCGAGCAGTTCCCGCATCGCGTGTTCACCGCCGCCCGGGGTGAAGTCGCCCCGGACGACCAGCGCGGGGTCGGCGTCGCCCACGACGTCGCGGTAGCCGGCGAGCCGGTCGGCGGCGGAGGTCTGGTCCGGCGGGCCGGTGATGTGCGCGATCCGGGTGCGGCCGAGGGCGGCGAGGTGGCGTACGGCGTCCCGGGCGCCGCCGCGGTTGTCGCTGTCGACGTACACCACGTCGCCGCGGCCGTCGCTCCAGCCGGGGCGTCCGCCGAACACGGTCGGCACCCCGGCGCGCTGGATCAGTCCCGGCAGCGGGTCGTCGAGGTGCAGGGAGAAGACCAGCGCGCCGTCGACGTGTCCGCCCGCGAGGTAGCGGCCGACCCGGGCGTGGTCCTCGCGGCCCTCGGTGAGCAGCAGGACGAGCTGGTTGTCGTGGGCGGTCAGCTCCTTGCCGATGCCGCGCAGCTGGAGGGCGAAGAAGGGGTCGGCGAAGACCCGTGCCTCCGGTTCGGCGACGACCACGGCGACGGCGTCGTGCCGCCGGGTCACCAGGGAACGGGCGGCCTGGTTGGGCACGTAGCCGAGTTCCTCCACCGCGCGCCTCACCCGTGCGGCGAGCGCCTCGCGGACCCCTGCCGCGCCGTTGACCACCCGGGAGACGGTGGCCCGGGAGACCCCGGCCCGGGCGGCCACCGCCTCCAGCGTGGGACGCGGCACTGTGTCGGTCACGGGGGGCTCCTCCTCGGCGGCTGCGGATCAGGATAGCCGCGCGCCACCGGGGGGACACCGTCAGTGGTGGTGCTCCGGATTCTGCTCCGGCGCCTGCTCCGTCCCGTGCTCGTGCGGCTCGTAGCCCGGGATCGTCCCGTCCGCCTTCTTCACCAGGAACAGCCCCACCATGCCCATGTCGGAGTGGCTCTGCACATGGCAGTGGTACATCCACGCCCCCGCGCCCACGCCCTCCCCGGCGATCACCTGGAAGCCGAAGGAGTCGGCCGGGCCGGTGATCTTGTTGTCGATGACCCGGCTGGGGTCGTCGGGGCCGGTGAGCAGGCCGGTGCGGTTGTCCGCCCAGCGGTGACCGTGCACGTGGAAGGTGTGGTAATACTCGCCGTGCGTGATGCTCACGAACTCGACGCGGTCGCCCACCGTCGCCTCGAAGTCCGGGCCCACGGACTGGTTGTTGATGGTCATGTCGTTGAAGACGATGGTGTGCGTGGCGTCCGGCAGCACGTCGCCCGCGCGGCGCACGATCACCGGGCCGTACAGCCCGTTCCGGATGCCCCCGGTGCCGTGCTCGGTGCCGACGACGTGGTCGTGGTAGTGCCAGTAGCCGGCGCTGCCGGGCCGCCAGGTGCCGTCGGCCCGTCGGCCGGGCTTGTGGGTGCGCCAGGTGTAGGTGCGGGTGCCGCCGGGCGGGACGTCGCTCTTGTTCATCGTGGTGCCGTCGCTGGTGATCTCGTAGTCCAGGCCGTGGACGTGGAGGCTGACCGGGATGTCCATGGTGTTCTCGAACTCGACGTGGAGCGTGTCGCCCTCGTTCAGCTCGATCAGCGGGCCGGGGACCGTCGCCTTCCCCTTCTCCAGGCCGTATCCCATCTGCCCGCCGGACAGTCGCTCCGCGTAGAGCTTGAGGTGCCGGACCGCGCCCCCGGCCGGAGCCGTCCTCACCGCGGCGGCGGATGCGGGGGCGCCGGACGACTCCGACGCCGCCACGGTCAACGAGGTCGCGACGGCCGCGCCGCCCAGCAGCACCCGCCGGTTGAAGCCGCGTCTGTCCATGCCGAGGTCCATGCCGAACTCCCCCATCTGGTCACGGGATTGACGGGACGTAGCTGTGATGAACCTGTGCGACGGTACCGGCCACTCCACCGTTTATCCACACTCAGGACAAAGTTCGACGTATCCCGGTCATACCTATTGGCGAGTCGGGCAAAGAGGTCTAGCTTCCTTGGCGCTGTTGCCGCGACCGAGGAGGGGTGGGTGACCACGTGCGGTTCTCGACACCACACAGGCCCATGCACTTACGAGGGTTGAGCGCCACGGGAAAGAGAAGACGGGTCCGGGCGGCGGCGCTGACCGCCGGGTTCCTGACCGCGGGGTTGCTGTCCGCCCCCGCGGCCGGCGCGTTCCCCGCGCCGGAACCGCCCCTGACAACGATGTCGATCAAGTCGCCGCCGGGCAGCGCCGATGTCCGGGTGCTGGTCTTCTACGGCTCGGCCGCGGCCGGCGAGGAGTCGCCGGTCGTCAACGCCGGTATCGCGGCGATCGAGCGGATCGGCCTGGCCGGGCCCACGGACCAGCGCTTCACGGTCACGGCCACGGGCGACGCGTCGGTGTTCACCAACGAGAAACGGCTCGGCCGCTTCAACGCGGTGGTGTTCCTGACCGGCGGCGGGGACGTGCTGGACCCCGAGCAGGAGGCGGGTCTGGAGGCGTACATGGAGGCCGGCGGCGGCTTCCTCGGCGTCCATGACGCGGCGCGCGCGGAGCCGTACTCGGACTGGTTCACCGGTCTGATCGGCGCCCGCCCCGCCCCCGGTGCCGCGCCGGCCGTCCAGCGCGCCACCGTGGAGGTCGGCGACCGGCTGCACCCGGCCACCAAGGACCTGCCGGTGCGGTGGAAACGCCCCGACAAGTGGCTGAACTGGGCGAAGAACCCGTCCGGCGAGGTGCACACCGTGGCACGGGTGCGCGAGTCGACGTACACGCCGGGGGCGGACGCCAACGGCTGGGACCACCCGGTGAGCTGGTGCCGTGACTACGACGGCGGACGCTCCTTCTACACCGGCATGGGCGGCACGGCCTCCTCCTACGACGAGACCGACTTCCGCACCCATCTGCGCGGCGCCCTGCTGTGGACGACCCGGCTGGTCCGGGCCGACTGCAAGGCCGCCATCACCGGCAACTACACGGCGGAGCGGCTGACCCAGCCCAACCAGCCCGGACAGAACGACCAGATCGGCGAGCCGCACGGCCTGGTCACCGCGCCCGACGGCCGGGTCTTCTACATCGGCCGGGGCGGCGCGGACGCCTCCCGGCCGGTGGTCACCGACTGGAACGACCCGGACATCGGCAAGGGCACGGGCGAGATCCACGTCTACGACCCGGAGACGAAGAAGGTCACCCTTGCCGGCGAGCTGACCGTCTTCGGCAACAAGGGCGGCGGCGAGGAACTGGTCAAGGTCGAGGAGGGCCTGCTCGGCATCGAACTCGACCCCGACTTCGAGGACAACGGCTGGGTGTACCTGCACTACACACCGCACTCGGAGATCGACCGGGACACGCACATGGCCGAGCGGCGCGTCTCCCGCTTCACCCTCGACCAGGCCACGAACAAGCTGGACCTGGACAGCGAGAAGGTGCTGCTGCACTGGCCGGTGCAGATCCACAGCTGCTGCCACGCGGGCGGCGGCATGGCCTGGGACTCGAAGGACAACCTGTACATCGCCACCGGCGACAACAACTCCAGCGGCTTCAGCGGCGGTTACTCGGGCAACAACCCGGAGCCGAACTTCAAGGGCGTCTCCTTCGCCGACGCCCGCCGCACCGCCGGCAACACGAACAACCTCAACGGCAAGATCCTGCGCATCCACCCCGAGCCGGACGGCACGTACACCCTCCCCGAGGGCAACCTGTTCACCGGCGAGGAGACCGCCGAGGGCGGCGGCAAGACGCGCGGCGAGATCTATGTGATGGGCGTACGCAACCCGTCCCGCATCTCCGTCGACAAGTCGACCGACACCCTGTACGCGGGCTGGGTCGGCCCGGACGCCTCCAGCCCGTCCCCGACCTGGGGGCCGGCGAAGTACGACACCTTCGCGGCGATCACCGAGGCGAGCAACCGGGGCTGGCCGTACTGCATGGGCAACAAGCAGCCCTACCGGGACCGGAACCTGCCGGACCCGTCGCAGCCGCTGGGCTGGTACGACTGCGACCACCCGAAGAACGAGTCGCCGAACAACGACGGCCTGGTCAGCCTGCCGCCGGTGACCGGCAACAACATCTGGTACTCGCCGCAGGGCGGCGGCCCGGACTTCCCGCGCGACGAGAACGGCGTCCCGTCCTACGAGCAGGACGAGAGCACCTACCTGCTCCCGTGGCTCACCGGCGGCAGCCAGGCGGCGATGACCGGACCGGTCTACCGCTACGACGCGACGAGCGACAGCACCACCAAGTGGCCCGCCTACTGGGACGGCAAGTGGTTCGTCGGCGACTTCTACGACGCCGGGCAGCCGCGCAACGCGGTGCTGATGGACCCGAAGACACAAGGGGACGGCGGTCTGCCGGTGCACTCCGAGTCACTGAAGAAGATCGTCCCGGTCGGCGCGGACGGCATCAAGAACCTGATGGACTGGAAGTTCGGTCCGGACGGCGCGCTGTACGTCCTCGACTACGGCCGGGGCTTCTTCACCTCGGACGCCAAGTCGGCCCTGTGGCGGGTCACCTATACGGGCGGCGGGCCGACGCCGGCCGCGGGACAGCTGGCGAGGGGGACACAGTGACACGGCGACGAAGAGTGTGGGCGGCGCTGCTGGCCGGCCTGCTGATGGTGCTGGGGCTCCAGACCGCTGCCGCCGGCGAGGACGAGCCGGCCGCCGCGCCCGCCGCGCAGCAGGTCCTCACCTGGACCGCGGGCGACGACATCACCAAGTACACCTCCGCGCCCGAGACGGCGGTGGCGGGCCCGGCGACGATCGTCTTCGAGAACAGCGAGGCGACCGGCAACACCACCGGCATGCCGCACACGCTGACGTTCCTCACCAGCGACCCCGAGTACAACAACGATGTGCAACTGAACATCCTGGCCTCCCCGTTCGACGCGCAGGGCGGCCGGCACACCGCCGAGGTCACCCTCTCCCCCGGCCGCTACCTCTACCACTGCACCGTCCAGGGCCATACGGAGATGAAGGGCGTCCTGGTGGTCACCGAGGGCGGCGGCGAGGACACCACGGCACCCGAGACCAGCGCGGACGTGCAGGGGACGCAGAACGCCGAGGGGCAGTACGTCGGTGCGGCGAGCGTGGCGATCGGCGCCACCGACGCGGGCGGCTCGGGCGTCGACCGGGTCGAGTACGCGATCGGCGCGGACGGCGCCTGGCAGCCGTACACCACCCCGGTGGTGATCGACGAGGTCGGTGACCACACGGTCCGCTACCGCGCCTTCGACAAGGCGGGCAACGCGGCGGCCGAGAAGAGCGTGCAGTTCACGGTCGTCGCCCCGGGGACCGACGACACCACACCGCCGGACACCTCGGCGACGGTCGACGGCGAGCGGAACGCGGACGGCGCCTACCTCGACATGGCGACGGTGACCGTCAGCGCCTCCGACACCGGTTCCGGCGTCAACACCATCGAGTACGCGGTCGGTGACGGCGCCTGGCAGCCGTACACCATGCCGGTGATGGTGCACCAGGCCGGCACCCACACGGTCCGCTACCGGGCCACCGACAAGGCGGGCAACGCGGCGGCGGAGAAGAGCGTGCAGTTCATGGTCGTCGCCGCTCCGCCGCAGGACACCACCGCGCCGGTGACCGGCGCGACCGTGGAGGGCACGCGCAACGCCAACGGGGCGTACGTCGGCGGCGCGAAGGTGACGGTCAGCGCCAGCGACGCGGGCGGGTCGGGCGTCGCGGGGATCGAGTACTCCCTCGACGGCGGGCCCTACCTGGCGTACACCGCGCCCGTCCTCGTCGACCGCGCCGGTACCCACACCGTGGCGTACCGCGCGAGCGACAAGGCGGGCAACGTCTCCCAGCCGCTGAGCGTGAGCTTCACCGTCGTCACCGGCGGCGGGGTACCGGCGCCGCCCTGCCCGGAGTACGACGAACGGCTCACGGTGATCGTCGGCACCGTCGACTCGGGCGTGCCCAACCGGGTGACGAACAACCGGTGCCGGATCAACGAGCTGATCGAGGACGAGCGGGAGTGGACGTCCCACGCCCTGTTCCTCAAGCACGTGCGCGAGGTGACGGCGCGACTGCTGGCCGAGGGCGTCATCGACCAGCGGGAGCTGAAGGCGGTGCGGGCCGCAGCCCGGGAGTCCGGCATCGGCACGCCCGGCCAGACCGAGGGCTACCGCACGATCATGGACGGTACGGCGGAGTCGCTGGCCAAGTGGGAGCAGGTGGGCGGCGGTTCGTTCGCGGCCAACGGGGACGGGTCGATCACCTCCGGCACCACCAGGTCCGGCCTGGGCATGCTGTGGTTCCCGGAGCGCACCTACGGCGACTTCTCGCTGAAGCTCCAGTGGCGGGACGACGCGCCGGGCACGGGCAACGCCAACTCCGGTGTGTTCGTGCGCTTCCCGTGGCTCCACGACCATCCGGAGGAGTCACGTCCGGAGTGGGCCGCGATCAAGTTCGGCCATGAGATCCAGGTGTTCGACAGCCCCAGCGGCGACATGTACAAGACCGGCTCGGTCTACGGCTTCGACCGGGTGGGGCTCGCCGGGGCCGGGGTGACGCAGAAGGGCACCTGGAACGACTACGAGATCCGGGTGGTCGACCAGCACTACTCGGTCTACCGCAACGGCGTGCTGATCAACGAGTTCGACAACACCGGCGGCCAGGAGTTCGAGCCCCCGCGCTCGGACGACCCGGGCACCGACGGGCGGCGGTACGCCGCCGGGTACATCGGGCTCCAGGTGCACGGCACGACGGACGTGGTGTCCTACCGGGACGTACGGATCATGGATCTGTAGGTCACGGATTCTGTGGTCACGGATTCTGTGGTCACGGATTCTGTGGTCACGGATTCTGTAGGTCACAGATTGCGTAGGTCACGGATTCACGGGTGTTTCTTCGCTCGGCTCGGCTGTACCCGTCTGGGCTCCCCCGGCATCTTCGGATACTCGGGCGGGTACGGCAGATCGCCCAGGCCGTGGTCGCGCTCGTCCTTCGCCGCCAGCTCCAGCAGGGCGTCGAGGGAGTGGGCGTGACCGTCCATGTCCGCGTGCACGTCGCCGAGTTCGGCGAAGCGCGCGGGCATGGTCGTGAGGTCGAAGTCGGCGGGGTGGGCGACGCCGACCTCCTCCCAGCGCAGGGGCGCGGAGACGGGGGCGTGCGGGCGGGGGCGCACCGAGTAGGCGGAGGCGATGGTGCGGTCGCGGGCCGTCTGGTTGTAGTCGACGAAGATGCGCTCCCCGCGTTCCTCCTTCCACCACTTGATGGTGACCTGCTCGGGCATCCGGCGCTCCAGTTCCCGGCCGACGGCGATGGCGGCGCGGCGTACCTGGGTGAACGTCCAGCGGGGCTCGATCGGCACGAAGACGTGCAGGCCCCGGCCGCCGGAGGTCTTGGGCCAGCCGCGCAGGCCGCCGAACTCGTCCAGTACGGCCCGTAGTTCGTGGGCGGCGCGGACCGCGTCGTCGTAGTCGGTGCCGGGCTGGGGGTCGAGGTCGATGCGGAGTTCGTCGGGGTGGTCGACGTCGTCGGCCCGGACCGGCCAGGGGTGGAAGGTGAGGGTGCCGTACTGGGCGGCCCACACCACCGCGGCCTCCTCGGTGGGGCACATCTCGTCGGCGCTGCGTCCGCTGGGGAAGGTGATGTGGGCGGTGGGGATCCAGCCGGGCATGCCCTTGGGGGCACGTTTCTGGTAGAACCACTCGCCGGTGACGCCGTCCGGGTAGCGCTCCAGGGTGGTGGGGCGGCGGCGCAGGGCGCGCAGGATGCCGGGGGCGACGGCCTGGTAGTAGCGGGCCAGGTCCAGCTTGGTGTAGCCGCGCTCCGGGAAGAAGATCTTGTCCGGGCTGGTCAGCCGTACGGTCCGGCCGCCCGTCTCCAGCTCCACCGCTTCGCCCTTGCGCGCCATGCTCGCCACGGTAGGCGTATCGGGCATGCCTCGCCCATCAGGCGACAGCGGTCGTTCCCGGCGAGAATCGGTGCATGGACCTGCCCGTGATGCCGCCCGTGAAGCCGATGCTCGCCAAGTCCGTGGCGACGATCCCGCCGGGGATGCAGTACGAGGCGAAGTGGGACGGGTTCCGGGCGATCGTCTTCCGGGACGGGGCCGAGGTGGAGTTCGGCAGCCGCACGGGCAAGCCGCTGACCAGGTACTTTCCCGAGCTGGTGGCGGCGGTGCGGGAGCGGTTGCCCGAGCGGTGCGTGGTCGACGGGGAGATCGTCATCGCCCGTCAGGGGCGGCTGGACTTCGACGCGCTGACCGAGCGCATCCACCCGGCGGACTCGCGGGTGCGGACGCTGGCCGAGCGGACCCCGGCGTCCCTGGTCGCCTTCGACCTGCTGGCGCTGGACGGCGAGTCGCTGCTGGACGTGGGGCTGTCCGACCGCCGGGCGCTGCTGCTGCGGGCGCTGGCTGGGGTCACCGCGCCCGTGCACGTGGCGCCGGCGACGACGGACATCGAGGTGGCGCGGCGCTGGTTCGAGCAGTACGAGGGGGCGGGTCTGGACGGGGTGGTGGCCAAGCCGCTCGATCTGCTCTACCGGCCGGACGAGCGGGCGATGTTCAAGGTCAAGCACGAGCGGACGGCGGACGTGGTGGTGGCCGGTTACCGCTTCCACAAGAGCGGCCCGGTGGTCGGCTCGCTGCTGCTCGGCCTGTACGACGACCGGGGCGCCCTCCAGCACGTCGGCGTGTGCGCGGCGTTCACCATGAAGCGGCGGGCGGAGCTGGTGGCGGAGCTGGAGCCGCTGCGGATGGCGGACGTGTCCGGGCATCCGTGGGCGGCCTGGGCGGACGAGGCCGCGCACGAGTCGGCGCGGCTGCCGGGGGCGCCGAGCCGCTGGTCGGGCAAGAAGGACCTGTCCTGGGTGCCGCTCAGGCCGGAGCGGGTGGCCGAGGTGGCGTACGACCACATGGAGAACGGGGCGCGGTTCCGGCACACCGCGCGGTTCCGCCGCTGGCGGCCGGACCGCACCCCGGACAGCTGCACCTTCGCCCAGCTCCAGGAGCCGGTCCGCTTCGACCTGGCGGAGATCCTCGCCCCGCCGGCCTGAGGGCGGTTCCCCGACGACAGCTGTCGCGACGGCCGGGCCGCGTGGTTTGCTGTGGGCCGTTGTCCCGAGCCGGGCCGGAGGAGAGCGCATGGCCGACGCCCCTGTCCCCTTCCAGGTGTACGAGGCGGGAACCTACCTGCACGGCACGAAGGCCGACCTCGCTCCGGGAGATCTGCTGACCCCTGGGCGCGCGTCCAACTTCGAGGCGGGGCGCACCTCCCGCCACGTCTACGTCACCGAGACCATGGACGCCGCCGCCTGGGGCGCCGAACTGGCGGCCGGTGACGGGCCGGGGCGGATCTACGTGGTGGAGCCGACCGGTGCTCTGGAGGACGACCCCAACGTCACCGACAAGAGGTTCCCGGGCAACCCCACCCGCTCCTATCGCACCCGCGAACCCGTACGCGTCGTGTCGGAGCTCGAAGGCTGGGTCGGTCATTCCCCCGAGCGGATCGAGGCCATGCTGAGCGGGCTGGCCGATCTGCGCCGCCGGGGCAGCGCCGAGATTCTCGACTGATCAGGGCCGCATCAGCACCTTGACCGCGCCGTCCCGCTTCTTCTGGAACATCTCGTAGGCGTGCGGGGCGTCGGCGAGCGGCACCCGGTGGGTGGCGAAGTCCTGGACGCCGAGCGGGTCCTCGTCGGTGAGGTAGGTGAGGATGTCGTCGCTCCAGCGGCGTACGTTGGCCTGCCCCATCCGCATCTGGATCTGCTTGTCGAACAGGGTGAGCATCGGCATCGGGTCGGCCATGCCGCCGTAGACGCCGACCAGGGAAAGGGTGCCGCCGCGGCGTACCAGGTCGATGGCGGTGTAGAGGGCGGCGAGGCGGTCGACGCTGAGGCGTTCCGCCATGGGACCGCTGAGCTTGCGGGGCATGATCGCGGCGCCCTGCTGCACCAGCTTGGCGATCGCGCTGCCGTGCGCCTCCGTGCCCACGGCGTCGATCACGGCGTCCGGGCCGCGCCCGCCGGTCTCGTCCCGGATGGCGGCGACGAGTTCCTTCTCGCTGTCGAAGGAGCGCAGGTCGTACGTCTCCACGCCCCGCTCGCGCGCCCGGCGCAGCCGCTCGGGGACGAGGTCCACGCCGAACACCCGCCCGGCGCCCTTGACCTGCGCGACCCGGCAGGCCATGTCGCCGATGGGGCCGAGGCCGAGCACGGCGACGGTGCCGCCCTGGGGGACGCCGGCGTAGGCGACGGCCTGCCAGGCGGTGGGCAGCACGTCGGAGAGGTAGACGAAACGGTCGTCCGGCGGCCCCTCGGGCACCTTGATCGGGCCGTACTGGGCCTGCGGGACGCGCAGGTACTCGGCCTGGCCGCCGGGGACCGCGCCGTACAGGCGGGTGTAGCCGAACAGGGCGGCGCCCATGCCCTCGCCGGTGACCTGGGTGGTCTCGCACTGGGTGGGCAGGCCGGTGTCGCACATGTAGCAGTGGCCGCAGGCGATCTGGAACGGCACCACGACCCGGTCGCCCGGCTTCAGGTCCGGCACCTCGGGGCCGACCTCCTCGACGATGCCCATCGGCTCGTGTCCGAGGATGTCGCCCGGAGTCATGAACGGGGTGAGCACTTCGTAGAGGTGCAGGTCGGAGCCGCACAGTCCGGTGGAGGTGACGCGGATGACCGCGTCCGTGGGTTCCTGGATCTTCGGGTCCGGCACCTCCTCCACGCGCACCTCCCGCTTGCCCTGCCAGGTCACTGCCTTCATCGTCCCGCGCTCCCTCCGTCACCCGACTGCTCACTCGTACGGTGGCGCCCGGGTACCCGGGGCCCCTCTTCCGAACCGCCACGCTGGTCCGATCAGCCGATTGAAAGCGCATTGTCATAAGAAGTCGGGTATGGCAACAAAAGCGTCAAGAGGCGCACAATCGGTGACGTAGAAGGGCGGACGGGTGGTCGGGGTGCGACGAGGCAGACGACGAGGGACGGGGCAGCGCGGGGCGCGGGCGCGGGGCGGTGCGCCGCGGGCCACACTGACCGCGGCGGTGGCGGCGGCGCTGCTGGCGGCGGGCTGCGCGGCCGGGCCGGGGCCGACACCGGACGACGACGGGCGCGGATCCGCGCTGCAACCGTCACGGAGCGCCGAGGCCGCCACGTCCTCCCCGCCGGCCGTGCGGACGGCCTCCCCGCCGGCCGTGAAGCCGGCCTCGCCGCAGGCGGTGAAAGCGGCCTCCCCACTGGCCGTGAAGATCGACAACGTGCGCGCCGCCCGCCCCCACACGGGACTGGAGGCGGCGGACGTCGTCTACGTGGAGCCGGTCGAAGGCGGACTGAGCCGGCTGATGGCCCTGTACGCGACGAAGCTGCCGTCGACCGTCGGCCCCGTGCGCAGTGCCCGCGAGTCCGACCTGGAGCTGCTGCGCCAGTTCGACCGGCCGACGCTCGCCTTCTCCGGCGCCCAGCGCAAACTGCTGCCCCGCATCGACAGCGCGCCCCTGCGGGCGGAGCAGCCCGGCAGGACGCCCGGCGCCTGGGTCCGCGACCTCGGCCGGCCGGCCCCGCACAACCTCTATCTGCGCCCCGGCCGCCTGATGTCCTCGGCCCCGGGCGAGGCGGCCCTGACCACCGGTTTCCGGTACGGCGCCGCCCCCTCGGGCGGCCGGCCCGAGAGCGCGCGCACGGTGCGCTACCCGGCGGCGCGCTTCACGTTCACCTGGTCGAAGGAGCGCGACCGCTGGCTGATCGACATGGACGGCGCCCCGGCCGTCGCGTCCGGCGGCAAGCGGCCGGCGCCCGCGACGGTCGTCGTGCAGTACGTGAAGGTACGGGAGTCCGAGCTGCACGACTCACGGGGCAACCACTCGCCGTACGTGGAGACGGTGGGGTCCGGCCGGGCCGACGTACTGCGCGACGGGAAGGCGTACGAGGCGGCCTGGCGCCGGGGTTCGGCCACGGACGGTACGGCGTTCAGCACGGCGGACGGTTCGCCGCTGCGGTTCGCCGAGGGGCCGGTGTGGGTGGTGTTCGCGCAGGCCGGCTGAGGGACGCCGCCGTCAGCCCGTCACCGGCTCGGCCGGGTTGCGCAAGCCCTCGGCGGCGTCCGCGACCCGCTGGATGAGGTCGAAGAAGAGGCCCTGCTCCTCGGCCGAGAGCGGGGCCAGGAACACCTGGTTCATCCGGGCCGTGCGCACGGTGAGCTTGCGGTGGGTGCGCGTCCCCTCGTCCGTGGGGCGGAGCAGGGCGCGGCGGCCGTCCTGCGGGTCGCGCACCTTGTCGATCAGCCCTCGGCGGCCGAGCCGGCTGATCACCTCGGCGATGGTGGACCGGTCGAGCCCCACCCGCTCCCCCACCGTGCGCTGGTCCAGGCCCGGCTGAGCGACCAGCGCGTTGAGGACCGCGAACTGCGGCGAGGTGATCTCCTCGGAGACCATCGCGTTCCACAGCAGGTAGTGCGCCTGCTGGAGCCGCCGGGCCAGATGCCCGGGATGGGTGGCCAGATCCACCGCGGCCATGTGATCTCCCGTGATCGTGTTTGTCGGTGCACTGAACGATACCTCCCCCACCCGTCTCCGCGTACGTCACACAAACAGGCTGTGAACTGGGTCTTGACGGTTTCCGCGACCGGTGGCAGCGTGTGGGGAACCTTGCCGAAATACTCAGTGCCCTGACTAATTCATCACCCCGGGCGCCTGACAGGGACGGTCTTCCATGACGCTCACCCAGCACGACATAGACGCGGAGATGGCCGCCGAGCGCGCCGCGTACGAGAAGCGGCTCGCCGACGGCGGACCGGTCGAGCACCACCCGCGCCGCGACTACGCCCCGTACCGGTCCTCGCTGCTGCGCCACCCCGAACAGCCGCCGATCGCCATCGACGTCACGAAGGACCCGGAGCTGGTGGAGCTGTCCTCCCCGGCCTTCGGCGAGCGCGACCTGACCGCCATCGACAACGACCTCACCATCCAGCACCCGGGTGAGCCGGTCGGCGAGCGCATCACCGTCTCCGGCCGGCTGCTGGACCGGGACGGGCGCCCGGTCCGCGGCCAGCTCGTCGAGATCTGGCAGGCCAACTCGGCCGGCCGCTACGCCCACCAGCGCGAGCAGCACGACGCGCCGCTCGACCCGAACTTCACCGGCACCGGCCGCACGATCACCGACGACGACGGCTGCTACCGCTTCACCACCATCCAGCCCGGCCCGTACCCGTGGCGCAACCACGTCAACGCCTGGCGCCCGGCGCACATCCACTTCTCGCTCTTCGGGTCGGCGTTCACCCAGCGGCTGGTGACGCAGATGTACTTCCCGAACGACCCGCTGTTCCCGTACGACCCGATCCTCCAGTCCGTCACGGACGACGCCGCCCGGCAGCGGCTGGTGGCGACGTACGACCACAGCCTGTCCGTGCCGGAGTTCTCGCTCGGCTACCACTGGGACATCGTGCTCGACGGCCCGTGTGCCACCTGGATCGAAGAAGGGCGCTGACCTGCCATGACGAAGATCGACACCAGCAGCCCCGAGAACGTGCTGCCCACGCCGTCGCACACCGTCGGCCCGTTCTACGGCTACTCGCTGCCGTTCCGCGGCGGCGAGGACATCGCCCCGCTCGGCCACCCGGACACCATCACCGTGCACGGCTACGTCCTGGACGGCGAGGGCAACCCGCTGCCGGACGCGCTCGTGGAGGTCTGGGGCGCCGACCCGGACGGCAACGTCCCGACGGCCGACGGCTCGATGCGCCGGGACCCGGCGACCGGGACGTACCTCGGCCGCAACGGCGTGGAGTTCACCGGCTGGGGCCGCATCCAGACCGACGCCGACGGGCACTGGTACGCGCGGACGCTGCGGCCGGGGACGCGCGGGCGGAACGCGCCGTACCTGAGCGTGTGCGTCTTCGCGCGGGGTCTGCTGGTGCACCTGTTCACGCGGATCTACCTGCCGGGTGACGAGGCCGCGCTCGCCGCCGACCCGCTGCTGTCCCGGGTGCCCGAGGACCGTCGCGGCACGCTGGTCGCGGCCGAGGAGCGGGCGGGCACGTACCGTTTCGACATCCGCCTTCAGGGCGAGGGCGAGACGGTCTTCCTGGAGTACAAGTGACCTCTGCCGACACCGCGACCCACACCGACACCGGCCTGCTCGCCCCCGGGTGGGCCGGCTCCCCGGCCGCCGACGCGACGGGCGACCGGGCGTACCTGCGGGCGCTGCTCGACGCGGAGGCCGCCCTGACCCGCGCCCAGGCCGCGCTGGGCCTCGCCCCGGACGGGGCGGCGACGGCGGTGACGGACGCGGCGGACAGCGGGCGTTTCGACCTGGCGTCGATCGCGGAGCGGGCCCGCGGCGGCGGCAACCCGGTCATCCCCCTGGTCGCGGATCTGACGAAGGCGGTCGGCCAGGAGTACGGCCCGTACGTGCACCGGGGCGCCACCAGCCAGGACATCCTGGACACGGCGGCGATGCTGGTCGCCGCCCGCACCCTGGACCTGGTCCTGACCGACCTCGCCCGCACCGAACGGGCGCTGGCGCGGCTCGCCGCCGAGCACCGGGACACCCCGCTGCCGGGGCGGACGCTCACCCAGCACGCCGTGCCGACGACGTTCGGGCTGAAGGCGGCCGGGTGGCGGTCGCTGGTGCTGGACGCGCGGGACCGGATCACGGCCGTGCGCGCGGCGCTGCCCGTCCAGCTCGGCGGCGCCGCCGGGACGCTGGCCGCCTTCGCCGCGTACGGCGCCGGGGACCCGCTCGCGCTGCCGGGCGCGTACGCCCGTGAACTGGGCCTGGCCGAGCCCGCGCTGCCGTGGCACACGCTGCGTACGCCGGTCGCCGATCTCGCCGGGTGCCTGGCGACGGCCGCCGGGGCGCTGGGCAAGCTCGCCGCGGACGTGCTGGTCCTCGGCCGGACCGAGACCGGCGAGGTGGCCGAGGGCAGCGGCGGCGGGTCCTCCGCGATGCCGCACAAGGCCAACCCGGTGCGCGCCACGCTGATCGCGGCGGCGGCCCGGCGCGCGCCGCAGCTCGCGGCGGTGCTGTACGGCTCGCTCGCCGCCGAGGACGAGCGGCCCGCCGGGGCCTGGCACGCCGAGTGGGAGCCGCTGCGCGACCTGCTGCGGCTGACCGGCGGCGCCGCCCGGGACGCCGCCGAACTCACCGAGGGGCTGCGGGTGGACCCGGCGGCCATGCGCGCCCACCTCGACCTGACCCACGGGCTGATCGTCTCCGAGCGGCTCTCCGCCGAACTGGCGCCGGTGCTGGGCCGGTCCCGGGCGAAGGCCCTGCTCACCGAAGTGGCCAGGCGTACCTACGCCGAAGGCCGCAGCCTGGGTGAACTCCTGGCGGACGTACCGGAGTTGAAGGACATCGACCTCGCCGCCCTGACCGATCCCGCCCGTTACACCGGCAGCGCCGCTGCCCTCACCGACCGCGCACTGGAGCGACGTTGACCCTGCTCAATCACCGCACCGAAGGCCCCGCCACCGCTCCCCCGCTGCTGCTCGGGCCCTCGCTCGGCACCTCGTACGCCCTGTGGGACCAGGTGGCCCCCGAGCTGTCCATCGCTCACCGGGTGATCCGCTGGGACCTGCCGGGGCACGGCGGCTCGGCCGCGGACCTGATCTCCGCCGGGGCGAGTGTCGGGGACCTGGCCGCGCTGGTGCTGGCGCTCGCCGACTCGCTCGGCGTGCAGCGGTTCGCGTACGCGGGGGTGTCGCTGGGCGGCGCGGTCGGGCTGCACCTGGCCGTGCACCACCCCGAGCGGCTCACGTCGCTGGCCGTGATCTGCTCGTCGGCGCACTTCAACGGCGCCAAGCCGTGGGAAGAGCGGGCGGCGACGGTCCGCCGGGAGGGGCTGGCGAAGCTCGCCGCGGGCGCGGACGCGCGGTGGTTCACGCCCGGGTTCACCGTGCCGGAGCTGGTACGGGACCACCGGGAGGCCGATCCGGCGGCGTACGCGGCCTGCTGCGACGCGCTGGCCGCGTTCGACATCCGGGACCGGCTGGCGGAGATCACCGTGCCCACCCTGCTGATCGCCGGGCGCGACGACCCGGCGACGCCGCCCGCCCATCTGCGGGAGATCGCCGACGCGGTGGCGGGGTCGGCGCTGGTGGAGATCCCGGGCGCCTCGCACCTGGCACCCGCCGAGCAGCCGGAAGCGGTGCTGACCGCGCTGCGCGGGCACCTCGACGGGGGTGCCAGGCGGGGCATGGCGGTGCGGCGGGAGGTGCTCGGCGACGCGCACGTGGACCGGGCGCAGTCCCGGCAGACGCCGTTCACGGCCCGGTTCCAGGACTTCATCTCGCGCTACGCCTGGGGCGAGATCTGGACCGACGAGACCCTCTCGCGCCGTGAGCGCAGCATGATCACCATGACCGCGCTGGTGGCGCACGGCCACTACGAGGAGCTGGCCATGCACGTCCGGGCGGCGCGGCGCAACGGGCTGACCCCGGACGAGATCGGCGCGGTGCTGCTCCAGACGGCCGTGTACTGCGGGGTGCCCGCGGCCAACTCGGCGTTCGCCACCGCCCAGCGGGTGCTGGCGGAGGAGGAAGCTCCCTAGTCCTCCCTAGTCCTCCCTAGTCAGGAAGGGATGCCGCCAGGTGCTCCCACGCCGTGTGCACCTGCTCCCCGACCATCCCGAACTGTGTGATCACCGCGACGCACCGCCCGTCCTCGTCGTCGAGTTCGAGGGCCGAGGTCGGGCCGTGCGCCGCCGTGGCGCGCACCAGGCGGCAAGCCGCGACGCCCGCGAGGTCGATCTCCACCGAGCTGTCCTCGATCGCCGCGAACACCCGGCCGCCGACGGTCCGGTCGGTGACGTGCACGCGTCCGCCGCACGCCTGCATCGCCGACGGGCCGAACACCGCGACGCCGACCGGCAGTCCGACGGAACAGACGTGGTCGAGCACGGCGGGTACGACGCCGGCGTCGACGGCCCGGTGTGCGCCCCGGTACCGGGCGAACGCCGCGCGCCGGGCGACGCCCCCGTCCGTGAGGATCGCGTCGAGCTGGGCGAGCTGGTCGCCGTCCTCCCAGGCCGGCACCTGGGGCGGCGCGGACCGGCCGGTCGCCGTCGTCCCCGCCTCCACCGGGCCGGCGAGCTGGGCCAGCAGCCGGTCGCCCTCGGAGAGCAGCCGCCCCTCGTGCACCGTGCGCCCGGCCGCGTCGGACAGCCGCAGGACGACCGTGCCGCCCTCCCTGTCCCGCGCGAGCACGGCCGAGGCCACGTGGTCGCCGTCCAGGCGCAGCGCGATCGAGCCGGGACGGACGGCGAACGCGTCGCCGCGCCGGCTCGGTACCGCGTAGCTGCCGGCCTGCTCGATCCGCGCGACCGGCCCTCCGGTGACCGCCTGCACGTACTGGAACAGCGTCAGGCACCGGGCCAGCTCCGGCATCCGCGCGTCGATCAGCCGGACGCTGCTGGTGCGCCGGGCGCAGTGCGCGTGGAAGGCGCAGCCGTCGTGGGGTTCCGGCTCCGGCATGCTCAGTACACGTCCCGTACGTAGCGCTTCGCCCGCCGCAGGTCGGCGAGGTACGCCGCCGCGTCGTCCTCGCCGCGGCCGCGCTGCTCGGCGATGACGTCCAGCAGGGCCGCCTCGACGTCCTTCGCCATGCGGGAGGCGTCGCCGCAGACGTACACGTGGGCGCCGTCCTCCAGCCACGCGTACAGCTCGCGCGACCGCTGACGCATCCGGGTCTGCACGTACACCTTCTCGGCCTGGTCGCGGGAGAAGGCGAGGTCCAGTTCGGTGAGCACGCCGCGCTCGCGCAGGCCGGTCAGCTCGTCCTCGTAGACGAAGTCGGTGGCGCGGTGCTGGTCGCCGAAGAACAGCCAGTTGCGTCCGGCGGCGCCGCGGGCGGCGCGCTCGTGCAGGAAGCCGCGGAACGGCGCGATGCCCGTGCCGGGGCCGATCATGACCATCGGGGCGTCGTCGTCGGCCGGGACGCCGAAGGAGGCGTTCGGCTGGACGAAGACGCCGACGGGGGTGGTCTCGTCGGCACGGCCCGCGAGGTAGGTCGACGCGACGCCCTCGTACCGGCGCAGCGGCGTGGCGTAGCGGACGGAGGCGACGGTGAGGTGGACGCTGCCGGGGTGGGCGAGCGGGCTCGACGAGATCGAGTACTGCCGTGGCTGCAAGGGCCGCAGGAACGGCAGGAGTTCGTCGAGGCCGGGCGCGGCGGCCCCGGCGTCCCGGAGCAGGTCGAGGACGTCCCGGCCCCAGAGCCAGGAGTCGAGGTCGGCGCGGTCGCCGTGGGCGACGACGGCGGCGAGGTCGCTGGTCGGCGCGCGTTCGGCGAGGTGGGCGACGAGGTCCCTGGACGGGGTGCGGATCTCGCGTTCGGTGCGCAGCACCTCGGCGAGCGGCCGTCCGTCGGCGTCCTCGTCGCCGGTGGCCCCGAGGTGCTCCAGGAGGGTGCCGACGAGCACGTCGTCGTTGACGGGGACGACGGCGAGCGCGTCGCCGGCCTGGTAGGTGATGCCGCTGTCGCCGAGGTCGAACTCGTAGTGCCGGATCTCCTTGGCGCTGCCCGGTGCGGACAGCAGCCGGTTGACGGCGAGGCGGGCGGGGTACGGGTTGCGCTTGTTCCAGGCGGAGCGGGCCGGGCCGGCCGGTGCGGGGGCGGGCGCCGCCGCGCCGGTCGCGCCGGTCGCGCCGGTCTCCGCGGCGACGCGGTCCAGGACGGCGGCCGTCCACGCCGCCGCGGGTTCCTCGAAGTCGACGTCGCAGTCGACGCGGTCGTGCAGCCGGGTGGCCCCGAGCTGTTCCAGGCGGGTGTCGATGACCTTGGCGGCCTGGCAGAAGTCGTCGTAGCCGCGGTCGCCGAGCCCGAGCACCGCGTAGCGCAGCGCCTCCAGGCGCGGGGCGGTGTCGGCCTGGAGCGCCTCCCAGAACAGTGCGGCGTTGTCGGGCATCTCGCCCTCGCCGTACGTGGAGGTGACGACGAGGACGTGGGACATGGCGGCGAGCCGCTCGGGCGTGACCGCGTCCAGGGCCACCGCCTTCCCGCCGAGGCCGCGGGCGCGGGCCCCGGCGACGAGTTCGCCGGCGAGGAACTCGGCGTTGCCGGTCTGGGTACCGAACAGGACGTCGACGGTGACCGCCGGGGTGTCGGCCGCCGCGGCGTCCCGGCGGCCGGCCGCCGCGATGCCCGCGAGGAACCCGGCGAGCCAGGACTCCTGCTGGGCGGAGAACGGCGCGTCGGCCGGGATGAGGGTGCCGGTGGGGGGCAGGAAGGTCACGCGGTCACCGCCTCGGTGGGGGGCTGCGGGGCGTGGCGGGCGGCGAGGTCGTCCAGTGCCGCGCCCGCGAGCAGTTCGTCGAACCGGGCGGCGCGGAGCCGGCCGGCGTTCTTCAGGGTCTGGTGGATGATCCAGCCGTAGGTGCCGGGGGCATCCATGCTGAGGTTGTTGCGCAGGCTGAGCGCGCACTTGTAGTCGTCGAGGCGCTTGGTCGCGACGAGGGTGGCGAGTTCGTCGTCGCCGAACCGCTCCAGCGTGCCGCGCAGGTACTTCACGACGCGCTGCTTGACGAAGAAGTCCTCGGTGAGCACCAGGTTGCGGACGGCCTCGGCGACCCGCGGATCGTCCGGGCCGGTGGCTCCCGGCACCCGCTGGAGCGCGAGGTCCTGGGCGACGCCGAGCACGGTGTACGACGACAGCAGCGAGAACATGTCGTCGCTGCCCTGGTCGCCGAAGGCCGGGGCCCGGCCGCCGAGCACGGTGCGGCGGTCGCGGTAGTCGACCTTGAACGCGCGGAGCTTGTCCGTCGCGATCGAGGTCGCCAGCTCGTCCAGCAGCTCGCCCCGGGTCGCGGCGGCGAGGATCTCGCCGGCGTCCTGGTAGAGGAGCAGCGCGCGGGGCATCCCGCAGTACACGTGCTCGCGTTCGCCGTCCCAGTCGGCCAGCAGCCGGGCGGCGAGCGGGGAGCCGGTGGCTTCCACGTGCCAGGCCAGCAGCAGCCGTACGGCCGCCTCGTGGAAGGCGCCGTGCGCGGTGTCGGTCACCGGGAAGACGAGCAGCGAGTCGGCGCTGACCCGGCCGGGCAGTTCGCCCGTGGGGTCGTACTGGTAGAGGAAGCCGCCGCTCATGCCGTTGCCGAGGCCCTTGCCGAAGCCGCCGAGGTTGAGGACGGTGCCGCCGGTCATGTACTCGCAGCCGAAGTCGCCGAGGCCCTCGACGACGGCGGTGGCGCCGGAGTTGCGCACGGCGAACCGGTCGCCGGCCTCGCCCTGCACGAAGGTCCGGCCGCCGGTCGCGCCGAACAGGGCGAAGTTGCCGACCAGGACGTTGCCGCCGCGCTCCGCGCTGCCGCCGCCGGGGGCGCGGACGACGATCCGGCCGCCGCTCTGGCTCTTGCCGACGCCGTCGTTGGCGGTGCCGGTGTGTTCGAGGGTGATGCCGTCGTTGCAGAAGACGCCGTACGACTGTCCGGCGGAGCCGGTGGTGCGGACGTGGACGGCGCCGTCGGCGAGGCGGCGGCGGCCCCGGTCGTCGGTGGTGACGGCGGGGGCGTCCACGGCGAGCTGGTGGTTGAGCAGCCGCTCCACGTCGATGGAGAGCTGCCCGCCGACCGACTTGTCGCTGTTGCGCAGCCGGACGCCGTCGACGAGCAGGGACGGCTCGCGCCGGTCGAACAGGGCGGTCCGGACGCGCTCGACGAGGGCGTCGTCGGTGGTGAAGTCCTTCTCCAGGTACTCCGGGTCCGGCACGGTCTTCTCGGGGACGCGGGCCAGCAGCCGGCGCACGTCGAGGCGGCCGACGCTCGCCGGGTGGTCGAGGAGCTGGAGCAGGTCGGTGCGGCCCCGGGCCTCGCGCAGGGACCGCAGCCCGAGGCGGGCGAGGATCTGCCGGACGTCGTGGGCGATGTTGAGCAGGTACTGCGCCAGCGCGCGCGGGTCGCCCTCGAACGCCTCGGCGTTGGTGGTGAGCCCGGCCGGGCACTTCACGTTGCAGTTCTTCGCCATGACGCAGCCGAGCATCATCAGCGCGGTCGTGCCGAACTCGAAGCTGTCGGCGCCGAGCAGCGCCGAGGTGACGACGTCGCCGCCGGTCTGGTGCGCGCCGGAGCAGCGCAGGACGACCTTCTCCCGCAGGCCGTTGGCGAGCAGCGCCTGGTGCACCTCGGCGACGCCGATCTCCGCCGACCGCCCCGCGTACTTGAGGCTGGTGACGGCCGCGGCGCCGGTGCCGCCGGTGTTGCCGGCGACGTTGATGACGTCCGCGCCGGCCTTGGCGACGCCGACCGCGATGGTGCCGATGCCCTCCGAGGAGACCAGCTTCACGATCACCCGGACCCGGGCGGCCTTGCAGTCGTGGATGAGCTGCGCGAGGTCCTCGATCGAGTACGTGTCGTGGTGCGGGGGCGGCGAGATCAGCTCGATGCCGGGGGTGCCGCCGCGCGCCGCGGCGATGTCGACGGTGACCTTGGGGGCGGGCAGCTGGCCGCCCTCGCCGGGCTTGGCGCCCTGGCCGATCTTGATCTCCAGTTCCTCCAGCATCGGGTCGGCGAGGTAGCCCGCCCAGATGCCGAACCGGCCGGACGCGAACTGCTTGATGCGGGAGCCGCGGACGGTGCCGTACCGGGAGTGGTGCTCGCCGCCCTCGCCGCTGTTGGACAGCGCGCCGACCATGTTCGCGCCGTGCGCGACGGCCTCGTGGGCGGTCGCCACCAGCGCGCCGTGGCTCATGGCGCCGGAGGCGAGGGACCGGGTGATCTCGTGCGCGGGCTGCACCTCGTCGAGCGGCACGCTCCCGGGTGCCTCGTCGAGCAGGGCGAGGAGGCGGGCGACGGGGCCGGTGGCGGCGACCGTGACGCCGTCGTCGGTCACGTCGAGGGTCTCGGCCGCTCCCAGGTGCGCGAGCCCTTCGGCGAGGGCGGTGTGGCGGTCGGTGCCCGGGTCGGTGAGGCGCAGCCGGAAGGTGCCGGGGCCGGTGGCGGTCACGGTCACCCCGCGGGCGGTGACGCCGGCGTTGCCGTCGGTCGAGAAGCGTCCCAGCTCGCGGGCGAAGTCCTCCGCCGTACGCAGCCCGGTGACGTCGGCGGGCAGCGCGAGGACGTCGCGGAGCGCGGACGGGCGCCGGGAGCGTTCCTCGTGGGTGGTGCGCAGGAAGGCGCGGTACCCGGGGGTGATCCGGAACGCGTCGATCTCGGCGTCGCTGAGCGCGTCGTACCCGGTGTTGCGGTAGGCGGCGTCGGTGATGCCGAACGCGTCGTCGAGCTGGCCGAGGGTGAGCAGCCGCAGGGCGTCCGGGTCGTCCTCGCGCCCGAAGGCGGGCGGTTCCTCGGTCATGCCGCCGAAGCCGCGTACGGCGTTGACGCCGAAGGAGTGCCCGGCCCCGTCCGACCGCTCCTTGAACAGTCCGAGCAGCGGGATCTGCTGCTCGCTCGCCACGGTCCGGGCCCGCTCGTGCCAGTCCGTCGCGGCCTGCGCGATCCGGGCGAACCCGACGCCGCCGACCGGTGACTCCAGGTGCGGGAAGATCCGCGCGAAGACGTCGTCGCGGGTGTCGAGGTAGTTGGGCTCGAAGAACTCGCCGCCGATGTAGCTCTCGGCGGTGCACAGCCCGACCCGGCCCATGGTCTTGGCGAGGGACTTCTCGGCCGCCTTGCGGAACTTGGCCAGGGCCCGGTCGGTCTCGGTGATCTCGCCGGCGGGCGCCGGTGCGCTCGGGTACCGCTCCTCGGCGCGCAGCCGGGCGCTGAGGCTGTAGACCGCCGAGGCGCCGAAGCCGAGCGCGGTGGCGACGTGGTGCGAGGAGGCCAGCTGGCCGCTCTCCACGACGAGCGAGGCCCGCAGCCGCAGCCCGGTCTCGATCAGGCGCTGGTTGACCGCCGCGACGGCGAGGACGACCGGCAGCGGCGCCCGCGTCGAGGAGACCGCCCGGTCGGTGAGGAGGGCGATGCCGCCCTGCTCGGCGGCGAACCGCTCGACGTCGTCGCAGAGCCGTTCCAGGGCCGACCGCAGCGCGTCCGCGTTGGCGGTGGCGTCCCCGGGCACCGGCTCGTAGAGCATGGCGAAACGTTCCAGCGGGACGATCCGCTGGTCGCGCAGCCGGACCATGTCGAGGTGGCCGAGCACGGGCGAGGAGACCACGAGCTGGCGCCCGGCGGTCCCGACCGACTCGCCGGTGCCGTCGGGCTTCGGGCCGAGCGCGACCCGCATGCTCATGCCGTCGGCCTCGCGGATGCTGTCCAGCGGCGGGTTGGTCACCTGGGCGAAGCGCTGCGAGAAGTACTTCGCCATGCCGCCCTCGGTGTCGCTGAGCGCGTTGATGGCGTTGCCGTAGCCCATCGCGGAGATCCGCTCCGACCCGTCGGCGAGCATCGGGTCGAGCATGAACCGGAAGCTCTCCTGGTTCAGCGACCAGGCCACGTACCGGCCGGCCAGGGACAGGTCGCCGTCGTAGCCGAGCGTGGTCGTGCCGCGGTAGTAGTCGGGCGCGGGCAGGTCGTCGAGGTTGACGCGGGCCGCGTCCAGCAGCTCGCTGTAGGGCCGGCGCGCGGCGAGGGCGTCGAGCACCTCCCGGGTGCGCAGGACGCGGCCGGCGCGGTGGTCCACGACGAGCATGCCGCCCGCCTCGATGCGGCCCCGGTGCACGACCTCGTCGTCGGGGAAGGCGACCTGGCCGGCCTCCGAGGCCACCATCAGGTACTCGGCGGTCTCCACGGTGCGCAGCGGGCGCAGGCCCAGCCGGTCCAGGCGGGCGCCGATCACGTCCCCGTCGCTGAAGATGACGGCCGCCGGACCGTCGTTCTTCTCCTCGTACAGCGAGAAGTACTCCAGCATGTCGCGGACGGCGGCGGGCAGGGTGCGGTCGTTCTCCCAGGCCGGCGGCATGAGGGTGACGACGGCCTCGACGAGGTCCAGGCCGTCGTCGAAGACCCGGCTCTGCAGGGTCTGGTCGAGGCGGCTGGAGTCGGACTGCCCCGGCGGGCGGACGATGGAGCGGGTGCGGGCGCGGGCGAGGGCCTCGTCGGTCAGGCGGTTCTTGCGGTCGGTGTTCAGCTCGCCGTTGTGCGCCATGAGGCGGAACGGCTGGGCCATCGTCGGGTGCGGTTCGGTGTTGGTGGAGAACCGGGTGTGGAAGTACAGGGAGCGCACGGAGTGCCGCGGGTCGCACAGGTCGCGGAAGTAGCCGATGACCTCGCCGGAGTTGAGGCGTCCCTTGAGCACCTGGGTCCGCGCGCTCAGCGACAGCGGGTAGAGCCCCGCGCAGGTGTCGTCGGCGTAGGCGACGGCCTCGATCGCGAGCAGGGCGCGGTGGGCGGCGGCGTCGACCTCGGGGCGCTCCCACTGCTCGGGGGCGCGGAACACCCACTGCACCAGGGGCAGCTGGTACTGCTCGGCGGCGGGCCGCGCGACGCTGTGGTCCACGGGGACGTCCCGGACCAGCAGCAGCTCGAAGCCCTGCTCGGCGATGCTCCGGGCGACGAGGTCGGTGGCGGCGGCGCGGCGGCCGGCGTCGGTGGGCACGAAGCAGTTGGCGACGCCGAAGTGCCCGGCGCGCAGGGCCGTGCCGGTGAGCGCGGCGAAGAACTCGACCGACAGGTCGACGCTCACGCCCGCGCCGTCGCCGACGCCCTCGGCGGAGGTGCCGCCGCGGTGCGGGATGGCGCGGAGCGCCTCGTCGCCCTTCAGGATGACGTCGTGGCTCGGGGTGCCGTCGAGACGGGTGAGGAAGCCGACGCCGCAGTCGCTGTGGTCGCGGGCAGGGTCGTACAGACCGGTGGCGGTGTGGTTCAAGAGCGGTCCTGTGAGCGAGTGCCGGCTTGGGGGTGCCTCCCGGGCCCTCGGGGCGCTGGGGAGGAACGGCCAGGCTGCGTCGGTGGAGCGCTCGCCGCGGGCGGACCGGCACGACGGCCGGGTCCCTGAGTGGTACGTCTGCACGGTAAGGCGTGCCTAACCCCTACCGCAAGTGTGTGGCCTGCGGTTTTTCCGGGCGGCTCGGCGTGTCCGGGGGTTTCAGGGGGTCCGGTCCGGCCCGGTGGCGTCGCGCAGGGCCCGTTCCGCGCGCCGGGCCAGGCCGTCCGCGCCGCAGTCGCGGGCCAGGGCCAGGCCCCGTTCCAGTTCGGCCGGGGAGCGGGCGGCGATGCCGTACTCGACCTGGGCGGCGGCGTGCTCGTAGCGGCAGGGCGAGGCCGCCAGGCGGGCGGCGGCCTGGGCGGCGAGGCCGACCGCGCGCCGTCCCGTCTCCAGCGCGGCGGCGCAGCGCAGGGCCTCCCCGACGGCGGTGTCCGTGCCGAACCGCTCGGCCTGCCGGCGGGCCTCGTCGGCCAGCCGGGCGGCGCGGGCGGGATCCTCGCCGGCCAGCGCGCGGGCCAGGTCGACCGCCCAGGGGACCATCACCGGGTTGTGGTGGCCGCGGGCCGCGGTGGCCTTCTCGGCGGCCTCCAGTTCGTTGACGCCGTCCTCGGTGCGGCCGACCGCGAGCAGCAGGCGGCCGCGGACCGAGCGCGGGTCGGGCAGCACGATCGTGGACGGGTACGGCGGCGCGAAGTCGTACTGCTCGGCGATCTGCCACGCCTCGTCGACATGGCCGCGGGCGAGCAGGGTGTCGACCAGGTTGCACGTCGCCGACCAGTACAGCGGCAGGCCGCGGCCGACCCGCTCGGCCAGCCGCAGCGACTCGCGCAGGGACGCCTCGGCCTCGGGCAGCCGGCCGCGCCTGCGGTGGCCGAGACCGACGTAGGCGTGGGCGAGGGCGAGGTGGCCGCCGCTCCAGCCGGCGGTCTCGTAGGCGCGCAGGGCCTCGCCGAAGAGGGCGTCGGCACGGTCCAGGCGGTCGGTGCAGGCGTAGGCGCTGGCCAGCATCATCAGCAGTTCCAGGCCCCACTCGGTGTCGGTCCAGCCGAGTCCGGGGGCGAGGCGGCCGTCGACCAGGGCGCGGTCGCACAGCGCGGCGATCTCCTCGGCGCTCTCCCCGCGGGTCATGGCGTCGAAGGCGCGCAGGATGAGCAGAGCGCGCTCGGCGTTGTCCCGGCCGGTGCAGGTGGCGGCGAGGGCGGCCAGCCGCTCGGAGCGGCCGGGTACGACGGACTCGCCGGCGTGGATGCCCTCCCACATGTACTGGACGGCCTGGAGCCGCAGGCGGGCGGGGCCGTCGGGGTGCCGGGCGGCCTCGGTCTCGACGGTGCGGACCGCCTCCTCCAGCTGGTCGTTGTGGAGCAGCGCCTGGGAGAGGCGGACGACGGCGTCCACCCGTTCGTCGCCGTGCAGGCCGGGCATGCCGAGGGCCTCGCGGAGGTGGCCGACGGTGGTGGCGGGCGAGGTCAGCAGGGTGGCGCAGCCGAGTTCGTAGAGCACGCGCGCGTGGGTCTCGGGCGGCGGGGGCTCCTCAAGGGCGCGCTCCAGGCAGCGGCGGGCGGCGTCGGGGGCGCCGACGGCGAGGTGTTCGCGGGCGGCCTCGCGGAGCTGCTCGACCAGTTCCTCGTCGTCGTCCGGGTGGACCTGGAGGAGGTGCCGGGAGGCCGCCGCCGCGCCCAGGCCCAGGTCGGTGACGAGCTGGGCGGCGATGCCGTGCATGGCCCGGCGCAGCCCGTCCGGGATGGACTCGTAGACGGCGGTGGCTATCAGCGGGTGGCGGAACTCCAGGGCGTCGTCGCCGGGGCCGGACGCGACGAGGATGCGGTCGTCCCGCAGGAGCCCGGCGCAGCGTACGGCCTCGTCGCGGCTCATGGTGGTGAGCGCGGCGCACAGGGAGACGGTGATGCCGGTGCCCAGGACGGCCGCGGCCCAGGCGAACCGGTGGGCGTCGACGCCGAGTTCCTCCAGACGGGCGATGAGGCCGACGCCGCGGCCGGCCTCGTTCAGGGCGCGCAGTTCGGCGGCGTTGGCGGCGACGGGTTCGAGGCCGCTGTCGCGGACCTTGGCGAGGAGCTCCACGGTGTCGTAGGGGTTGCCGCGGGTGACGGTCCACACCTCGTGGCAGAACGGGTCGTCGGCGCCGGCGCCCAGGGTGGCGCGGGTGAGCCCGGCCGCGGCCTCGTGGGTGAGCAGGCTCAGGGTGGTGACGGGGGCGTGCGCGAGAGCGGCGACCGTGTCCAGGTACCGGGCGCTGTCGCCGGTGGCGTCGCCGGAGCGGAAGGCGGTCACCACCAGGACGGGCAGGTCGCCGAGGTGTTCGGCGAACGCGGCGAGCCAGCGCAGGGTCTCCTGGTCGGCCCAGTGCAGGTCGTCGATGAGCAGGACCAGCGGTGGTTCGCCGTCGGCCAGCCGCCGTACGGTCTCGACCAGCCCGTCGCACACGCCCCGCGGGTCGGCCTGCCGCTCGCCCGGGTCGGCGGTGCCGAGGGCGGGGCCGACGATGTCGTACCAGTCGCCGAGGAGGTCGCGGGCCTCGTCGGGGTGGAGCGACAGGAGCGCGGGCTGGAGCAACTGCCGTACGACGTTGTACGGGACCGACCGCAGGGTCTCGCCGCCGCGCGCGTGCTGGACGGCGCAGCCGCGGGCCTCGGCGAGGCGGCGGGCGGTGGCCAGCAGGGCGGTCTTGCCGAGGCCGGCCTCGCCGCGGAAGACCAGCAGGGCTCCGGAGGGCGAACGGTCCGCGCACAGGGCGTCGACCGCCCGTGCGACGGCGGCGACTTCCTCGTCGCGCTCCCACAGGCCGGCCGGGGCGCCTGCCGTGGGCCTTGCCTCCGTCATCCCGCTACCTCCCCGAGTCGCCCGAATGACGTACCGACTCCGAGCCTAGCCGCCCGAACCGCACGGCGCCGTATGGTCGTTACGGGTCTTGCCCTACCGGGCGACTTCGTGTACCGGAGAGGCATCACGGTGGGTCCCGGGCCGTCGATCGCCGCCGTACGCTGGGGATTTCACGCGGCACGGGGAGGGCGGCGCCGGGCGCGGGGAGGGCGGCGGGAAATGTCCCCCTCCCTCTCATACGACTTTCACCGACGCCTCATACGGTGGGGACATGACGCAGGAGACTCCTCCCGGGTGGTATCCGGACCCCGGGCAGACAAATGACGGCCCCGCCACCGAGCGCTGGTGGGACGGCAAGGCGTGGACGGACCGGATCCGTCCCGCGGGGGGTCCCCCGGAACAGCCGCCGGCGGACGGCGCGCAGCAGGCGGCAGAGCCGGAGGGACCGGCGGGATCGGCTGGATCGGCTGGAGCAGCGGGAGCAGCGGGGCCGGCGAAGCCTTCGGTGGCGGGGGACGCGGTCGCCGGGCAGCCGGACGCCGCCGCATCCGCCTCCGCCCCCGGAGAACCCGCCTCCGCAGAACCCGGCACCGCAGAATCCGGCACCGCAGAATCCGCCTCCGCAGAACCCGGCCCCGGACAGCCGACGGCAGCCGACGCCGGGCCCGGGCAGCCGCCCGTGGCCGGGACCGGGACCGTGCCGGGGCAGCCGCCCGTGCCCGGTCCCCTCCCCGGCCATCCGGCGCCGCCGGCCTACGCGGCGTACCCCCCGCACCCGGGGTATCCGGCGCAGCCGCCGCCCCCGCGGCGGAGCGGTCTGCGGACGGGGATAGCCGTGGCCGTCACGGCGGCCGTACTGGCGAGCATCGGCGTCGGCGTGTACGCGCTGGCCGGTGACGGCGACGGGAACGGTGACGACCGCGCCGTCTCGCAGCAGCGGAGCCCGGGCGGCCAGGACGGCGAGGGCCTGCCGGACAACCCGTTCGGCGATTCGGGCGGCGGCTCCGGCGGCGGCGACGGCGAGTCGCCCGCGCCGCAGGGCTCCGAGGCCCCCCGGATCGAGAGCGGCTCGGTGCCGGACGCGGTCAGCGGGATCAGCCTGCCCGTCCCGGACGGCTGGTACGGGCAGGAACTGACGGTCGGCGCCCAGGTCTCCTCGAACGAGTCCTACGAGTGCCCCGGCAACAGCGCCTCCTCCTGCACCAAGGGCGGCGCCTACTCGGCACCGGCGATGGTGCTGGGCACCGAGGGCTCCACCGCCGAGGAGGTCGCGAAGGCGGACATCTCGGCCAACGCGGAGGAGTCCTACGGCGGCGACAGCTACGGCTCGATCACCTCCCACGACGTGCTGTCCTCGAAGGCGGTCACCGTGGCCGGGCAGAAGGGGTACCAGGTCCGCTGGAAGGCCGTCACCAGCAAGGGCTCCGACGGCTACGTCCAGTCGCTGGCCTTCCCCTCGCCGGCCAACCCGCAGCAGATCGTCGTCGTGCGGTTCGGTGTCGACGTCAGCGAGGAGCAGTCCGTCATCGACGAGATCGTCGAGGGCATCGAGGTGTCGACGTCGGGCGGCACGGGCAGCGGCCAGGACGTCTGACCGCCGCGCCGCCCCGGGAAGCTGTCGGCCGGGTGGAACGCCCTTCCGCTCAAAGGGCGCCCCACCCGGCCGGGGGGTGCGCGCCGCCCCCGTCCCCACGGTGCGGCGCGAGCAGGCCACCGTCCAGTCATCCCACGGACGGTGACCTGGGTCTCAGGTCAGGCCCAGCACGGGGAGCACCGCGGCCTCCACGAAGCGGACGAGGTACTCCGCGTCGGCGTACTCCCCTTCCATCACCGGCCGGACGCGCAGCACGCCGAACATCTGCACCGGCACGAACTCCAGCGCGGGGTGGCCGGCGGCCACCTCGCCCCGTTCGACCCCGCGGCGCAGGATCTCGCGCAGCGCGGCGATCTCCGGTTCGACCAGCGCCTCGCGCAGGGCCAGTTTGAGTTCCGGGTCCTCCACCACGGCGTGGCCGAGCGCCTGGAGCAGCTGGGTGTCCTCGCCGGACCACGCGCCCGCCGCCCGGGCCGCCAGCCGCAGGTCCTCGGCGAGCGAACCGGTGTCGATACCCTCGAAGCGCACCCGCCGGCGCGACCGCAGGGCCGCCGCGACGAACTGCGGCTTGGTCTTCCACTGCCGGTAGAGCGTGGACTTGCTGCACCGGGTGCTGGTGGCGATGCCCTCCATGGTCACGGCGTCGTAGCCGCACTCACGGATCCGGTCGAGGACGGCGTCGAGGAACTCCTGCTCGCGCTCGGGCGTGAGTTTGGAGCGGCGCGAGGTGCCGACCGTCTCCGGTCGGTCCGCGGCCTGCGACGTCATGGTGCTGCTCCTCTTGTGCTGTCTCCGGCGTCCGGTCCGGGGTTCCGCACCCCAGCGTACCGATACGCCAGTGTACCGGTACCCGATCGTACCGATACTCGATCGTATCGGTACACTGGCGTATCGGAACGAACCCGTATCGATCCAACGAACCCGTGTCGATGAGGCGTACCCACCCGGCGCCGCACATCCGTGGCGGTACGGGCCGCCAGAACACCGCACGCACCACCGTCAGCGAAGGGGCCGGGGGATGAACGCCCGCAGCGAGCCTGCAGAAGCGGAGCCGGACGCACCGGCCAGGCCACCCCTGGTCCGGGAACTCCTGCTCGTGGCCGGACTCTTCCTCGTCTACAAACTCGGCCGGCAACTGGCGACCGGCCACACCGGCGAGGCGTTCCGCAACGCCCACCACGTGTGGCACCTGGAGCGGTGGCTGCACCTGCCCGGCGAGGGCGGCGTCCAGTCGCTGCTGCTGCACGGCGACGCCCTCGTGCGGGTGGCGAACACCTACTACGCGACCGTGCACTTCCCGGCCACCGCCGCGTTCCTCCTGTGGCTCTACCTGCGCCGGCCCCGGCACTACGTGTGGGCCCGCCGGGTACTGGCCGCGCTGACCGGCGCGGCACTGGTGCTGCACCTGACGTTCCCCCTCGCGCCGCCGCGGATGCTGGGGATCGCCGGTCTGGTGGACACGGCGCGGGTCTACGGACCGTCGGTGTACGGCCCGCCGCGCACCGACACGCTGTCGAACCAGTTCGCGGCGATGCCGTCGCTGCACTTCGGCTGGGCGTTGATGGTGGCGATCGGGCTGATCGCCGCCACCCGGTCCCGCTGGCGGTGGCTGTGGCTGCTGCATCCGCTGCTGACACTGCTGGTGATCGTGGGCACCGCGAACCACTACTGGCTGGACGTGATGGTGGCGTCGGCGCTGCTCGGGCTGGCCCTCGCGGTGATCCGCCTGCCGCACCGCCGGCCGGCCGGGACGACGGGCGGACGGCCCCGGTTGCGGGTTCGTCCGCAGCCGGTCGAACGGCGCCGACTGGTGGGGGCGGGCCGATGAGCGCCGCCCTCGTCGCCGTCGTCCTGTCCCTGGTCTCCGCCGTCGCCTACGCGGCCGCGGCCGTCGCCCAGGAACGGCTGGCCACCCGCCGTCCGGGCACGGGCGTACTGCGGCTGCTGGGCAGCGGGGCGTGGTGGTGGTCGGTGACGCTGAACGCGTCGGCCGCGCTGCTGCACGTCGGCGCTCTGCGGTACGGCCCGCTCACCGTCGTCCAGCCGCTGGGCGCGCTCACCCTGGTCGCGGCGGTGCCCCTGGGGGCGCGGCTGGCGGGACGGCGGGTCGGCGCGGCCGAGTGGCGGGGCACCGGGCTGACCCTGCTCGGGCTCGGCGCGCTGCTGGTCACGGCGTCCGGCCCGGCCCCCGACGATGTGCTGAGCGTGCCGGAGGCGGTGGCGGTGGCGGGCGTGACGGCGGTGCTGATCGGAGCGCTGGCCAGGCCCGGCGCTCGGCCCGGCCTGCGGCACGCGGGCGCGTCCGGCGTCGCCTCCGGGGTCGCCTCGGCGCTGACCCAGACCGTCACGGTCGCCGCCACGGACGGCACCGGACCGCTGCTCGGCGTCCAGGTGATCGGCGTGGCGGTCCTGGTCGCGGCCTTCGCGACCGGTGGCCTGCTGCTGTCGCAGACGGCATACCGGGGCGGCCTGGGCGCTCCGCTGGCGGTGGTGACCCTGGCCAACCCGGTGGCCGCCGCGGCGATCGGCGTGGCCCTCCTCGGCGAGCGCCTGCGGGGCGGCCCGGCCGGCGTCCTGCTGGCCCTGACCGGAGCGGCCCTGGCCGCCTGGGGCGTCCTTGTCCTGACCCGGGCCGCGCCGGGCCCGCTGCGAGCGGCCCCGGAACCGTCCCCGGCAGCCCTGCGAACGGACTCCGAACCAGCCCCGGCAACCCTGCGAACGGACCCCGAACCGTCCCCGGCAGCCGGCCCGGCCACCCCTCTCCCGGCGCCGGACGGCCCGGACCCGGTGCGAATCCAGCCGACCCCCGTCGCCGCGACACCGCATCGCCAGACACCGCCCCGCCAGGCGGCGCCACGCCAGGCGCCGTCCCGACAGGCGGCGCCACGCCAGGCGCCGTCCCGACAGGCGCCGTCCCGACAGGCGCCGTCCCGACAGGCGCCGCCGGGGCAGGCGCCGCCGGGGCAGCGTCCGGACGCCGGGCAGCTCACGCCCCTGTAGCCGGCCGGCCTGGGTCCCGGACGGGCTACTCGCCGCCGAGCGCCGGGTCGCTCACGCCCGCCCGGCCGTTCTCGACGTGGCCGGCGAAGCGGCGCAGGAACGCCGGGTCGGACTCGGAGGTGACCGTCAGGTCGTACCAGCGGCGGCCGGCGGTGAGGTCGACGGTGTGCCGGACGGTGGCGCCGGGGCGCACGGTGAGGGTCCGGCCGCGCCCGCCGTAGGCGTTGGCCAGCTTCAGCCGGACCGTTCCGGAGCCCCGGTTGGTGAGGGTCAGCTCGATGTCGTCCCGGACGTGACGCGCCGTGACCTCGGGGCCGGCGGTCCCGGCCGGCTGCCGGAAGACGCGCAGGAAGCCGTTGGGGCCGTGCACGGTCAGGTCGTGGACACCGCCCGAGTACGCCCCGTCCCAGGTGTCGGAGACACGCTTGCCGGCCTCGGTGGTGTACGTCCAGGGACCGTCGGTGCGGTTGCCGGAGGTGACGAGGAAGGCGGCGCCCGCCTGGGCACCGGAGGCGAAGGTGAGGCTGAGGGTGCCGGCGACCGGGTCGGCCGAGGCGTCCACCAGCGGGGCGTACCGCAGCGGGCGGGCGGGACGCAGACCGCGCTCCTGCCGGGGCATGCCGGGTTCCGCCGGGGGCGTGGGACGGTAGTCGGGGTGCCGGTCGCGGTCCTGCGGCTCATAGGCGTCGGTGTCGGGCAGGCGGGCGGGGCGGCTGTCCTTGCGGGAGAAGTCGAAGGCCGAGGTCAGGTCGCCGCAGATCGCGCGCCGCCACGGGGAGATCTGCGGCTCGCGCACCCCGAACCGGCGCTCCATGAAGCGCAGGATCGAGGTGTGGTCGAGCGTCTCGGAGCAGACGTAACCGCCCTTGCTCCAGGGCGAGACGACCAGCATCGGGACGCGCGGGCCGAGCCCGTAGAAGCCCTCGGCGTAGCGCGAGCTGCCCGGGAAGACGTCCAGCGAGACGTCGGCCGTCGAGCGGCCCTGCGCGTCGGACCTCGGCGGCAGCGGCGGTACCAGGTGGTCGAAGAAGCCGTCGTTCTCGTCATAGGTGATGAACAGGGCCGTCTTCGCCCACACCTCGGGGTTGGAGGTGAGCGCGTCCAGGACCTGGGAGATGTACCAGGCGCCGTAGTTCGAGGGCCAGTTGGAGTGCTCGGAGAAGGCCTCGGGCGCGGCGATCCAGGAGATCTGCGGCAGCTTGTCCGCCTTCACGTCGGCGCGCAGCAGGTCGAAGTAGCCGTCGCCGTTGGCCGCGTCGGTGCCGGTGCGGGCCTTGTCGTACCAGGGGTCGCCCGGCTTCGCGTCGCGGTACTTGTTGAAGTACAGCAGGGAGTTGTCGCCGTAGTTGCCGCGGTAGGCGTCGGAGATCCAGCCCCAGGAACCGGCGGCGTCCAGGCCGTCGCCGATGTCCTGGTAGACCTTCCAGGAGATCCCGGCCGCCTCCAGGCGCTCGGGGTACGTCGTCCAGTCGTAGCCGAGTTCGTCGTTGCCGAGGACCGGGCCGCCGCCCTTGCCGTCGTTGCCGGTGTGGCCCGACCACATGTAGTAGCGGTTGGGGTCGGTGGAGCCGATGAACGAGCAGTGGTAGGCGTCGCAGACGGTGAACGCGTCGGCGAGGGCGTAGTGGAAGGGGATGTCCTCGCGGGTCAGGTACGCCATCGTGGTCGTGCCCTTGGCGGGCACCCAGCGGTCGTACTTGCCGTCGCGGTACGCCTCCTGGCCGTCGGGCCAGCTGTGCGGCAGGCCCTCCAGGAACTGCATGCCGAGGTCGTCGGCGTCCGGGCGGAAGGGCAGCACCTCGGTGCCGTCGGCCTTGGTCTGGTGCCACACCGACTTGCCGCTGTCCAGGGTGACGGGGTGCGGGTCGCCGAAGCCGCGGACGCCGCGCAGGCTGCCGAAGTAGTGGTCGAAGGAGCGGTTCTCCTGCATCAGGACGACGATGTGCTCGACGTCCTCGATCGATCCGGTCCGGTGGTTGGCCGGGAGCGCGGCGGCCCGCTGGATGCTCGCGGAGAGCGCGCTGAACGCCGTGGTGGCGCCCGCGATCTGGAGGAATCGACGCCGGTTGACTTCGGCCATGGGGTGGTGAGCCTCTCGCCTCGGGAACGTTCGGAGTGTGTCAGGGGCACCGAACGTCAGGGAAGGGTCGGATGGCGTTCATGTGAAGGTCGCCGGTACCCGAGGTGTGCGGGGCGGTTCCGGCGGGGATGGTCGCGATCATGACAGGCATGCACACGGTCCCCCCGCCGACCCGTCGGCCCCTGCGCCAGCTCCTCGCCGCCTCCGTGGGCAACGCGGTGGAGTGGTACGACTGGTACGCCTACACCTTCCTCGCCACCTACATCGCCGGCCAGATCTTCCCCAAGGGCGCGGACAGTTCGCTGGTGCCGCTGCTGTCGACGTTCGCGGTGTTCGCGGTGGGCTTCTTCATGCGGCCCGTCGGCGGGCTGCTGATGGGCGCCGTGGCCGACCGGCACGGCCGCCGGGCGGCCCTGACGGTCACCATCCTGCTGATGGGCGGCAGCAGCCTGCTGGTCGGGCTGACCCCGACGTACGCGGCGGCGGGCGTGCTGGCCCCGGTGGTCCTGGTCCTGGCCCGGCTGCTCCAGGGCCTGTCGGTGGGCGGCGAGTTCGCGGCGTCGACCACCTTCCTGGTGGAGTCGGCGGGGCCGGGACGCCGGGGCCTGTTCTCCAGTTTCCAGTACGTCTCGACGACGGCCGGGCAGCTCCTCGCCTCCGGGATCTCGGCCCTGCTGGTGAGCACCCTCGGCGAGGCGAGCATGGACGGCTGGGGCTGGCGCGTCCCGTTCGTCCTCGGGGCCGTGTTCAGCCTGGCCGGGTTCTGGATCCGGCGGGGCGCCGAGGAGACGCGGAGCGCGGAGCAGGCGCGGGCGCCGCGCCCAGGGCTGTTCGAGGCGCTGCGCCGCCATCCGCGCGAGTCCCTCCTCATCGGCGGCATCACCGCGGGCGGCACCCTCGCCTACTACACCTGGACCTCGTACCTGCCGACGTACGCCGAACTCAACGCCGGCGTCACCAAGTCCGACGCGCTGCTGGCCGGCACCCTCTCGCTGGCCTTCTTCGCCCTGCTCCAGCCGGTCGGCGGGATGCTGTCGGACCGCTTCGGACGCCGGCCCCTCCTCCTCTTCTTCGGCCTCGGCTTCGCCCTGCTCAGCGTGCCCCTGCTGCACGCCCTGCGGGACTCGTTCGCCGTCCTGCTGCTGGTGCAGTGCGCCGGGATGGTCCTGCTCACCGGCTTCACCTCGATCAGCGCGGCCGTCAACGCCGAGATCTTCCCGCCCCGGGTGCGGGCGGCCGGCATCGGCTTCCCCTACTCGCTGACGGTCGCGCTGTTCGGCGGCACGGCCCCGTACGTCGGCACGCTCTTCAAGGAGCTGGGGCACGCCGGGATCTTCCCGTGGTACGTCGCCGCCCTGTGCCTGCTCTCCTCGCTGGTGTACCTGCGGCTGCCGGAGACCGCCCACCGGGAGCTGGCGCGCTGACCCCCCGGGCCCGCCCAACACGCCGATCGTTCGGCCGTGTTGACCGCCCCTGTCCCGCCCGGCCGGGACGTACAGTGGGGCCGGCCTCCGTACCGACAGCAGAGAGTGAGCCGGCAGATGCAGCCGACGTTCGTACTGGTGCACGGCGCGTTCGCGAACTCCTTCTCCTTCGCGCCGCTCCAGGCCGAACTCGGCCTCCTCGGGCACCGTTCGGTCGCCGTCGACCTGCCCGGCCACGGCTTCGGTGCGACGTTTCCGCGCGCCTACCAGGCACCGCAGGACCCGGAAGGTCTCGCCACCGCGCCCGGCGCGATCAAAGGGGTCACGCTCGCCGACAACGTCGCCCACCTGACCGGCGTACTGGAGCGGGCCAAGGAGAACGGCCCGGTGATCCTCGTCGCGCACAGCCGTGGCGGCATCACGGCCACCGCCGCGGCCAACGCCCGGCCGGAGCTGATCGACCGCCTCGTCTACGTCGCCGCCTGGTGCCCGGTCGACCTGGCCGTCGGCGACTACTACGCCGAGCCGGAGATGGCCACGGTCGACACCGCCTCACTGGCCCTGGCTGCGGCCGGGAACCCGGCCGAGCTCGGCCTGCTGCGCGTCAACTTCCGCACCGCCGACCCGGACGCCCTCGCGGCACTCAAGGCGGCCTTCCTCGCCGACGGCACCGACGCGGAGTTCCTGGCCTTCCTGAACACCTTCCAGCCCGACGAGAACCTCGACGTCGGCACCTCGGCCGACCGGGCGCGGGCCGCGACCTGGGGCCGTGTGCCGAGGACGTTCGTACGCCTGACCGGCGACGCCGGCATGCCCCTGGCCATGCAGGACCGGCTGATCCGCGAGAGCGACGCGCTGACGCCGGACAACCCGTCCGACGTCCGCACCCTGGAGGGCAGCCACCTGCGCTGGCTGATCCACCCGGCACCGGCGGCCCGGGTCCTGGCGGACCTCTCCGCGCTCACCGCGGACAGCTGAAGCCGGCCGTTCAGCCGGTCGGCGACAACAGGCCGGCCATGGCCGCCAGCACCCCGGGCGCGACCCTGTAGTACACCCAGCTGGCACGGCGCTCCGACTCAAGCAGCCCGGCCTCCCGCAGCTTGCGCAGGTGGTGGCTGACCGTGGGCTGGGAGACCCCCACGTCCTGGATGTCGCAGACACAGGCCTCTCCGGCCGGCTGGGCGGCGATCTTCGAGAACAGCCGCAGCCGCACGGGGTCGGAGAGCGCCTTGAACATGACGGCGATCCGCTCCGCGTCCGCGGCGGACAGTTCCTCCTTGCCCAGCGGCCGGCAGCACCAGGAGGCGGTGGCGTCCGGACCGGTGGGGTCAACGGCCAGATTCGACATGTCTCCATATTGACAGACGTCGAAGCATTGACCAAGAGGACGCAAGGGGCGGAAGGGGCTCAAGGGACTCAAGGGACCCAAGAGGGACCCGCCCATGAATTCGATGAACTTCTATGTTGACGCACATCGATTCCAGGGGTCATGCTGAGTGACATCGACAAACGTCGAATCAACAGCCGAGGAGTCGTCGCCATCATGTCCACCGCCCCTGTTCTCCCCGTGATCGTCATCGGCGCCGGCCCGGTCGGCCTGGCCGCCGCGGCCCACCTGACCGAGCGCGGCCTGACTCCCCTCGTTCTCGAAGCGGGCAGCACCGCCGGTGCCGCCGTGCGCGCATGGGCGCACGTACGCCTGTTCTCCAGCTGGGGCGAGGTCGTGGACCCGGCCGCCGAGAAGATCCTGGCCCAGACGGGCTGGACCAGGCCCGATGCCGCCGGCTACCCGACCGGCGGCGACTGGGTCGAGCACTACCTGCGGCCGCTCGCCGACGCGCTCCGGGACCGGGTGCGCTACGGCGCCCGGGTGACCGGCGTCTCGAAGGCCGGCCGCGACCGCGTCGTGGACGCCGACCGCGACGCGCAGCCGTTCGTCGTGCACGTCGAGCACTCCGACGGCCGGGAGGAGAGGCTGCTCGCCACCGCTGTGATCGACGCCTCCGGCACCTGGGCGCTGCCCTCCCCCGCCGGTGGCAGCGGCCTGCCCGCCCTGGGCGAGCGTGCGGCGGCCGACCGCGTCACCTACCGCGTCCCCGACTTCTCGGACCCCGCCGTGCGGGCCCGTCACGCCGGCCGGCGCACCGCCGTCATCGGCGCCGGCGCCTCCGCGTTCACCGCGCTGGCCGCACTCGCCGAGCTGGCCCGCTCCCAGGACGGGACCCGGACGAAGGCGGTGTGGGTACTGCGACGCGGCATCTCGGGTTCCACCTTCGGCGGCGGAGCGGCGGACCAGCTGCCCGCGCGCGGAGCACTGGGCCTCGCGGCCAAGGCCGCCGTCGACGACGGCCACGCCGAGGCGGTCACCGGCTTCCGGACCGAAGCATTCGAACGCGCCGCCGACGGCCGGCTGGTCCTCGCCGCCGAGGACGGCCGACGGCTCGATCCGGTGGACGAGGTCATCGTCCTGACCGGGTTCCGTCCCGATCTGTCGTTCCTCTCCGAGGTACGTCTGCGCCTGGACGAACGCCTCCAGGCGCCCGTGGCACTCGCCCCGCTGATCGACCCCAACCAGCACTCGTGCGGCACGGTCTACCCGCACGGCCACCGGGAGCTGTCCCACCCGGACTCCGGCATCCACCTCGTCGGCATGAAGAGCTACGGCCGCGCCCCCACGTTCCTGGCCATGACCGGCTACGAGCAGGTCCGGTCGGTGGCGGCGGCGCTGGCGGGCGACACCGACGCCGCCGACCGGGTGGAACTGGTCCTGCCGGAGACCGGCGTGTGCGGCGGCTCGGGCCTCTTCGACTCCGCCGCCACCGAGACCGCCGCCACCGGGACCTCCGGCGCCGGCACGGACGGCTGCTGCGCGCCCGCTGCTCCGCTGCTCTCCGTCTCACCGACCGGGCGCCGATCGCAGTGATCGCACTGATCGCACTGATCGCACTGATCGCACTGATCGCACTGATCAGCGTGCGGCCGGGACGAACCTCTTGCGCCAGGCCAGGGACACGTAGACGAGTCCGATCAGGACCGGCACCTCGATCAGCGGGCCCACGACGCCGGAGAGGGCCTGGCCGGAGGTGACGCCGAAGGTGGCGATGGCGACGGCGATGGCCAGCTCGAAGTTGTTGCCGGCGGCGGTGAAGGCGAGCGTGGCGGTGCGGTCGTAGGCGAGGCCGATCGCCTTGCCGAGCAGGAAGGTGCCGGCCCACATCACGGCGAAGTACACCAGCAGCGGCAGCGCGATGCGCACGACGTCCAGGGGCTGGGAGGTGATGGTCTTCCCCTGGAGGGCGAACAGGACGACGATCGTGAAGAGCAGGCCGTACAGCGCCCAGGGGCCGATCTTCGGGAGGAACTCTCGCTCATAGCCCTCCCGGCCCATCTTCTTCTCGCCGATACGGCGGGTGAGGAATCCGGCGAGGAGCGGGACGCCGAGGAACACCACGACGTTGAGCGCGATCTTCCAGACGGGGACGTCCAGGCCCTGTCCGTCGCCGAGGCCGAGCCACTGGGGCAGCAGGTCCAGGTAGAACCAGCCGAGCAGGCCGAACGCGATGACCTGGAAGACCGAGTTCAGCGCGACGAGCACGGCCGCCGCCTCGCGGTCGCCGCAGGCGAGGTCGTTCCAGATGATGACCATGGCGATGCAGCGGGCCAGGCCGACGATGATCAGGCCGGTGCGGTACTCGGGCAGGTCCGGCAGGAAGATCCAGGCCAGCGCGAACATCACGGCCGGGCCGACCAGCCAGTTGATGACCAGGGACGAGACCATCAGCCTCTGGTCACCGGTCACGGCGTCGAGCTTGTCGTAGCGGACCTTGGCCAGGACCGGGTACATCATGACCAGCAGGCCGAGCGCGATCGGCAGGGAGATGCCGCCGACCTCCAGGTGGGCAAGGCCGTCGTCCATGCCGGGGATCAGGCGGCCCAGGCCGAGGCCGACGGCCATGGCGAGCAGGATCCAGACTGCCAGGAAGCGGTCGAGGCTCGACAGCTTCGCGACGACGGAGGACTCCTCGGCGGCCGGCGCGGGGGTGTCGGTGCGGGTCACGGGCAGGCCCTCTTGTTCTGGGCGGCGTTGCGGGCGGACTCGGCCAGGTCGGCGAACCGGCCGGCGAGCGAGGCGATGACGTCCGGCCTGAGCTTGTAGTACGTGTACCGGCCGCACGGCTCCGTCTCGACGACACCGGCCTCGCGCAGCACCCTCAGGTGGTTGGAGAGGTTGGTCTGCCGGGCCCCGGTCTCCTCCACGAGGTGGGTGGTGCACAGCGTCTCTTCGGCGAGCAGGGTCACGATCCGCAGCCTGAGCGGGTCCGCCAGCACCCGGATCAGATCAGTGTCGACTGACGTCATCATGCGCTGATACTCTCACATCAGTGGCGGCTGACGTCACCGGGTGATGAGGTCATGCGCACCTGATGCCGTCACGGGACGAGGATGCCGTCACGGGACGAGGATGCCGTCGCGAGACGAGAGAGAGACCCCCTGATGTCCGACAAGCCCTCCGTGCTGTTCGTCTGTGTCCACAACGCCGGCCGTTCCCAGATGGCCGCCGCGTGGCTGACCCACCTGGCCGGCGACCGCGTCGAGGTCCGTTCCGCCGGCTCCGCCCCGGGCGCCGCCGTCAACCCGGCCGCCGTCGAGGCGATGCGCGAGGTCGGCGTGGACATCTCCGCGGAGGTGCCGAAGCTGCTGACCGTGGACGCGGTCCAGGAGTCCGACGTCTGCGTCACCATGGGCTGCGGCGACACCTGCCCGGTCTTCCCCGGCAAGCGGTACCTGGACTGGCGGCTCGACGACCCGGCCGGCCAGGGCGTCGAGGCCGTCCGCCCGATCCGCGACGAGATCAAGGTGCTGATCGAGGGCCTGATCGAGGAGATCGCCCCGCTCCCGGGGGCGTGAGCCGCGCCGGGGACGGCCGCGACGGCGTCCTCACCGCACCGCGGTCCAGTCCACGATCCCCACCGCCGCGCCTGCGGCCTCGGCGCCCCGGCAGTGGGCGTGGTGCCTGCGGGCGATGCCGTCGAGGTCCAGGTGAGGACCGAAGGCGGGGTGCGCGGCCAGCCGTCGCGCGTACGCCCACAGACGGGGGTGGCCGGTGATCCGGTGCACCGCGGCGGCGTCCAGGTGGTGCCGGTGCACGGTGTCGAGCTGCACCAGCGTCACCCACAGCCGCACGTCGGCGAGGGTGAGTTCGTCGCCCAGTACGTGCTGCCGGGAGGCGAGCCGCCGCTCCAGCAGGTCCAGCGCGCGCAGCAGGGCGGCCAGCGCGGTGTCGCGTGCCGCCGGGTCGCCGCCGTACTGCCCGGCGCGCTGGGCCGTCGCGGTGATGCCCTGCTCGCAGAGCCGGGCCATGTCCTCGATCGCCTCCTCGGCACCGCGCGGGAGGAGATCGGGACCATGGCCGCCGAACCGCCGGGCCATGTCCCGCAGGATGTCGGGGGTGTGGGTGCTGACGATCCGCCCGGTCCAGTTGTCGCTGAGGACCGGCGCCACGGCCGGACCGGGGTGCTGGTGCGAACTGGCCTCGTACAGCGGGCGCAGGGCCCGGTGTCCGCCGCCGGGGGCGTCGGGCACGGCGGGCAGCAGCGTCACCGGGAGGACGTCGTCGAGGCCGAGCAGGCTGTGCGTGACGGCGATCTGCAAGCCGTGCGGACAGGACAGCGACAGGTGGAGCCGGTAGCGGTGCGGAGCGGCGTAGTAGCCGCTGCGCGCGTCGCAGCCGATCCTGCTCCGGAAGGACGGCACGGCGGTCGGGGATGTGGCGGACATGCGTCTCCCTGAGAGTGCTCGGTCACGGGCATACGGACGAACAGACGTACGGGCGAACGGACCACGAGCGAACGGGACTGCGGGCGAACGGACCACGGGCATACGGAGGCGACGGCACGCGGCGGCTTCGGCGCGGCCGGGAGAGGCGCTCGCGGCGGTGAGGTCAGGCGCGAGGGGCGGCCGGACCGCCCTCGCGCGGGGAACTCGCCGCGCCGCACACCCGCACGAGGTCGATGTGGCGGCGGGACGTCAGCAGGGGCAGTCGCCGGGTGGCGACACGGACGGCGTCGCCACCGAGGTCCAGCGCAGCACGGCCCATGATTCCCTACCAGTTCACTAGGATTCCTGTAGTGGAGTCTCGGGCCATGTCCAGGCTCCGTCAAGAGGGCCGGCTCGCCCCGCTCATCCGGCGGCCGCCAGGAGCGTCGTACGGCCGCCCAGCGCGGCGGAGAACGCGTCGGTGACCTGTGCCAGCGCCTCGGCGGAGCCGGGTGCGACGGTGAGCGTGCCGTCGTCGCCGACCGTGATGTCCTTGTCCAGGGTGAACCAGCCGGGGGTGATGTGGGCGGGGCCCATGGAGTTGAGGACGGGGCGCAGGGCGTAGTCGAGGGCCAGGACGTGGGCGGTGGTGCCGCCGGTCGCGAGCGGGAGGACGGTCTTGCCGGTCAGCGCGTACTGGGGCAGCAGGTCGAGGAGTGACTTCAGCAGGCCGGAGTAGGCGGCCTTGTAGACGGGCGTGCCGATCACCACGCCGTCGGCCTGTCCGAACAGGGCGGTGGCCTCGGTGATCGCCGGGTGGGCGAAGTCGGCGTGCAGCAGGGCCTCGGCGGGGAGGGTGCGCACGTCGAGCGGGATCACGTCGTGTCCCTGCGCGGTGAGCCGGGCGTCGAGGTGGCGCAGGAGGCGTGCGGTGCGGGAGGTGGCGGAGGGGCTGCCGGAGACGGACAGGATGGTGGCCATGGGGGACCTTTCGCTTCGTCGGCTCGGGTGCGACTCGGGTGCGGGTGGCGGTCACGCGTGGCCGCGGCCGCCGTCGGGAAGGTCAGCGGCGGGCGGACTCCTCGGTGAGCGGTGGCGCCGGCGGCACGGGCCCCCACGGGAACGGCGGGTCCGGGATCTCGCGGCGCAGTACGGGGGCGACCTGGGACTGGAACAGCTCCAGGGAGGCGCGGTGCCGGGCGGCCGGCAGCCCGCCCGCGTCGGCGTGCAGGTGGAGCACGGTGTGGCCGAGCCGCTCGTGGTAGCGGTGCACCTTGTCGATGACCTGCTGGGGGCTGCCGATCAGGGCGGAGCTGCGTTCGGCGAAGTCCTCCAGGGTCTCGAAGACGACGGGCAGCCCCGCCTGCCGGGAGAAGGCCAGACCGGCCTCGAAGACCGGCCGGTAGGCGGCCAGCGCCTCCTGGGAGGTGGGCGCCACGTGGACGCCCGCCGTGCCGGCGCCGATCGCGATGCCGGCCGGGTCGTGGCCGTAGTGCTCCCAGCGCTCGCGGTAGTGGCGGACCAGCTCGGCGTAGGGCTCGACGGGGTGGGTGACGTTGGCGGAGAACAGCGGGTCGCCGTGGCGGGCGGCCAGGTCGACCGACTCCTTGCTGGTGGCGCTGCCGTGCCAGACGCGGACGGGCCGCTGGAAGGGCCGGGGCCACACCTCGGCGTCCGTCAGCGGCGGACGGAAGCGGGTTCGCGCGGTGACCTTGTCCTGGCGCCAGATCCGCCGGAAGACCTCGTAGCTCTCGGCGTTGCGCTCCCACTGGTCCTCGGGGGTGACGTGGAACAGCTCGCGCTGGGCGGTGCCGTTGCCCTTGCCGATGATCAGGTCGAGCCGGCCCTCGGAGAGGTGGTCGAGGGTGGCGTAGTCCTCGTAGGCGCGGACCGGGTCGAGCAGGCTCAGGGTCGTCACCGCGGTGAACAGGCGGATGCGTTTCGTCAGCGCCGCCACATGGCTCAGTACCACGGTCGGCGAGGAGGAGATGAACGGCCGTTCGTGCCGCTCCCCCACTCCGAAGCCGTCGAAGCCCAGCTCCTCGGCGAGCACGGCGTCGCCGAGGACCTCGCGGAAACGCTCGTGGGTCGATTTCCGTACGCCGGTGACCGGGTCCGGGCGGTGCGCGATCAGGGTGATGGCGATGAACCTCACGACGCCACCCGCTCACCGCGGACGTCGGCCGGGTGCGCCAGGCCCAGGTGGTCGCGCAGGGTCGTGCCCTCGTACTCCGTGCGGAACACGCCCCGTTCCTGGAGCAGCGGGACCACCTTGTCGGCGAACTCGTCCAGCCCGCCCGGGGTGATGTGCGGGACGAGGATGAAGCCGTCGCTCGCGTCGGCCTGGACGAGTTCGTCGATGGTGCGCGCGACGGTGGCCGGGGAGCCGACGAAGTTCTGCCGGTTGCCGGTGTTGATGACCAGGTCGCGGATGGACCAGCCGTGGGCGGCGGCCAGTTCGCGCCACTCACGGGCGGTGGCCAGGGGGTCCCGGTACATGCGGACCTGGGCGCGGCCCTGGGAGATGTGCCGGCCGCCGACGTCCGGGTCGATGTCGGGCAGGGGCCCTTCCGGGTCGTACGCCGACAGGTCCCGGTTCCAGACGAACTCCAGGTGTCTGATGGCGGTGGCCCCGCTGACCTGCTGCCGGCGCACCTCGCGGGCGAGTTCCTCGGCGTCCGCGTCGGTGTCGGCGAGGACGAAGGTCGCGGCGGGCAGGATGAGCAGCTGGTCGGGGCGGCGGCCGTACCTGGCCAGGCGGGACTTCACGTCCGTGTAGAAGGCCCGGCCCGCCTCCAGGGTGCCGTGCCGGCTGAAGACGGCGTCCGCCTCCGCGGCGGCGAACTCGCGGCCCTCCTCGGAGTCCCCGGCCTGGAAGATCACCGGGCGGCCCTGCGGGGAGCGCGGGACGTTGAACCGCCCGTGGATGTCGAAGTGCTGTCCGGTGTGGGCGAAGGCGCCCGCGTCGGCGTCCCGCAGGAAGGTGCCGGTGGTCCGGTCGGCGAGGATCTCGTCGCCGTGCCAGGAGTCGAAGAGCTCGTGCGCCGTGGCCAGGAACTCCTTGGCGCGGGAGTAGCGCTCCTCCTGCGGCAGGAAGCCGCCGCGGCGGAAGTTCTCGCCGGTGAAGGCGTCCCAGGAGGTGACGACGTTCCAGGCGGACCGTCCGCCGGAGAGGTGGTCGAGGCTGGCGAACTGGCGGGCCACCTCGTACGGCTCGTTGAAGGTCGAGTTGATGGTGCCGGTCAGTCCGAGGTGTTCGGTGACGGCGGCGAGCGCGGCCAGGACGGTGAAGGTGTCGGGGCGGCCGACGACGTCCAGGTCGTATATGTGCCCGCCCTGTTCGCGGAGCCGGAGCCCCTCGGCCAGGAAGAGGAAGTCGAACTTGGCGCGTTCGGCGGTCCGGGCGAAGTGCGCGAAGGAGCTGAACTCGATGTGGCTGCCGGCCCTCGGGTCGCTCCACACGGTGGTGTTGTTGACGCCGGGGAAGTGGGCGGCCAGGTGGATCTGCTTCAGGGGCTTGGTCATGGCGCTGCGGTCTTCCTTCCGGCGGCTCAGGCTGCCGCGTGACGGTTGGCGGGGCGGGGCAGGCCCAGCAGGCCGCGCAGGGTGCCGGCCTCGTAGGCGCGGCGGAAGACGCCGCGTCGCTGGAGTTCGGGGACCAGCCCGCGGGTGATCGCCGGGAGGTCGTGCCCGGCGACGGCGGGCCGCAGCCGGAAGCCGGACAGCCCGGCGCCGCGCAACTCCAGGAGCAGATCCGCCAGTTGGGACGGTGTCCCGGTGAAGACCAGGGCGTCGCTCGTGTACGGCTGTCCCGCGAGCGCGTCGAGCCGTTCCCGGCGTGCCCGCGCGGTGGCCGGGTCGTCGTCGAGGAAGACCACGAGGTCGCCGAAGACGTGCAGCGGCTCGGCGGCCCGTCCGGCCGCGTCCTGCTCGGCGCGGATCCGGGCGACGATCGCGCGGGCCTCGTCGGCGTCGTGCGGCGTGACGTAGCCGATGTCGGCGGCGCGGGCCACGAGCCGGTACGGGACGGTGTCGTGCGCGAGGGCGGTGACGACCGGCTGGCCCTGCGGCGGACGGGGCGTGATGGAGGGGCCCCTGACGCTGAAGTGCCTGCCCTCGAAGTCGATGTAGTGCAGCTTGTCCCGGTCGATGAAGCGGCCGGTGGCGGCGTCCCGGATCTCGGCGTCGTCCTCCCAGCTGTCCCAGAGGCGGCGCACCACCTCCACGTGGTCGGCGGCCTCGTCGAAGAGGTCGGTGACCAACTCCTGGGCGTCCGGGGCGTCGTAGGAGTCGATGCGCGGGATCGTACGGCGGCCGAAGTGCGCGGCCTCGTTCGGCCGGGCGGTGATCTGCACGCGCAGGCCGGCCCGGCCGGTGCTGACGTAGTCGAGGGTGGCGATCGCCTTGGAGATGTGGAACGGCTCCGTGTGGGTGGCGATCACCGTCGGCACCAGGCCGATGTGCCGGGTCAGCGGTGCGACGCGGGAGGCGATGAGGACGGCGTCCAGGCGACCGCGTACCTGGTCGGTGCGGTGGTCCGGGTCGAGGAAGTGGGACGACTGGAGGCCAAGGCCGTCCTCGATGGTCACGAAGTCGAGGAGCCCGCGCTCGGCCTCCGCGACCAGGTCGGCCCAGTAGGCGGCGGTGAACAGGTCCCGGGGGCGGGCCACCGCCTCACGCCAGGAGGCGGGATGCCAGCCGGTGCCGTCCAGGGCGACGGCGAGGTGCAGGAGAGAAGGGGGAGAAGGGGGTGTTGAGGACACGAGTGTGCGCCTTCCTGGAAGACCATGACGAGAACGCCCTCGCCCGGGGGCGGCACGGCGGTGAGGGAACGGGTCAGGAACGGCAGAGCGCGCCGGGCACCCGCCGCGACAGCGCGTACGGGACGACCTGCTGCGGGTGTGACGGCGCCGGGCGGCGGCGCGCGAAGACGGAACCGACCCGCGACGGGGTCACTGAAGGAGAAAGGGGCCGGTCAGAGGGCCCGCTGCCGGGTCAGGCGCAACACGCGGCCGACCACACCCGACCGAAGTCGATGTGATCGCGCGAGACCAAGCGCCGCTGGGCAGTCATGTCGTCAATTCAGCAGTACGTCCCGCTGTTCGTCAAGGAGCGCCCGGATACCGGAACCGCGCCCGCTCGTCGCAGCGTGCCCCCGCGGGTGGCCGGCTGGTCGGGGGCGAGAGCGGGAGAAGGGGTGGCGCTGCCGCGCACGACGCCCGCACCGGAACGGCGGGCGGGACGATCACGCAGGGCAAAAGGCGATACGCCTGCGCCAACGTCTAACATCGCCCCATGGATGTCTTCGGAGACATGTTCCGTAGCGTGCGGGCGCAGGGGTCGTTGTTCGGCAGCTCGACCGTCACCGCTCCCTGGGCGTTGCGGTTCGTCGACGGCGCACCGCTGACGCTGTGCACCGTCCTCGAAGGATCTGGGTGGATCCTTCCGGAGGGGCTCCCGCCCGAGCACCTCACCGCCGGTGAGACGCTGATCCTGCGCGGCCCCGCACCGTTCTCCTTCGTCGACGAGATCGGCACCGCCGCCGAACCGATCGAGTGCGGGGAGAGCTGCGCGACGCCCGATCAGGGCGGAACCCGCCACCGGCTGGGCTGGCACGACGCCGCTCCCGGCGACTCGGAACACGCGACGACGCTGGTCACCGGCGCTTACCCGGTCCGCGGCGAGATCGGTCGGCAACTGCTCGACGCGGTGCCCGATGTCCTGCGCATCGCGGGCGACGGCACGGTCGACGCCGTGCGGGCCCTCTTGGCCGCAGAGGTCGCCGTCGATGCTCCGGGCCAGCAGATCGTGCTCGACCGGCTGCTGGACTGGATGCTGGTGTGCTCCCTGCGCGACTGGTTCGACCGGCCCGGCGGCAACCCCCCAGCCTGGTACACCGCACACCGTGACCCGGTCGTCGGCCACGCGCTGAAGCTGCTGCACGAGCAACCGGCCGCGCCGTGGACGGTCTCCTCCCTGGCCAGAAGGGCTGGGGTGTCACGCGCCACCTTCGCGAAACGCTTCGCCGACCTGGTGGGCGAGCCGCCGCTGACTTTCCTCACCCGCCGGCGCATGATGATCGCGGCCGACCTCATGCGGGAACGGAGGACGGCGACCCTCGCGGAGATCGCCCACGAGGTCGGTTACTCGGACGCCTTCGGCTTCAGTGCCGCGTTCAAACGGGTCCGCGGCGTCAACCCGACGGAGTTCCGGCGTGAACTCGTCTAGGGCCTGTCGACCGGCACGCGGTAGACGAACGGACAGGTTCTTCGGCTCCTTGCCCATGGGATCGTACGGCCCGGTCAGGTTGCCTGGAGGTCATGAGCGAGAACACCCGTCGCACGCCGCGAACCTTGCTGATCACCGCGAACCCGGACCCCCGGTCCTTGACGCATCATGTGTCGGCCAGACTCGCGTCGGCCCTGCACCCCCTGCCGGTCGAAGTGGCCGACCTGCACCAGGAGCAGTTCGACCCCAGGTACGGCCCGGCGGACCGCCGTGCGTACCAGGAGGGCGGCGACCACCCGTCCGACGTCGTCCGTGAACACCGTCGTCTGGAGCGGGTCACCGACGTCGTTCTGGTCTTCCCCGTGTACTGGTGGTCGATGCCGGCGCTGCTGAAGGGGTGGATCGACCGGGTCTTCGTCAACGGCTGGGCCTTCGAGTATTCGGCGGACTCAGGGCTGCGCCCCAAGCTGCAGCAGCTCACGATCCATCTGCTGCCCGTCGCGGGCAGCGATCCTGGCCTGTTGGAGCGGCACGGATACGAGAAGGCCCTGCGGACGCAGATCGAGCACGGCATCGTCGACTACTGCGGAAGCCGCCGCGGCGCCACCGCCTTCGTCTACGAATCCGAACTGCCTTCCCCCGCGGCCACGGCGGAGAAGGTCGAGCGCGCGGTGAGCATGATCAGCGCGGCTGTCCGGGCTCCCGCCCCCACGTAGCGATGTCTCCGGTCCTCCTTCCGTGAGGCGGAAGACGTGTTGCGGCGCGGCAGCGCGCTTCCGGACGATGCCATCACAGCAGACGGACGGGAGCCGCAACGATGCCTCACACCACCGCCTTCGCCAGGAACCAGTGGTACGTCGCCGCCTACGCCCACGAGGTCGGGCGTGAGCTGCTCGGCCGGACCGTGCTCGGGGAGCCGCTCGTGCTGTACCGGACCGCGGAGGACGGCACGCCGGTCGCCCTGCACGACCGCTGCGTGCACCGCCGCTACCCGCTCTCCGAGGCCCCGACCCGGCTCGACGGCGACCGGATCGTGTGCGGCTACCACGGGTTCACGTACGACACCACCGGCACCTGCGTGTACGTGCCGGGGCAGAAACGGGTGCCGCGCACCGCACGCGTCGCCTCCTACCCGGTGGCCGAACGCGACTCGCTGGTGTGGGTGTGGATCGGCGACCCGGCGCTCGCCGACCCCGGGGCCGTGCCGCGCGCCCGGCACCTGGACTCCCCCGGCTGGGTCACGGTCCGCGGCATGGAGCCGATCCACTGCGACTACGGGCTGCTGGTCGACAACCTCCTCGACCTGTCCCACGAGACGTATCTGCACGGCGGTTACATCGGCACCCCCGAGGTCGCCGAGACGCCGATCACCACGGAGGTCGACGAGGGCGCCGGGATCGTCCGGGTCAGCCGGCACATGGACGACGCCGAGTGCCCGCCGTTCTACGCCAAGTCGACCGGCGTCCGCGGCCGGATCGACCGGTGGCAGGACATCGAGTACCACGCGCCCTGTCTGTATCTGCTGCACAGCCGCGTCGCCCCGGTGGGCGTGCGGCCGGAGGCCGACGGCAGCGATCCGCACGCCTTCCACACCGAGATCACGTATGCCATCACCCCGTCGGGCGACGGCGAGGTGTACGACTTCTGGGCGGTCTCCCGGGACTGGGCGACGGACGACGCGGAGGTCACCGAGTTCCTGCGGAAGAACAACCACACCGTCGTGATGCAGGACGTCGACGCGCTCAACCTGCTCCAGCGCGCGCTGGGCGCCGAGCGGGCCGGCTACCAGGAGCTGAGCATCAACATCGACACCGGCGGCCTGGCCGCCCGCCGCATCCTGGCCCGGCTGGCCGAGGAGGGTGACGCGTGACCACCGGTGAGGTGTACCGCGTCGACTGGCTGCCCGGCACCGACGTCCTGCACGGCACCTGTCACTGCGGCGCCGAGCACACCGCCGAGGACCCGGTCGCGATGTGGGAGTGGATGCTCGCCCACCCGGACGGACACGATCCCCGAGGAAACGGTTCATGACCCTGTACGAAAGCGAACTCGTCGTCGCGGACGTCCGGCCGGCGGCCGACGGCGTGCTGGCCCTCAGCCTGCGCCACTCGCTCGGCGGACCGCTGCCCGCCTGGGAGCCCGGCGCGCACATCGACGTCCTCCTCGGCCCGGGGCTGGAGCGGCAGTACTCGCTGTGCGGCGACCCGGCCGACCGGGAGGCGTGGCGGATCGCCGTGCTGCGGGAGGGCGCCGGGCGGGGCGGATCGGCGTACGTGCACGAGCACCTGGGCCGGGGCGGCACGGTGCGGGTGCGCGGGCCGCGCAACCACTTCCGGCTGGAGCCCGCCGCCCGCTACCGGTTCATCGCCGGCGGCATCGGCATCACCCCCCTCCTGCCGATGCTGGCCGCCGCCGAACGGGCGGGCGCCGACTGGTCGTTGCTGTACGGCGGACGCAGCCGCCGCTCCATGGCGTTCACGGGGGAACTGGCGCGCTACGGCGACCGGGTCACCCTCGCCCCCGAGGACGAGACCGGGCTGCTGGACCTCGCCTCCGTGCTGGACGGCGTACCGGACGGCACCCTCGTCTACTGCTGCGGTCCCGGTCCGCTGCTCGACGCGGTGGAGGAGTGGTGCCCGCCGCGCGTCCTGCGCACCGAGCGGTTCCGGCCCAAGGAGCAACTCCCTTCGGCAGACGGCGCGTTCGAGGTCGTCCTCGCCCGCAGTGGCCGCACCGTCGCCGTCCCGCCGGACGTCTCCGTCCTCGACGCCGTGCGCGCGGCCGGCGCCGAGGTGCTGTACTCCTGCGCGGAGGGCACCTGCGGCACCTGTGAGACGGACGTGGTCGAAGGCGTCCCCGACCACCGGGACTCGGTGCTCACCGAGGAGGAGCGGGCGGCCGGGGAGACGATGCTCATCTGCGTCTCCCGCTGCCGGGGAAGGCGGCTCGTCCTGGATCTGTGATCTGCCCCCAGCCACTGTCAACAAAGCTGTCAACACTTAGTGAGTGCACGGGCATTGACCGTCACTTCCCCTGGGCCCTACGTTCCCGCTCAGCACGTTCGTGCTGTTCGCGCACACACTCTCACAGGGGGAGTCATGCGTCGTCTGCTCGTCGGCCTCACGGCCGTTTCCGTTCTGGTCGTCGCGACGGCCTGCGGCTCGTCCGGCTCCGGGGGGTCCGACGGCTCCGGCGCCTCCGGCTCCACCACCTCCGTCAAGGTGGGCCTCATCCCCATCGTCGACGTCGCCCCGCTCTATCTGGGGCAGAAGAAGGGCTTCTACGAGAAGCACGGCCTGAAGCTGTCCCTGACCCTCGCGCAGGGCGGCGCGGCGATCGTGCCGGGTGTGACGAGCGGTCAGTTCCAGTTCGGGTTCTCCAACACCACGTCGTTGCTGATCGCCCAGTCCAACAACGTGCCGGTGAAGGCGGTGGCCAACGGCATCGCCTCCACCGGTGAGGAGGGCAAGGACTTCGGCGCGATCACCGTCAAGGGCGACAGCCCGGTCAAGTCGGCGAAGGAACTGGAGGGCAAGAAGGTCGCCATCAACACGCTGAAGAACATCAACGAGACCGCGGTGCGGGCCTCGGTCGGCAAGGCGGGCGGCGACCCGGACAAGGTGGACTTCGTCGAGCTGGCCTTCGACCAGATGCCGGCCGCGCTGGACGGCGGGCGGATCGACGCGGCGATGGTGGTGGAACCGGCGCTGGCCACCATCAAGAGCCAGGGCGGCCGGGAGATCGCCTCCTCGATGGTGGACATCGCCCCCGACCTGACCGTCGCCATGTACTTCACCTCCACCCAGTACGCGCAGCGGAACCCGGAGGTGGTGAAGAGGTTCCAGGACGCCACCGCCGAGTCGCTCGCCTACGCCGACTCCCACCCCGACGAGGTCCGCGAGATCGTCACCACGTACACCAAGATCCCCCCGGACGTGCTGGCGGAGGTCACCCTGCCGAAGTGGCCGGCCGAGGCGAACCGTGCCTCCATCGAGGCGCTGGCCGAACTGGGCCGGGAGGGCGGCCTGTTCGAGCAGGAGCCCGACCTGGACGAGCTGCTGCCGTGAAGGGGGCGAACGCCGCGCTGGGCGCGGCCGGGCTCGCGGCCTTCCTCGCCCTCGGTGAGGCAGTGCCGCGGCTCGGCCTGGTGAAGGAGGAGTACTTCCCGCCGACCAGCCGGATCGCGGACGCGTTCGTCACCGAGGTCACCGACGGCTCCTTCTGGACCGCCCTCGGCGACACCCTCACCGGCTGGGCGCTGGGCCTGGCGATCGCGGTCGGCGCCGGCATCGTCGTCGGGGTCCTGCTGTCCGTGGTGCCGCACCTGCGCGAGGCGACCGCCTCCACGATCGAGTTCCTCCGCCCGATCCCGTCCGTCGCGCTGATCCCGCTCGCCGTCCTGCTCTACGGCACCGGACTGCGCTCGGTGCTGCTCCTGGTCGTCTACGCCTCCTTCTGGCAGGTGCTGATCCAGACCCTGTACGGCGTCCGGGACGTCGACCCGGTGGCGGAGGAGACGGCACGGTCGTACGGCCTGGGGGCGTGGGCGCGGGTGCGGCACGTGCTGTGGCCGACCGCGCTGCCGTACGTGATGACCGGGGTGCGGCTGGCGGCGGCCGTGGCGCTGATCCTCGCCGTCACCGCCGAACTGGTCATCGGCGCACCGGGGCTGGGCGCGCGGATCGCGGTGGCGCAGACCTCGCAGGCGGTGCCGGAGATGTACGCGCTGATCGTCGTCGCCGGTCTGCTGGGGCTGCTGATCAACGTGGGTGCCCGGTCGGTGGAGCGGCGGGCGCTGGCCTGGCACCAGTCGGTACGCGGGGAGGTGGCGGTGTGAGGACGGTGCTGCTGCGGCTGGTGTTCACGCTCGCGCTGCCCGCGGTGCTGGTCGCCGTGTGGTGGGTGGCGTCGGACGGCAGCCGGGACGTGTACTGGCCGCCGCTGCGGACCATCGTCACCGCGTTCCCGGACGTGTGGACGGGCGAGCGGTGGCGCGGGGACGTGCTGCCCAGTGTGCTGCGGCTGCTGGCGGGCTACGCCCTGGCGGCCGTGGTGGGGGTGGCGCTGGGCACGCTGATCGGGTCGTACCGGCGGGTGCGGGCGGTGTGCGAACCGGTCCTGGAGTTCCTGCGGGCGGTGCCGCCGCCGGTGCTGGTGCCGGTGATCATGCTGTTCGCGGGGATCGGCGACACCATGAAGATCGTCGTCATCGCCGCCGGTTCGGTGTGGCCGGTCCTGCTCAACACGGTCGAGGGCGTCCGCGCGGTCGACCAGGTGATGGCGGAGACGGCCCGTTCCTACGGCATCTCGGGCGTGGCGCGGCTGCGTACCGTCGTGCTGCCGTCGGCGAGTCCGCAGATCTTCGCGGGGCTGCGGCAGGCCCTGTCGATCGGCATCATCCTGATGGTGATCAGCGAGATGTTCGCCGCGAGCAACGGGCTCGGCTTCACCGTCGTGCAGTTCCAGCGTTCGTTCGCGATCCCCGACATGTGGACCGGCATCCTGCTGCTCGGTCTGCTGGGTTTCGTGCTCTCGGTCCTCTTCCAGCTGGTCGAGCGGCGGGTGCTCGGCTGGTACCACGGTTCGCGCGCCGCCTCCCGGCGGCCCTGAGCCCCAGCTCCCGAAAGGGCGGTCCATGCTCGACGTACGCGGCCTGCGGAAGGTGTACGAGGGATCCGGGCGCCGGATCGAGGCGGTGCGCGATCTGACGTTCACCGTCGAGGCCGGTGAACTGGTGTGTCTGGTCGGGCCCTCCGGGTGCGGCAAGACGACGCTGCTGAAGTGCGTGGGCGGGCTGCTCGCGCCGACGGGCGGCGAGGTGATGCTGGCCGGGCGGCCGGTGCACGGGCCGCCGCCCGGGATGGCGTTCGTCTTCCAGGAGTACGGGCGCAGCCTCTTCCCGTGGATGCGGGTCGGCGAGAACGTCGGACTTCCCCTGAAGCAGAAGAACATGGCCAAGGCGCGGCGCCGGGAACTGGTCGCGGACGCGCTCGCCTCGGTGGGTCTGGCGGACGCGGCCGGCGCCTACCCGTGGCAGCTCTCCGGCGGGATGCAGCAGCGGGTCGCCATCGCCCGGGCGCTGGCCTACGAGCCCGACGTGCTGCTGATGGACGAGCCGTTCGCGGCGGTGGACGCGCAGACCCGCGCCGACCTGGAGGACCTGGTGCGGCGGCTGTGGCGGGAGCGCGGGGTCACCATCCTGTTCGTCACCCACGACATCGACGAGGCCGTGTACCTCGGCGAACGGGTCGTCGTCCTCTCCGCCTCCCCCACCGTGGTCCGTGAGCAGCTCACGGTGGATCTGCCGGCCGAGCGCGACCAGGTGCGCACCCGCGCCGCCCCGCGCTTCACCGAACTGCGGACCCATGTGTACGAGCAGATCCAGGCGGCGAAGCGCGGGGCGGCGGCCGGTCGGCCGGAGGTCACGAAAGGTACGCCTCCACCTCGCTGAACTGGGCTGCGGGCCAACCGGTGTTGCCGGTGACGTGCAGCCGCAGGTAGCGGACGTCGCCGTTCACCGGCACGGTCACCGTGTTGCCGGTGGCCGGGTCGAACCGGTGGCCCTGTGCGCCCACCAGCGTGGTGTACGCGGACCCGTCGGTGCTGCCCTGCACGGACAGGGTCTGGGTGCGGGCGCCCCAGGCCGCGGACGGCGGCAACTTCAGCACCAGCCGCCGTACGGGCTGCTGGGAGCCGAGGTCGACGGTGAGGGACTGCGGGAAGGCGTTGTTGGCCGACTCCCAGTAGGTGTCCGGGTCGCCGTCGACCGCCTTGCCGGGCGTGTAGACGTCCTGGGAGCCGGTGGCGGTGGCGGGGCGGCCCGCGGCCAGGTTGCGGTCCGGGTCGGGGTCGGGGTTGCCCTGGCCGGGCTGGGGCCAGGTGGAGCAGTCGGCCCAGGTGCTGTCCCAGCCGGAGTTGCCGCCGCCGTCGGTGAGCGTGAAGGTGCCCGAGCCGGCCGGGTAGGGGCAGTTGTAGACGCCCGCGGAGCCGACGCCGGTGGCCGTGACGTCGCGGAAGGTGACGGCGCCCGGGGTCTCGGCCTGGACGACGACCGTACCGACCTTGTTGACGGTCGCCCCGTCGACGGTGGTGTTCTTGGCGGCGAAGCCGCGTCCGCTGCCGGAGACGAACTCGAAGGCGCTGTACGGGCTGTCGGTGACCGTCGTGTCGGTGATCTTCACCTGGGCTTCGATGGCGCTGTCGTAGGAGTCGACCCGCAGGGCGCCCATCGGGTGGTTCCAGTTGGGGTTCATGGCGCCGGTGCGCACGAGGGTGTTGCCGTCGACGGTGATGGTCCCGGAGAGGGGGTGGAAGGGGTCGAGGAACTTCTGGTTGGAGATCGCGATGCCGCTGCCGAGGGCGTTGGTGTCGGAGATCAGGTTGCCGCTGACGGTGATGTCGGTGCCGCCGTAGATCGCGATGCCGTTGGCGAGGTTGGGCTGGGTGATGGTGTTGCCGGTGAAGCTGCTGCCGACGTCGGGCTGGTTGAGCGACCACATGGCGAGCGCGTCGTCGCCCTGGTTGCGCAGGAAGTTGTTCCTGACCTTGACGCCCCGCGCGCTGCCGTTGAGGTTGAGGCCGTCGGCGGTGGTGTCGAGGATGCGGTTGTCCTCGACGACGAGGTTGTCGTTGGTGCCGGTCAGCCAGAGGCCCACCTTGAGGTGCTGGAGCCACATGCCGGAGACGGAGCTGTCCGGGCCGAGGGAGCCGTTGACGAAGTTGTCCGGGGCGGAGTCGACGCGTTCGGTGACCTCGCCGATGACCGCGAAGTCCTTGAGGTGGACGCGGCCCGCGCTGCTCTGCTGGTCGATGAAGCGGGAGCCGCGCACGACGGAGTGCCAGGCGCCCGCGCCCTGGATCGTGACGTTCTGCACGCCGTTGAGGGAGGAGGTGATCCGGTACTCCCCCGGCGGTATCCACACCGTCCCGCCCTGCGCGGCGGCGATGGCGTCCCGGAACGCCTGGGTGGAGTCGCCCTGGCCTGCGGGGTCGGCGCCCCTGTCGGTGACGGAGACGGCACCGGCGGGCTTCGTGGCCGCGGCGGCGACCTGCTCGAAGTCGGCCACGTCCACGGTGACCTGCGTGTTCACCGCCTCGAAGGCGACCTTGTCACCGGCCTGGACGTCCTGGCCGAGCAACAGGCGGGCGTTGTCGTAGAGGTGGTGGGTCTTGGAGCCGGCGATCCAGGGGGTGTCGACGTAGGAGTACTTGGAGGTGACGGGGAGGGTCTTGGTGAGCTTCTGCCCGTTGACGTAGACGTTCATCGAGCCGGACTGGCCGTCGGGGACGCTGTAGGCGACGTTCACGGCGTTGGCGGCGCGGGGCACGGTGAACTCGACGCGCTGCCCGGCGGTGAGGCGTACAGCCTGCCGCCCGGACGCCTCGGAGGCGAGGGTGCCCTGGGTGTGGTCCGGCCCGGTCTTCGTGCCGGTGGAGGCGGCGGCCTCGGCTTCGACGGAGGTGAAGGGGAGGGTGGCCCCGGCGGCGGCCTGAGCGGCACCGGGGGCCAGGGCGACGAGGGTGCCGGCGGCGAGGGCGACGGCGACACCGAGGTGAGCGGATCTGGTGAGGTGCATGTGCGGTTCCCTTTCAAGTGGGGGTCAGGGAAGCGCCCCGTCAGGGGCGCGGGGAACTGCGCGACCAGCCTCAGCCGGTCCGCAGCCGAGCCTCTAGCGCAGCCACACGGCCACGTCCTCGGGCAACCGCCCGTCCGGGTCCAGGGACCCGCTGCGCAGCAGGACACTGGTGTGCGCGGGAAGATCGACGGCCGAGTCCGAGAGATTCACCACGACGGTGACGTCACCACGGCGAAAGGAGAGGACCCCCTCGGGTCCGGGCAGCCAGCTCAGCGCCGCGTCCCCGAAAACCGACCGGACCCGGATCGCCTCCCGGTACAGGGCGAGCATGGAGCCGGGATCACCGTCCTGCCTGTCCGCCGCGTACGCCCCCCACCCGGCCGGCTGCGGCAGCCAGGGGTCGCCGCCGAACCCGGCGTGCGCCGCGTCCGCCACCCAGGGCAACGGCACCCGGCACCCGTCCCGCCCCGGGTCCACCCCGCCCGAGCGCGCGTGCATGGGGTCCTGGATGCGGTCGAGCGGGATGTCGGCCTCGGGCAGCCCGAGTTCCTCGCCCTGGTAGACGTAGACCGCGCCGGGCAGCGCCATCGACAGCAGAGCCGCGGCCCGCGCCCGTCGGGTGCCGAGCACCGGATCCGTGGGCGTACCGAAGACCTTCGCGGCGAAGTCGAACCCGGTGTCCCCGGCCCGCCCGTACCGGGTGACCGTACGCGTGACGTCGTGATTGCACAGCACCCACGTCGCGGGCGCCCCGACCGGCGCGTGCTCCGCGAGCGTGGTGTCGATGGAGGCGCGCAGCCGGTCCGCGTCCCAGGGGCAGGTCATGAAGGAGAAGTTGAACGCGGTGTGCAACTCGTCGGGGCGCAGATAGCGCGCGAAGCGCTCCGTGTCCGGCAGCCACACCTCCCCGACGAAGATCCCGCCGTACTCGTCGGCGACGGCCCGCCAGGCGCGGTAGACGTCGTGGAGTTCGTCGCGGTCGACGTACGGGTGCGGGTCGCGGCCGTCGGTGAAGTCGGGCAGGCCGGGGTCCTTGACCAGCAGTGCGGCGGAGTCGATGCGGACGCCGGCGACCCCGCGTTCGAACCAGAACCGCAGGATGTCCTCGTGTTCCTGGCGGACGGCCGGGTGGGCCCAGTTGAGGTCGGGCTGTTCGGGGGCGAAGAGGTGGAGGTACCAGTCGCCGTCGGGGAGCCGGGTCCACGCGGGCCCGCCGAACTCCGACTGCCAGTCGTTGGGCGGCAGTTCACCGCTCTCGCCCCGCCCCGGACGGAAGTGGAACAGCTCCCGCTCGGGGCCGCCGTCCAGCGCCGCCCGGAACCAGGGGTGCTGGTCGGAGACGTGGTTGGGCACGATGTCGACGATGGTGCGGATGCCCAGCTCACGGGCCTCGGCGATCAGCTTCTCCGCCTCCGCGAGGGTGCCGAAGGACGGGTCGACGGCACGGTAGTCGGCGACGTCGTAGCCGCCGTCCTTCATCGGGGAGAGGTACCAGGGGGTGAACCACAGGGCGTCCACGCCGAGTCCGGCGAGATAGGGCAGGCGGGCCCGGACACCGGCCAGGTCGCCGGTGCCGTCGCCGTCACCGTCGGCGAAGCTGCGGACGTACACCTGGTAGATGACGCCGCGGCGCCACCAGTCGGAGGTGTTCGGGGCAGGGGTGGGCTGTCCCACGGTGCGTGCCTTTCTACGAGGGTGCGGGAGGGCGTCAGCCCTTGGTGCTGCCGGCGCTGATGCCGGCGATGATGTGCCGCTGGAAGACCAGGAACATGGCGACCATGGGGATGCTGGCGATCACCATCGCGGCGATGAGCACGGTGAGCGGGATGTTCTGCGAGAGCTGGACGAGCGCCACGCTGATCGGCTGCTTCCCGGTGTCGGAGAAGACCATCAGCGGCCACAGGAAGTCCTGCCAGACGGCGACCAGCGCGAAGATCGACACCACGCCGAGCACCGGACGCGACATGGGCAGCACGATCGACCACAGCACCCGCAGCTTCCCGGCGCCGTCGATCTCGGCGGCCTCCAGCACATCGCGGGGTATCTGGTCGAAGAAGCGTTTGAGCAGGTAGAGGTTGAAGGCGTTGGCGACGGCCGGCAGCCAGATGGCGAGGGGGTCGTTGAGCAGCCCGAGGTCGGCGACGGTCAGGTACTTCGGGACGACCAGGGCCTGGGTCGGCACCATCAGGGTGGCGAGGATACCGCCGAGGATCACCTTGCCGAAGACGGGCTTCAGCTTGGACAGGGCGTAGGCGGCGGCCGTGCACAGCACGAGCTGGAAGATCCAGGCTCCGGCCGCCTGCACCACCGTGTTCCACAGGTGGGTCGGCAGCTGCATCAGCTCCCAGGCGTCCGTGTAGCCGCTGGTCCGCCACTTCTCCGGCACCAGGGTGGGTGGCGTACGGGCCACCTCGTCCGGCGGCTTCAGCGCGCCGGTCACCATCCAGTAGACGGGGAAGAGGAAGGCGAGCGCGAAGAGCAGGACGGTACCGGTGAAGACGGTCCAGTAGACGGCCCTGCCGCGCGGGCGGGCCAGGACGGCCGGGGAGACGAGGGTACGGGCGGAACTCATGCGTCCTCCCCGTCGGAGCGGGTGAGCCGGAGGTAGCCGGCGGAGAAGACGCCGAGCAGCAGCAGGAGCATGACGCTCAGCGCGCAGGCGCCGCCGAAGTCGTTGTAGAGGAAGGCGTACTTGTAGATGAGGTAGAGGACGGTGACCGTGGAGTTCTCCGGGCCGCCTCCCGTGATCACGAACGGTTCGGTGAAGACCTGCATCGTCGCGATGATCTGGAGCAGCATCAGCATCAGGATCACGAACCGGGTCTGCGGTACCGTGACGTGCCGGACGCGTTGCAGCAGGTTCGCGCCGTCCAGCTCGGCGGCCTCGTACAGCTCGCCGGGGATGGACTGGAGGGCGGCGAGGTAGATCAGGACGGTGCCGCCGAGGTTGGCCCAGGTGGCGACGACGACCAGCGAGACCAGGGCGGTGTCGGCGCCGTTGGACCAGTTCGAGGTGGGCAGGTGCAGGAAGCGCAGGGCCTCGTTGGCGAGGCCGGCGCCCGGGTCGTAGAACCACTTCCACAGCAGGGCGCTGACCACCGGCGGGATCATCACCGGCAGGTAGACCACGACCCGGAAGAACGCCTTGGCGTGCCGGAGTTCGTTGAGGACCAGGGCGAGGACGAAGGGGACCGCGAAGCCGATGAGGAGGGCCAGCGCGGTGAAGGTGAGGGTGTTGCGCCAGGCGTCGGCGAACTCGGGGTCCTGGAAGACCCGGGTGAAGTTGGCGGTGCCGACCCACTCGGCCTCCGCGCCCGGCGTGTACGTCTGGAAGGCGATGACGACCGCGCGGATCGCCGGGTACCAGGAGAAGAGCGCGAAGCAGATCAGTCCGCCGAGGAGGAAGCCGTAGGCGCGGCCCTGGTCGGCGAGGCGGCGCCGCCCGCGGTCCGTGCGCACGGGTGACGCCGGTACCGGGCGGACCGGCACGGCCCCGGTCGGTCGTTCAGCCGTCTTCGTCACCGGTCAGCTCCGGGCCAGGATGCTGTCGATCTTCCCGGAGGCGTCGTCGAGCAGCTGGTCGATGTCGGCGTCCTCCTTGGTGAGGACGGCGGAGACGACGCCGTCGAGGACGGAGTAGATCTGCTGGGCGCTGGGCGGCTCGATCTTCATCTCCAGCTTCTGGTTGCCGTCGAGGAAGGACTGGTAGTTCTCCACCGGGACGTTGGCGTTGGCCTGCTTGACCCGCTGGTCCTCGGCGTCGGCGGCGCCGGTGAACAGCCGGGGTTCGGGCAGGCCGACCGGGGCGTCCTTCGCCTTCGCGCGGGCGTAGTCGCCGAGGAAGCCGTCCCCGGGGGTGAGGAACATGTGGTCGAGCCACTTGAGGCCGGCCCGGATCTGCTCGGGGCTGGCCTTCTTGTTGAACATGTAGCCGTCGCCGCCGATCAGGGTGCCCTGGCCGCCGGGCATGGGCGCGAGGGCCAGGTCCTCGTAGTCGCCGCCCTTCTCCTTGACCAGGATCGGGATGTTGTCGGGGGCGGCGAGGTACATGCCGAGCTTGCCGGAGCCCATCATCTGCTGGACGTCGTTGATGACCAGCAGCTGCTTGCTGCCCATCGAGTCGTCCTTCCAGCGCATGTCGTGCAGCGTCTGGAGGACGGCGTGCCCCTCGGGGGTGTCGACGGTGGCCTTCTTGCCGTCGGCGCCGACGACGTCGCCGCCGCGCGAGTACAGCTCGGCGGTGAAGTGCCAGCCGCCCTGGTTCTGGGCGCTGTAGTCGGCGTAGCCGACGGTGCCGTCGCCGAGGGCGGCGATCTTCTTGGCGGCGGCGCGGACCTCGTCCCAGGTGACCGGCGGCTGGTCCGGGTCGAGGCCGGCCTTCTCGAAGAGTGCCTTGTTGTAGATCAGGCCCATCGAGTAGCCGGTGCGCGGGATGCCGTAGACCTTGCCGTCGACGGTGTAGATGTCGCGCAGCTGCTGCTGGAGGGTGTCGTAGCTCTTCAGTTCCTCGACGTACGGGGTGAGATCGGCCGCCTGGCCGATGTCGACGACGTGCCGGGCGTCGGTGAAGTACGTGTAGAAGACGTCCTCCATCTGGCCGCCGGCGAGCTTGGCGTCGAACGTCTTGGGGTCCTGGCAGGGGAAGGCGTCGTGCGGGACGACGTCGATGTCCGGGTTGGCCTTCTCGAAGGCGGCGACGTCCTCCTCGAAGAAGGCCCGGTCGACCTTGGCGCTCTTGGGCGGCATGCAGTTGACCGTGATGCGGGTCTTGCCGCTCGCGGACTCGTCGTCGCCGGACCCGCAGGCGGAGACGGTGAGGGCGAGCGAACAGACGCTCAGCGCGGCAAAGGTACGGCGGAACCCGGTGCGTGACATCGGTGACCCCTCAGGACAGGAGCGGTGGGCGCCGCACACTCAAGCACCCGCACCAGCACGGTGCAAGATGTCACGCAGGATTTGCAATTATTCGACAAGGAGGTGGATCTCCGGGACTCGCGCCGGCATGTCAGACGCGGAGAGCCTGCGCGGTGGAGCCGCGCACCACCAGTTCCGGTTCGAACAGCAGTTCCTCGGCGGCCACGGACCGGCCGTTGATCTGCGCGCTGAGCAGCTCCACGACGGCCCGGCCCATCGCCTCGATGGGCTGCCGGACGGTGGTCAGCGGGGGTTCGGTGCAGTTCATCAGCGCGGAGTCGTCGTAGCCCACGACGGAGATCCGTGACGGCACGTCCAGCCCCTTGCGCCGGGCGGCCCGCACGACACCGAGGGCGAGGATGTCGCTGGCGCAGATGAAGCCGGTGACACCGCGGTCGATCAGCCGGGAGGCCGCCGCGTGGCCGCCCTCGATGGAGAACATCGCGTGGGCCACGTACTCGTCACGCACCTCGCCGACGGCCCGGGCTGCGGCCAGCTTGCGCCCCGAGGGGAGGTGGTCGGCGGGGCCGAGCACGAGGCCGATCCGCTCGTGGCCGAGCGAGGCCAGGTGCCGCCAGGCCTGTTCCAGGGCCACGGCGTCGTCGCAGGAGACGCCGGGGAACCCGAGGTGTTCGATGGCCGCGTTGACCAGCACCACCGGGATCTTGCGGTCGGCGAGCCGCTCGTAGTGGCCGTGCGGCGCGTCGGCCTGGGCGTACAGGCCGCCGGCGAAGACGACGCCGGAGACCTGCTGTTGCAGCAGCAGGTCCACGTAGTCGGCCTCGGAGACGCCGCCCTTGGTCTGCGTGCACAGCACCGGGGTGAGGCCGAGCTGCGCCAGGGCACCGCCGATGACCTCGGCGAACGCCGGGAAGATCGGGTTCTGCAGCTCGGGCAGGACCAGGCCGACGAGCCGGGCGCGCTCGCCGCGCAGCTGGGTGGGCCGCTCGTAGCCGAGCACGTCCAGGGCGGACAGGACCGCCTGCCGGGTGGCCTCGGAGACCCCGGGCTTGCCGTTGAGCACCCGGCTGACCGTGGCCTCACTGACCCCGACCTTCTTCGCCACCTCAGCAAGTCGTCGCGTCATGCGCGCAAGAATAGCGCAAGTAATGCAAGCGGTTTGCGTAAAGCGGTGCCGGGGCGTCGCCCCCGGTGCCGGAGCATCGGCGTGAGGCCGGCGGTCAGTCCGCGGCCGGGACCACCCTGAGGTGGGTGGCGCCGGCCCGGGCGCGGCGCTCGCGGGACGGGGTGCGCCGGGCCTGACGCGGCACCAGGGTCAGCCGCCGGTAACCGAGTTCCTCCAGCGAACGGGAGGTCTCCACGACGACGCGGCACTCGGCGGCGGTCCGGCGGGCGTCGGGGTGGCGCAGCGGCCGTACCGTGCCGTCGTGCTCCACGGCCTCCTCGCCGACCGCGCGGATCCAGTGCGGCAGGCCCTGCCGGTAGGCGGCCTCCATGATCGGGTCCTGGGCGATGTCGCGGCGGATCGCCTGGAGCACGTGGTCGTGGCCGTGGCACTCGATGGCCGAGGCGAAGTGGGCCAGCATCGGCAGGCACCAGCGCGACTCGTGCTCGGCCTCGCCGAGGACCGCGGGCGCGTCCGGGTGGAAGAGCACGTAGCGGAGGAAGTTGTCGTCGGGCATCGCCGTCGGGTGGGGTCCGGCCTCGCGGAAAAGTGTCCGGAACGCGCCGTTGGCCAGGACCACGTCCCAGCGGTGGTCGACGACGAACGAGGGATGCGGGACGGCGTCCAGAAGCGCGGCGTAGTCGTCCAGGTACGCCTGGGCCTCGGGAGTCACGGGGGCGGGCCGCGGTGCCGACCGCTGTCCGCCTGCCTGAAATGCCATCGGGAGGTCACCCCTCTTGCCTATGCGGCCTTCACGCGGCGCCCCGATCCTGCTGCTCGGACGCAAGGCATGTCAACTATCGTGGCATTTCATGACCGTTGACGGCCGAAATTGGCCACAGTTGTGGCGACGTCTGGATGTCAGTTCGAACGAGGGCTACTCTCCGGGAAGTTCACGGCAACCGCTTGTGCGTGGCCTGTGGGTCCGGTGAGAGACGTAGGAGATCTGTCGGTGGCGGGTGACTTCGAGGGTCCGGGCACCACGCAGACGGCAGCACTGCCGTCCGTGCTCTCCCGCGTCGCCGCGCTCGCCGACCGGCTCGGCGTACCGCACGCCGAGGTCTTCGACACCGCCCGGCTGTCCGCCGCCTCCGGGGTGCCCGAGTCCGTGGTCAAGGCCCTGCTGGGCGGCCGGGCGGCCGGGGAGCCCGATGTGCAGGCCCGGTTCGTGCAACGCCTCGACCTGTTGCGGCGCACCCGGCTCAAACCCAACGGCCGCAGGTACACCCAGCAGGAGATCGCCGACGGCGCCGGGATGTCACGCCAGCAGGCGGGCGCGCTCATCAACGGCGACCGGCGGCCCACCATGGAGCACTGCGACGCCCTCCAGCGCTTCTTCCGGGTGCACGCCGGGTTCCTGACGGCCGAGGACCCGGAGGCACTGGCCGGTGCCCTGCAGCGCACCGAGCAGGAGCTGTTGCAGCAGCTCGCCGACCGGGAGCGGGCGGCGACCGAGGCGGCGGACGACCCGCTGGAGCGGCTGTTACAGGACCACGGCGTGCGCGGAATCGCCTGGCGGGCCGCACAGTTGCCCACCGACCAGCACCGGGACAAGGTCGCCGAGTGGCTGGACATGCTCCTGGAGAGCGTCAAGCGGCCCGAGGCGTGAGACCGGGAGCGGACTGGGCACCGGGCGGCGGATGCGCCGCCGGTGCGGCCGGCTGGTGGCGGAGCTGACCCCGCCGGTGCCCCCGCCGGCCGGTACGCGCAACTGTGCGGGCGATGAGCCGGCGCCGGGGCCGCCCGGTGCTGTTTCCGCCGACCGCGAGGCGGCGGGCTCCGGCCTGCTGCCGGCCGGCAAGTGCCGCAGCCGGCCGGCGGGTTCGCCGTCGCGGGGGCCGGTACGGCGGAACCGTCCGAACGGGGCGGATCGAGGGGTCGTCGGGGTGTCCCGGGGGCGGCGCGGGCCGAGCCGTGCGCCGGCGCCGTGCGCCGTTCGGCCGGATTGTCAGTGGGCGGCGGCAAGCTGGTGGGGTGCCGCCCGGCGGGGCGGCGCGTCCGACGCCGATGTGGGGAGAGCCGACCGATGACCACCGCCGTGCTGACCGACCGGGAACGCGCCGCCGTCCAGGCCTATCTGCGCCTGCTGCACACCGTACGGGCCGCCTTCGACACGCACCCCTCGGGCACGCCGGGTCCCCCGATCGTCCCGCCCGGCGTCCTCGCGGAGGCCGAACGGGCGCTGCGCGACGCGGGGCTGACCGGGAGCGAGGAGGAGTTCTTCCGGCTGCTGGCGAGCTGGTGTTCCGAGCCCTGACGTCCGTCAGACGGGCGGCGGTACGGTGACGGCGGTGACGAGCAGGCCGTCCCGCGCGGCCCAGCGGCCGTCGAAGCGGTCCAGCCGCCGCTCCCCCACCCGGGGCCCCGGCACCAGCAGCGCCGCACGGAAGGCGCCGCGGCCCTTGCCGCCGGGGTCCTCGGTGAACTCGATGTCGGCCTCGGAGAAGTCCAGCCACGTGCCGGTGAGGGGGAACCACGCCTTGTAGACGGACTCCTTGGCGCTGAACAGCAGCCGGTCCCAGTGCACATGGGGCCGCTCGGCGGCCAGCCGGTCCAGCCGCGCGGCCTCCGCGGGCAGCGCCACGGCGGACAGCACCCCCTCCGGGAGCGGCCCGTCCGGTTCGGCGTCGATGCCGACGGAGGCCAGGTCGGTGGCGCGGACCAGCGCGGCGGCGCAGTAGCCGTCGCAGTGGGTCATGCTGCCGACCAGGCCGGACGGCCAGCGCGGCGCGCCGCGTTCGCCGTTCAGAATCGGCTGGGGCGGCACGCCGAGGCGGGCCATGGCCCGGCGGGCGCAGGAGCGTACGACGGTGAACTCCCGGCGGCGCTTGGGCACCGCGCGGGCCACGAGCGGCTCCTCCTCGGGGTGCAGCGGCGTGTGTCCGGCGGTGTCGTGGCCGTGCGCCTCCTCGGCGGCCACCGTCTCGGGGAGCACCTCCTCGATCACCGGAACCCGCCCTTCGTGCCCGTGCCGTGGCCGCCGTCCGCGCCGCCCGCACCCGTGTTCTCGTACGGCCGGATCAGCCGCAGCTGCCCGGGCGGTCCCGACCGTCTGCGCCACTCCCGGGGGTAGCCCACCGAGACCTCCTCGAAGCGGACGCCCTCGTGCCAGGTGGTGCGGGGGATGTGGAGGTGGCCGTAGACCATGGTGTCGACACGGAAGCGGCGGTGCCAGTCGGCGGTCAGCCGGGTGCCGCACCACATGGCGAACTCGGGGTGCCACAGGACCTCGGTGGGGTGCCGGTCCAGCGGATAGTGGTTGACCGGGATGACGGGCAGGCCGTCCGGCAGCGCGGCGAGCCGTGCCTCGGTCTCGGCGACCCGGGCCCGGCACCAGGCCTCGCGGCTCGGGTAGGGGTCGGGGTGCAGCAGGTATTCGTCGGCGCAGACGATGCCGGTGCCGTGCGCGTAGGCCAGCCCCTCGTCCTTGGTGGCGCAGCCGTCCGGCAGGAAGGAGTAGTCGTACAGGAGGAAGAGCGGAGCGACGGCCACCGGGCCGCCCGGGCCGTCCCAGACGGGGTAGGGGTCCTCGGGTGTCGTCACGCCGAGTCCGCGGCAGACCTCGACGAGGTGCGCGTAGCGCTCGGTGCCGCGCAGGGTGACGGAGTCCTTGGGGTGGGTCCACAGTTCGTGGTTGCCGGGGGCCCACACGACACGGCGGAAGCGGCCGGCGAGCGTGCCGAGCGCCCAGCGGATGTCCTCGACGGTCTCCGCGACGTCACCGGCGACCAGCAGCCAGTCGTCGTCCGAGGCGGGGCGCATGGCCTCGACCAGGGCCCGGTTCTCCTCGTATCCGATGTGCAGGTCGCTGACGGCCCACAGTTGTCCGGCGCCACCGGCCGTCGACGTCACCTCTCGCCCCTCCGTACGCTCCGGCGCCGTACGCCCGCCCCCGCGGACCCGGCCGGTCGACCCCACGAGATCACACGGCGGGCCGGGGCGACAAGACCGGCCGGTCCGGCCACGCGCTCGTGGCTGGGCCGCCGTCGATCCTTAACACGCGCGTTGCACGGGGCCGCCCCCGAACCCCTATGATCGCCCCAACACCACCGCCCCTGACTCCCCCTTCACGCGGAGCGGCTCGGTGTCCCTTTTCTCCCTTGGCCGGGCACGGCCGGCTGTGCCCTGCCCGCTTACCGTGGAAGGCGGCCTGCATGGTCTCTCGCGTACGCGTCTGGCTCAACCGCACGTACGCGGAGAACGTGTTCTTCATGGATCAGCTGCGGAGAAATCCCGGCGACCGGGCCGTCGAGATCCATGCCACGCACGGCGACCCCGACTCCCCCGTCCTGGCCGCCGCCGACACCGCCGAACTGGAGCCGGAGAACCTGTCCCCGGCGGCGTACGTGGAGTTCGCGCTGGACCAGTGCCGGCGGCGCGGCATCGACGTGTTCGTGCCCCGGCTGCACCAGACGGCGATCGTGGCGCACCGCGCCGAGTTCGAGGCGGCCGGTACGGCGCTGCTCGCCCCGCCGCCCGAGGCGGTGGCCGTCTTCCGGGACAAGGTGATCGGCTACGAGGCGGCCCAGGCGGTCGGCGTTCCGGTACCGCCCTGGTGGCGGGTGCGGACGGCCGACGAACTGGTCGCGGCGGTGGAGGAGCTGGAGGAGCAGGGGCACCGCGCGTGCTTCAAACCGGCGTCCGGCGCGGGCGGGGTGGGCTTCCGGGTGATCACCCGCAACCCCTTCTCGCTGGTGCACCTGAGCGGTTTCCCGTCCCCCTACGTGCCGCTGGACCTGGCGGTGGCGGCGGTGCGGGCGGCGGACGAGCCGGTCGACTGGCTGGTGATGCCGCGCCTGGAGGAGCCGGAGGTGTCGGTGGACTGCCTCACCGGCACCGACAACCGGGTGCGCATGGTGGTGGGCCGCACCAAGAACGGCCGCCGTCGCGGGTTCACGCTCGACGAACGCTGGCTGGAGCCCGCGCGGCGGGTCGCGGAGGGCTTCGGGCTGCACCACCTGTCCAACATCCAGTTCCGGATGTACGGCGAACGTCCGGTGCTGATGGACGTCAACACCCGTCCGGCGGGCGGGCTGCACCAGTTGTCGCTGTGCGGGATCAACGCCCCGTGGGCCGCGGTGCGGCTCGCGCTCGGTGACGACCCGGGCGAGATCGTGCCGCCGTTCCTCGGCCAGGACTACACGGTGGTGTCCGGGCCGCGTCCGCTGCTGCCGGTGCCGCTGCCGCAGCGGCCCCCGGAGGCCCCGGCGCCTGCGGTGGCGGTCCAGGCCCGCCCCGTGGAGCCCCGGCCCGCCCCGGCCGCGGGCCACGTCACCGGGGTGTCCGGGCGTTCCGTGTAGAAGGAGTGGGCGCCCCGAGGTGACGGGTTGTCAGTGGCCGCTGCTAGAACAGTCGTGCCCTGACCGACCGTCATCTCTAGGACCGCCATGGAACTCCCGGCCGACGTGCCCCTGCATCCGCGCAGCCCCTACCATCTGAGCCACTTCCACGGGCTGCCGGTGTTCGACTTCCCCGAGGCCGGTGAGGACCGGCCGCTGCCGGACGACCCGGGGTCCGTGGCGTGGCGCCTGCGGTGCGGCGAGCGGGCCGAGAACGAGAACCCCGGCGACTACTGGAACCGGTTCGTGGCCACCGCGCCGCTGGGCTCGATCCGCGCGCTGCTCGTCGGCAGCCCGTGGTACGGCTTCGACGGGGGCCCCATGGGCGAGGACATCGAGGCGCTGAGCGACCGGCTGACCTCCCTGGAGGCGCTCTTCCTCGGCGATGTCGAGATGGAGGAGAGCGAGGTCTCCTGGATCGAGCAGTCCGACGTCGGCGCCTGCCTGCGGGCCTATCCCGGTCTGCGGGAGCTGGGCGTGCGCGGCAGCAACGGCCTGGAGTTCCCCGCCCTCCGCCACGAGGGGCTGCGCACCCTGCGCTTCGAGGCCGGCGGGCTGCCCGCCGAGGTCGTGCGCGGCGTCGCCGCCTCCGACCTGCCGAACCTGGACTGCCTGGAGCTGTGGCTGGGCGTCGAGGACTACGGCTGTGACGTGACCGTGGCTGACCTGCGGCCGCTGCTGGACGGCGACCGGCTGCCCGCGCTGCGCCACCTGGGTCTGCAGAACAGCCTCTTCCAGGACGAGATAGCCGCCGCGGTGGCCCAGGCGCCGGTGGTGGCGCGGCTGGACTCGCTGCGCCTGTCCATGGGCTCGCTGGGCGACGAGGGCGCCGAGGCGCTGCTGCGCGGCCAGCCGCTCACCCATCTGCGCTACCTCGACCTGCACCACCACTACCTCAGTGACGCCATGATGCTGCGCGTGTGGGACGCGCTGGAACCGGCGGGCGTGCGCGTGGACCTGTCCGGCCGGCAGGAGGAGGACGACTGGGACGGCGAGCCCGTCCGTTACACGGCCGTCGCCGAGTGACACCCGCCGCGTCCTCGCCCACCCACCGCAGAAAGGCCCCCATGCCGAAGATCCCGCTCCCCGACGACCCCGCCTCGCGTGTCCTGGTCAGCGCCGACCTGACCGGCGAGGCCCCCTGGCTGGACCCGGACCGGCCGGTGCCGGCGCACCATGTCGTGCGCGCGGCGGGGCAACGGCGCCTGGACCGCGCCGACGTGGCCGCCCGGCTCACCGAGCTGGGGTACCGGGTGCCGCCGCCCGAACTGCTCGCCTCGCTCGGCGACGACGACGCCAGGCTGCTCACCCGTGACCTCGACGGCCGCCCGCCCTGGCTGACCACGGCGGACTTCCCGTACCTGCGGGCCCATGTCCTGCGGGCCGCCCGCAAGCTGAGACGGCCGCCCGCCGAGCCGGCGGACCGCTTGGCCGTGCTCGGCCTGGTCCTGCCGGGTTCCGACCGGCTCCCGGAGTCGGTGGACGACGACGACCTGAAACTGATCAGCCCACGGCTGAACGGCCGGCCCTGGCTGCGTGAGGAGGACGCGCCCCGGCTGCGGTCCCTCGCGATCCTCGCCGCCGTCCGGCTGAAGCGGCCGCCCGTCGAACTCGCCGACCGCCTCGCCGAACTGGGCTACCGGGCGCCCTCCCCCGGCACCTTCCCCGACCGGGTCGAGGACGACGACCGGCATCTGGTGGTCAGGGAATCCGGCTTCCTGCTGGCCGACACCGAACCCGTGCCGCTCGGCCACGTCCTGCGGGTGCTGCCCAGCCTGCGGCACCGCACGGACGCGCCGGAGACCCCGCGGGAGCCGGCCGCCGCGGTGGCCGCGCTGGGCGAGCGGTTCACCGCCCTCGGCTTCCGCGTCGAACCCGGCCTGGCGGAGACCGGCCCGGACGACCTGGTCCTGGTCAGTGAGGGGCTGGACGGCCAGGCTCCCTGGCTCGACGCCGGGCAGCCGGTGCCGCTGCACCACGTCCTGCGTTTCGCCCAGGCACACGGCCGGAACCCGGACGAGGTCCTCGCCCGGCTCCGCGACCTGGGCCACCGGCGGCTGCCCGACGGCCCGCCGGCCGACTCGGTGACCGCCGAGGACCTCGACCTGATCGAGGGCGTCTGGCAGGGGCGCACCACCCGGCCCGGGCAGCACGGCCCCGGCCTGCTGCCCCACCTCCTCGTCGTCTGCGTCCGCACCGGACGGGCCCCCGCCGAGGCCGCCGACCGGCTCCGCCGGCTCGGCTACGCCCTGCCCGCGCGGGGCGTCCCCGCCGAGGCACGGGAGAGCGACCTGCGGCTCATCAGCCCGCCGGTGCCCGACGACGCCGCGCCCTGGATCTCCTGGGCCGAGCCGGTGCCGGTCGGGCACGTGCTGTACCGCGCGCACTCCGAGGGCATGAACGTGGCGGCCGTGGTGGCCCGGCTGCGGGAGCTGGGCCACGACCGGGTGCCCGAGCTGCCCGACCGGGTCGTCACCGACGACGACCTCCGGCTCATCACCGATCAGAGGGAGGGCGGTGCGGCCCCGCTGCCGGACACGGTGCCCTACGGACGGGTCGTGCGGGCCGCCGAGGAGGCGGGCACCGGCGTCCTGGAGGCCGCCCGGCGGTACCGGGAGCTGGGCTACACCGACGTCGTCCTGCCGGACGGTCCGCCGGCCGGGCCGGTCGGTGCCGGCGCCGCCGCGCTGGTCAGGACCGACACCGGCTGGCTGGACCCGGACGCGCTCGTGCCGCCCCGGCACATCATCCGGCGGGCGCGGGCCGAAGGCACCGGCCCGGCAGGGATCGGGCGCCGGCTGCGGGCCCTGGGGTACCGGCACCTGCCCGGCGCACTGCCGGAGGAGTCGCACCCCCACGACCTGGAGATCATCAGCCGGCACGGCCTGGGCAAGGACTTCCTCGACCCCGGCCTGCCCGTGGACCGGGCCCACCCCCGGGACGTCGCCCACCGGCTGGGGATCAGCGCCTACGAGGTCGCGTCCCGGCTGGTCGCCCTGGGGCACCGCCTGCCGTTCGTGCCGCTGCCCGAGGACGCCCTGGTCCTCAGCCAGAACGCGGACGGCGACGCCCCCTGGGTCGGCTCCGGCGACGCCGGTCTCGGTCACGTCCTGCGCGCCGCGCGGGTGCTCGGCCGTGCCCCGGCCGAGATCGACGAGCGGCTCAGCGAGTACGCCTACACCCGGCACACCCTGCCGGAACTCGACGGCTTCGACGACGTGGACGTCCTCGTGCTCAGTCAGGGCCTCGACGGGCGGGCGCCCTGGCTGCCCTGGCGGAGGACACCGGCGGTGGAGCACGTGCTGCGCGCGGCGCGGGCCACGGGCCACTCCCCCGTCGCGATCGCCGAGCGGCTGACCCGCCTCGGCCACGCCGTCGAGCTGCCGGCCACGGCCGACGCCGACGACCTGGAGGTGGCCCTGGCGCTGCCGAAGCCCAACGGGCCGCTGAACCTGGAGGAGGTGCTGACCGTCGTCGGCAGGCTGGGCCTGAGCCCCGCCGAGACGGCCCGCCGCCTGACCGCCCTGGGCATCGGGATACCGGACGTCACCTACCCGGACCGGCGCCCCGCCCCGACCCGGCCGCGCCGTCCCTGACGCACGCGCGGGGGGGTACCGGCAGCGGGGGGGTACCGGCAGCGGGCGGTCAGTCCCGGTACCCCCAGGCCCGTGCCAGGTCCCGCAGCCGGGGCGGCAGGTCGGTGCCGGGGGCGGCGGAGCGGGCGGCGCGGATGCGGCCGGACTTGAGGGTCTCGGACCAGTCGCCCAGCTGGGGCCGGAAGTCGCCGTGGTCCTTGCTGCCGTAGTCGAGCATGCCGGGCTCCCAGGGGACGCCGAGGTACGCGCAGATGCCCCGGGTGACCCGTTCCGGCTCGGCGGTGAGGTCCTCGTACGTGATCACGTGGGCGGCGGGGTCGTGCCGCGCCTCCTCCAGCTTCTCGGCGTAACCGAGGACCTCGGCGCGGATGGCGGTGTGGTCCGGGTCGCTGCGGCGGGCGGTGAGGGAGGCCACGACCGCGCCCGGGTGGCGCAGCAGGACGATCCGGCGGGCCTTGGGCCAACATCGGTTCAGCCGGGGCAGGACGTGGACGTTGGCCGGGGTCTTGTCGACGATGACGTCCTTGCCGCTGCGGACGAGTTCGAGGTGGAGCACCCGGTCCCACAGGACGTGCTCCAGTTCCTCCCGGTCGAGTTCCAGCGCCTGCATGGCCTTGGGGGTGAACGGCCGGGAGAGCTGGACGCGCAGGGTGCGCAGATGCATCTCGTGCGGGGCGCGGATGCGGCTGTGGCTGTTCAGCAGGACCCGCAGCAGGGTCGACCCGGAGCGCACCGAGGACAGGACGAACACCGGGGACTCCACCAGGCGCGGCGCGGGCGGGGCGGTGTAGCCGCCGCGGTCGTCCGCCGCCTTGCGGGGCGCGGGCACCGCGTCGAGGCCCCGGCGCGGCGGGCTGACGGCCTGGGCCATCAGCCTCCCCCGGCGCTTCAGTCCTTTGCCGATCGCGGACAGTCGCGGCTCTCGCACCGTGCCACCTCTCTCTTCGTCGTACTGGCCGCATCCCAGGGGCGGCAGGCGAACCGGAGGTGTACGACAGGCGACGCGCCGGGGCCGATTTTCGCCGTACGGCGCGGCTGACCAGGTGTTCTGCCCGTTCCTTAATTCTTCATGGGAACGTTCCGGCCGGAGTGCGGCCCCGCCTACCGGAGATAGGCGAGGCCGGGATGGACGGCGGTGTAGCCGTCGACGAGGCGGTGTGCCACGTTGACGGAGTCGACGAGCGGGTGCAGCGCGAAGGCCGTCACGGCCCGGGCGCGGGAGCCGGACTCGGCCGCCGCGAGGATCTCGCGTTCGACGGCCTTGACCGAGCAGACGAGGCCGGTGGCGTGGTCCGGCAGCGGCGCGGCGGCCAGGGGGCGCGCGCCGCTCGCGTCGACCAGGCAGGGCACCTCGATGACGGCGTCGGCGTCGAGGGCGGCGAGCGTGGAGCCGTTGCGGACGTTGAGGATCAGGGTGGTGCGCTCGCCGCGGGCGACGGCCCGCATCAGGGCGAGGGCGACCTCCTCGTAGCCGCCGGAGAGGTCCTCGGCCTCGCGTTCGCCGGCGCCGGCCGCCTCCCGGTTCTCCGCCATGTAGGTGGCCTCGCGCTCGGCGCGGGTGCGTTCCCACAGTTCCAGGGCGGAGACACCGGGGTCGCGGGCCTCGGCGTAGAACCCGGCCTGCTGGTCGCGCAGGAAGGCGCCGCGGGTGCGCTCGGCCTGCTGGTAGGCGTGTACGGCCTCCCGGTTGAAGTAGTAGTAGTGCAGGTACTCGTTGGGGACGGCGCCGAGCGAGCGGAGCCAGTCGGGGCCGAAGAGGCGGCCCTCCTCGAAGGAGCCGAGCAGGGCGGGGTCGGCGAGCAGCCGGGGCAGTTCGTCGCGGCCGGCGACGCGCAGCGCGCGCACCCAGCCGAGGTGGTTGAGGCCGACGTAGTCGACGAACGCCTCGCGCGGGTCGGCGCCGAGCACCCGGGCGATACGGCGGCCGAGGCCGACCGGCGAGTCGCAGATGCCGATGACGCGGTCGCCGAGGTGCCGGGACATCGCCTCGGTGACCAGTCCGGCGGGGTTGGTGAAGTTGATGACCCAGGCGTCGGGGGCCAGGCGGGCCACCCGGCGGGCGATGTCGACGGCGACGGGGACGGTCCGCAGGCCGTAGGCGATGCCGCCCGCGCCGACCGTCTCCTGGCCGAGGACACCCTCGGCGAGCGCGACCCGTTCGTCGTCCGCGCGGCCCGCCAGGCCGCCGACCCGGATCGCGGAGAAGACGAAGTCGGCGCCGGTGAGCGCCTCGTCCAGGTCGGTGGTGGCCGTGACGCGGGGCGCGTCGGGGACGCCGGCGGCCTGTTCGGCCAGGACCCGGGTCACCGCGGTCAGCCGGTCCGCGTCGAGGTCGTGCAGCACCACCTCGCTCACCCGCCGCTCGCCGCGGTCCCCGAGCAGTGCCCCGTACACCAGCGGCACCCGGAATCCGCCGCCGCCCAGAATCGTCAGCCTCACACCCGCGTCCTTTCCGCACGGCCGGCCCGCCGCCGGCCCCCGCTGCCGCCGATCATGGCACGCGGGCCGTCCGGCGGACGGGGTACCGGCGCATTGACCGGGGTGCGTCCGGTGCCTACCTTCACCTGGGACCGCCGCGCGCCCGGTGCGCGACCGCACCGGGGCCGGCACCGGCCCCCTGACGGAAGGAGACCCAGCGCCATGACAGCCCGTTCCGTCACCGGCTCCTCCGTCCCCGGCCGTTCCGCGACCGACCGGCTGCTGTCGGTGCTCGCCGCCTTCGACCACGAGCACGCCGCGCTGTGCCTCACGGACATCAGCCGCCGGGCCGGGCTCACCCTGACCACCGCGCACCGGCTGGTGGGCGCCCTGACGGCCTGGGGTGCCCTGGAGCGCGACGGGTCGGGGCGCTACCACGTGGGGCTGCGGCTGTGGGAGGTCGCCGCGCTCGCGCCGCGCGGTCTGGGACTGCGGCAGGTCGCCCTGCCCCATCTGGAGGACCTGTACGAGGCGACGCACGAGAACGTGCAGCTCGCGGTGCGGGACGGCGGCGAGGTGGTCTACGTCGAGTGGCTGTCGGGGCGGTCGGCGGTCGGCGTGCACATCCGGGTGGGCGGCCGCTGGCCGCTGCACGCCACGGGTGTCGGCCTCGCCCTGCTGGCGCACGGGACACCGGAGGTCCAGGAGGCGTACTGCGCGGGTCCGCTGGCCGCCTTCACCCCGTACACCGTCACCGACCCGGTCCGGCTGCGCGGGGTGCTGGCGGAGGTGCGGCGCACGGGGGTGGCGGTCAGCGACCGGCAGGTCACCGAGGACGCCATCTCGGTGGCCGCCCCGGTGCGCGGGCCGGACGGGACGGTGACCGCGGCGGTCTCGGTCGTCGTCCCGCACGACGCCGTCCGCGTCCCGGCGCTGTCACCGGCGGTACGGCTGGCGGCGCGCGGGATCTCACGGGGGCTGGGGTGGCGGCCGGGCGGGCCGTCCCGCCCCTGACGAGGACCGGACGCGCGGGCCGGGAGCCTGTTCCCGTCTGCCACATTTCTCACAGCCGCCCCAGGGGACGAACAGCACCGCACAGCTCCGACCCAGCTATAAGGTGCAGACTGCACCCGATCCCCGCCCACCCCCCGAAAGGCCCGTCCCGTGAGCAGCCACCCCATATCCGACCAGCAGGACGCCCAGCCGGGACGGTGGTCGCGGCGCGGGGTGCTCGCCGTGCTCGGCGCCGTGCCGGTCGCGGCGGCACTGGCGGGCGCGGGCACCGGCACCGCGCGGGCCGCCGAGGGGACCGTCCCGGCGAGCGGCACCGCCGAGGCCCGCTCCCTCACCGCGACCGTGACCCCCGAGGCGGGCGGCACCTACGGCGTCGGCATGCCGGTGTCGATCACCTTCTCGCACGCGGTGACCCGCAAGGCGGCGGTGGAGTCGGCGATCACGGTGAGCGCCGACTCCGGGGTCGAGGTGGTCGGCCACTGGTTCGGCGACACCCGGCTGGACTTCCGGCCGAAGAAGTACTGGGCGAAGGACACCACCGTCACCGTCGACCTGCGGCTGGCCGGCGTCCGCGCCGCCGACGACCTCTACGGCACCCAGACGAAGAACTTCACCTTCCGCATCGGCCGGTCCCAGATCAGCACCGTCGACCTGAAGTCCGAGCAGATGACGGTCGTCCGGGACGGCGAGAAGACCGCCACCTACCCCGTCACCGGCGGCGACTCCGAGCACACCACCTGGGCCGGGATCATGGTGATCAGCGAGCGGCTGAAGGAGACCCGGATGCAGTCCTCGACGGTCGGGCTCGGCGACGAGTACGACATCGCGGACGTGCCGCACGCGCAGCGGCTGACCACCTCCGGCACGTTCGTCCACGGCAACTACTGGACCGCCGCCTCCGCCTTCGGCCACACCAACGGCACGCACGGCTGCATCGGCCTGCACGACGCCAAGGGCGGGGCGGACGAGGACACGGCGGGGTACGAGTTCTACGACGGTTCGCTGCTGGGGGACGTGGTGATCGTGAAGAACTCGGGCGACAAGACCGTCGACCCGGCCAACGGGCTCAACGGCTGGAACCTGTCCTGGAAGAAGTGGAAGGCGGGCAGCGCGCTGAGCTGACCACCCGTCGGCGCGCGGGGCGGACGGCGGGTCCGAAGGGCGCTTTTTCGTGCCCTTCGGGTGCTGAACTCCCCCACGGGGCAAGGACTTTCTCGGCTTCACCTCTTGACGGCCGGGGGCCCGGGGAGCACATTGGCCGCACTCTGAGAGCGCTCTCAGAACGCGCTCGCGGAGTCGCAGTGCCCGGCATCCTCCCACCCCGTACCGAGAGGCACCCCCATGCGCGAACCCTCCGGCACCCCGCACAGACGTCGTCCCCTGCGGCGCGCGCTCGTCGCCGCCCTGGGAGCGCTCGGGCTGGCCGTGGCCGGCGCCACCCTCGCCGCCCCGCCCGCGGACGCCTCCGCGCCCACGCCCCCGTCCGGCTGGACGCAGGTCTTCCTGGACGACTTCGACGGCGCGGCCGGCTCCGGCGTGAACACGTCCAACTGGCAGTACGCGACCGGTACTTCGTATCCCGGCGGCGCCGCCAACTGGGGCACCGGCGAGGTCGAGACGATGACGTCCAGCACGAACAACGTCTCCCTCGACGGCAGCGGCAACCTGCGCATCACGCCGCTGCGGGACGCGAACGGCAACTGGACCTCGGGCCGCGTCGAGACCAACCGCACCGACTTCCAGCCCCCGGCCGGCGGCAAGCTGAGCGTCGAGTCGCGCATCCAGATGCCGAACGTCACCGGCGCCGCGGCCAAGGGCTACTGGCCCGCCTTCTGGATGCTGGGGGCGCCGTTCCGGGGCAACTACTGGAACTGGCCGAGCGTGGGCGAGCTGGACATCATGGAGAACGTCCAGGGCCTCAACACCGTCTGGTCGACCATGCACTGCGGGACCAACCCGGGCGGCCCCTGCAACGAGACCACCGGCATCGGCGGTTCGACCGCCTGTCCCGGCGCCACCTGCCAGTCCGGCTTCCACACCTACCGCATGGAGTGGGACCGCTCGACCAGCGTCGAGCAGATCCGCTTCTACGTCGACGGCGTCAACTACCACACCGTGCGCGCCGACCAGATGGACGCCACCACCTGGTCCAACGCCACGAACCACGGCTTCTTCATCATCCTCAACGTGGCGATGGGCGGCGGCTTCCCGGGCGCCTTCGGCGGCGGCCCGGACAGCGGCACCGTCCCCGGCCACCCGATGCTGGTCGACTACGTCCAGGTGCTGTCGTCCGGCGGGGGCTCCACCACGCCGCCCACCAACCGGGACGCCTACACCGCCATCCAGGCCGAGTCCTACGACGCCCAGTCCGGCACCATCAGCGAGACCACCACCGACTCGGGCGGCGGGCAGAACATCGGCGCGCTCGCCAACGGCGACTGGGTCCAGTACAAGGGCGTGAACTTCGGTTCCGGCGCGGCCACCCAGTTCAACGCCCGGGTGGCCAGCGGGGCGGCGAGCGGCGTCAGCGGGCTGGTGGAGGTCCGTCTGGACAGCCGTACCGCCACGCCCGTCGGCAGCTTCGCGGTGGGCAGCACGGGCGGCTGGCAGTCGTGGCGGACGATCCCGGCGAACATCTCCTCGGTGACCGGCACCCACGACGTGTACCTGACGTTCACCAGCGGCCAGCCGGCCGACTTCGTCAACGTGAACTGGTTCAGCTTCGGGCACTGAGCACCCCACGCGAGAAGGGGGCCGCGCGGCACCGCGCGGCCCCCTTCGGCGTGCTCAGCTCAGCTCCGCCCGGAACGCCGCCGGCGTCAGCTCCGTGTGCTGGTGGAAGAACTTGGAGAAGTTCGCCGCGTCGGGGAAGCCGACCGCCGCGCCGACGCGGCCGATCGGCATGTCGGTGTGGGCGAGGAGCCGTTTGGCCTCCAGGACGACCCGTTTGTCGATGAACGCCTTGGGCGTCTCGCCGGTCGCGGCGCGCACCGCGCGGACCAGGGTGCGGCGGGAGTAGCCGAGCGCGTCGGCGTAGGCGCTGACGCTGTGGTTGGTGGCGAAGCCGCGCTCCACCGCGTCCCGGAACAGGGTGAACGTGGTGTCGGCCTGCTGGGTGCGCGCCGCCTCGGCCGAGCTGGCCGCGAGGTGCGCGAGGCGCAGCAGGAAGGCGGTGAGCGTGTGCCGCAGCACCGCCGTGTGCAGGCTCAGCGGCAGGGTGGTGGCGTCCTCGTACTCGCGCCGCAGCTGTTCCAGGGAGGCCGTCAGGGCGTCGTACCGGGCCGGGTCGGGGTGCAGCAGGGGCGGCAGGTCGTAGCGGTAGAGGCCGGTGGCCTCGACGGTGGCGCGGGGCAGGAAGCCGGGCTGCATGGTCAGCGCGGTTCCGCGGTACTCGCTGGTCTGCGAGAAGCGGTGGACCTGTCCGGGGCGGATCCACAGCAGGTCGCCGGCGGTCGCCTCGTACTCGGTGAAGTCGATCATGTGGCGGACCGGGCCGCCGGTGAAGAGCATGACGACGTGGAAGTCGATGCGGTGCACGCGGTGCAGCGGGGCCTGCGCGTGCCAGGCACGGCCGGTGCCCATCGGGCCGACCTGCATGCCGACGCCGAGGAGGCTGAGATCGACCGGGAAGGGGAACGTCTTGATCCCGTCGCCGCCGGCGCCTTTGTGCTGTTCGTCCGCCATGTCCTTCTCGTACCGTCCCCTCGCGCGCGCGAGCGCCCGAGGCGTGTCCCAGTTTCACCACAGGCTGGCACACGATGACCTTCACTCCAAAAAGTCAGACTTTTAAGTTTGAACACGTCAGACCAGTCACTCCGCTCCAATCGAGGATTTCTTGAAGATGAGCACGCACACAGCGGACCGCTTCGAATGGACCGAACTCGACCGGCGTGCCGTCGACACCGCCCGCGTTCTCGCGGCCGATGCCGTGCAGAAGGTCGGGAACGGGCACCCGGGGACGGCGATGGCCCTCGCCCCGGCCGCCTACACGATCTTTCAGAAGGTGATGCGTCACGACCCCGCCGATCCCGAGTGGACCGGCCGTGACCGCTTCGTCCTCTCCCCCGGACACACCTCGCTGACCCTCTACACGCAGCTCTACCTCGCCGGGTACGAGCTGGAGCTGGACGACCTGAAGGCGTTCCGGACGCAGGGGTCGAAGACGCCCGGTCACCCCGAGTACGGGCACACCGCCGGCGTCGAGACGACCACCGGCCCGCTGGGCCAGGGCGTGGCCAACGCGGTGGGCATGGCGATGGCCGCCCGCTACGAGCGCGGCCTGTTCGACCCCGAGGCGCCCGAGGGCGAGTCCCCCTTCGACCACACGATCTGGGCGATCGTCTCCGACGGCGACCTCCAGGAGGGCGTCTCCGCCGAGGCGTCGTCGCTGGCCGGGCACCAGAAGCTCGGCAACCTGGTCTTCCTCTACGACGACAACCACATCTCCATCGAGGGCGACACCGCCACTGCCTTCTCCGAGGACGTGCTGAAGCGGTACGAGGCGTACGGCTGGCACACCCAGCGCATCGAGCCCGCCGAGAACGGCGACGTCGACGTGCACGCCCTGTACGCGGCCCTCACCGCCGCCAAGGCGGAGACCGGCCGCCCCTCCATCATCGCCATGCGCACGATCATCGCCTGGCCGGCGCCGAACGCCCAGAACACCGAGGCCTCGCACGGCTCCGCGCTCGGCGCGGACGAGGTCGCCGCCACCAAGCGCGTCCTCGGCTTCGACCCGGAGCGGTCCTTCGAGGTCGCGGACGAGGTCCTCGCCCACACCCGGAAGGCGCTGGACCGGGGCGCCGAGGCGCACGCCGCCTGGGACAAGCGGATCGACAAGTGGCGCGGCGCCCAGCCGGAGCGCGCGGCGCTGTTCGACCGCGTGGTGGCCGGCCGGCTCCCCGAGGGCTGGGAGGACGCGCTGCCGGTGTTCGAGCCGGGCCAGGCGGTCGCCACCCGGGCCGCGTCCGGCAAGGTGCTCCAGGCGCTCGGCCCGGTCCTGCCCGAGCTGTGGGGCGGCTCCGCCGACCTCGCCGGCTCCAACAACACCACCATCGACAAGACCTCCTCCTTCCTCCCCGAGGGCAACCCGCTGCCCGAGGCCGACCCGTACGGCCGTACCGTCCACTTCGGCATCCGCGAGTTCTCGATGGCGGCCGAGATGAACGGCATCGCGCTGCACGGCAACACCCGGATCTACGGCGGCACCTTCCTGACCTTCTCCGACTACATGCGCAACGCCGTGCGCATGTCGGCGCTGATGCAGCTGCCGGTGACGTACGTGTGGACGCACGACTCCGTCGGCCTGGGCGAGGACGGCCCGACCCACCAGCCGGTCGAGCACCTCGCCGCGCTGCGCGCCATCCCCGGCCTGAACGTCGTCCGCCCGGCCGACGCCAACGAGACGGCCACCGCCTGGGCGGAGATCCTGCGCCGCCACTCCACCGCCCCCGCCCCGCACGGCCTCGCCCTCAGCCGCCAGGGCCTGCCGACCTACGAGGCGAACCCGGACGCGGCCAAGGGCGGCTACGTCCTGCGGGACGCCTCCACCGGGACCCCGGAGGTGATCCTCATCGCCACCGGCTCCGAGGTCCAGGTCGCCGTCGCGGCCCGGGAGCTGCTGGAGGCCGGGGGGACCCCCGCCCGGGTGGTGTCGATGCCGTCCGTGGAGTGGTTCGACGAGCAGCCGCGGGCGTACCGCGAGAGCGTGCTGCCGCCGGCCGTGAAGGCCCGGGTGGCCGTGGAGGCCGGGATCGCCCTGACCTGGTACCGCTTCGTCGGCGACGCGGGACGCATCGTCTCGCTGGAGCACTACGGCGCCTCCGCCGACGCCAAGACCCTGTTCACCGAGTACGGCTTCACCGCCGAGAACGTCGCCGCCGCGGCCCGGGAGTCCCTCGCCGCCGCCCGCCCCTGACCGCGACGTTCCTGCTTGATCGCAACGCCAGAAAGAAGATGATGATCACTGTGACCGAAGCAACCGGGACCCCGAAGGCGCTCACGCGCCTGGCCGACGAGGGTGTCTCCGTCTGGCTGGACGACCTGTCCCGCACCCGGATCGAGTCGGGGGACCTGGCCCGGCTGGTCGCCACCGGCGGGGTCGTCGGCGTCACCACCAACCCGTCCATCTTCCAGGCGGCCATCGGCTCCGGCGCCGGCTACGAGGAGCAGCTCGCCGACCTCGCGGTGCGCGGCGTGACCGTGGACGAGGCGGTGCGGATGATGACCACCGCCGACGTCCGCGCCGCCGCCGACGTGCTGCGTCCGGTGTACGAGGCGAGCGGCGGCCGGGACGGCCGGGTCTCCATCGAGGTCGACCCGCGCCTGGCCCACGACACGGCGGCCACGATCGCCGAGGCCCGGCAGCTGTTCTGGCTGGTGGACCGCCCCAACGTCATGATCAAGATCCCGGCGACCAAGGCCGGTCTCCCGGCGATCACCGAGGTCATCGGCGCGGGCATCAGCGTCAACGTCACGCTGATCTTCTCCCTGGAGCGCTACCGCGAGGTCATGGACGCCTACCTCGCCGGCCTGGAGCGGGCGCGGGCCGCCGGGCACGACCTGGCCACGGTCCACTCCGTCGCCTCCTTCTTCGTCTCCCGCGTCGACAGCGAGATCGACAAGCGGCTGACCGTGCTCGGCACGGACGAGGCCCTCGCCCTGAAGGGGAAGGCGGCCCTGGCCAACGCGCGGCTGGCCTACGAGGCGTACGAGGAGGTCTTCGCCGGCGACCGCTTCACCGCCCTGGCGGGGACCGGCGCCCACCGGCAGCGCCCCCTGTGGGCGTCCACCGGGGTGAAGGATCCGGCATACCGGGACACCCTGTACGTGGAGGAGCTGGTCGCTCCCGGCACCGTGAACACCATGCCGGAGGCCACTCTGGAGGCCACCGCCGACCACGGTGACGTCCAGGGCGACACGGTCACCGGCGGCTACGCCCAGGCGAGGGCCGACCTCGCCGCCGTGGAGCGGCTCGGCATCTCGTACGACGAGGTGGTGGAGCAGCTGGAGCGCGAGGGCGTGACCAAGTTCGAGGCGGCCTGGCAGGACCTGCTCGACGCCGTGACGAAGTCCCTCGACAGCAAGGTCGACGACAAGGGAGTTGACGGGGAATGAGCAAGAAGCTTCCCGACCCGGACGCGGGCGAGACCAAGGCGACGAAGGAGGCCAAGGAGGTCCGGGACGCCCGGGAGGCGGCGGGCGTCACGGACGCCGCGTCCCCCGCCGAGACCCCGGCGCAGCAGCGGGAGCGGACCCTGAAGCAGATCCGGGAGCAGCAGAACCCGGACCAGGGCCCGGAGCAGGCCCGTGGCGGGAAGGCTTCAGCGCAGATCCCGGTCCACGACTGGAGCAACCCCCTGCGTGACCCGCAGGACCGCCGGCTGCCCCGTATCGCGGGCCCGTCCGGTCTGGTCATCTTCGGTGTCACCGGCGACCTGTCCCGCAAGAAGCTGATGCCGGCCGTCTACGACCTGGCCAACCGCGGCCTGCTGCCGCCGGGCTTCTCCCTGGTGGGCTTCGCCCGCCGGGACTGGGAGGACCAGGACTTCGCCGAGGTCGTGCACCAGGCCGTCAAGGAGCACGCGCGGACCGAGTTCCGCGAGGAGGTCTGGCAGCAGCTCTCCGAGGGCATGCGGTTCATCCCCGGCGACTTCGACGACGACAACGCCTTCGAGGAGCTGCGCAGGGCCGTCGACGAGCTGGACGCCTCGCGCGGCACCAGCGGCAACTACGCCTTCTACCTCTCGGTGCCGCCGAAGTTCTTCCCCAAGGTCGTCCAGCAGCTGAAGAAGCACGGCCTGGCGGACGCCCCGGAGGGCTCCTGGCGCCGCGCCGTCATCGAGAAACCGTTCGGGCACGACCTGCGGAGCGCGCAGGAGCTGAACGCCCTCGTGCACGACGTGTTCGAGCCGGACCAGGTCTTCCGCATCGACCACTACCTGGGCAAGGAGACCGTCCAGAACATCCTGGCGCTGCGCTTCGCCAACCAGATGTACGAGCCGATCTGGAACCGGTCCTACGTCGACCACGTCCAGATCACCATGGCCGAGGACATCGGCATCGGCGGCCGGGCCGGGTACTACGACGGCATCGGCGCCGCCCGCGACGTCATCCAGAACCACCTGCTCCAGCTGATGGCGCTCACCGCGATGGAGGAGCCCGCCTCCTTCGACGCGGCGTCGCTGCTCACCGAGAAGCTGAAGGTGTTCCGGGCCGTGCGGCTCCCGGACGACCTGGGCGAGCACACCGTGCGCGGCCAGTACGCGGGCGGCTGGCAGGGCGGCGAGCAGGTGCGCGGCTACCTGGAGGAGGACGGCATCGACCCGGCCTCCACCACCGACACCTACGCCGCGATGAAGCTGGCGATCGACAACCGCCGCTGGGCGGGCGTCCCGTTCTACCTGCGCACCGGCAAGCGTCTGGGCCGCCGGGTCACGGAGATCGCGGTCGTCTTCCAGCGCGCCCCGCACTCCCCCTTCGACCAGACGGCCACCGAGGAACTCGGCGCCAACGCGATCGTCATCCGCGTCCAGCCGGACGAGGGCATGACGGTCCGGTTCGGCTCCAAGGTGCCCGGCACGTCGATGGAGATCCGGGACGTGTCCATGGACTTCGCCTACGGCGAGTCCTTCACCGAGTCCAGCCCCGAGGCGTACGAACGCCTGATCCTGGACGTCCTCCTGGGTGACGCCAACCTGTTCCCGCGTCACCAGGAGGTGGAAGAGTCCTGGCGGATCCTCGACCCGGTCGAGGAGTACTGGGCCACCCACGGCAAGCCCGCCCAGTACGCCTCCGGCAGCTGGGGCCCCGAGGAAGCCGACGAGATGCTCGCACGAGACGGACGGAGCTGGCGCAGGCCATGAGGATCGACCTGACCGACACCACGGCAAGCAAGGTCAACAAGGCGCTGGTCCAGGGCCGCCGGGCCATCGGCACCCCGGCCGTGGGCATGGTCCTGACGATGGTCATCGTCACGGACGAGGAGAACGCCTACGACGCGATCAAGGCGGCCGAGGAGGCCTCGCACGAGCACCCCTCGCGCACCCTGGTCGTCATCAAGCGGCACACCCGCAACCCGCGCGAGCGCACCAAGTCCCACCTCGACGCCGAGGTGCGGGTCGGCTCCGAGGCCGGCACCGGCGAGACCGTCGTGCTGCGCATGTACGGCGAGGTGTCGCAGCACGCCGACTCCGTCGTCCTGCCGCTGCTGCTGCCCGACGCCCCGGTGGTCGTGTGGTGGCCGGTGGACGCCCCGGACAACCCCGCCAAGGACCCGCTGGGCGCGCTCGCCCAGCGCCGGATCACCGACCTGTACGCGGTCGAGAACCCGATGGAGACCCTGAACAAACGGGTGCGCACCTACGCCCCCGGCGACACCGACCTCGCCTGGACCCGGCTGACCCTGTGGCGCTCCATGCTGGCCGCCGCCCTGGACCAGGCCCGGATGAAGGTCACCTCCGCGGCCGTGGAGGCCGAGGCGGACAACCCGGCCGCCGAGCTGCTGGCCCGCTGGCTGGAGGCCCGTCTCGGCGTCACGGCCGACCGGGTGGTCAGCGACGGCCCGGCCGTCACGACCGTCCGCCTGGGCACCGCGGCCGGCGAGATCGTCATCGACCGGCCCGAGGGCCCCGTCGCCACGCTGACCCTGCCCGACCAGCCGCCGCGCACCCTGGCGCTGAAGGTCCGCTCCACCGCCGAACTGATCGCCGAGGAGCTCAGGCGCCTCGACGCGGACGAGATGTACGCCATCGCCCTGCGCGGCGAGGGCACCGAGGAGACCCCTGTCCATGTCTGACTCCCCCGAGCTCACCCGCCGTCCCGAGTGGACGGCCCTGGAGGACCACCGCGCCGAGGCGCTGCTCCGTCCGGACCTGCGTGAGCTGTTCGCCGCCGACCCCTCGCGCGCCGAGCGGTACGTCGTACGCGTGGGTGACCTGCGCATCGACTACTCCAAGCACCTGGTCACCGACGAGACCCTCGCCCTGCTGCGGGAGCTGGCCGCCGCCACCGGTGTCTTCGGCCTGCGGGACGCCATGTTCCGCGGCGAGAAGATCAACCTCACCGAGGACCGCGCGGTGCTGCACACCGCGCTGCGCGCCCCCGCGGACGCGACGATCCTGGTCGACGGGGAGAACGTCGTCCCCGGTGTGCACACGGTGCTGGACAAGATGGCCGGCTTCGCCGGCCGGGTGCGGTCCGGCGAGTGGACCGGCCACACCGGCAAGCGCATCCGCAACGTGGTCAACGTCGGCATCGGCGGCTCCGACCTCGGCCCCGCGATGGCCTACGAGGCGCTGCGCGCGTTCACCGACCGCGACCTGACGGTACGCTTCGTCTCCAACGTGGACGGCGCGGACCTGCACGAGGCGATCCGCGACCTGGACCCGGCCGAGACGCTGTTCATCATCGCCTCGAAGACGTTCACCACGATCGAGACGATCACCAACGCCACCTCCGCCCGCGCCTGGCTGCTCGACTCGCTCAAGGACGACTCCGCCGTCGCCAAGCACTTCGTGGCGCTGTCGACCAACGCCGAGAAGGTCGCGGACTTCGGCATCGACACGGCCAACATGTTCGAGTTCTGGGACTGGGTCGGCGGACGCTACTCCTTCGACTCCGCGATCGGCCTCTCCCTGATGATCGCGATCGGCCCGGACCGCTTCCGGGAACTGCTCGACGGCTTCCGGATCGTCGACGACCACTTCCGCACGGCCCCGGCGGAGGCCAACGCCCCGCTGATCCTCGGCCTGCTGGGCGTCTGGTACGGCAACTTCATGGACGCCCAGTCGCACGCGGTGCTGCCGTACTCCCACTACCTGTCCAAGTTCACCGCCTACCTCCAGCAGCTGGACATGGAGTCCAACGGCAAGTCCGTCACCCGTGACGGGCAGCGGGTCAAGTGGCAGACCGGTCCGGTGGTGTGGGGCACGCCCGGCACCAACGGGCAGCACGCCTACTACCAGCTGATCCACCAGGGCACCAAGCTGATCCCGGCGGACTTCATCGGCTTCGCCCGCCCGGTCGCCGAACTGGACGACCGGCTGGCGGCCCAGCACGACCTGCTGATGGCCAACTTCTTCGCCCAGACCCAGGCCCTCGCCTTCGGCAAGACCCCCGACGAGGTCCGGGCGGAGGGCGTCGCGGAGGAACTGGTCGCGCACAGGACGTTCCAGGGCAACCACCCCACCACCACCATCCTCGCGCGCGAGCTGACGCCGTCCGTCCTCGGCCAGCTCATCGCCCTCTACGAGCACAAGGTGTTCGTCCAGGGCGCCGTGTGGAACATCGACTCCTTCGACCAGTGGGGCGTCGAACTCGGCAAGGTCCTCGCCAAGCGCGTCGAACCCGCCCTCACCGAGGGCGCGGACGTCCCCGGCCTCGACCCGTCCACCCAGGCCCTGGTGGCCGCCTACCGCGAACTGAAGGAAGTGCACTGACATGCAGATCGGTCTCATCGGTCTCGGCAAGATGGGCGGCAACATGCGCGAGCGTCTGCGCAACGCCGGCCACACCGTCGTCGGCTACGACACCAACCCCGAACTCTCCGACGTCGACAGCCTCGTCGACCTGGTCGACCAGCTCGAAGCGCCGCGCGCGGTGTGGGTGATGGTCCCGGCCGGCGGCCCCACCCAGGCCGTCATCGACCAGCTCGGTGGCATCCTCAAGCCCCGCGACATCGTCATCGACGGCGGCAACTCCCGCTGGACGGACGACGAGAAGCACGCCGAGGAACTCGCCAAGCGCGGCATCGGCTTCGTCGACGCCGGTGTCTCCGGCGGCGTGTGGGGCCTGAAGAACGGCTACGCGCTGATGGTCGGCGGCGAGAAGGAGTGCGTCGAGCACCTCAAGCCCATCTTCGACGCGCTCAAGCCGGAGGGCCCCTACGGCTACGTCCACGCGGGCAAGGTCGGCGCCGGGCACTTCGCGAAGATGGTCCACAACGGCATCGAGTACGCCATGATGCAGGCGTACGCCGAGGGCTGGGAACTGCTGGAGAAGGTCGACTCCGTGGACAACGTCCGCGAGGTCTTCCGCTCCTGGCAGGAGGGCACCGTCATCCGCTCCTGGCTGCTCGACCTCGCCGTCAACGCCCTCGACGACGACCCGCACCTGGAGAAGCTGCGCGGCCGGGCCGCCGACTCCGGCGAGGGCCGGTGGACCGTCGAGGCGGCCATCGACAACGCCGTGCCGCTGCCCGCGATCACCGCGTCGCTGTTCGCCCGGTTCTCCTCCCGGCAGGACGACTCGCCGCAGATGAAGATGATCGCCGCGCTGCGCAACCAGTTCGGCGGCCACGCCGTCGAGTCCTCGAAGTAGCCCGGCGAGGGAGATCTGCTGCTCGTCCTCCCCCACTGCCTGAAGGCGTGGGGGTACCCCCATCGGCGAGACGGAGTGGAGCCGGTCGGGACAGCACACCAGCCACACCGACCTGCTCCTCACCCCGCGCGGTGAGGAGCGGGCCAAGTCCCTGGCGCCGCTGCTGTCCGGGCGGCCCTTCGCCCGGGTGCTGACCAGCCCCCTCGGCCGGGCCGTGCGCACCGCGGAACTGGCGGACCTGGTGGGCGCGGAGACCGACGCCGACCTGCACGAGTGGGACTACGGCGGCTACGAGGGCGTGACCACCCGCGACATCCACCGGGTCCGGCCCGGCTGGGACCTGTGGAGCGACGGGGTGCCGCCCGGCGCCGAGAGTCCGGGCGAGTCCCCGGAGCAGGTCGGTCTGCGGGCCGACCGGCTGCTGTCCCGGGTGGAGCCGGCGCTCGCCGAGGGCGATGTGGTGCTGGTGGCGCACGGTCACTTCCTGCGGATGGTGACCGCGCGCCGGCTCGGGCTGCCGGCGTCCGAGGGCCGGTTGTTCCAACTGGCGACGGCGACCCTGAGCCGGCTGTCCACCGAGCACGGGCACCCCGTGCTCGCGGAGTGGAACACCCGGGCGTGAACTCCCGGCGGCCGGGGCCTGGTTGACAGGCCCCGGCCGCCGCGTCAGAGTCCCCGCCGATGGAGATCAACGAACTGACGCCGGCCGAGGCGCGGGTGTGGCGGGCCTTCGCCCGGGGCGAGCACGTCGACTTCCGCCCCGACCCCGACGACGATCCCGCCGACGGCGGCTCCTGGGGTGCGGAGCGGACCGTACGGGCCGGGGTGCTGCGCGCGCTGCTGCTGGACGGCCCCCGGGAGAACGGCGAGGTCCCCTCGCTCACCCTCGCGGGCGCGCGGATCACCGGGAGCCTCGACCTCCAGTACGCGACCGTCGACCACCCGGTGCGGCTGCGGCACTGCCACTTCGAGGAGACGCCCCGGTTCTACGGCGGCCGGCTGCGCGAGCTGAACCTCAGCGAGTCCGTACTGCCCGGGCTGGTCTCGCACGCGGTACGGGTGGACGGCGTGCTGCGGATGACCCGCGCCCGGTTCCACGGCATGGTCCGGCTGGCCGGGGCGGAGATCGCCGGGAGCCTGTACCTGGAGAGCGCGCGGATCGACGCGCCGGACGCCGAGGGGCCGGTGCTCCAGCTGAACCAGGCCGCCGTCGGCGCCGACCTGTGGGCACCCGGACTGCGCACGCGCGGGACGGTCCGGCTCACCGGCGCGTCGGTCGCCGGCACGGTCAACCTCCGTGAGGCCGTCCTGGAGGCCCCCGGCGGAACCGTCCTGGAGGCGCCGTACCTCACCGTCGGGGCGAGTGTGTCGGCCACCTGCCTGCGCAGCCGGGGCCGCATGGACTTCCGGGGCGCCCGCGTCGCCGGAGCCCTCGACCTGTCCGGGGCGAGCCTGTCCCGGCCCGGCGGTACCGCGCTGCAGATCACCAGTGCGGTCATCGGGGAGCTGTGGCTGTTCGACGGCGAGCGCGTCGAGGGCGCGCTCCGGCTGCGCCGCGCACGGCTGGACAGCCTCCGCCTCGACCCGGCGATGGTGCCGGACGAGGTGTACCTCAGCGACCTCACCTACACGGCGCTCGTCCCGCACCATCCCGCCGCGCGCCGCCTGCCCATGCTGGAGCGCGACGGCGACGGCTACGTCCCGCACTCCTACGAGCAGTTGACGGCCGCCTACCGGCGCATCGGCGACGACGACGCGGCCCGGCTGGTGCAACTGGCCAAGCTGCGCCGGCACCGCCGCACCCTGCGTTGGCACGGCCGCCTGTGGGGCCGGCTCCAGGACGTGGCCGTCGGGTACGGCTTCCGCCCGCTGCGGGCCGGCGCCTGGCTGCTGTCCCTGCTCGCCGTCGGCTCCCTGACCTACGGGCTGCACCGCCCCGAGGCGCTGAAGCCGTCCGAGTCCCCGGAGTTCAACCCGGTGTTCTACACCCTCGACCTGCTGCTGCCGATCATCTCCTTCGGGCAGGAGACGGCGTTCGCCCCGCGCGGCGGGTACCAGTGGCTCGCTTACGTCCTGGTCCTCATGGGCTGGATCCTCGCCTCGACGGTGATCGCGGGCGTGACCCGCGCCGTCAGCCGCCAGTGACCCCCTGGGCGGTGTGCTGCGCGGCCAGGCGGACGGCCGCGTTGGGGGCGCCGTAGCCGCGGTAGCCGTCGTCGCGCTGGAGGAGTTCGAAGAAGACCCGGCCCACCGTGCGCGTGTAGCAGTGCCGGAAAGCGCCGTGCGCGTCCCGGTCGTAGAGGATGCCGAGTTCGCGGTACGTCTCCAGCTCGCCGTCGGCGAACTCGTAGCGGGCCGCCAGGTCGTCGTAGTAGTTGGCCGGGACGGGCAGCAGGCGGCCGCCGGCCGCGCGGAAGCGGCGGGCCGCCGCGACCACGTCGTCGGTGGCGAGCGCGATGTGCTGGGCGTGCGCGGTGTCGTCGGTGGGGGCGGCGCCCACCGTCAGCACGATGCGGACGGCGCCGTCGGCGCTGCTGACGGCGCGGCTGCGCAGCAGCCCGTAGGGGTCGGCGACGTCCACGCTCTGCTGCGGGCTCAGTCCGAGGACGCCGCGGTGGAAGAGCGCCGCCTCGTCGAAGTGGTGCCAGGGCTGGGTCAGGGCGAGGTGGTCGACGCAGCACGCCTCGTCGGCCTCGGGCGCCGGGGTGTCGTCCGCGAAGTCGGCGCGCCAGTCGGGGCCGTCGGCGCCGGGGGCGGCGCAGAAGAAGAGTTCCGTGCCGTCGGGGGCGGCGACCGCGTCCAGCGGCGCGTCCTCGGGGGCGCGGCGGCGCGGCAGGACCGGGGCCAGCAGGGCCTCGGCGCGGCGGGCCGCCCCGGCGGGGTCGGGGGTGGTCAGGCCGACGGCGGCGAGCCGGGTGCCGTCGCGGCGCTCGGCGGGGCCGGTGTTGACCAGGATGCGGGCCTCGCCCTGCTGCCACAAGGCGACGGGCTTGCCGCGGTGCCGGGCGACGCGGGTGAAGCCGAGGGCGCCGAGCAGCGCGGTGACCGGCCGGTCGTCCGGTGTGACCAGCTCGGCGAAGGCGACGCCGGTGGGGACGACGGGCGGGGGCGGCGAGGCGGTGCCGACCTCCTCCTGGAGCAGGCGCAGGGAGCGCTGGGCGTCCACGGCGGTCGGGGCGGCCTCGGACTGCCGGAAGACGTCGTTGAAGACCTCCAGGGAGAGCGGGCCGGCGTAGCCGGTGCGCAGGACGCGCCGGACCAGTCCCGCGACGTCGAAGCCGCCCTGGCCCGGGAAGCAGCGGTAGTGGCGGCTCCATTGGAGGACGTCCATGGCGAGCCGGGGCGCGTCCGCGAGCTGGAGGAAGAAGATCTTGTCGCCGGGGATGTCCGCGATCCCGTCGAGCGCCTCGGGCTCGCTGTTCCGGGAGAGGATGTGGAAGCTGTCCAGGCAGGTGCCGAGCGCGGGGTGGCCGGCGGCCTCGACGACGCGCCAGGCGTGGTCGTAGGTGCTGATGTGCCGGCCCCAGGCGAGCGCCTCGTAGGCGACGCGGATGCCGTGGTCGGCGGCGAGCGAGGCGACCCGGGCGAGCTGCTCGGCGGCGAGGGCGTCGTCGTCGATCGCGTCCGGGCGGACGCTGGAGCAGACCAGGACGGTGTCGGCGCCGAGCCTGCGCATCAGCTCGAACTTGTGCCGGGCGCGCCGCAGGCTCCGGGCGAACTCCTCCTCGGGCAGCGCCTCCAGGTCCCGCATCGGCTGGTAGAGGTCGATGGTGAGGCCGAGGTCGGCGCAGCGGGCGCGGATCTCCTCGGGGGTGAGGGGGCTGGCCCGCAGGTCGTTCTCGAAGATCTCCACGCCGTCGAACCCGGCCAGGGAGGCGGCGGTCAGCTTCTCGGTGAGGGAGCCGCTGAGGGAGACGGTGGCGATGGACGTACGCACGTCGGTACCTCTTCCTGGGTCTATCGGGGCGTGGCGACGGCGCCGGCCAGGTCCCGGAGGTCGGCGAGCATGGCCGTGCTGTCGGGTTCCCGTCCGGTGAACAGCCGGAACGCGTCCACCGCCTGGAAGACCGCCATGCCGCCGCCGTCGAGGGCGGCGCAGCCGAGCGCGCGGGCGGTACGCAGCAGCTCGGTCTCCAGCGGCCGGTAGACGACCTCGGCGACCCACAGGTCCCGGTGGAGCAGCGCGGCGGGCAGCGGGAGTCCGGGGTGGGCGGCCATGCCGGTGGGGGTGGCGTGGACGATGCCGTCGGCGCGGGCCAGCAGGCCGGGGAGGTCGTCCGGGGCGGCGGGGTGGGCGCGGCCGGTGCCGAAGTGCCGGTTCAGGGACTCGGCGAGGGCGGCGGCCCGCTCGGGCAGCGCGTCGACGACGGTCACCCGTCCGGCGCCCAGGGTGAGCGTGGCGTGGGCGACGGCGGCGCCCGCCCCGCCCGCGCCGAGCTGCACGATCCGCTCCAGCGGTACGTCGGGCAGGCCCCGGGCGAAGGAGGCGGCGAAGCCGGTGACGTCGGTGTTGTGGCCGACGGCCCGGCCGTCGTCCTCGAAGACGACGGTGTTGACCGCGCCGAGCGCCTGCGCCTGCGGGGCGAGCGCGTCGAGGTGTTCGATGACGAGCTGTTTGCACGGGTGGGTGATGTTCAGCCCGTCGAAGCCCAGGTCGCGGGCGGCCCGCAGCAGGTCGCCCACCTTCTCGGGCGGGGCGCCGAGGACGTCGATGTCGATCAGCCGGTACAGGTAGCGCAGGCCCTGCCGGTCGGCCTCCCGCTCGTGCAGGGCCGGGGTGAGCGACGGGCCGATGCCGGAACCGATCAGTCCGACGAGATACGAGTCCTTGGCCACGAGGGACCTCCAGCTAATGTACGAACCAGTACGTTAGTCATAGCAGCAAGGCCCGGCGCGGGGAAGACCCGACCTTCTACAATCACCGCACCGATCCATGCCCCGGCCGAAGGAACCCGATGACCAGCGTCGACGAACCGGCACGATCCAACGGGCGCATCCGCGACGCCGCCCGCACCCGGGCCGAGATCCTCGACGTCGCCACCCGGGAGTTCGCCCGGGCCGGGTACGACGGGGCCCGCGTCGACGAGATCGCCGCCCGCACCCGCACCACCAAGCGGATGATCTACTACTACTTCGGCGGCAAGGAACAGCTGTTCACGGCCGTCCTGGAGCGGGCGTACGGCGTGATCCGGGAGGCCGAGCAGCAGCTCGACGTCGAGCACCTGGACCCGGTCGCCGCCATCCGCCGCCTGGCCGAGGTCACCTTCGACCACCATGAGCGGCACCCGGACTTCATCCGCCTGGTCAGCATCGAGAACATCCACGGCGCCGAGCACATCGCCGCCTCCGAACGGCTGGGCAAGATCGGTTCGCCGGCGCTGGACGTGATCCGCCGCATCCTCGCGGCGGGCCAGGAGTCGGGCCTGTTCACGGCGGACGTGGACGCCGTCGACCTGCACGCGATGATCAGTTCCTTCTGCTTCTTCCGGGTCGCCAACCGGGCCACCTTCGGCGCCCTGTTCGGCCGTGACCTGGTCGCTCCCGAACAGCGGGAGCACTACCGGGCCATGCTCGGCGACATGGTGATCGCCTACCTGACGGCGGAGCGGGCGGCGGACTGAACAGGGGCGGACCCTGTGAGTCATCACCTCTTGACACCGGGGACACCTGGGCGCAACATCCCAACCCAACCCCTAGTAACTACCCAGTGGGTTAATTAGGCGACGATGCCGAAGGAGCCGCCGTGTCCGTCCCCACCCCCGCCCCCGAGGCCCCGCCGGGGCAGCCGAAGAAGGCCGCGACCGCCGCCTGGATCGGCAGCGCCCTGGAGTACTACGACTTCTTCATCTACGGCAGCGCCGCCGCGCTGATCTTCCCGGAGATCTTCTTCGACGAGTCGGACCCGGCGACGGCCACCCTGCTGTCGCTGGCCACCTTCGGGGTCGCGTACGCCGCCCGCCCGGTCGGCGCGTTCTTCCTCGGGCACGTCGGCGACCGCATGGGCCGCAAGAAGATCATGGTGTTCACGCTGCTGCTGATGGGTCTGTCGACCTTCCTCATCGGCTGTCTGCCCACCCGTGAGCAGGTCGGCACGCTCGCCCCGGTGCTGCTGGTGCTCTGCCGCGTCCTCCAGGGCATATCGGCGGCCGGTGAGCAGGCCAGCGCCAACTCCATGACGCTGGAACACGCGCCCGCCGGCCGGCGCGGCTTCTTCACCAGCTTCACCCTCAGCGGCACCCAGGGCGGGCAGCTGCTCGCCACCCTGGTCTTCATCCCCATCGCCGCGCTGCCCGAGGAGCACCTGCTGTCCTGGGGCTGGCGGGTGCCGTTCTGGCTGAGCGTCGCGGTCGCCGTCGTGGGCTGGTTCATCCGCCGCAACCTGGACGAGACCCCGGCCTTCGAGCAGCAGACCGCCTCCCAGGGCGTCGTCAAGCTGCCGCTGGTGGTGCTGGTGCGTGAGCACTGGGCGGACGTGCTGCGGGTGATCGGGGGCGCGCTGATCGCCTCCGTCAGCACGATCTTCACGGTGTGGGCGCTGGCGTACGCCACCAGCGACTCGGTCGGGATGTCCCGTACCGCCATGCTGTGGGTGGGCGCCCTGGCCAATGTCGTCGCCCTCGCCGCGATCCCGCTGTGGGCGACGCTGTCCGACCGGATCGGCCGGCGGCCGGTGTACCTGATCGGCGCGGCGGGCAGCGCGGTGACGATGTTCCTGTACCTGTGGGCGATCTCGACGGGCTCCTACCCGCTCACGTTCGTGGCCGGCGTCCTCTGCTTCGGGGTGGTGTACAGCGCCGCCAACGGCGTGTGGCCGGCCTTCTACGGCGAGATGTTCTCGACCCGGGTCCGGCTGTCGGGCGTGGCGATCGGCACCCAGATCGGGTTCGCGGTGGCCGGGTTCGCGGTGACGTTCGCGGCGCGGATCGCCGGCCCGGACGGGGACGACTGGTCGGCGGTGGCCCTGTTCACGGCGGCGCTGTGCGTCCCGCCGGTCATCGCGGCGCTCACGGCCCGGGAGACCCACCGGGTCCCGACGGAGCGGCTGGGCGAGCGGGCGGCCGAGGAGCCGGCCCGGCCGGAGACGGTGGCGGCCTGAGGAGGCCGTCGTCCGGCCGCCACGGACCGGACGGACCGGGCGCGTCCGCCCGGTCCGTCCGCTGTGTCCGTGCGGTCCGTGTGGTTTGTTCGTGCGGTCCGTGTGGTCAGTCCGGTTGGTTCGTGCGGTCAGTCCGGTTGGTTCGTGCGGTCAGTCCCGGCGCGGCACGCCGTACACCCGGTCCACCCGCAGCCGTACCACCAGCCGCCGGTCGCGGACCATCGCGGCGCGGTAGTCGTCCCAGTCCGGGTGTTCGCCCAGGACGTCGCGGTAGAGGCGGATGAGTTCCTCGACCGTGTCGTCGTGCGGGTCGGCGGCGACCGGGGTCAGGTCGGCGGTGCCCTCGGCGACCGCGTAGGCCCACCGGTCACCGGTGGTCACGTGGTAGGAGGCGCGGGGGTCGCGGCGCAGGTTGCGGGTCTTGGCCCGGTCGTCGGTGACCGACACGCGGATCGTGCGGTCGGCGGGGTCGTAGGCGTGGCTGACGTTCGACAGCTGGGGCCGTCCGTCCCGTTTGAGGGTGACCAGCACCCCGGCGTGTCCCTCGGCGAACAGCTTCAGCAGCGCGTCCCGCGTGGCGTCGTCGTCATCGGTCATGCCTGGGTGAACGGGCCGGCGCGGCGGTGTGTTCCCCCGAGGTTCCCGACGGCCCCGAGGTCTGAGGCGGTCCGGGGCGGGTAGACCGGACGCACCTCGGCGAGTGACCAGCACGACGGGAGAACGACGATGGCACGGCTGCGGCAGGAGACCGACCCGGACGAGGCCGGGCTGGACAGGGGCGCGCTGGAGCGGCTGGACGCGCACTTCGCCCGGGAGGTGGACGCGGGCCGGCTGCCGGGCTTCCTGGTGGCCGTCGCGCGCGGCGGACGCGTCGCCCACCTCACGGCGTACGGCCGGCGGGACGTGGCGGCCGGCCTGCCCGTCGAGGCCGACACGCTGTTCCGGATCTACTCCATGACCAAACCGGTCACCGCGGTCGCCGCGCTGACGCTGGTGGAGGAGGGCCGGCTGTCGCTGGACGACCCGGTGGCCCGCTACCTGCCGGCGTTCGCCGAGCCGCGGGTGTACGTGAGCGGCGAGGCGCCCGACGTCACCACCCGCCCGGCCGCCGGGCCGGTCCTGGTCCGGCACCTGATGACCCACACCGCGGGCCTGACCTTCGCGTTCTACCACGCCCACCCCGTGGACGCCCTGTACCGGGCGGCGGGACTGGAGTCGTCGGTGCGGCCCGGCGCGGACCTGGCCGAGACGGTCGACCTGTACGCGAGCCTGCCGCTCCAGTTCGAACCGGGCACCCAGTGGAACTACTCCGTCGCCAGCAACGTCCTCGGGCGGCTGGTGGAGGTGGTGAGCGGCCGGCCGCTGGACGTCTTCTGCGCCGAGCGGATCTTCGGGCCGCTCGGCATGCCGGACGCCGGCTTCGAGGTCACCGACGAACAGGCGACCCGGCTGGCCGAGTTGTACGGCGAGCAGGACGGCGGCGGCATCGCACCCGTCCCCGGGCTGCCGCTGCGGGGCAGGCCGCGGTTCCTGTCCGGCAGCGGCGGCCTGGTGGCCTCCGCCTACGACGTCCACCGCTTCAGCGAGCTGCTGCGGCGCCGCGGCGAACTGGACGGCGTACGGCTGCTCGCCCCGGACACCGTGGACCTGATGACCCGCAACCACCTGCCCGGCGGCGCCGACCTGCGCGCCTTCGGCAGCCGCCCGGCGCACGACGAGCCCGGCAACGACGGCGTCGGCTTCGGGCTCGGGGTCTCCGTGGTGACCGACCCGGCCCGCACCCAGGCGCCCTCGGGGCTCGGGACGTACGGCTGGAGCGGGGTGGCGACGACGACGTTCTGGGTGGACCCGGGCCGGGACCTGACGGTGCAGTTCCTGACCCAGGTGCGGCCGAGGTCCTCGCACACGGTGTTCCGGGACCTGAAGCGGCTGGTGCACGAGGCGCTCACGGACCGACCGGCACCGGGGCCGCGGCGTCCAGGTGGGGCAGGTGGTGGTCCAGGCGCTCCCGTTTGGTCCGCAGGTAGGTGATGTTGCTCTCGCACGGGGGTATCAGCAGCGGCACCTGCTCGGCGACCCGGATGCCGTGCCGGGTCAACGCCTCTTGTTTGCGCGGGTTGTTGGACATCAGGCGGACCGAGCGGACGCCCAGGTCGTCGAGGATGCGGGCGGCGGCCCCGTAGTCCCGGGCGTCCACCGGGAGTCCCAGCGCGAGGTTGGCCTCCACGGTGTCCAGGCCCTCCGCCTGGAGGGCCATCGCGCGCAGCTTGGCGAGCAGGCCGATGCCCCGGCCCTCGTGCCCGCGCAGGTAGACGACGACGCCGGCGCCCTCGGCGGCCACGGCGCGCAGCGCGGAGGCGAGCTGGTCGCCGCACTCGCAGTGCCGGGAGCCGAAGGCGTCGCCGGTGAGGCACTCCGAGTGCAGCCGGGTGAGGACGCCCTCGGTGCCGATGTCGCCGTACACCAGGGCCACTTGTTCGTCGCCGCGCTGGTGGTCGAGGTAGCCGACGGCGAGGAAGTTCCCGTACACCGTGGGCAGCGGGACGGCCGTCACGCGTTCCACGTCCGTGCGCCGGTGCGCGGTCTTCTCGCCTGGTACGCCATGCGGTTCTGTCATCATTCCCGGGTTCCTCAACAGTTTCACGAGCTGAGACGAAGGGCCTTGCGGACATGGGTGGTTCAGGGATACCGGCGGACACCACGCAGGACGTGCGGGCCCGGGGGGCCGGCGTAGCGCGGCAGGTGGCGGTGCTGCCGGTGGGCAGCTACGAGCAGCACGGGCGGTACCTGCCGCTGGCCACCGACACACTGGTGGCCTGTGCCGTCGCCGGGGAACTGGGCGCCGCGTATCCGGTGCACGTCCTGCCCCCGGTGACGGTCTCCTGCTCGCACGAGCACGCGGCGTGGCCCGGCACCGTCAGCATCTCCGCGGTGACCCTGCACGCGGTGGTGCGGGACATCGCGGCGTCGCTGCGCCGGTCGGGCGTGGACGCCCTGGCCGTGGTCAACGGGCACGGCGGGAACTACGTCCTGGGCAACGTCGTCCAGGAGGCCACGGCGCGCGGTGAGCGGATGGCGCTGTTCCCGGCCCCGGAGGACTGGGAGACGGCACGGCTGCGGGCGGGCGTGGCGACCTCGCTGCTCACCGACATGCACGCCGGGGAGATCGAGACGTCCGTGCTGCTGCACGCCCATCCGGAGTACGTACGGCCCGGTTACGAGACCGCCGACTTCGTCGCGGACGACCGGCGTCATCTGCTCTCCCTCGGTATGGCCGCCTACACGGACTCCGGTGTCATCGGCCGCCCTTCGCTGGGTTCGGCGGCGAAGGGCGAGGCACTGCTGGCGAGCCTCACGGAGTCCTTCGGGGCGTATTTCTCGCTGCTCACTGGGGCGGGGGACGGGGCTGCTCCGTCCGGCGGGGGCGGGGGTCTCGGGCCGGCCGGGGGCGAGAGCGACGCCTGACGCGGGCGGCGCGCCGGGTACGCGGCCGTCGGCCGTCTCCGGACGGGCCGGCGCAGGGCAGCCGCCTCGGCGCCGGGCTTCGGCGGACCTGCCGGCCCTCTTCCGACGGGTCCGCCGACGAACGCCACCGGTGCCTTCCGTCCGGCCCGGACCGCAGCCGCCGCGGTCGCCGTCGCCGCGGTCGCCGCAGCCATCGCCGTAGTCGCCTTGGTCGCCTTGGTCGCCTCGGTCGCCTCGGTCACCGTAGTCGCCTCGGTCGCCGCAGCGGTCTCGGTCGCCGTACCCGCCGCCGTCGCTTCGGCCGCCACGGTCGCCGTACCCGCCGCCATCGCCTCGGCCGCCACGGTCGCCGTACCCGCCGCCATCGCCTCGGCCGCCACGGTCGCCGCAGCCGCCGCCGTCGCCGCAGCCGCGCCGGGTGAGCGCGGGGGCGTGTGCGGGCCGCGGTCAAGTGCGGGCCGGCCGGCGGTGCCGAGACGGGCACGGGCCGGGAGGCGCCCGGTGGACACGGCCCCGGCGTCGGGCCCGCGCCCGGACGGGGCGGGCCGCCGCCCACGGACGGCCAGGACCGCCGCGCCCGGCAGGCTCGCCGCGAGGACGAGCACCCCGTACACCACCGCGACGGCGAGCCCGCGCTCCGCGCCCAGCCCGGCCGCGCCGAACGACCAGGCCGTGACGCCCTCCCGAGGCCCCCAGCCCCCCACGTTGAGCGGCAGGCTCATCGCGAGCAGCGCCAGCACGGCCAGCGGCAGCAGCGCGGCGACGGACGCGGCGCTGCCGGCGACGCGGGCCGCGAGCACGAACAGCGCCAGGTGCCCGGCCAGCACGACCGCCGACGACACCGCGACGCCGGTCCAGTCGCGCGGGACCGGGCGGCGGACAGGGCGGCGGACGGGCCTCCGGTTCATCCGGAGCGCGGCGAGGACCGCCAGCGCGCCCAGCGCCGCGAGGGCGGCCGGCGGTGCCAGCTGCCGGGCCTCGTCCCGCACCGGCGACTCCATCGTCACCAGCACCACCGCCCCGACGACGGCCAGCGCCACCTGCCCGGCGGCGCGTTCGAGGACCACCGCCCGCACGCCCCGGCCCAGGTCACCGGCGCCGCGCCCGTGCCGTACCGCCCGGTGCACGTCGCCGAGGACGCCGCCGGGCAGCGCGGCGTTGAGGAACAGGGAACGGTAGTAGGCGGCGACGGCGGGGCCCAGCGGCAGGGCGATGCGCAGGGCGCGGGCGACCAGCGTCCAGCGCCACGCGCTGCACACGGTGGTGACCAGGCCGAGGGCGAGCGCCGCCAGCAGCGCCGGTCCGTCGACCCGGCGCAGCCCGTCCAGGAAGGGACCGCCGCCGGTCCGCCCCAGCAGGACCGCCAGGACGGCGACGCCGGCGAGGGAGCCGAGGTGGCGGCGGAGCCGCCCGGTGGGGGTGCTCACGTGTCACCGCCCGCCGGCCGGCCCAGCGCCAGCAGGTCGTCGTGATGGACGGTCACCGCCAACTCCCCGGCACGGCAGGCCGCGAGGCGCTCGGCCAGGTACCGCGCGGCCGGTCCGCGCAGCGTGGGCCGCTGTTCCATGGCCGCACCGGCCCAGCCGCGCAGCCACCGTTCGGTGAGCGCGGCCTCGTCGGGGCCCAGCCGCCAGGGGCTCGGCCGTACGTGGACCGTGGCGCCGTGCGCCGCGAAGGCGTCCGTGGCGACCGCCACCGCGTCCGGGCCGAGCAGGCCGCTGCGCCGCTGATGGGCGTCGAAGGCCGCGGCGATCTCGGCGTCCAGCGGGTGCGCGGGGGCCAGTTCGACGCGTCCGGCGACCGAGAGGGTCAGCAGCGCCGCGCAGCCGGCTCCGGCGCAGGCGGCGGCGAGGGTGGTGACCTCGTCGGCGGTGAGGACGTCGAGGAGCGCGGACGCGGTGACCAGCCAGGCGCCGCGCAGCGCGTCCGGGGTGAGCCGGCCGATGTCACCGCGCCGGGTCTCGACGGTGACCGGGCTGCCGTCGGCGGCGGCGCGCGGAGGGTCGGCGGACGCGAAGTGCAGCAGGTAGGGGTCGCGGTCGTGCAGGGTCCAGTGCTGGGGCCCGTCGAGCAGCGGGGCGAGCCAGCGGCCCATCGAGCCGGTGCCGCAGCCCACGTCGTGGATGGCCGGCGGACCGGCCGGCCGCGCGGCCCGGAGCGGTTCCAGCAGGTCCCGGGCGCGCGCGGCGGCGTCGGCGGGCTCGCGCAGCCGCAGCCACTCGGGGGGATAGCGGACCGCCTCGGCCACCGTCTCCGTCCGCCTCATGCCGGCCTCCCGGACAGGTCGGGCAGCCGTCCCAGTACGGTCGCCAGGGACTGGGCGGTCGACGCCCAGCCGTGCAGGGACGTACGGCGGGCGCGGGCGGCGGCCTTGAGGCGGCGCCGCAGGCCGGGCTCACCGAACCAGCCGCGCAGCGCGGCGGCGAGGGCGGCGGGGTCCTCGGGCGGTACGAGGAGGCCGGGCACCGTGCCGTCGGGCGCCCGGCCGACCGCCTCCGGGAGTCCGCCGACGTCCGTGGCCAGCACCGGGACACCCCGCGCGAGTGCCTCCGTCACCGCCATGCCGTAGGTCTCGGCGTGCGAGGCGAGCACCATGAGGTCGGCGGTGGCGTAGGCGGCGTCGAGGGCGGCGCCGGTCCTCGGTCCCGCCAGTTCGATCCGGTCGCCCAGCCCGTGCGCGCCGATCCGCGCCCGCAGCCCGCCGACGTAGGCCGGGTCCTGGCCGAGTCCGCCGACGCACGCGCAGGTCCACGGCAGGTCGGCCACCTCGGCGAGGGCCTCCACCAGCCGGTGCTGGCCCTTGCGCGGGGTGACGGCGGCGACGCACAGCAGCCGGGAGACGCCGTCGGTGCCGGGGGCGAGGGGCGCGATGTCGGCGCCGGGGGCGGCGAGGTGGACGCGGCCGGGGTCCAGGCCGTGGTGGGCGACCAGGCGGCGCACCGCCCAGTCGCTGGTGGCGACGGTCGCGGACACCGCCCGCAGGACGGCCCGCTCCCGGGCGTCGAGGTCCGCGGCGACGGCCGGGTCCAGGCCCGTCTCGTCGGCGAGCGGGAGGTGGACGAGGACGGCCGTCCGCAGCCGTGCGGCCTCGGGGACGACGATCTCCGGTACGCCACAGGCGACCAGCCCGTCCAGCAGGACCACCGCGCCGTCCGGCAACCGCCGCAGCGCGCGGGCGAGTTCGGCGCGGGCGTCGGGGCCGGGCCGGGGCCAGTCGCCGGCCACGGCGACCGGCCGCACCCGCCAGCCGAAGCCGGGCAGGTCCAGTCCGGTCCGCCGGTCGTAGGCGTTGCCGCCGCTGGGCGCGGCCGGGTCGTCGACGCCGCCGGGCAGGACGAAGTGGACGGAGCGCAGGGACATGGGGACGGTCTCCCCGTTCCTCGGGACGTTCCGCTGCGCGGGCACATGCGCCAGCCGGCCCCGCTCGGCGGCGGTCGTGTCGGTCACAGCGCACGCTCGTAACTCGCCCACGCCACGTGCGACTCGTGCAGCGTGACGGTGAGGCCGGCCAGGCCCCTGGCGCCCTCGCCGAGCGCGCCCCGGTGGACCCGGTCGGCGAGCCGGTCGGCGATGACCTTGGCCAGGAACTCGGTCGAGGTGTTGATCCCGGCGAAGTCGGGTTCGTTGTCGAGGTTGCGGTAGTTCAGCTCGGCGACCACCGCGCCCAGCTCCCGGGTGGCCAGCCCGATGTCGACGACGATGTTGTCCGCGTCCAGGTGCTCGCGCCGGAACGTGGCGTCCACCAGGAACGTCGCTCCGTGCAGGCGCTGCGCGGGGCCGAAGACCTCGCCGCGGAAGCTGTGGGCGACCATGATGTGATCGCGGACGGTGATGCTGAACAACGGGCGACCCTCCAGGTGTGGTGCGTCTCCGAATGTGTTCTCCGGGTGCGGTGCGCCCGGCGGTTCGGGTGCAGTGCGCCCGGCGGTTCGGGTGCAGTGCGCCCGGCGGTTCGGGTGCAGTGCGCCCGGCGGTTCGGGTGCGGTGCGTCCGGTAGTACGGCCCGCCCCCGCCTCCCGTTCAGCGGTCGTAGCGCACCCGGTGGCACAGCGCGGGCAGTTCTCCGGTGGCCAGCCGCGGCAGGACGTCCGGCAGTTCCTCGAAGGCGCACTCGCCGGTGACGAGGGCGTCCAGCGCGGGGTCGGCGAGCAGGTCCAGGGCGAGGGCGAGCCGGTCGGCGTGGGTGCGGCTGCCGGACCGGGCCGGGGAGACGGTGCCGACCTGGCTGCCGCGCACGGTCAGGCGGCGGGAGTGGAAGGCCTCGCCGAGCGGCAGGGCGACGTCGCGGTCGCCGTACCAGCTCAGTTCGAGCACCGTGCCCTCGGGCCGGAGCAGTTCGAGGGAGCGGGCCAGGCCCGCCTCGGTGGCGCTGGCGTGCACCACGAGGTCGCGGTCGCCGAGGGCGTCCCCGGGCAGGGCGAACCCTGCGCCGAGCGCGGCGGCCACCTGTTCTCGTGCCGGGTCGGCGTCGACCAGCTGGACGTCCACGCCGGGGAACCGGGCCAGCAGCGCGGCGACCGAGCAGCCGACCATGCCGCCGCCGACCACGGCGATCCGGTCGCCGATCAGCGGGGCCGCGTCCCACAGCGCGTTGACGGCGGTCTCCACGGTCCCGGCGAGCACGGCCCGCCCGGCGGGCACGGACGGCGGCACCTCGGTGACGGCGGCGGCCGGGACCACGTAGCGGGTCTGGTGCGGGTACAGGCAGAAGACGGTACGGCCGACGAGCGCGGCGGGCCCCTCCTCCACCACCCCGACGCTGAGGTAGCCGTACTTCACCGGGCCCGGGAACTCCCCCTCCTGGAACGGCGCCCGCATCGCCGCGTACTGGCCGGCGGGCACCCGGCCGTCGAACACGAGGGTCTCGGTGCCCCGGCTGACCCCGCTGAAGAGCGTGCGCACCAGCACCTCCCCGGGGCCGGGCTCGGGCAGGTGCACCGGGCGGATCGCGCCCTGTCCCGGCGAGTCGAGCCAGAAGGCGGCGGCGGTGCGCGTCATCGGGTTCCTCCTGAACGGTCGGCGGGCGGCCCACGTACCGAGGGGGCACAGGCCGCTGGGTGGCGGCGCTGACCGACTCTGTCACACGGCCGGAGGATGTTCGGTGGCCCTGAACGACATGTACGACGCCCGTCCCGCGCGGTGGGAGACCGCCGCCGGCGCGGGCGCGCAGGTCCTGCTGCTGGCGCTGCTCGGCGCGGCGCACGGCATGGGTCCGGCCGGCTGGCTGACCGGGCTCGTCTTCGCGGGCGCCACCTGGGCGGTGCTCTCCCGGGCCCTGCACCGCACCCGCCCGGCCGTCTTCGGCCCGGCCAACCGCGTCACCCTCGGCCGGGCCTGCCTGGTCGGTGCCGTCACGGCCCTGGTCGCGGACTCCTTCCGCGCCGCGCCGCCCGTCTCCCTGCTGGTCGGCCTGACCGCCGTGGCGCTGCTCCTGGACGGCGTCGACGGCCACGTCGCCCGCCGCACCGGCACCTCCACCCCCCTGGGCGCCCGCTTCGACATGGAGGTGGACGCGTTCCTGATCCTGGTCCTCAGCGTGTACGTGTCCGTCCGACTGGGCCCGTGGGTGCTGCTGATCGGCGCGATGCGCTACGTCTTCGTCGGCGCCGCCCGCGTCCGGCCCTGGCTGTCGGCGCCCCTGCCGCCGAGCCGGGCCCGCAAGACGGTGGCCGCGCTGCAAGGCGTCCTGCTGCTGGCGGCGGGCGCGGAGCTGCTGCCGCGCGCGGTGAACACGGGACTGGTGCTGACGGCGCTGGCTCTGCTGGTGTGGTCGTTCGGCCGGGACGTGCTCTGGCTGCGGCGCACCTCCCGGGCCGGTGCGGCTCAGGCGGCCGTACCGGCGCCGGTCGCCCTCCGCGGGCGGGGCAGCAGCACCGCCGCCGCCACCGGCACCGCGGCCAGCACCAGCCACGGCACCGCCGCCGGCAGCCCGCTGTCCAGCAGGGAGCCGGTCAGGGAGCTGCCGAGCAGGACGATCAGCCCGGAGACCGAGGACAGCGCGCCCGTGTACAGGCCGAGCCGGCCGTCCTCCGCGAGGTCGGGGACCCAGGCCCGGGCGACGGGCGCGACCAGCATCTGGCCGAGGGTGAGCAGGACGACGAAGGCGGCGGCGGGCAGCAGCCCGGCCGTGCCGGTCCAGTCGGCGGGGCGGGCCGCCGCCACCGCCGCGAACCCGGCCGCGACCAGCGCCAGGCCCACCGTCATGGACCGGCGCGGGGTCAGCCGCCGGCCCGACCACCGGGTGACGGGCAGTTGGGCGGTGACGACCAGCAGCGAGGACAGCGCGAACAGCCAGGCCAGCGGCGACTGGGAACCGGCCGCCCGCTCCACCTCGGCGGGCAGCGCCAGGTAGAACTGGTTGTAGGCGAGGAGGTAGGCGCCGTACGCGCAGCACAGGGCCAGGAAGGGCCGGTTGCGCAGCAGCAGCCGCGCGCCGCCCGTGGCGCGGACGCGGGCCCGGCCGGGGACGCGCTGCGGGAGCAGCCAGGCGTGCCCGGCGAGGACGAGGACGAAGATCCCGGCGCCGGCCAGGCAGGCGGTGCGGAAGTCGACGGCGAGCAGCAGCGCGCCGAGCAGCGGTCCCACGAACGCCCCGGCCTGCCCGGCGACCGTGAACAGCGCGAGCACCCGGGTGCGGTCCTCGCCGCTCTCCTCCTCCCACAGCACGGCCTGCCGGGCCACCTCCGACTCGACGGCGGGCGAGAACAGCGCGGCGGCGAACCCGATGAGCAGCACCGCGCCGACGACCGCCCAGGTGGCGTCGGCGTACCCGAGCCAGGCGAACCCGGCGATCCGCAGCACGCACCCGGCGAGGACGACGGGCCGGATGCCGTACCGGTCGGCGAGCGCCCCGCCGACCACGAACAGTCCCTGCTGGCTGAAGGTGCGCAGCCCCAGCACGAACCCGACCAGCCACCCCGCCATGCCGATGCCCTGACCGAGGTGTTCGGCGAGGAAGGGCAGCACGGCGTAGAAGCCGACGTTGAAGGCGAGCTGGGTGAGGACGAGCAGGCGCAGGAGCGGGGAGAGCCGGGTGCGGCCGGAGGCCGTGCGGAGCGCGCCGGCGGGGGTCGCGGTCACCTCGCCCCCACCAGTTCCTTGGCCGTCTCCGGGGTGGCGGTCTCCGAGGTGTCCGTACGGTGCGTACGGCGTCGGCGGGGCAGGCGTACTCCCCCGGCGGCGGTGACGGCCAGCGCCCCGAGCAGGGCGAGGACGACGGCGGGGGCGAGGACGGCCCAGGGGGCGCGTTCGGCGTAGGGCTGGTTCTCGGAGAGCAGCAGGCCCCACTCGGGGGACGGCGGCTGGGCGCCGAGGCCGAGGAAGCCGAGCGAGGCGAGGGCGAGGGCGACGCCGGGCAGCCGGATCAGGGCGTGCCGGAGCACGGGCGGCAGGACGGCGGGCAGGAGTTCGCGGCGCAGCAGGTGCCAGCGGCCCGCGCCGATCCCCCGGGTGGCCAGGACGTGCAGGGTGGCGCGTTCCTGCTGGAGCAGGGCGGCGGTGTGCGCGGCCAGCGGGGCCCAGGCGACGGCGGTGACGGCGAGGACGGGGGTGGCGGTGCCGCTGCCGGCGACGGCGGTGACGAGGAGGGCGAGCAGGACCGGCGGGACGGCGTTGACGGTGTCCACCAGCGGCCCGGAGATCCGGGGGACGAGGCCGAGCAGGACGCCCGCGACCAGGGCGGCGGCGCTGATGGTGAGGGCGAGCAGCAGGGTGGACAGGGCGCCGTGGCCGACCCGGGCGAGCAGGTCGCGGCCGAGGGAGTCGGTGCCGAAGGGATGGGCGAGGGAGGGCGGGCTGAGCCGGGCGCCGGTCTCGACGGCGAGGGGGTCGCGGGGCAGGCCGAGCGCGACGACGGCGAGCAGGACGGCGGCCAGGCCCAGCGGCAGCAGGCCCCGGGCGGGCGGGGTGGGCCGGTGCAGGGTGGACAGGGCGCCGTCGCGCAGGGCGGGCCCGGTGAGCAGGTGGGCGGCGAGCCGGGCGCCGCCGGTGGCGACGGCGGCGAGCAGCACCAGGGCGAGGGTGCCGGCCTGGAGGACGGGCAGGTCCTGGGCGAGGGCGGCCTGGAGGGTGGTGCGGCCGAGGCCGGGGATGTCGAAGATCTGCTCGACGGCGACGGCCCCGCCGGTCAGGCCGACGACGAACAGGCCGAAGTTGGGCAGCAGCGCGGGCACGCAGCGGCGTACGGCGTGGCGGGCGACGCGCCGGCCGGTCAGTCCGCGGGCGGCGGCGGCCAGCGCCCACGGCTCGGCGAAGGCGCCGGGCAGCAGGTCGTCGAGGAGCCGGCCGAGGACCGCCCCGGCGGGCAGGCCGAGGGCGAGCGCGGGCAGCAGCGTGTACTGCGGTCCGTACCAGCCGAGCGCGGGCAGCCAGCCGAGCTGGACGCCGACGACGGTGGCGAGCACGGAGGCGAGGAGGAACTCGGGGAGCGCGGCGACCATCGCGGAGACCGTGCCGCGGGACCGCCGGCCGTCGAGCCGCCGCCGGGCGCCCAGCCGGAGCGTACGGGCGCAGACCGCGCCGGCGGTGAGGACGGCGACGACCAGCGCCACCGCCATCAGCAGCACCGACACGCCCAGCGCCTGGAGCACGCCGGGCAGCACGTCGGAGCCGGAGATCCAGGACTGCCCGGCGTCCCCGCGCAGCAGTCCGCCGAGCCACTTCCCGAGCAGCGGCAGCGGGCCGTCACCGAGCCCGAGCTGCTCGCGGACGGCGTCCAGCACCTCGGGGGTGGGGTCCCGCTCGGCCGACCGTGCCTTGAGGACGGTCAGCGCGGGGTCGGTGCGGGTGAGCCAGGGCAGCAGCCCGATCCCGCACACCAGTCCGGCCGCGAGCAGTACCCGCCACGCGGCGGCCGTCACCTGCTGCCGCACGGCTCAGCGCCGCGTTCCCGTGCCGACGAGGGTGCGCTCGTAGGGGTCGAGGACGACACCCTGCACGCCGTCGGCGACACCGGTGATGATCCGCTGGTGGACGAGCGGCACCACCGCGTCGGTCCCGAGGACGCGGGCCTCGGCGGCCATGGCGGCGTCGCGCCGCTTGTCGGTGTCGGTGACCTGCTCGGCCTTCGCGACCGCCTGGTCGACGTCCTTGTCGCAGAGCTGGGCGATGTTGAAGTCGCCGTCGCAGGTGTAGTCGCTGGCGAGGATGGAGACCGGGTCGCCGGTGTCGAGGAGGGTGTTGCGGGCGAGGACGAACGCGTCGAACTTCCCGTCCAGGGCGTCGCTCTCCAGCCGCGAGTACTCGCGCACGGTGAGCTTCACCGTGAACCCGGCCTTCTCCAGCTGCTCCTTCACCACCTGGGCGACCTCGGGCAGTTCGGGCCGGTTGTCGTAGGTGGCGAGGGTGATGGTCTGCCCGTCGGCCTTCTCGGCGGTGACGCGCCCGACCGGCTTCTGGCGCTTGCCCTCGGCCCAGGTGACGGCGGGCCCGTAGATACCGGCTCCGGCGTCCCCGTACCCCTCGTACACGTCCTTGGCGAAGACGGAAGTGTCGATCGCGGCGCGGGCGGTGGCGCGCAGTCCGGCGTCCTTGAGGGGGCCGGAGGAGGCGTTGAGGAGGAGGCTGGTGGTGCGGGTGGTGGCGGTGTCGCGCCGGGTTCCCTTGTCCAGGGTGGCGGCCTGGGAGACGGGCACGGCCTCGGCGATGTCCAGTTCGCCCGTGCGCAGGGCGTTGGCGCGGGCGGTGCCGTCGGCGATGAACCGGGCGTCGATGCCGGACGCCTGGGCCCGGCCGCCCCAGTAGTCGTCGAACCGGTCGAGGGCTGCGGAGGTGGTCCCGTTCACCTTGGTGATCTCGAAGGGCCCGGTGGCGGTCCCGACCGGGTCGGCCTTGTCGCTCTTCCGGTACGCCTTCGCGGAGAGGATGGCGAGGGAGGGGCTGGAGAGCCGGAGCGGGAGTACGGGGTCGGGCTCGTCGGTGGTGATGGTGACCGTCCGGTCGCCGCCGGCCTTCGCGGTGAGGCCGACGCCGGACAGGGCGGCCGGCGCGGGCTCCGCCGCGACGGCGTGCGCGAGGGAGTCGGCGACGGCGGCCGGGGTGACCTCCGTGCCGTCCTGGAAGGTGGCCTCCCGCAGCGTGAACGTCCACGTCGTGCTGTTCTTCTGCTGCCAGGACGCGGCGAGCGCGGGGGCGGCGCTGCCGTTGGCGTCCAGCGAGGTCAGCCCCTCGGTGACGCCGAGCCGGCTGAGGAGGGTGGCGTCGGCACCGTACGGCGAGAGGTTCTCGGCGGGCGGGAAGGCGAGTGCGACCCGCAGCCGGGAGCCGTCACCGTCGTCGGACCCGGAGTCCGAGCCGCCGCCCGAGGAGAAGCAGCCGGCTATCAGCGGAAGGAGCAGGAAGGGGGCGAGCAGCCGAAGGCGGCGGTGGGAACGCATGGTCCTCGGTTCGATCGGATTCGGGCAGGTCGGACAGGTGGCAGCGGGTGGCGGCGGGTGGCGGTGGTGCGGGGTCAAGCCTACGTGGAAACCATTTCCACGAACACAGTCACCCCATGGTCACCCCATGGTCAGGACATGGTCAGGGCATGGTCAGGGCATGGGGACGTCGAAGTGCACGATCCCCTGTCCCCCGCCGGCGTCCTCCCGCTCGTCGTGGACCACCTTGGCGAGCGACCTCCAGAAGGGCTCGGCACCGGTGACGGCGGGGTCGGTGTGCAGGTAGACGGCCCGGTATCCGCCGTCGGCGGCGGCGAAGGCGAGCAGTTCGTCGACGAGCCGCCGCGCCAGTCCGCGCCGCCGGTGCTCGGGCCGCACGTAGACGCGCCGCAGCTGCGCCGTCACGCCCGAGGGGTACTTCTCGGCGACGTGCGCGGGGTTCGGCGGGTGCGCGGGCCCACGGCTGTCGAGCGCCCCGGTCGCGACGACCTCGCCCGCCTCGTCCACGGCGACGAGGAGCGTGTGCCGCGCGGGCGTGAGATAGGCGCCGTCCAGATCGATGATGTCGCGGTGCCACCGGGGCACGTACCCGCTGCCGAAGTCGCGGTAGACGGTGTCGAGCATGACGGCTCGGGCGGCGTCGAGGTCGCCAGGGGTCGCCGGACGGATGCTGTAGTGGTGTTCGCGCACTTGCGCATCATATGCATTAAACCTGTATGCCCTGATCAGTGGCCCCCTGAAGACCTTTCGGCCCCGCGTACAACCTTTTCACCTGCTTTCGAGTCGATCTGTGCGCGTCCATGCAGTCCCTGGGCAGCCCGCGCTCCGCCCGGGGTCACGGCTCCCGGCTCACCATCCGCTGAGAGACCCCGTTGACCCACAGCACCACCACCCGGCGGGACGGCCCCGCCCCCTCCCCCGCCGAGGTACGTGCCGAGCGCCGCCGTCTCGTCGAGTCCGTCCGCGCCCTGCGCCGCCTCCTCGGCAAGCGCCCCGCCTTCGAGATCGCCGACCGGCGTCGCCTCAACCGTGAGAAACGCGACCTGGACCGCGCCGCCGCCGCGCACGCCAAGGCAGTGCGCCGCGCCGAGGCCCGGCGGGCACGCCAGGAAGGCTCCCTGACCCGGCAGCTCGCCGGGCTCGACGGCAAGCAGCAGAGCCAGGAGCAGCGCGCCCTCGCGGTACTGCGCCGGGAGTCCGTCGCCCGCGCGCTCGGCGGCACCCGCCTCGACGCCCGCGAGATCAACGGCATCGGCACCGGACTGGTCCGCGACCTGGCCGCCCACGGCATCCGGACGGCGGCGGACTTCGACCGCGTCAGCTGGGGCAAGGCGCCGGGCGGCCGGGGCGGCCAGGTGCTGTACATCCACCGCACCCAGGGCGGCCGGGTCCACATCAACGGCATCGGCGAGCACCGCGGCCGGCCGCTGATGGCGTGGCGCGAGGCAGCGGTGGCCCGCGCCGAGGCCCGGGCGCCCCGCACCCTGCCGCCGGACGAGCGGCACCGCATCGCCGAGATCATCGAGGCCGGACGCGCCCGTCTGCGCGCGGAACTCGCCGAGGTGCCGCGCACCGCCGAGGCCGCCCGCGCCGAGGCCGGACAGGACTACGCCGCGACGCTGGACCGGCTCGGCGGCGGCCACCGCGCGGCGGCGGACCGGGCGGCCGAGCGGCGCGCGGAGTTCGACGCGATGGCCGAACAGCTGCGCGCCCTCCAGGCGCAGCTGGCGGCCCACCGCGACCGGTACGGCGACGCCGGCATCGGCCGCCGCATCCGCCGCGCACAGACACGGGCCCTGCGCCCGGCACCGGAGGGGCCGCCTGCCGGTACGCCGGTTCCGTCAGCGGACGACCAGACGGACCAGACGGACCAGACGGACCAGACGGACCAGACGGATCAGACGGATCAGACGGACAGAGCAGACCAGTACGCACCGGCCCCCGGCCCCCACCCGCACCCTCACCCCCGCCCGACCCTCCTCTGGCTGATCCCGATCGTCTTCCTCGGCCTCACCGCGCTCCTGGGCGTGGGCGAGCCGGACGCCACGGCACCCGCGTGGTTCAGGGCCGGCACACGGCTCGTCGCCCTGGCGGCCGCTGTGGAACTCCTCCGCCTCTGGCTCCCGCGCAGACGCCGGCGTACGGCGGCGCCCCTGCCGCCCGGCACCGGCCCGCTGACCGCGGGCGCCTTCTTCGCCCTGCTCGCCGCGGGCATCCTGGCGGACGCCGATCCGGACGACGGCGCCGGATGGGCCGCCGCGGCCGTCTCCCTGGCCCTCGTCGCCTTCGGCGCCGTCCGCCGCGTACGCGAGCGCTGAAGACCGGCTACGGCACCACCCGTGCGACCGCCCCTGTCTCCAGGGCCACCCACAGCGCGCCGTCGGGCCCGAGGGTGATGCCGTGCGGTTCGGACGACGGCGACGGCAGGTCGTACGCGGTGATCTCCGCCGTCCCGTCGCCGCTGGCGGTGAGGTGCCCGACGCGGCCCGCACCCCACTCGGTGAACCAGCAGTCCCCGGCCGCGACGGCCGTGATGGCGTGCGGCCGGGCCGTGCGGTCGGGCAGCGGGAACTCCGTGATGTCGCCGTCCACCGAGATCCTGCCGACCTGGCCCGCCCCGATCTCGACGAACCACAGGGCCGTGCCGTCACTGGTGATCCCCACGGGCGCGGCGTCCGCGGTGGGCAGCGGGTGGACGGTGACGTTCCCGCCGGTGGTGACGCGCCCGATGGCGTTGGCCTGGTTGAGCGCGCACCACAGGGCGCCGTCCGGGCCCGCCGTGATCGCCGCAGGGAAGGCGCCGGTGACCGGAAGGCCGAACTCGGTCACCTCTCCCCCGGTGGTGATACGGCCGACACGGCTGGTGTTCATCTCCGTGAACCACAACGCGCCGTCCGGACCCGCCGCGATCCCGTAAGGCCCGCTGTCGGGCGTCGGCAAGGCGAACGACTCCTGCTCCCCGTCCGGGGTGAGGCGGCCGACGCGGTGGTCCTGGGACCGGGTGAACCACAGCGCCCGGTCCGGCCCGGCGGTGATCACGGTGGGCCGGCACGAGGGAGAGTCCAGCGGATACTCCGTGACTCCCCCGTCGGGCGTGAGACGCGCGACGCGACCGGCGTGCACGAAGGTGAGCCACAGGGCGCCGTCGGGCCCGGCCGCGATCCCGTAGGGCCCGGCCTCCTTGCCGGCCACGGAGAACTCTTCGATGAGCGGTGCGCCGGTGCGGTGCACGACAACCCCCCTGCGGGTGAAGTGAGGACGGCGAGCGTCGGGTGACGGCTCCCGCCCCGGTCAGTCGCCGACGAACCCGATGAAATCCCCCCAGGCGGCGGGGGTGACGGCGAAGGACGGCCCGTCCGCCGCCTTGGAGTCACGGACCCGCACACCACCGGAGGCGTGCGCTATCTCCACGCAGTCATCGCCCTCGGACCCGCTGTAGCTGCTCTTGAACCAGTCAAGCTCGCTCATGGCGCTCCTCGCATCCGTCGCAGCAACTCGGCCGAGTCCGCGGGAGACAGGGCCTGTGAACGCATTTTCGCATAGCGCATCTGCATGACACTGACCGCTTCTCGGTCGGTGACGAGCTGCCCGGTCTTCTGCCCCTCCGAATACCCCACCCACTGCCGCTCGGGAGTCTCCAGCAGCCGCATGGGCCCATCCGTACCCGCGTGATGAGGCTGCCGCAGCGGCATGATCTGCAACTCGACGTTCCACAACTCCATACACGCGAGGAGGTGGTCGATCAGCTCACGGGTGACCTCCTCCCCTCCGATGTGCCGCAGCAGCACCGCCTCCTCGACGATGAAGCTGAACGCGATCGGCGGAGTGCGCCGCAGCAGTTCCTGCCGGGCCCGCCGCGCGGCGATCCGCTCCTCCAACTGCTCCTCGCTGGGCGGTGGCGGCACATTGAGCATGACCGCGCGGGTGTACGCCTCCGTCTGCAACAGCCCCGGTACGACCCGGCATTCGTAGGTGCACAGGATGACCGCGGTCTCCTCCAGCTGGGCCCACTCCCGGAACCAGACCGCCAGCCCCCGCACCCGTCCGATGTGCCGGGCCATGGCCCGCAGCACACCGAACGCGTCCAGCACCTCCTCCACCCGGTCGATGAACGAGGGCGACGGCAGCCGCCGCCCCTGCTCGACCGAGGCGACGGTGGCGACCGAGTACTCGATGATTTCCGCGAGTCGCTCCTGTGTCAGCCGCGCCCGTTCCCGGAACGCCTTCAACGCCGCTCCGAACGCCTTGAGACTGTCGGACGTCTCGACCGCCCCACTGTTCGCCATGACCGCCGACCCCCTTCTCCGCCGTGTGGCACACGTTGTGGCGGGTACAACGGCCAGGCCTCCGGGCGGGATACGCGCGCAACGCCGTCGGCGCCCGTACAAAGCGCGGTGTACGGGTTCCGGCCCGTCATGTGTTCGACCGGGCCCCGGAGCATGCCAAGATGCGTACCGGCAGCCGACGCCGCTCACCCCCGGCAACACGCGGCTGCGGCACGCGAGTTCAGGACGGAGCCTGGCATCATGACCTCCCTCGGCAGTGACGGCCGGAGTGACACCCCCGCCCACCGGATCGACACCAGCAGGCCGCACCCGGCGCGGATGTACGACTACTTCCTCGGCGGGAAGAACAACTACGAGGTCGACCAGGAAGCCGCCGAGGAGTTCATGAAGGCGGCGCCGGAGGTGCGGGCGGGCGCCCTCGCCAACCGGCGTTTCATGCTGCGCGCCGTCCGGCACCTGGTCGCCGAGTGCGGCATCCGGCAGATCCTGGACATCGGGACGGGCCTGCCCACCGAGCCCAACGTGCACCAGGTCGCACGGGCCGTCGCGCCGGACACCCGCGTCGTCTACGTCGACAACGACCCCATCGTCAGCACCCACTCCATGGCGCTGCTCGACGAGCCCGACACCGCCGTCGTCCTGGCCGACCTGCGCGACCCCCGGGCCGTCCTCGACCACCCGGACGTCCGCAGGCTCATCGACCTCGACCAGCCGGTCGCGCTGCTGCTGGTGGCCGTCGTGCATTTCATCTCCGACGCCGAGGACCCGGACGGCATCCTCGCCACCCTCCGCGACGCGCTCCCGGCCGGCTCGTACCTGATCCTGTCGCACGCGACCGGTGACGTCCACGAGGACGGGCGCGCGAACGCGGCGGCCGTCTACCGCAAGGCCACCGCGTCCATGTCCCTCCGCCCGCACGCCCGGGTCCTGGAGTTCTTCGGCGACTTCTCCCTGATCGACCCCGGCCTGGTCCGGGTCACCGACTGGCGTCCCGAGGAGTCCCCCGCGGCCGACGAACCGCCCATCGGCATCTACGGCGGGGTCGCCCGGAAGGACGGCTGAGCGCTCAGGCCGCCCAGGCCGCCGCCCCCGCGGCGAGCAGCAGAACGGCGTTGAGGGCCACCTGCCGGTCCCCCATCCGCAAGTGGACCGCTGTCGCGCCGACTTGCAGGAGCACGAACCCGATCGCCGCTGCGGGGGACAGCCAGGGGGCGATACCGGTCAGCCTGGGGAGGATCAGCCCGGCCGCGCCCAGTACTTCGACGAGTCCGATGACCCGGACGGCCGCCAGCGGCATGCTGTCCACCCAGGCCATCATCGGCCGCAGCCGCTCCCGGCTCCGTACCGCCTTCACCGCTCCGCTGTAGAGGTAGAAGACCGCCAGCAGGCCGGCGACGATCCAGTAGGCGAGGTTCATGCGGCCACCGCCCGGGGGAAGGCGGTGGCGGGGTCGGCGAGCCGTGCGCTCGCGCGCTGTGTGTCGGTCATGTCCCGATCCCACCGCCGGGGCCCCGCGCCTGTCCAAGACCCGTGCGGCCGGGCCGATACCGCACGGGTATCGTCGCGGCATGGAGCTACGCACGCTGCGCTACTTCGTGGCGGTCGCCGAGGAACTCCACTTCGGGCGGGCCGCCGCCCGGCTGCACATGAGCCAGCCGCCGCTGAGCCGGGCGATCAAGCGGCTGGAGCACGAGACCGGCGCCCCGCTCTTCGACCGGTCGCCCTCCGGTGTCGCGCTCACCCCGGTCGGTACGGTCCTCCTCGACGAGGCACGCGCCGTGCTGGACCGCGCCGACCAGGCCCGCGTCCGGGTCGCCGCGGCAGCCGGCCACGCCACCCTCACCGTCGGCATCCTGGGCGACGGCGGCGACCCGGACGCGGCACGGCTGGCCCGCGCCTACCGACGGCGGCACCCGCACGTCGAGGTCCGCGTCCGGGACACCGACCTGACCGACCCGACCTGCGGACTGCGCGCCGGGACAGTCGATGTCGCCCTGACCCGCGGCCCGTTCGACGAGACCGGCCTCACCGTGCGGGAGCTGCGGGCCGATCCGGTGGGGGCGCTGCTGCGCGCCGACGACCCGCTGGCCCGCCGCCCCGGGCTGGCCCTGGGGGAGCTGGCCGGGCGCGACTGGTTCCGGTTCCCGGAGGGCACCGATCCGCTGTGGCGGTCGTACTGGAACGGCGGGCAGGAGCGCCGGGGGCCGGTGGTGCGCGCGGTCCAGGAGTGCCGGCAGGCCGTGCTGTGGAACGGCACCGTCGGCATGACGCCGCTGGGCCACGACCCCGGGGAGGGGCTCACCGTGGTGCCGCTGACCGACATGCCGCCGAGCCGGGTGGTGGTGGCGTGGCGGGCGGGTGACACCGATCCGCTGGTCCGGTCCTTCGTACGGGCCGCGGTCGCGGTCCACCGCGAGTGACGTGAACCCGCTCAACTGGCCCCTGTCCGTGGTGACTCACGGGTACGGTTTGACCATGGAATCCGGAACGAGTCCCGCCGCCGACACCTCCGTCGGGCCCACGGCGGCCATCAAGACCACCGCACGCCGGCTCCTGGGCACGCTGGGGGCGGGACAGCTGTCCCTGGACGCCGTCGCCGAGGCCGGCGGCCTGTCCCGTACCGACGTGGAAGCCCTCTTCCCGCACCGGGACGACCTGTTGACCGCCCTGATCATCGACGCCTACGACGCGTCCGGCGCCGCCATGGAGCGGGCCGACCGGGAGGCCCGGGAGGCGGGGGCCCCGGCGGGCGCCCGGCTGCTCGCCGCCGCCCGGGCGCTGCGGCAGTGGTCCTTCGACAACACCGCCGAGTTCACCCTCGTCTACGGTTCGCCCGTGCCGGGCTACCACGCCCCGCAGGAGACCGTCCCGCCCGCCTCGCGCACGCCCGCGGTGCTGGCCGGGATCGTGCGGTCCGCGCTGGAGGCCGGCGAACTGTCCCCGCCCCGGCGGACGGTACCGGGGCCGCCGCTGCTGCGGCCGGAGGCCGTGGCGCTGTTCGGCGGGACGCCCGAGGGTCCCTACGCGGACCTCGTCGAGCGCGGCATCGTGCTGTGGAGCGGTCTGATCGGGCTGCTGGTGTTCCAGGTGTTCAGCCGCACCCACGACAGCGTCAGCGACCAGACCGCGTTCTTCGACTTCGCCGTCGCCGTGGCGGCCGAGGGCATCGGGCTGGAGGTTCCCGCGCAAGAGATCACGGGTGGGAACACCGACGGGCCGTGAACACCATCAGAACGCTCTGCTTCGCCATCGCGGCGCTGTCCTCGTACGCCGCGCTCGTGTACCGGCTGGGCCAGGTGCGCCGCAACTGGCGGGACAGCGCCTACCGCACCCTGGTGGCCACGCTGCTGCTGCAGTGCCTCACCTTCACCATGGGGGCCGTGGCCATGGGCGACGGCTCCTTCCTGGGCGTGGGCAACCTCGCCATCCTGGTGATGCACCTCTCGGCGGTCGCCTTCTGCGTCAGCGCGCAGATCATCCTGCTGCACTGGGCGGCCTCCGAGGCGGAGGCCGCCCGCAAGAGCCGTTACTGGCTGATCACCGGCGTCGCCCTCGACGTGGTGCTGACGGTGCTCTTCCTCGTCGCCGACGGCACCGGCCGGCCGTCCTCCGACTTCGACACCGGCAGCGGCCAGCCCCTGGTCCTCACCTACCTGCTGCTCTTCATCGTCTCCCAGGCGGTGCCCTGCGTCACCATCTTCCGGCAGTGCGGCCCCTACGCCCGGATGGCCGACAAGCCCTCGCTGCGGCAGGCGCTGCGGCTGCTGTCCGTAGCGGCGGTGGTCCTGTTCCTGTACTGCACGGCCAGGACGGTCAACATCCTCACCGCCGCGGCCGGCCTCGACATCGGTGCCTGGACGCTCGCCTCCAACCTCTTCAGCGCGGCCGGCATCACCGTCCTGTCGATCAGCCTGACCGTGCCCTCCTGGGGCGCGCCGGCCGTCAGACTGGTGGAGTGGGCGGACAGTTACCGGTCGTACCGGGTGCTGTATCCGCTCTGGCGTGACCTGTACGAGTCCTCCCCGGACATCGCCCTGGAGCCGCCCGGGGCCGGGGCCTCGGTCGCCGACCTCGACTACCGCCTGCACCGGCGGGTGGTGGAGATACGGGACGGCTGGCGGGACCTGCGCCCCTACATCGACCGCGGCGCGGGCGGCGTGGACGGGCCGGGTCCGGAGGCGAGCGAGGAGTCGCGGCAGGCGTTCGCCGAGGCCGCCCGGATCCGGCAGGCCCTGCGCGCCAAGCGGGCGGGCACCGTCCCGGACGACAACAAGGACGCCGCGGACTTCGAAGATCGTGATTCGGACAACTTCGCGGCGGAGACCGCCTGGCTCACCCAAGTCGCCACCGCCTACCGTAAGCTCGGCAAGGTGAGTTGAGAGCTCCCGCCCGGTCCGCTCCCCCGTCGGACCGGGCGGGCCTTTTACGTCCCGGGCCCCGTGGCCGCCCGTCAGCGAGGCCGGGCCGAGCGGTCCCGCCCGACCCGGCCGAACCGGCCCCTCCCCCTGAGGACCGGCCGGACCGACGCCGGAAACCAACTCGGCCACCCCCGTGGACCGAGTTAACTGCCAGCTATCGGCGCGTCCAACGTTGGCGGAGACATGCCCAATTGTCAACTGCCAGCTAATCTGGGAAGCTGACGCTTAGCCAAGGGCATAGCCGAGGGGCGCCGGAGGGAGGATCACCCGTGTCCGAGCCTGACGACCGACCCCTGCTCGCCAAGCGCCTGGACGACCTCTTCAGGACGGTCCGCCCCAAGGGCAAGCACTGGACCAACGCCGAAGTGGCGGAGGAGCTGAAGCGCAACAACCCGGATCTCAAGGTCGGGGGCGTGTATCTGTCACAGCTGCGCACGGGGAAGCGTTCCAACCCCTCGCCGGACCTGCTGGCCGCCCTGGCGCGGTTCTTCGGTGTGTCGGTCGCCTACTTCTTCGACGACGAGGTCGCCGAGTCGGTCCTGGGCGAGCTGGCCGCGGTGGAGGCGCTGCGGCAGGCGGGCGTGCGCGCCGTGGCGATGCGGGCGGCCGGCATGAAGCGGGAGAACCTCCAGGCGATCACCGCCATCATGGACCAGTACCGGCAGTTGCAGGGGCTCCCCCCGGTCACCGACACACCCGAGGCGGAGGGCGGGGGGCCGGCGCGGTGAGGGGGTTCCGCAAGAGCCGGCCGGCCGAGCAGGACCGCCGCAGCCGGCTCAAGAAGCTGCGCAAGGACGGCGCCGAGCTGATCGCCGGTCTCGGCCTGCCGGACGTGGCCGACGTCGCCGAACTCTGCCGCCACCTGGGGACCGTACGCGGCCGGCCGATCACCCTGGTCCCGATGCAGATGCCGGCGACGCACCCGTGCGGCATGTGGGTCGCCGCCCGCGACGAGGACCTGATCTTCTACGACGCCAACACCACCAGCGCGCATCAGGAGCACATCATCTTGCACGAGCTGGGACACATCATCTGCTGCCATCGCGGCGCCGGCTGGCTGGACGAGACGACCGCCCGCCTCCTCTTCCCCAACCTCGACCCCGATCTCGTGCGCGACATGCTCCTGCGCGCCACCTACGACGACGTCCAGGAACAGGAGGCGGAGATCATCGCCTACCTGCTCTCCCAGCGGGTGGGCACCACCCGGGACCACAAGGGGTCCAAGAGACCCAAGGGGTCCCAGGGGTCCAAGGGGTCCAAGGGCACGGCGTCGGCGGAGGAATCCGGCCAAGGCGGGGACACGGACGAGAACGCCGTGCTCAGCCGGATCGCACGCACCCTGATCTGAGAGCACCTGATCCCGGATGCGCCAGTCACCCCCCGGCCGACGCCACCTCCTCGGCCAGCACCGACACCACGCGCCGGATGTCCTCCTCCCGGTGTTCACTGGTGACGAAGAACCGCAGCCTCGCCAGTCCCTCCTCCACCGCGGGATGGAAGATCGGGTCGGCGACGACTCCGCGCGCGTAGAGCCGGTCCGCGACCCCGAGGGTGCGTGCGGAGTCCCCGAGCACACAGGGCACGATCGGGGTGTGGGCGCTGACGCCGGTGGCCAGACCGGCCTCGGCGGCCAGCCGGCGGAAGAGGTCCGCGTTGCGGCGCAGGGCCGCCACGCGCTCCGGCTCCGCCACGATCAGCTCGGTGGCGGCCAGCGCCGCCGCCGCGTTGGCGGGGGTCAGGCCGACGCTGTACACGAAGCCCGGCAGGGTGTGCCGCAGCCACCGCACCATCCTGGCCGAGCCGCCGAGGTAACCGCCGCAGCTGGCGAAGGCCTTGGAGAGGGTGCCCATCCACAGGTCCACGTCGGACCGGCCGACGCCGAAGAACTCCCCGACGCCACGCCCCTGTTCGCCCACCGTGCCGATGCTGTGCGCCTCGTCCACCATCAGCAGGGCGCCGTACCGCTTCTTCAGCTCGATCACGGCCGGCAGCGCGACGAGGTCGCCGTCCATGCTGTACGCGCCCTCGACGGCGATCAGGACGCGCCGGAACCGGGACCGGTTGACCCGCAGCAGGTGTTCCAGCTGGTCCGTGTCGTTGTGGGCGAAGGGGCGTCGCGCCGCGCCGGACAGCGCGCAGCCCTGGAGGATGCTGTCGTGGGCGAGCGCGTCGTGCAGCACGAGGTCGCCCCGGCCGACGAGGTGCCCGATCGCGGTGACGTTGGTGGCGTGACCGCTCACCAGGGCCACGCAGTCCTCGACCCCGAGGAAACCGGCCAGCGCGCGTTCCAGCCGTACCGTCAGCTCGCGTTCGCCGGACAGCACCCGGCTGGCGGAGACCGAGGTTCCGTACCGGTCCACCGCGCGGTGCGCGGCCTCGTCGACCGCCGGGTGGCCACTGAGCCCGAGATAGTTGTAGCTCCCGAAGGACAGATGGGTCCGGCCGTCTATCACGGTGGTGTCGCGGATGGTGCCCTGGTGGACGCGGAAGTAGGGGTACTCCGCGCCGCTGTCCGCGATCGCCCGGAAGCGCTCCTCGAACTGCCGCACCTCGGGGAAGTCGTCGACGCGGGAGGTGGCCGCGTCCCACTCCGGCCGCGGCGCGGCGGCGGACCGCCGCGGCTCGGGCGGCTCGGGCGGCTCGGGCGGCTCGGGCGGCCCGTCGGGGACCGGCCTCCCGCCCGCGTACTCGGCGGCCAGCGCGATCAGCCGTTCCACGGTGAGTCCGGGGGTGTACAGCTCCTCGGTGCGGAAGCCCGGTATCCGCTTGCCTATGCCGACCTCCAGCTCCTCCAGCATCAGCGAGTCGAAGCCCAGATCGGCGACGAGGGCCATCCGTTCCCGCACGTCCGAGGCCGGGAAGACCCCGATCCGCGACACCTCGTCGAGTACGGCGCCGGAGACGCCGGACACGCCACGCGCGGACCGCGCACCCGCCGACTCGGGCACGACGTTCCCGGTCTCGCGGGCCGCGCCGTCCACCACCCGGTGCGGCACGCGCTCCCCGCCCCCGGCCGCCCCAGGGGTACGGACCTCGCCGGGCAGCGGCACGGGCCGTGCCGCACCCGCCCCGTCCACCGGCTCGGCCACGGCACGCCCGGCCTCACGGGCCGACTCGTCCACCACCCAGTGCCGGCGCGGGGCCAGTGGGCTCGGCGGCAGGGTCAGCGGGGGCACGCGTTCTCCGGCCGGGCGCAGCTCCGCGGCCGTGACCGCGCGCTCCGCGAGCCGGGCCAGCGCCGCGGCCCGGGTCTCGCCGGGCAGCGGATCGGCCCGGGGCACCGGCACGGCGGTGCCGGACGGTTCCCCGGGCGGCACGGTGCCCGCCCGCTGCCCGGGCGCCAGTACTCCCGTACGGCCCGCCGCCACGGCCTCGGCCGCCTCGGTCAGCTTGGCGACGGCGTCGGCGGTGTCCTCCACCACCAGGGCCAGCCGTTCGGTGAGCGGGGCGCGGCGGGCGAGGGTGTCGGCCACCTCGGCCGGCGACGGCTGGTCGGCGGCGATGGCCTGGGCCACCTCCCGGGCGTGCCGGGCCAGTCCGGTCCGGTCCCGGGCGCTGAGCAGCAGCAGGTGCGGGGCCTCGTCCGGGTGCGGGCGGGCCGGTGGTGCCGGGCACTCCTCCAGTACGAGGTGGACGCCGGTGCCGCCGAACCCGAAGGCGCTCACGCCCGCCCGGCGCGGCTGTGCGGCGTCGGGCCACGGAGTGGTCCGCGTCGGCACGGTCAGACGCGCGGCGTCGAGCCCGGCGGAACCGGCCAGGCCGAACGCGGGCTGCGGCGGCACGACGCCGCGGTGCACGGCCAGGGCGGCCTTCATCAGCCCGGCCAGGCCGGCGGCGGCGAGCGAGTGCCCGACCACCGCCTTGACCGCGCCGAGGTAGGCGGGGGCGCCGTCCGTCCCGCGCAGCTCGCGCAGGGCCTCGATCTCCACCGGGTCACCGACCGTGGTGGCGGTGCCGTGTGCCTCCAGGTAGCCCACCGCGCCCGGGTCCAGGCCGGCGTCGCGGTAGGCGCGGCGCAGGGCGCGCAGCTGACCGGCGGCCTGGGGCTGCATCCCGCCCTGCACGGTCCCGTCGTTGGCCGTGCCCACCCCGCGGATCACCGCGTAGACCCGGTCGCCGGCCGCGAGCGCGTCGGCCAGGGGCCGCAGCACCAGGATGCCGGCGCCCTCCCCGAGGACGAAGCCGTCGGCCTCCGCGCCGAACGGCAGGCACCGCCCGCTGCGCGAGATGGCGCCGATCCGGCACAGTCCCACCAACAGGTCGGGGGTGAGGACCAGTTGGGCGCCGCCCGCGAGGGCGATACGGCTGCGGCCGGCGCGCAGCGCGTGCACGGCGTTGGCCACGGCGATGAGCCCACCGGAGCACGCGGCGTCCAGCGCGTAACTCTCGCCGTGCAGGTCGAGGACCGAACTGATCGTGCTGGGGCCCATGTTGAGCAGAAGCCCGGCCACGGAGGTGCCGTTCAGCCGGTCGACCGCGCGGACCATCTCCAGCGCCCCGGCACCGTCCGCCCCCTGCCCGTACTCGCCGCCGGCCAGCTGGCGCATCCGTATCTGGAGGGTGCTGATCTCGCGGTACCCGCTCTCGGTGAGGGCGGTGATCACCGAGGTCTCCTCGCGGTCGAACCCCTCGGCCTCCCAGCCCGCGTCCTGGATCGCCTCGCGGGCGAGGTCGATCAGCAGCCGGTGCTGGGGGTCCATCGCCCGGGCCCGGCGCGGCGGGATGCCGTAGTGGGCGGCGTCGAAGTGCCCCACGTCCGGGAGCAGCGCCATGGTGTCGGTGTAGGCGGCGGAGGCGTCGCGGAAGGACTCGCCGAGGAAGGCGGCGGCCCGCCACCGCTCGTCGGGTACGCGGGCGAACTGCGGCCGGGGGTCGGTGAGCAGCCGCCAGTACTGGTTCAGGTCCGCCGCGCCCGGTAAGCGGCAGGCCATGCCCACGATCGCGATGTCGTCGTGCCGGGCCCGCGCCCGTGCCGTGGCGGCCGGCGGGTGGGGGGTGCCGGCCGTCACGGGCCCTCCCCCAGTCTCGCCCGCCACCAGTCCACGGTCGTCTTCACCTGTTCGTCGACGGGGGTGGCCCGTACCGCGAACTCGGCCTCGTACGCGCCGGAGTCGACGACGAAGGGCCGGTCGAACTGGTAGCGGACCTCGCGCAGTTCGCGCAGGAGCGGGGAGAAGAGCGAGGCGATGGTGAGGACGGCCGGCGGCAGGCCGCGGACCGCGACCGGTCCGGTGCCCGCCTGGGCGGCGAGCCGGTCCACCATCTGCCGGGTGGACAGCGCGGGTTCGTTGGGGAGGTGCCAGGCCCGGCCCCAGGCCCGCTCGTCGCCGGCGACCTCGACCAGGGCCCGGGCCACGTCGGGGACGTAGCTCCAGCTGTGCGGGGCGTCCGGGTCGCCGAGCGTGGAGACCGGCTTGCCGCGCAGCAGCCGGGGCACGACGCGGCCGGCCAGGTGCCCGCCGTCGGTGACGCCGGGACCGAAGAAGTCCGAGGCCCGCACCTCGACCGCCTTGATCCGGCCCTGCCCGGCCAGTTCGCGGGTGCGTTCCCAGACGGCGGCGCGGACCCGGCCCTTGGGGCCGGTCGCCGCGAGCGGCAGGTCCTCGGTCAGGGCGCCGTCCACCGGCCCGTACCCGTACAGGTTGCCCAGCATGACCAGGACGGCGCCGGTCGCCTCGGCCGCCGCGTGCAGCGCCGCGGCCAGCGGCGGCCAGTCGTCCGCCCAGCGGTGGTACGGCGGTGCGGCACAGCCGTAGACGGCACTCGCGCCGCGGACGGCGTCGGTGAGCGCCTCGGGGTCACGGGCGTCGAGCGCCACGTGTTCGATGCCGGGCTCGGGGTTCCGGCCCGACCGGGTGATGACACGTACGGGGTGGCCCTGTGCGGCCAGCAGCCGCGCGGTGGCGGCACCCGCGGGCCCTGATCCAATGACGACTTGAAGGTTCACGCGCGCACCCTAGCGCGCGGAGTCCGCATGTCACGAACATGCCACGCCACCCGACGCGGGACGGCCCGGCCGGAGCAACTCCCCTCACCCCGCGCGGATTTGTCCGACGCGATCTTCCCGAGACGACCCCCGAAACGGAAGCCGACCGCTAATATCGATAGCTAACTAATGAGTTGCCAACTAACGAGGAGGCTTCCGTATGGGAGGCGTCGAGCACAGCGGTGGCAAGCGCCGCAAGGCCCTGCCCTGGGCAGTACTGGGTCTGTGGGTCGTCCTGCTGGCCTTCGTCGCGCCCTTCGCGACGAAACTCGGCGACGTACAGGTGAACCGGGCGGTCGACTACCTGCCGACCAGCGCCGACTCCACCCGGGTCGCCAGGGTCCAGGACGCGATGCCGGGCGGCGAGGCGACGTCGGTCGTCGTGGTCTACCACCGCGACGGCGCCCTCACCGAGGCCGACAAGGCCACGGCCGCCGAGCAGATCACCCGTGTGGACGGGCGGTTCGAGCTCACCGGTACGCCACGGGCGGTGACGTCCGCGGACGGCACCACCGTGATGTACCCGGTCAGCACCACCACGCCCGGCCAGGACGACGAGGAACGGGACGCCTTCGTCGCCGGCGTGCGCGAGGTGACCCGCGGCGGCGACGGCCTGGACGTCCAGGTCGGCGGCCCGGACGCCCTCTCCTCCGACGCGCGGGGGCTCTACGGTTCCGTGGGCGGCCCCGTCCTCTACACCACCGTCGCCGTCGTGGCGGTCCTGCTGATCCTCATCTACCGCAGCCCGTTCCTGTGGCTGGTGCCGCTCGCGGTGGCCGGCATCGCCGATTTCCTGTCGATGGGCGCCGCCTACGGCCTCAACCGGCTCTTCGACACGACCGTCAGCAGCCAGAGCTCCAGCGTCATGACGATCCTCGTGTTCGGCGCGGGCACCGACTACGCCCTGCTCGTCGTCGCCCGCTACCGCGAGGAGCTACGGCGCGTGGCACACCCCTACGACGCCATGCGGGCCACCCTGCGCGGCTGCGGCCCCGCCGTGCTCGCCTCCTCCGGTACGGTCGCGGTCGGTCTGCTCTGCCTGCTCTTCGCCGACCTCGGCAGCAGCCGCGGCATGGGCCCGCTCGGCGCCCTCGGCGTGCTGTGCGCGCTGGCCGCCATGATGACGCTGCTGCCGGCCGTCCTGGTGCTGCTCGGCCGGCGGGTGTTCTGGCCGGCGGTGCCCGTGCACGGCTCCCGTCCCGTGTCCCGCCGCTCGCTGTTCGCCTCGATGGGCACCTCCGCGGGCCGCCGGCCGCTGACGGCGCTGGCCTTTGGCGCCGTACTCCTCGGCGCGCTGGCCCTGGGCGCCTTCAGCCTGCCCAGCAGCCTCAAGCAGGAGGACTCCTACACCGAGACGCCCGAGTCCGTCACCGCCACCCGGACCCTCGCCGGGGCGTTCCCCGACCGGGGCACCGAGCCGCTCGTCATCGCCGCGCCGACCGGCCGGGCCGACGAGGTCGTCCGGACCGTGGAGGCCGCTTCCGGGGTGGAGAGCGCGGAACGCGGGCGCAGCGGCGGCGGCTGGACCGAGATCCACGTCATCACCGACTCGGTGCCGCAGACCCCGGGCGAGACCGCCACGATCGAGGCGCTGCGCTCCGCACTCGACGGCCAGGAAGCCTACGTGGGCGGACCGAGCGCCGAACAGCTCGACCTGCGGGAGACCAACGACCGCGACCGCGTCGTCGTCGTGCCGATCGTCCTGGCCGCCGTCCTGCTCATCCTGATCGCCCTGCTGCGCAGCCTGGTGGCGCCGCTGATCCTGCTCACCGCGGTCGTCGCCGTGTGGGGCGCCTCGCTGGGCATCGCGGGCCTGGTCTTCGGACCGTTCTTCGGCTTCCAGGGCACCGACCCGGGCCTGGCCCTGCTGTCCTTCGTGTTCCTCGTCGCCCTCGGCGTCGACTACGGCATCTTCCTGATGCACCGGATGCGCGAGGAGTGCCTGAACGGCGACGAACCCGCCACGGCCGCGCTCACCGCGCTGCGCACCACCGGCGGGGTGGTCGCCTCGGCGGGCCTCGTCCTGGCCGGCACCTTCGCGGTGCTGACCGCGATGCCGGTGGTCACCCTGGTCGAGCTGGGCTTCGTGATCGCGGTCGGGGTGCTGCTCGACACCTTCCTGGTGCGGACGTACCTGGTGACCAGCGCGAGCGTGGCGCTGGGCCGCAAGGTGTGGTGGCCGGGTCCGCTGTCCCGGAAACCGGCGCCGGCCCCCGCCGAACGGGAGCGGGGGCTCGCTCCGACGCCGTGACCTGTCTCAGGGCACCCCGCACCGCGAGGGGCGCGCGTCCCGTGCCGCAGCGACTGCGCGGCCGGCGGCGCCCGGTGGAGCGCGGTGCCCCGCGCCGCCGCTCAGCCGGGCCTGACGTTGGAGCGGATCTTCTCCAGCAGTTCACTGAGCTGCGTCACGTCGGAGTCGCTGAGCCCGCGCAGCATCCGCTCCTGGCTGCGCAGGGCGACGGACTCGATCTCCTCGTACCGGGTCCGGCCCTCGTCGGTCAGGGTGACCACGGCCGTCCGGCGGTCGGCACCGTCCCGGGTGCGGAGCACCAGCCCGCGCCGCTCCATCGTGTCCAGGTGCCGGGAGAGGGTGGGCCCCTCGATGCTGAGGTACTGGGCCAGGGTGCGCTGGATCATGGGCCCTTCCAGCTTCAGGGTCGCCAGGATCGTCCACGTCGCGAAGGTGACGCCGGACTTGCCGAGTTCCTCCTCGAAGAACCCCCGCGACTCCTTCGCGGCCAGCCTCAGTTGGGGAGCGATGCTCTTGCGCAGCCAGGCCGGCCCCGCGTCGTCCGTGGCCCGTGCCTGGTGAGCCTCTTGTCCGGGCACCCGCACCTCCGCTCGCTGCCTGGTCGTCACAGTATCTCCTGCCGCCGGACCGGTGAGCACGAGCCGGTCGGCACGAGGCCGGTCGGCCGGGAGCCGGTCGGCCAGGAGAGAAAATATTTCGTGAGGATACGAAATACCAAGTCGTCCGGCAGCCGTCACCCTCGGCCCGGCTGCGGCGACGTCCGGGCCTCGGCGAGTCGGTCGCCACCGTAACCGCTGATCAGCAGGCGTTCCTTGCGGTTGCCGGTGAGCAGCCGGCTCCAGCGGACGAAGCCGCCGTCGCCGGCTTCCGTCCGGCGGCCCGGTCGGGGTCCTCGTACACCCGTACTCCTGGACACCCGTACTCCTGGACACCCGTACTCCTGGCAGCCCGGCGAGTTCTCGGCGCATCCGCTCGACGACCGGAGCGGTCCCGTCCGCCAGGCAGGTCAGTGCGATCTCGGTGTCCCGTGCGCCGACGGCGGCCATCGCCCGGGCGGCGAACTCCAGGTTTCCACCAGGTGCCCGCGCTCGAAGCGCCGACGGTCGCCGGTGTTCCGACCGGCGGTCACCAGACCGAAGAGCTGGAAGTGGGCCAGGTCTCGCGGCCCGCCGAAGCTCTGGGCGCGGACCACTCGCTGGCCGGCCGCCGGCCGGACCGGTGCCCGCGCACGCGGGTCGGCGGCCAGGGCCGAGGAGCGCCGGTGCGACGCCTCCAGCGCCGGCGCGTTCGTCGGATCGGCCGCCACCTCGCTGCCTCGGACCGTCGCGATCACCTTGCGCGGATCGACGGTCGCCACGGCCGAATGCGCGGCGAGCGGCACGACCGGGGCGAGCACGAGCGCCTCGAAGCCCTCGGGCAACGCCGACACCAACGCGTCCTCGGTGGTGCGGCACTGGGCGGCGAAGCCGACCGGCGCCGGGGCAACGAACCGGTCACCGCGGTAGCGCCGCATCACCTCGGCCGGCGTCAGCCGCTCCGCGCGGCGCCGGAACACCTCCAGCAGCAGCGTGGTCAGATCCGCGCCCGGCAACTGGTCGGCCGGCAGTTCCAGCAGTTCCGGGCCGCCGGGCTTCCGGGACTCCGCCGCCCCGAGGACACAGACCTGAGAAACACACCTGAGAAACGCAAGAGACCCCTGATGAACAGGGGTCTCTTGCTTTCCGGTGTCCGAGGGGGGACTTGAACCCCCACGCCCGATAAAGGGCACTAGCACCTCAAGCTAGCGCGTCTGCCATTCCGCCACCCGGACCAGGTGTCTGCCGTCCGCCAGGGGTGTTCCCCGCGGCGACATGGACAACCATACCAAGGTTTCGCAGTGCCTTTCACCTGCGTTTCCGTCCCCCAGGGACGGACCGGGACCGTGCCCGCGACGGCCCCGGGACCGCTCGCCCGGCGACCGCTCGCCCGCCGGGCGCCGCCCGACGCCGACCGAAACCGACGCTGACCGAAAGTGCCGCACGCCCCCTGGACACCACCTGTCGAATGCGGGATAACAAGCTTCATACAGTATTCGTCGACTGTATGCAATCTACCGCGAGAGCGCCCCAACCCCTCATGGAAGGGACAGATTTCGCATGCCCGAGGACACTCAGTCCCAGGACGTCATTTCCGGCGGTCACCTCGTGGCCAAGGCCCTCAAGGCCGAAGGGGTCGACCGCATCTACACCCTGTGCGGCGGCCACATCATCGACATCTACGACGGCTGCGTGGACGAGGGCATCGAGGTCGTCGACGTCCGCCACGAACAGGTCGCCGCGCACGCCGCCGACGGGTACGCCCGGGTCACCGGCAAGCCCGGCTGCGCGGTCGTCACCGCGGGACCCGGCACCACCGACGCCGTCACCGGCGTCGCCAACGCCTTCCGCGCCGAGTCACCGATGGTGCTGATCGGCGGCCAAGGCGCCCTCGCCCAGCACAAGATGGGGTCGCTCCAGGACCTTCCGCACGTCGACATGATGGCGCCGATCACCAAGTTCGCGGCCACCGTGCCGTCCACCGCCCGCGCGGCGGACATGGTGTCGATGGCGTTCCGCGAGTGCTACCACGGCGCTCCCGGGCCCTCCTTCCTGGAGATACCGCGCGACGTGCTCGACGCGAAGGTGCCGGTGGACAAGGCCCGGGTGCCGAAGGCCGGCGCCTACCGGGCCTCGACCCGGTCGGCCGGCGACCCGGAGGCGATCGAGAAGCTCGCCGACCTGCTGGCGCACGCCGAGAAGCCGGCGATCCTCCTCGGCAGCCAGGTGTGGACCACCCGCGGCACCGAGGCCGCCGTCGAGCTGGTGCGCACGCTGAACATCCCGGCGTACATGAACGGCGCCGGCCGCGGCACCCTGCCGCCCGGCGACCCGCACCACTTCCAGCTCTCCCGGCGCTACGCCTTCTCCGGCGCCGACGTCATCGTCATCGTCGGCACGCCCTTCGACTTCCGGATGGGCTACGGCAAGCGGCTCTCCCCGGACGCGACGGTCGTGCAGATCGACCTCGACTACCGCACCGTCGGCAAGAACCGCGACATCGACCTCGGCATCGTCGGGGACGCCGGGCTGGTGCTCAAGGCGGTCACCGAGGCGGCCTCCGGACGGCTGAACGGCGGCGCGGCCCGGCGCAAGGAGTGGCTGGACGAACTGCGCGCGGCGGAGCGGGCCGCGCTCGACAAGCGGCTGCCGCAGCTCCGGTCGGACGCCTCCCCCATCCACCCGTACCGGCTGGTCAGCGAGATCAACGACTTCCTCACCGAGGACTCGGTCTACATCGGCGACGGCGGCGACATCGTCACCTTCTCCGGCCAGGTCGTGCAGCCCAAGTCGCCCGGGCACTGGATGGACCCGGGACCGCTCGGCACCCTCGGCGTCGGCGTCCCCTTCGTGCTCGCCGCCAAGCAGGCACGCCCCGACAAGGAGGTGGTCGCACTCTTCGGCGACGGCGCCTTCTCGCTCACCGGCTGGGACTTCGAGACCCTCGTCCGCTACGACCTCCCCTTCGTCGGCGTCGTCGGCAACAACTCCTCCATGAACCAGATCCGCTACGGCCAGGCCGCCAAGTACGGCAAGGCCCGCGAGCGGGTCGGCAACACCCTCGGGGACGTCCCCTACGACCAGTTCGCGCGCATGCTCGGCGGACACGGCGAGGAGGTCCGCGACCCCGCCGACATCGGCCCCGCGCTGCGCCGGGCCCGCGAGTCGGGCAAGCCGTCGCTGATCAATGTCTGGGTCGACCCGGACGCGTACGCCCCAGGAACCATGAACCAGACCATGTACAAGTGAGGTGATCGCCCGTGACATCGCCCATGACACCACCCGTGCCATCGCCCGTGACAGGCAAGGCTCTTGAGGGCATCCGCGTCCTGGACATGACGCATGTGCAGTCCGGCCCCTCCGCGACCCAGCTGCTCGCCTGGCTCGGCGCGGACGTGGTCAAACTGGAGGCGCCGACCGGCGACATCACCCGCAGGCAGCTGCGGGACCTGCCGGACGTGGACTCCCTCTACTTCACGATGCTCAACTGCAACAAGCGGAGCATCACCCTCAACACCAAGACCGAGCGCGGCAAGGAGATCCTCACCGAGCTGATCCGGCGCTCGGACGTCATGGTCGAGAACTTCGGGCCGGGCGCGGTGGACCGCATGGGGTTCACCTGGGACCGGATCAAGGAGATCAACCCTCGGATCGTCTACGCCTCCATCAAGGGGTTCGGCGAAGGCCCGTACACCAACTTCAAGGCGTACGAGGTCGTCGCGCAGGCCATGGGCGGATCGATGTCCACCACCGGTTTCGAGGACGGGCCGCCGCTGGCGACGGGAGCCCAGATCGGGGACTCGGGCACGGGCGTCCACGCCGTGGCGGGCATCCTCGCGGCGCTGTACCAGCGGGAGCGCACCGGGCGCGGGCAGCGGGTGAACGTGGCCATGCAGCACGCGGTGCTCAACCTCTGCCGGGTGAAGCTGCGCGACCAGCAGCGCCTGAGCCATGGTCCACTCGCCGAATATCCCAACGACGACTTCGGCGACGAGGTTCCCCGGTCCGGCAACGCGTCCGGCGGCGGCCAGCCCGGCTGGGCCGTCAAGTGCGCGCCGGGCGGCCCCAACGACTACGTGTACGTCATCGTGCAGCCGGTCGGCTGGCAGCCGCTCACCGAGCTGATCGGCCGGCCGGAGCTGGCCGACGACCCCGAGTGGGCGACGCCGGCAGCCCGGCTGCCGAAACTGAACAAGATGTTCCAGCTGATCGAGGAGTGGTCGTCCACCCTGCCCAAGTGGGAGGTGCTGGAGCGGCTGAACGCGCACAACATCCCGTGCGGGCCGATCCTGTCCACCAAGGAGATCATCGAGGACCGGTCGCTGGCCGCCAACGAGATGGTCGTCCGCGTCCCCCACCCCGAGCGCGGCGAGTTCGTGACCGTGGGCAGCCCGCTCAAGCTCTCCGACTCCCCCGTGGAGATCAGCGGCTCCCCGCTGCTGGGCGAGCACAACGAAGAGGTCTACGTCGGTGAGCTGGGCCTCGGCGACGAGGAACTGCGCCTGCTCAAGTCGGACGGGGTGATCTGAGGTGATGGCCGAGGACCGGACCGCGCGGGTGCGCGCGCTCCTGGACGCCGTGCGCGCCGAGGGACGGACCGCGCTCACCGCGCCCGAGGGCAAGGTGCTCGCCGACGCGTATGGGATCGCCGTACCCGGGGAGGAACTGGCCACCGACGTCGACGAGGCGGTGGCGTGCGCGGCCCGCTTCGGCGGACCCGTCGTGATGAAGATCGTGTCGCCGGACATCTCGCACAAGACCGACGCGGGCGGCGTGGTCGTCGGCGTCGAGGGGGCCGCCGACGTCCGCGCGGCGTTCCACCGGATCGTGGCGAACGCGCGCGCGTACGACGCGGAGGCCCGTATCCAGGGTGTGCAGGTGCAGGAGTTGCTGCCGAGCGGGCAGGAGGTCATCGTCGGCGCGGTGACCGATCCGACGTTCGGGAAGGTGGTGGCGTTCGGGCTCGGCGGGGTGCTGGTGGAGGTCCTCAAGGACGTCACGTTCCGGCTGGCGCCCGTGGACGCCGACGAGGCGCTGTCGATGCTTGATTCGATCCGGGCGGCCGAGGTGCTGCGCGGGGTGCGCGGGCAGCAGGGCGTGGACCGGTGGGCGGTGGCGGAACAGATCCGCCGGGTCTCCGAGCTCGTCACGGACTTCCCCGAGATCGCCGAGGTGGACCTCAACCCGGTGATCGCCACCCCGGCAGGTGCCGTCGCCGCCGACATCCGCGTGATCCTCTCCGGGACGCGGGCCGAGCCCCGCCGCCGTTACGCGCGTGAGGAGATCCTCGCCTCCATGCGCCGCCTGATGCAGCCGCGGTCGGTCGCCGTGATCGGCGCCTCCAACGAGCCGGGCAAGATCGGCAACTCGGTGATGCGCAACCTGGTCGACGGCGGCTTCGCCGGGGACATCCATCCGGTGAACCCCAAGGCGGACGACATTCTGGGCCGCAAGGCGTACAAGAGCGTCACGGACGTGCCCGGTGAGGTGGACGTCGCGGTCTTCGCGATCCCTGCGCGGTTCGTCGCCGCGGCCCTGGAGGAGGTGGGCCGCAAGGGCGTGCCGAACGCCGTCCTCATTCCCTCCGGCTTCGCGGAGACCGGCGAACACGCCCTCCAGGAGGAGATCGTGGCGATCGCCGAGCGGTACGGCGTCCGGCTGCTCGGGCCGAACATCTACGGCTACTACTCGACGTGGCACGACCTGTGCGCCACGTTCTGCACGCCCTACGACGTCAAGGGCGGCGTCGCGCTGACCAGTCAGTCGGGCGGCATCGGGATGGCCATCCTGGGTTTCGCCCGCTCCACCGGGACGGGTGTGTCGGCGATCGTCGGACTGGGCAACAAGTCGGACCTGGACGAGGACGACCTGCTGACCTGGTTCGGCGAGGACCCGCACACCGAGTGCATAGCGATGCACCTGGAGGACCTCAAGGACGGCCGTGCCTTCGTCGCGGCCGCGCGGGCGACCGTGCCGAAGAAACCGGTCGTCGTCCTCAAGGCGGGCCGTACGGCGGCGGGCGCCAGGGCGGCCGGGTCGCACACCGGGGCACTGGCCGGGGACGACGCCGTGTACGACGACATCCTCCGGCAGGCCGGGGTGATCCGGGCTCCGGGGCTGAACGACATGCTGGAGTACGCGCGCGCGTTGCCGGTGCTTCCCGCTCCCCGGGGTGACAACGTCGTCATCATCACCGGGGCCGGCGGCAGCGGCGTCCTGCTGTCCGACGCGGTGACGGACAACGGGCTGTCCCTGATGGAGATACCGCCGGACCTGGACGCGTCCTTCCGGGAGTTCATCCCGCCCTTCGGGGCGGCGGGCAACCCGGTGGACATCACTGGGGGCGAGCCGCCGTCGACGTACGAGGCGACGATCCGGCTGGGCCTGGCGGACCCGCGCATCCACGCGCTGGTCCTCGGCTACTGGCACACCATCGTGACCCCTCCCATGGTGTTCGCCGAGCTGACCGCGCGCGTGGTGGCCGAATTCCGCGAGCGCGGCGTCGAGAAGCCCGTGGTGGCGTCTCTCGCGGGCGATGTGGAGGTCGAGGAGGCGTGCCGGTACCTCTTCGAGCGGGGGGTCGTGGCGTACCCGTACACGACCGAGAAACCGGTGGCGGTGCTCGGCGCGAAGTACCGCTGGGCCCGCGCGGCGGGTGTGCTGGGGGGCGGTACATGAGCTGAGGCGGTTGCGGAGCCGGCCGACGGTGCGCGTCGGCCGGCCCCAGGACCCGTGCGCACACGAGAGGCATTGGACAGGGGGCGCTGGCCAGAGCTTTCGCACGCAAGGGGTGCTGAACGACATGACAACCACCGACATCTCGACGTCCGTCCCCTTCCGGGAGGTGACGGACCACAACGGCCGCGTGTACCGGCTCGGCGAGTCCGACGTCGACATCATGGGGCGGCCGCGCAAGTGGATGGTCATCCTGCCGTGGATCGGCATGATGGGCATCAGTTCGGCCGAGTACGCGTTCACCTCGGCGGAGGACACCCTCCACGAGGCCCATCTGTGGAACAGCGGGCACATCTTCTGGCTGATGGGCGTCTGGGTCTTCTTCCAGGCGGCCGTGGCCCTGCCGGCCGGGCACCTGCGGGAGAGCGGCAGGCTCCCCGCGCGCGGGGCGATGCTGATCGGCGCGGTCGGCACCCTGCTGGGCTATGTGTCCCTGGCCTACGCGCCGCACGTCACCTTCGCCTACCTCGGCTTCGGCATGTGCAGCGGCATCGGCGCCGGTCTGGTCTACGCGACCTGCGTGAACATGGTCGGCAAGTGGTATCCGGAGCGCAAGGGCGGCAAGACGGGCTTCGTCAACGGCGGCTTCGCCTACGGCTCCGTGCCCTTCGTGTTCCTGTTCACCTCGTACATGGACCTGGGCAACTACCAGACGGTGCTGGTCTGCGTCGGCGTCGGGCTGTGCCTGATCGTGGCGTCGGCGGGCTGGTTCTTCAAGGACCCGCCGAAGAACTGGTGGCCCGCGCACGTCGACCCGCTGCGGCAGACCGACGACCCGAAGATCCGCCGGGCCCTGGAGAAGAACCCGCCGGCGGTCAAGCAGTACACCCCCAAGGAGGCCGCGCGCACACCCGTCCTGTGGATGATGTGGTTCTGCCTGCTGTGCACGGCCGGCATCAACATCTTCGGCATCGCCTTCCAGGTGCCGTTCGGCAAGGACATGGGTTTCGCGGGCGGCATCGTGGCGACCGCGATGTCCCTGAAGGCGATCGTCAACGGCACCGGGCGCGGCGTCATCGGCTGGATCTCCGACCGCTTCGGCCGTCGCAACACCCTGATCATCGTGTGCGTCGTGCTGGGCGTCGCCCAGTTCGGGGTGCTGGCCTCCGGGAAGATGGGCGTGATGCCGTTCTTCCTGTTCTGCTCGATGGTCTCGGGCTTCGGCGGCGGTGCCATCTTCCCGCTGTTCGCCGCCATGACGGCGGACTACTTCGGTGAGAACAACAACGCGACCAACTACGGCATGGTCTACAGCTCGAAACTGGTCTCGGGGCTCGTCGGTTCCGGCCTGGGCGCGGTCGTGGTGGGCGCCTGGGACTACGAGGGCGCGTTCGCCCTGGCCGGCTCCATCGGGCTGGCCTCCGCGGTGCTGGCGCTGTTCCTGAAGGCACCGGGCAGGCCCAAGGCGAAGCGCGTCGTGCCCAATCCGCATCCCCTGGGCGAGGAAATGGCCTGAGCCGGGGCCGCCCCTCCCGCGGGGGTTCGGGAGGGGCCGTCCCGTGTGCGGGCGGGTCAGCGGCGGCGCTTGCGCAGGGCCGCGAGGTTGTCGTAACTGATCTTGGCCTCGCGCAGCGACTGTGCCGGATCGGTGGCGCTCGGCGAGTTGTCGTCCTCGATCATCGGGTTGCGGTAGTTGCGCTGCCCGACCCGGGAGAAGAACGTCGTGTAGTCGATGACGCCGGTGCCGAAGGGCACCATCTCGTAGCCCATGCCGTTGGTCGTGCTCACGACGCCGTCCTTGGCGTGGAACAGCGGGTAGCGCTTGTTGTGGCGGGCCACCAGGCCGGCCGGGTCGAAGACGTTCTTCCGGGTCGAGCCGTCGTGGGCGGTGTAGGTGTGGAACTTGTACTGGGCGACGTGCGCCCAGAAGATGTCCATCTCCAGCCAGACGACCCTGGGGTCGGTGACCTTCAGGAAGTACTCCAGCTTGCGGATGCCGGAGCTGCGGGTGGGCCGTCCCTGGTCGTCCAGCGGGCCGCCGTCGAGCAGGAAGCCGTAGGCCGCGTCGTGGTTGTGGGTGTAGAGCTTGACGCCCTCGCGGCGGGCGATCTCGCCCAGGGCGTTCCACTTGTCGGCGGCGACGTCCCAGTCGGCCCGGTAGGAGCTGCCGGTGGGGTCGCCGCCGGTGCCCATGTGACCGAGGCCCAGGATGTTGGCGATCTCCAGGTGCTTCTTGAAGGTGTCCAGGTCGGCGCTGGTCAGTGGCCAGGACGGCGGGATGAAGCCGTGGTTGCCCTGGGCGCGCAGGCCGTACTCGTCGAGCCAGGAGCGCAGCAGCTTGGCGCCCTCGACCGTCTCCAGGTCCGCGCCGCCGGGCGCGTTGGCGTGCTGGCGGTAGCCCGCGAACTCGACCTGGCGGTAGCCGTGGCGGGCGAGCTGCTTGAAGACTTCCCGGAAGCCGGAGGGCAGGTCGGTGGCGAGCGGGTCCCGGGCGGTGGCATCGCGGACGGTGTAGAGGATGATGCCGCGTTTGTGGGCGGGGACCAGGATGTCACCGCCGTGGCCGTTCCCGTGGCCGTGTCCGTGTCCGTGTCCGTGTCCGTGGCCGTGGCCGCGGTCGCTGTCCCGGTCGTGGGCCAGGGCGGGTGAGGCGCCGAAGACGGGGGCGGCGATGGCCGCGCCGGCGACGGCGGTGCAGGTGCTGAGGACGCGGCGGCGGCTGAGCCCGAGGCTACGGCGCAGGGCCTCGTCGGAGCCGTCGGTACGGTCCGTGACGGTGCGGGATATGTCGGAGAACGGTCTCACGGGTGCCTGCCTTCTCGGTCGTGACCTGCGCCGATTCCCTGTCCGAAGCCGGACGGAGGGCCGGGGGGCGGGTCGTTGTCAGTGGTGCGTGCTTCACTGTCGGTAGCTGGAACTCGGGGCCGCACGCGGCCGTTCATCAATCGAGTCCGGCGAGATGGAGCAGGAGTTTCTTGACGTCGGTGGCCGCGACGCGGTCACCGACAGCGTGGGGGGTGGAGCAGATGAGGAGCGGACCGTCGTCGTCGCTCGCGGGGAGGCGGCCGTGGCTGCCGCGAATAGGTGAGGCGTCCAGCGGCACGACCGCCATGCGGTAGCGCATGCCGAGTTTCTTGCGGGCCAGGGCGGTGGCCGCCTTGACCTTGACATAGGGGTCGAGCGGGTCCATGAACAGCTCGACCGGGTCGTAGCCGGGTTTGCGGTGGATCTCGACGAGCTGCGCGAAGTCGGGCACGCGGGCGTCGTCGAGCCAGTAGTAGTACGTGAACCAGGCGTCCGGCTCCGCGACGGCGACGAGTTCACCGGCGCGCGGATGGTCGAGGTGGTGGGCCTTCTTGCCCTCGTCGTCCAGGAGTTGCTCGATGCCGGGCAGTCCGGCCAGGGCGGCGCGGGTGGCGGCGAGGTCCTCGGGGCGGCGGACGTAGACGTGGGCGATCTGGTGGTCGGCGACCGCGAAGGCGCGGGAGGCCATCGGGTCGAGGTACTCCATGCCGTCCTGCGTGTGCACCTCCAGGAGGCCGGCGCGGCGCAGGGCGCGGTTGATGTCCACGGGCCGGTTCACACGGGTGATGCCGTACTCGGACAGGGCGACGACGGTCCGGCCCTCGGCGCGGGCGTCGTCCAGGAGCGGGGCCACGGCCGCGTCCAGGTCGGTGGCGGCTCGGAGGGAGCGCGGGTCGTCGGGGCCGAAGCGCTGCAGGTCGTAGTCGAGGTGAGGGAGGTAGCACAGGGCCAGGTCGGGGTGACGGGTGCGGAGGATGTGGCGGGTGGCGTCGATGATCCACTGGCTGGAGACCAGGTCCGCGCCGGGGCCCCAGAAGTGGAAGAGGGGGAAGGTGCCGAGTTTTCCGGTGAGTTCGTCGTGCAGGGCCGGGGGCCGGGTGTAGCAGTCGGGTTCCTTGCGGCCGTCGGCGTAGTAGACGGGACGGGGGGTGACGGTGATGTCGGTGTCAGCGCCCATGGCGTACCACCAGCAGATGTTGGCGACGGTGTAGCCGGGGTGGACGCGGCGGGCGGCGTCCCAGAGCTTGTCGCCGGTGACGAGTCCGTTGTGCTGGCGCCACAGCAGGACGTCGCCGAGTTCGCGGAAGTACCAGCCGTTGCCGACGATGCCGTGTTCGGCGGGGAGGGTGCCGGTGAGGAAGGTGGACTGGGCGGCGCAGGTGACGGCGGGCAGGACGGTGCCCAGTGGCGCCTGGGAGCCGGACTGGGCGAGCGTCTTGAGGTGGGGCATGTGGTCGAGGAGACGGGGGGTGAGGCCGACGACGTCGAGGACGAGGAGCGGGGTGGGGCCGGTGCCTTCGGGCCGGGCGGGTCCGGTCATGGCAGCTCCTTCAGGCCGAGGTCGGTGAGGAGTTCGCGGGCGAGGGTCAGCTCGGCGGCGATGCCGTCGGTGAGCTGGGCGCGGACCCGGGGGCGCAGTTCGGCAGGGAGCGCCTGCCAGGTGTAGGTCTCCACCTCCAGGTGCCGGGTGAGGGGGTGCGGACCGCCGACGAGACGGGTCAGCGTGGCTTTGAGGACGTCGAGGGTGGAGGTGAGGGGCGCGGCGGGGGCCGCGTGCAAGGGGACGTGGAAGTGGGCGCGCCACGGGGCGGTGTCGGGCAGGGCGGTGCCGTTCAGTGCCTGGTCCAGGTCGTCGGTGCCGTGCAGCCGGCCGGGCTCCGTGGTGGTGCGGGTCTGGTGCAGGAAGCGGGGTTCGGCGAAGGCGGCGAGCGCGTCGCGGACCTCGGGGAGACGGGGGTGTTCGGCGTGCAGGGCGGCGGAGAGCTGGGATTTGACGACGGGGACCTGGGCGGCGGTGAGGGCGTCCAGGGCGGTGTGCGGGTCTTCGAAGGAGGTGGCGAGGTGGCAGGTGTCGACGCAGATGCCGATGCGGTCGTGGCCGATCGCGGTGAGCGGGGCGATGGCGTCCCGGGTCGTTTCGACGACGCAGCCGGGTTCGGGTTCCAGGCCGACACGGATGGAGCGGCCGGTCAGCTCCTGGAGGGCGTCGAGGCGTTCGGCGAGGGTGACCAGGGCCGCGCGGGCCTTCTCGGCGCGGGCGTCGTCGTAGGCGGTGCGCCAGGCCAGGGGGAGGGTGGAGACGCTGCCCTCGGTGACGTCGTCGGGGAGCAGGCCGGCGAGGACGCGGGCGAGGGAGGTGGTGTGCTCCAGGCGCTCGGGGTCGGCCCAGTCCGGCTTGTAGACGCGGTACTTGACCTCTTCCGCGCCGAACCCTTCGTAGGGGAAGCCGTTGAGGGTGACGACCTCCAGGCCGCGCCGGTCGAGTTCGGCGCGCAGGCCGCGCAGTGCGGACGGGTCGGTGACCAGGGCGTGGGCGGCGTCGCGGGCCAGCCACAGGCCGATGCCGAGGCGGTCGCGGCCCAGGCGGCGGCGTACGGGTTCGCAGTGGTCGCGGAGCTGGGCGAGGACGCCGTCGAGGGTCTCGGCGGGGTGCACGTTGGTGCAGTAGGCGAGGTGGACGACGGAGCCGTCGGGGTGCCGGAAGCGCATCGCTCACTCACCGCCGCGCAGGATCGAGTTGCCCTCGTGGGTGGCGTCGGGCCGGGCCACGTCCAGGTCGAGGCGTCCGCTGAGCCCGTAGAAGGCGACCGGGTTGCGCCACAGCACGCGGTCCACGTCGTCCTCGGTGAAGCCCTCGGCGAGCATCAGGTCGGCGACCTTGCGGGTCTTGAGCGGGTCGCTGCGGCCCCAGTCGGCGGCGGAGTTCACCAGCACCTGGTCCGGTCCGTAGGCGCGGAGGATCGCGACCATCCGTTCCTCGTCCATCTTGGTGTCCGGATAGACGGAGAAGCCGAGCCAGCAGCCCGCGTCCTTGGCCTCCTCGACGGTGGTCTCGTTGAGGTGGTCGACCAGGACCCGGTCGGCGGGGAGCGCGGACTCGCGGACCACGTCGAGGGTGCGGCGCAGCCCGGCCAGCTTGTCGCGGTGCGGGGTGTGCACCAGCGCCGGCAGACCGTGGTCGGCGGCGAGCTGGAGCTGGGTGGCGAGCGCGGTGTCCTCGGCGGGGGTCATGGAGTCGTAGCCGGTCTCACCGACGGCGACGACGCGGTCCTTGACCAGGTAGCGGGGCAGTTCGTCGAGGACGGGGGTGCAGCGCGGGTCGTTGGCCTCCTTGGGGTTGAGGGCGATGGTGCAGTGGTGGGCGATGCCGTACTGGGCGGCGCGGAAGGGTTCCCAGCCGAGGAGGGCGTCGAAGTAGTCGCGGAAGGAGGCCGGGGAGGTGCGGGGCTGTCCGAGCCAGAAGGCGGGTTCGACCAGGGCGCGGACGCCCGCGGCGTACATGGCCTCGTAGTCGTCGGTGGTCCGGGAGGTCATGTGGATGTGGGGGTCGAAGATGCGCATCAGGACTCCTTGCCGTGGGGGTCTGCCGGGCCGTGCGACCGCGACTCGGTCGCCGGTCCGGTCAGGGCCAGGACGCGGTGCAGGTCTTCGGGGACCCGGCGGCCCGCGGCGGTGCGTTCGGCGGCGTAGTCGGCGAGCATCCGGGCGAGTTCGGCGTCCCCGCGGGCCCGGCGGTCCAGCTCCGCCACAGGGGCGACGCCGACGTCGGTGAACAGGCACTTCAGTACGGCGTGCCGCCACTGGTGATCATCGAGGTGCCGGGCCGCGTAGGGACCGACGGCGGCGGCCAGCAGCCGGGTGTCGTTGGTGCGCAGGGCGTCCTCGACGAGCGGCAGCGCGTCGGCGCCGGTCACCAGGTGGGGCAGGGCGTACAGGACGGCGCGGCGTTCGTCGGCGGTGCCCTGGTGGTAGACCCGGGCCAGCGCGTCGGCTCCGGCGCGGGCCGCGTGCAGGATCAGGACGCGGGCGGCGTCGGCGTGGGCCGGGCCGCAGCGGCGGCCGGCCTCGGCGAGGCGCAGTTCCCAGGCGGAGATCGGGCCGTGGCCGCCGGGGTGGGCGCCGGCCTCGTCGAGGGCCTGGTCGAGCCAGCGGCGGGCGTCCGGGTCGAGCCGGGCGGTGAGGGCGGCGCGCAGGTCGGCCGGCGGGGTCGTGGCGGGGGTGGTGCCCCGGCCCCGGGCGTCGTCCCGCGCGACGCCGGTGTCTTCCGTGCGCCGAGTGGGGTGGGTGGCGTGCGGGTGCGTCATGAGGTGCTCCCTCGTGGGGTGGCGGAGGGCACGCCTGGGGGTGGGGCGGCCGGCGCCGGGAGGTCGGTGGCGGTGGGGGTCCGGGTGACGGGAGTTTCGGCCGAGGTGGGGGCGGGGGGCCGGGTGACGGGAACGTCGGCCGCGGTCGCCGCCCGGCGGAGGAAGGGAAGGGAGTGGGCGGCGAAGTGAGGGCCGGCGTGGGAGTGGCGGGGCAGTTCGACGACGGTCAGGCCCTGGTAGCCGGTGGCGGCGAGGGCCGCGAGGACGGGCGGGAAGTCGATCTCGCCCGCACCGAACGGGAGGTGCTCATGGACTCCGCGGCGCATGTCCTCGATCTGGACGTGCCGCAGCCAGGGGCCGGCGGCGCGTACGCAGTCGGCGGGAGGGAGCGGTTCGAGGCACTGGCAGTGGCCGATGTCGAGGGTGAGGCCGAGCGCTTCGGGATCGCCGAGGGCGCGGCGCAGGTGGTGGAAGTCGGCCAGGGTGGCGAGGAGATGACCTGGTTCGGGTTCGACGGCGAGCGGGACACCGGCGGTGGTGGCGGCGTCCAGGACCGGGGCGAGGGCGGCGGTCAGGCGTTGCCATGCCTCCTTGGTGCCGGTGCCCTCGGGGGTGATGCCGCTGAAGCAGTGGACGGCGTGGGCGCCGAGGTCGGCGGCGACCCGTACGGCGGTGAGCAGCAGGTCGACGCGGCGGGCACGGTCGTCCGGGTCGGGATCGAGGAGGGAGGGTCCGTGTTTGCGGCGCGGGTCGAGGACATAGCGGGCGCCCGTCTCGACCGTGACGTCCAGGCCGAGGGTGTCCAGCCGGTGTGCGAGCCGGCGGGTGCGGGCGGCCAGGTCCGGGGCGAGCGGATCGAGGTGCATGTGGTCGAGGGTCAGTCCGACGCCGGCGTAGCCGAGGTCGGCGAGGAGGGAGAGGGCGTCGTCCAGGCGGAGGTCGGCGAGGCCGTTGGTGCCGTAGCCGAACCGGAGGGGGGTGCCGGCGGCGTCCTGCGGTGCGGGCGGCGTCATGTGATGCTCACCTTCCTCGCGAACCGTCGGCCCAGCGGGGCGAGCCCCGCGACCAGGAGACCCATGGCGCTCGCGCCGGAACGGGTGGCGAGGGCGGCCTGGAGGGGGATCGTGGCCCGGATACCGCCGCCGACGGCGCGTTGGGTGAGCGGGGGTGACGGGTTGAGGGCGGCGTGGAGGTAGGGGCGGGCGGCCGTGGCGGCATAGGCGGCGCCGAGGAGGGCGGTGAGCCGCTCCGGCCCCGATGCCCGGTCCGTCGGCACTGCCCGGTCCGCCATCGCTGCCCAGACCGTCGGGGCTGACTGGACCGTCGGTGCTGACCGGACCATCGGTGCTGCACGGTCCGTCGGTCCTGAACGGTCCGTCACCGCTGCCCGGACCGGTGGTACTGACCGGTCCGTCAGTGCCGGCCCTTCCGTCCGCGCCGGCCCTTCCGTCCCCGTCGGCCCTTCCGTCCGTGTCGGCCGGATCGCCGGGGTGAGGCCCGGCAGACCGCGGGAGGCTGCTTCCCGTCGGTCTGCCGGGGGTCGGGTGGGTCGCCGGGTCACCAGCCGGGCCAGCAGGGCGGTGGTGGCGAGGGCCGCGAGCGGGGCCGCCGTAGATCCGCCGGTGGCCTCCCGGCGGGACACGGCCGTGACCGCGAGGGTGTGGGTCCCCAGGAGGGCCGCCGAGGGCAGGGCCGAGCGGGTGCGTCCCGGGCCGGCCGCGGCGCCCAGGAGCAGGTCCAGGGCACGCGCCCCCGCCATGGCGACCGGGCCGGCGGGCGTGTGCTTCAGGGCGAGGTCGTAGGCCCAGACGGTCGCCGCGAGGGGCGCGGCCACCGCGAGGGCGGGACGGCCGGCACCCGCCGCGAGGGCCAGCCCTGCGCCGGTCAGGGCACACGCGGCGGTGAGGGCGGCGGAGGGGCGCACGCGGCCGGACGGGAGGGGGCGGTGGGGGCGTTCGGCGGCGTCCTCGGTGCGGTCGGCCCAGTCGTTGAGGACCATGCCGGCCTCGTACAGACAGACGGAGGAACCGATGGAGAGCAGGGTGCGGTACCCGGGCCGGGCGCCGGCCGCCGCCGTGCCGGCCAGTACGTCGCCGGGGACGGTGAACAGGGCGGGCAGCCGGAGCAGTTCGACCCAGGCACGGGCGCGGGAGCCAACGGGGGTGTGGGGCTGGTGGGGCTTCTCTGCCGCGCGGGGGGCGTGGTGCTCCCTGGGCCCCGTCCCGGTCAGGCGGGGGCGTGGCTCCGTATCCGGTCGGCCGGTGGGGCGGGAGGCGTTTCGTACCGCGTCCGTGCTCGCCGTCGCGTCGGTGGGCCGGTTCACCGGTGGTCCCCGGGGCCGGCGGGCACGTCTCCGGTCGGCCGCGCTGCCAGGCGGTCCGCGAAGCCGAGGAGTTCCGCGTACTGGTCGCCGAGGGCGGACGGCCCGTCCCCCACCGGATCCTTGAAGTAGAAGCCCAGTTCGCGCAGGGGGCCGGTCAGGCCCAGCTCGTGGGAGCGGGCGACCAGGCGGGCCAGGTCGAGGACGAGAGGGGCGGCGAGGGCGGAGTCGCAGCCCTGCCAGATGGTCTGGAGGATCATGCGGGTGCCGAGGAAGCCGTCGAAGGCGATGTGGTCCCAGGCCGTCTTGAAGTCGCCGAGCGCGGGGACGTCGTCGATGTGGACCTCGCCCTCGACGGTGGTGCCGAGGGTGTCGGCGAGGACGCGTTCCTTGCCGGCGTTCTTGGCCGCCGCGGCGGCCGGGTCGGCGAGGGCGGCACCGTCGCCGCCGCCGAGGAGGTTGGTGCCGGACCAGGCCCGGACGGTGAGCGCCCGCTGCGCGAACATCGGGCCCAGTACCGAGCGCAGCAGCGTCTGCCCGGTCTTGCCGTCGCGGCCGGCGTACGGCAGGCCGCAGGAGGCCGCCTCGGCGGCCAGGGAGGGGTGGTGCAGGCCGGTGGAGGGGGTGAAGTTGACGTACGGGCAGCCGGCGCGCAGGGCCGCCGCCGCGTAGAGGGAGCTGGGCGGCAGGGCCCGGCCGGTGGCGAGCGGCTCGGTGGAGGCCACGTTGACGACCACCGCCCGCGCCACTTCGGAGCGGCGGACGAAGTCGCGGATGTCGGCGGCGAAGGCGGTGATCAGTTCCTCGGCGGAGCGGGTGTCGCCGGGCAGGGGGCCGCCGGGGCGGATCTCCCCCTCCGCGGCCGCGAGGTCGGCTTGGACGGCGGCGGGCAGACCGGGCGGCAGTACGCCGCCGGCGGCCAGGGCCTCGGCACGCTTGGGGAGGGGGCAGTCCACGGTGTCGTGGCCGCCGAAGACGAGGGAGGAGAGGGAAGGGAGGGCGGAGCCGGCGAAGCGGGGGGTCTCGGTGACCAGGCCGGTCGCCGGGTGCAGGCCGGCCGTCATGGCCGCGCAGCCCGCCACCACGGTCGTGGCGACGGAGCCGCGCGCCCCGATCAGCCACACACCGGTACGGGCAGCGGAAGAGGAAACGGAAGCGGAAGCGGAAGAGGAAGGAGAGGGGGACGCGGACATGGGCAGCCTCCTTGTCGAACGCGTCGGGGTGGAGCCCCGGCCGAACCGGGTCATGCCCCGGTGGAACCGGGTGATGCCCCGGCGGAGCCGGGTGGTGACGGCGGGCGGGGGTCCGGCGTCCCCCGCCCGCCGCCGTCTGACAGCCCCGGGAGGGCTAGTCGGGCAGTTGCTTCAGCTGGATGTCGCGGAAGGAGACCTTGTCGGCGGCACCGTGGTTCTGGAGACCTATGTAGCCGTCCGTCAGGCTCCGCTCGGGGTCCTTGTTGGTGAAGTCGTTGATCTTGACTCCGTTGAGGAACACCTGAAGGCGTTCGCCCTGGACCTTGATCTCGTAGGAGTTCCACTGGCCGGGCGGACGCAGGACCTGGTCACGGGCCTTGATGTTCGCCGACTTGAAGGAGTAGACGGCACCCGTGGTGCGGTCGGCCGCGTCCGTGGCGTCGATCTGGATCTCGTAGCCCTTGTCCACCGCGGACCAGGGGTCGTCGGAGGCCGGGAAGCCCACGAAGATCCCGGAGTTGTCGTCGCCGCGCATCTTCCAGTCGAGCTTGAGCGAGTACGACTTCAGCTCCTTGGCCTGGTACCAGAGCAGGCCCATGCCGCCGTTGGACTCCAGCGTGCCGTCCTTGATGTCGAACGTGCCGGGACCGGCCTGCTTCCAGCCGTCCAGGGTCTGGCCGTTGAAGATCTTCCGGTAGCCCTTGTCCGGCTTGCAGTCGGCCTTGACCTGGCCGGCGGCGTACTGGAGGCCGCCGAGCAGGTGGGCCCGGAAGGCCTCGTCGGCGTAGGACTCCTTGGTGTGGCCGAGGCCGGTGTAGAAGGACCGGCCGCCTTCGTAGTTCTGGCACCAGGCGATCGGGTGGTCGCCCTTCATGGTGCCGCCCTGGTAGGTGGTCTCGTCGAGGGTGGCGAGGACCTTGACCCGGTCGCGCGGGTTGGTGCGGTAGTTGTACAGCTCGTCGGTGCGCTCCCAGGTGTCGCCGAGGTGCGCGGTGGCCGGGTGGGCGTGGTCCTCGACGCGCACGGTGGCCTTCTGCTGGGCCGGGTGCGAGTCGAAGTAGGCGCCGACGAGTCCGCCGTAGAACGACCAGTCGTACTCCGTGTCGGCGGCGGCGTGGATGCCGAGGTAGCCGCCACCGCCCCGGATGTAGTTCTCGAACGCCTTCTGCTGGTCGGCGTCGAGGACGTCACCGGTCGTGGACATGAAGGCGACCGCGTCGTACTTGGCGAGGTTGGCCGTGGTGAACTGCCTGGCCTCCTCGGTGGCGGTGACGGTGATGCCGGCCGGGGCGCCGAGTTCCTTCAGCGCGGCGACGCCCTCCGGGATGGAGTCGTGGCGGAAGCCGGCCGTCTTGGAGAAGACGAGGACCTTCTTGCCGTTCTTGAAGGGCTCCTTGGAGAACTCGAAGTCGTCCACGTCGAACAGCGCGCCGCTGCCGCCCTTGAAGACGAGGTAGATGTCCGAGGTCTTCCTGGGCAGGGACCGCAGCGGCACGTCGACGTCCTGGAACGTCTCCCAGCTGCCGGTCGGCGGGATGTACGCCGAGCCGTGCAGCTTGCCGGTGGGCGAGCCGGTGCGCAGCTCGACGAAGCCGCCGTCACCGCCGGAGGAGGCCCGGACGGTCAGCTTCTTCTGCCCGTCGAACTTGTAGGGGGTGAAGGAGACCCAGTCGCCGTCGTGGATGTCGCCGACGGTCTTGCCGCCGTTGGCGCCGGTCTTGTCGATCACCGACACGCCCTGCTGGGTGGTGAAGTGCTCGGCCTGGCGGTGCAGCGGCTGGAGGACGGTGCGGGCGGTGCCGGTCAGCGCCTCCTGGCCGTTGGCCCCGCCGTCGGTGTAGCTGGCGCCTACGACACCGTAGATGTTGGCGTTGGGGTCGTGACCGCCGTCGCCGGCGGGCGGCTTGAGGGTGCCCTCACAGCCCGTCTCACTGGTCAGCTCGTGGGCGTGGTTGTCGTGGCCGAGGCTGTAGACGACCTTGACCTTGGAGCAGTCGACGGTCTCCTCGGGGTCGGTCACCGTCACCTTGAAGGGGACGGGCTCACCGAAGGCGGCCAGGGCGCCGTTGCCGGGGACGTCGATCTTCACCTTGGGCTCGGTGTTGCCGACCACGATGCGGACACTGGCGTTGCCGGTGTTGCCCTCGGGGTCCTTGGCGGTGAAGGTCGCGGTGTAGGTGCCGACCTTCTTGTACTTGTGGGTGGGCGTGAGCCCCTCGCCCGTGGTGCCGTCGCCGAAGTCCCAGCTGTAGGTCAGCTCCGGGGAGTCGGCGTCCTTGGCGGTGGCGGTGAACTTGACCTTGAGGCCGGCCGCGCCGGAGGTCTTGTCGGCGCTCACCTCGGCGATCGGCGAGAAGCCGTCCTCGGCGCTCTCGATCCGGTAGAGGGCGGAGTCGTCGTCGCCCTGGAACCAGGAGAGGCCGTAGTCGAGGACGTAGAGCGCGCCGTCGGGGCCGAACTCCATGTCCATGATCTGGGTGCCGGTCCACGGGAAGTCGTTGATCGCCGCGACCGTGCCGTCCTCGTTCTGCTCGATCCGCTTGATCCACTGGCGGCCGAACTCGCCGGCGAAGAAGTCACCGTCGTACGCCTCGGGGAACTTCACCTCGGAGTCGAGGTCGGGGTCGTAGCGGTAGACCGGGCCGGCCATCGGGGACTCGGAGCCACTGCCGAGCTCGGGCACGGAGTCGTCGTCGTACGGGATCCAGGCGGCCTGCGCGGGCGGCAGGTCGACCAGGCCGGTGTTGTGCGGCGAGGTGTTCTTCGGGGCCGCGCAGTCGAAGGTCTCGCCGGAGGTGCCGGTGGCGAAGTCGTAGTCGACGTACGGGTCGTTGTCGCCGGTACAGAACGGCCAGCCGAAGTTGGCGGGCTCGGTGACCTTGGCGAACTCGACCTGTCCGGCCGGGCCCCGGTCCGGGTCGGCGGCACCGGCGTCGGGGCCGTAGTCACCGACGTAGACGGTGCCGGTCTTGTCGTCGACGCTCATCCGGAACGGGTTGCGGAAGCCCATCGCGTAGATCTCGGGGCGGGTCTTCTCGGTGCCGGGGGCGAAGAGGTTGCCCTCCGGGATCGTGTACGAGCCGTCCTCGGCCACCTTGATGCGCAGGATCTTGCCGCGCAGGTCGTTGGTGTTGCCGGAGCTGCGGCGGGCGTCGAAGGCCGGGTTGCGGTCGGGCCGCTCGTCGATCGGGGTGAAGCCGTCGGAGGCGAACGGGTTGGAGTCGTCGCCGGTGGAGAGGTAGAGGTTGCCCTCGGCGTCGAAGTCGATGTCACCGCCGACGTGGCAGCAGGTACCGCGGGAGGCGGCGACGTCCAGGACCTTCTTCTCGCTGGCCAGGTCCAGGGTGCCGTTGGGGTTGAGGACGAACCGGGAGAGCCGGTTGACGCCGTCGAACTTGGCGAAGTCGGCGGCGGTGCCGTTCTCCGGGGCGTCGCCCGCGGGGGTGTCCAGCGGCGGGGCGTAGTAGAGGTAGATCGCCCGGTTGTTCTTGAAGTCCGGGTCGATGCCGACGCCCTGGAGGCCTTCCTCGTCGTGGCTGTAGACGGGGATCTTGCCGGCGATCTTGGTGACGCCGCCCTGGTCGGTGAGGCGCAGGGTGCCGTCGCGCGAGGTGTGCAGGACGCTGCGGTCCGGGAGGACGGCGAGCGACATGGGCTCGCCCATCTCCGGTTCGCCCTTGGCGAGCGGCACCTGCTGGAACTGCCCCTCGGCCGCAGGGGCCGGGTCGGCCTGGGCCGCGGCGCCGGGCTGGGCGCCGGCGACGCCGGCCGGGGCGCCCACGGCCAGCAGCAGGCCGGTGAACAGGGCGAGGGTGGTACGGAGTCCGGTTCTCCTGGTGCTCGTGGATCTGGTTCTGTGCACGGAAGTCCCTCCGGGAACGGGTGGGCCGTACGGGATGGGGTGTGCGAAGGCGTGCCGGGTGAGGAGGTGCGGTGCGGGCGCCGGGGTGCGCCGTCACCCCGGAGGTGTGCCGAGCCGCGGCGTTCGGATGCCGGACGCTCAGCTGTCGATGGCTCAGTCGCTGACCGCTCAGCTGTTGAACGCCGCGTCGAAGGACGCGCTGGGCGGCTCGTAGTCGTAGGTCTTCAGGCGGGTCAGGGCCTCGGGGGCGCCCTGGAGGCGGTCCATGCCGGCGTCCTCCCACTCCACGGAGACGGGCCCCTGGTAGTCGATGGCGCGCAGCATGCGGAAGACGTCCTCCCAGGGGACGTCGCCGTGCCCGGCGGAGACGAAGTCCCAGCCGCGCCGGGGGTCGCCCCAGGGCAGGTGGGAGCCGAGCCGGCCGTTGCGGCCGTCGAGGCGTTTGCGGGCCTCCTTGCAGTCGACGTGGTAGATCCGGTCGCGGAAGTCCCACAGGAAGCCGACCGGGTCGAGGTCCTGCCACACGAAGTGGGAGGGGTCGAAGTTGAGGCCGAAGGCGGGGCGGTGGTCGACGGCCTCCAGGGCCCGCTGGGTGGTCCAGTAGTCGTAGGCGATCTCGCTGGGGTGGACCTCGTGGGCGAAGCGGACGCCCTCGGCGTCGAAGACGTCCAGGATCGGGTTCCAGCGGTCGGCGAAGTCCTGGTAACCGCGCTCGATCATGGACTCGGGGGCGGGCGGGAACATGGCGACCAGGTGCCAGATGGCGGAGCCGGTGAAGCCGATGACGGTGTCGACGCCGAGCCGGCGGGCGGCCCGCGCGGTGTCCTTGAGCTCGGCGGCGGCCCGCTGCCGTACGCCCTCCGCGTCGCCGTCGCCCCAGATCCGGGCGGGCAGGATCGCCTGGTGCCGCTCGTCGATGATGGCGTCGCAGACGGCCTGGCCGACGAGGTGGTTGGAGACGGCCCAGCACTTCAGGCCGTACTTGTCGAGGAGCTGGTGGCGGCCGTCGACGTAGGACGGGTCGGCGAGGGCCTTGTCGACCTCGAAGTGGTCGCCCCAGCAGGCGAGTTCGAGGCCGTCGTAGCCGAAGTCGCGGGCGAGCCGGCAGACCTCCTCCAGGGGCAGGTCCGCCCACTGGCCGGTGAAGAGTGTGAACGGGCGCGGCATCGTGGCGGATCCTCCTCAGACGGCGACGGGCGTGTAGACGGCGTTCTTCTCGGCGCTCTCCTCCACGGCGGCGAGCACCCGCTGCACCTGGAGCCCGTCGGCGAAGGACGGTTCCGGGGCGCGGCCCTCGGCGACGGCGTGGACGAGGTCGCGGGCCTGGTGGACGAAGGTGTGCTCGTAGCCGAGGCCGTGGCCGGGCGGCCACCAGGCGTCCAGGTAGGGGTGCTCGGGTTCGGTGACGAGGATGCGGCGGAACCCCGCGTGCTCCCCCCGCTCCGTGCCGTCGTGGTACGTCAGCTCGTTGAGACGTTCCAGGTCGAAGGAGAGCGATCCCCGCTCACCGTTGAGTTCGATGCGCAGGGCGTTCTTGCGGCCGGTGGCGTAGCGGGTGGCCTCGAAGGAGGCGAGGGCGCCGGAGGGGAAGCGGCCGGTGAAGACGGCGGCGTCGTCCACGGTGACCCGGCCGGTGCCGGTGCCGGCGGCGGGGCCCGAGGCGAGGGGGCGTTCCCGTACGAAGGTCTCGGTGAGGGCGGAGACGCCGGCCAGCCGTTCGCCGGTCAGGTACTGGGCGAGGTCGACGATGTGGGCGCCGAGGTCGCCGAGCGCGCCGGAGCCGGCGAGTTCCTTGCGCAGCCGCCAGGTCAGCGGGGCGGCGGGGTCGACCAGCCAGTCCTGGAGGTACACCACCCGCACGTGCCGCAGCCTGCCGATGCGGCCCTCCGCGACCATCCGCCGGGCCAGCGCGGTGGCGGGGACACGGCGGTAGTTGAAGCCGACCATGGCCACCTGGCCGCGGGCGGCGGCCGCTTCGGCGGCGCGGGTCATGGCCTCGGCCTCGGCGACGGTGTTGGCCAGTGGTTTCTCGCACAGGACGTGTTTGCCGGCGGCCAGCGCGGCCAGCGCGATCTCGGCGTGGCTGTCGCCGGGGGTGCAGATGTCGACGAGGTCGACGTCGTCCCGTTCGACGAGGGCGTGCCAGTCGGTCTCGGTCGCCGCCCAGCCGTGCCGGTCGGCCGCGGTGCGGACGGCGTCGGCGTCCCGCCCGCAGATCGCGGCCAGTACGGGGTTCAGCGGCAGGTCGAAGACGCGGCCCGCGGTGCGCCAGCCCTGGGAGTGGGCGGCGCCCATGAAGGCGTACCCGACCATGCCGACCCGCAGCGGCGGTCTCGACACGGACGGCGCCGCGGCCGTGGCCGGGGCCGGGGGGGTGACGACCGGGGTGCCGGTCGCGGTGGGCGTGGCCGTCGGGGTGGGGGCGCCGGTCGCGGTGGGGGCGTCGGTCGCGGTGGGCGTGCCCGTCGCCGTGGGCGTGCCCGTCGCCTCCGACGTCCCCGTCCCCGTCCCCGTCGAGCGCGACGTCTCCGTCCCCGTCAGGCCCGACGCCCCCGTGTCCACGGACCCGGCAGCGATGGCCCCGGTGTCCGTGGCCCCGGCGGCCGGTGTCTCCGCGCCGGCCCCTTCGGGCTGCTGCGGCTGTCCCATGCGGATGTCCTCCTCGTCGTGGTGGTGCGATGGCCCGCGGGTCCCGCCCCGGGCTGATCGGACCCGTGAGCGCGGTTCCCGCCCCGGGGCCGGTCCCGCTTCGAGCGCGGCCCCGGCCCAGAACCGGTCCACCCCGCGAGCACGGCCCGGCCCGAAGCCGAGCCGCCCCGCGAGCACGGCCCGGCCCGAAGCCGAGCCGCCCCGCAAGCACGGCCCCCGGCCCAGAGCCCGTCAGCCCCATGAGCCCGGCCCTCGCCCCCAGTGGCTGGTCAGGCCCCTAATGGCTGGTCAGGCCCCTAGTGGCTGGTCAGGCCCCTAGTGGCTGGCCTGGTCAGACCCTTAGCGGCTGGCCTGGTCAGGCCCCCGGAGGCTGGTCAGGCCCCCGGGGCGGGCGGCGGGGGCTCACTTGAAGCCGGTGGACATGTACTGGTCGACGTTCTCCTTGTCGACGACGGCCGAGTAGAGCGTGATCGACGCGGGGATCTCGTACTCGGCGAGGCCGCCGATCCCCTTGCCCTGGCCCAGCGCGCGGGCGAGGTCGATCGCGGAGGCGGCCATGGTCGGCGGGTAGAGGACGGTCGCCTTCAGGACGCCGTTGTCCTGCTTGATGGCCTGGAACGCGGAGAGCGCGCCCGCGCCGCCGACCATCAGGAAGTCGTCGCGTCCGGCCTGTTCGATGGCGCGCAGGGCGCCCACGCCCTGGTCGTCGTCGTGGTTCCACAGGGCGTCGAACGTCGACTGCGCCTGGAGCAGCTGGGCCATCTTGGCCTGGCCGGACTCGACGGTGAAGTCGGCGGCCTGGCGGGCCACCTTCTTGATGTTGGGGTAGTTCTTCAGGGCGTCGTCGAAGCCCTTGGTGCGCTGCCGGGTCAGTTCGAGGTTGTCGATGCCGGCCAGTTCGACGACCCGGGCACCGGCCTTGTCCTTGAGCTTCTCGCCGATGTAGTGGCCGGCGTTGAGGCCCATGCCGTAGTTGTCGCCACCGACCCAGCAGCGGTACGCCTGCGGGGTGTTGAAGACGCGGTCGAGGTTGACCACGGGGATTCCGGCCCGCATGGCCTTCAGCCCGACCTGGGTGAGCGCCTTGCCGTCGGCGGGCAGCACCACCAGGACGTCGACCTTCTTGTTGATGAGGGTCTCGATCTGGCCGATCTGCTGGGCGGTGTCGTTGGAGCCCTCGGTGACCTCCAGGGTCACGTCGGAGTACTTCTCGGCGCGCCCCTTGGCCTGGTCGTTGATGGCGTTGAGCCAGCCGTGGTCGGCGAGCGGACCGGCGTAGCCGATGGTGACCTGCTTGCCGGGCTTGTCGTCGGCGGCGGGCTGGGTGCTGGCGCCCGCCCCCTCGTCGTCGTCCGACTCGTTGCTCGTGCACCCGGTGAGGAAGGCCCCGGCGGACACGGCTGCGGCTCCGAACAGCAGCCCTCTGCGGCTTGCGAACGGCGTGTGCTCTGGCATGACGGTCAACCCTTTCCTCAAGGCGTGCTCGCGGTACGGCGCTGGACCAGCACGGCGGCGACGATGATCGCTCCCTTGGCGATCTGCTGGACGTCGCTCTGCAGGTTGTTCAGGGCGAAGATGTTGGTGATCGTGGTGAAGATCAGGACGCCGAGCACGGAGCCGACGATGGTGCCGCGTCCGCCGCTGAGCAGCGTGCCGCCGATGATCGCGGCGGCGATGGCGTCGAGTTCGTAGAGGTTGCCGTTGGTGTTCTGGCCGGAGCCGGACAGGACGATCAGCAGGAAGGCGGCGATGCCGCAGCACAGGCCGGACAGCAGGTAGAGGTAGAGGCGCTGGCGGCGCACGTCGATGCCGGCGAGGCGGGCGGCCTCCGCGTTGCCGCCGACGGCGACCGTGCGGCGGCCGAAGGTGGTCCGGTTCAGCACCAGCCAGCCGATGACGGTGACGGCGGCGAAGACCAGGACCAGCGGCGGTATGCCGAGCACGTAGGCGTCCCGCTCGCCGAGGTCGAGGACGCCCTCCACGGTGACGACCTGGGTCTGCCCGTCGGTGATCTGCAGCGCCAGGCCCCGCGCGGAGGCCAGCATGGCGAGGGTGGCGATGAACGGGACCATCGCGCCGTACGCGATGAGGACGCCGTTGACGAGCCCGCAGCCCACGCCGACCACCACGGCGGTGAACAGGATGCCGAGGAATCCGTACTCCTGGGTGGCGACCGTCGTCGCCCACACCGAGGCGAGGGCGACGATCGCGCCGACGGAGAGGTCGATGCCGCCGGACATGATCACGAAGGTCATGCCGACGGTGACGACGCCGATCACGGACGCCTGGGTGAGGACGAGTTGCAGGTTGCGGGTGTCGAGGAACTCGTCGGGCTTGGTGATCCCGCCGATCAGGACCAGTACGGCGAGCACGCCGAGCAGGGACAGGATGCGGACGTCGGCGCGGGCGATCACGCCCCGCCAGGCGGGCGGCCCGTCCACGGGTGCCGCCTTTCCGGTGCCGTCCCGGGGCGGGGACACGTGCTGCGTCATGATGCCGGGCTCCCTTCCATGACGAGGTCGAGTACGCGGTGTTCGTCGAGTTCGCGGGCGGGCGCCTCGTGCACGACCCGGCCCTCGCGCAGGACCAGCACCCGGTCGGCGAGGCCGAGCACCTCGGGCACCTCGCTGGAGACCAGCAGCACCGCCAGTCCCTCGTCGGCGAGCCGGCGGACGACCGCGTACAGCTCGGCGCGGGCGCCGACATCGACGCCGCGGGTGGGTTCGTCGAGGAGCAGGACGCGGCAGCCGCGCAGCAGCCAGCGGGCGAGGACGGCTTTCTGCTGGTTGCCGCCGGACAGGGTGCGCACGGGCACGTCCGGGTTGTCGGGGCGCAGCGACAGTTCGCGGACGGCGGCGCGGGCGGCGCCCCGTTCGGCGCCCCGGTCGAGCCAGCCGCCGCGCGAGAAGCGGGACAGGGAGGAGACCGACACGTTGCGGGTGACGGACTCCAGCATCAGCAGGGCCTGCGCCTTGCGCTCCTCGGGGGCGAGGCCGAGCCCGGCGCGCACGGCGGCCCGGACGCTGCCCGGCCTGAGCGGGCGGCCGTCGACGAGGACCTGTCCGGCCGACGGCTTGCGGGCGCCGTAGACGGTCTCCAGGATCTCGGAGCGGCCGGAGCCGACCAGTCCGGCGAGCCCGACGATCTCCCCGGGGCGGACCTCCAGGTCGAGGGGGGCGAACTCCCCCTGCCTCGTCAGTCCCCGCACGCTCAGCACCGGCTCGGCGGTGGCGGCCGGGGCGGAGGCGGGCCGGTCCGGGAAGACGTAGGCGACGTTGCGACCGGTCATCAGGGCGACGACCTCGCTGGTCGGGGTGGACTCGGCGGGCAGCCCGCGGGCGACGGCGCGGCCGTCCTTGAGGACGGTGACCCGGTCGCCGATGCGGCGGATCTCCTCCAGCCGGTGCGAGATGTAGACGACGGCGACACCGGCGGCGGTGAGGTCGCCGACGATCCGGAAGAGGTTGTCGACCTCGTCGGGGTCGAGGGCGGCGGACGGCTCGTCCATCACGATCAGCCGCACGTCGTGGGAGAGCGCCCGCGCCATGGACACGATCTGCTGCTGCGCCGCCGACAGCTCCCCGACCAGGCGGCCCGGGTCGACCTCGGGGTGGCCGAGCCGCTTCAGCAGCGCGGCGGTGGACGCGCGGGCGGCCCGGCCGCGGACGACGAAGCCGGCGGTGGTCGGTTCGTGGCCGAGGTGGACGTTCTCCGCCACCGACAGGTGCTCGACCAGGTCGAGTTCCTGGTAGATGGTGGCGATGCCCAGGCGCATGGCGGCGATGGGCGAGCGCAGGGTGACGTCCTCGCCGCGCCAGCGGATGGTGCCGGTGTCGGGCTGGTGGGCGCCGGCCAGCACCTTGATGAGGGTGGACTTCCCGGCGCCGTTCTGGCCGAGCAGGCAGTGCACCTCACCGGCCTGGACGTCGAGGTCGACGCCGTCCAGGGCCCGGACTCCGGGGAAGGACTTGGTGAGGCCGGACATGCTGAGCAGCGGTGGTTCTGGTGCCATGTGAGGTCCCCTCGGCGGGCGTGCGGGCCGGTGTCAGGGCAGGGCGGAGCTACGCGCTGTGCAGAAAGCTGTGCAGAAAAGGGGTGCGGACGGGGGTGCTACGCGGGTGAGAACAGGTGGTCGCTGATGAGCCGGGCGGCGCCGATGACTCCGGCGGTGGGGCCCAGTTCTCCGAGCACGATGGGCAGGTTGCCGGTCGCCAGGGGCAGCGACTGGCGGTAGACCTGGGTGCGTATCGCGGCGAGCAGGGTGTGGCCGAGGCCGGTGACCCCGCCCCCGATCACCACCAGGCCGGGGTTGAAGAAGCTGACCAGGCCGGCGATGACCTGGCCGGTGCGGCTGCCGCCCTCGCGGATCAGGTCGAGGGCGGTGGCGTCACCGGCCGCCGCCGCGGCGGCGACGTCGGCGGCGCTCAGGCTCCCGCCCGTCTCCAGCCGGGCGGCGAGTTCGGCGGACCGGCCCTGCTCGGCGGCCTCCGTGGCGTCGCGGGCCAGGGCCGCGCCGCTGAAGTGGGCCTCCAGGCAGCCCCGGTTGCCGCAGGCGCAGGGGCGGCCCTCGGGTACGGCCTGGATGTGCCCGATGTCGCCGGCGCTGCCCGTCGTCCCGCGGTAGACGTCACCGCCGACGACGATGCCGCAGCCGATGCCGGTGCCTATCTTGACGACGAGGAAGTCGTGCACGGTGCGGGCGACGCCCGCGTGCTGCTCCCCCAGCGCCATCAGGTTCACGTCGTTGTCGACCATGACCGGGCAGCCGAGTTCCTGGCTGAGCGCCTCCCGCACGGGGAAGCCGTCCCAGCCCGGCATGATCGGCGGGGCCACGGGGACGCCCTCGGGGAAGCGGACCGGCCCCGGGACGCCGATGCCGGCGCCGTCGAAGCCCTCCGCGAGCCCCGAGGCCCGCAACTTGGCCGCCATGGACAGGACTTGCTCGAAGACCGCGACGGGGCCCTCGCGGACGTCCATGGGCTGGTTGATGTGCCCGAGGATCTCCAGCTCGGCGTTGGTGACGGCGACGTCGACCGAGGTCGCGCCGATGTCGACGCCGAGGAACCGCAGTTCCGGGTTGAGCCGGATGTTGTGGCTGCGGCGTCCGCCGCGGGAGGCGGCGAGTCCGTCGGCGACGGCCAGCCCCGTCTCCAGCAGCCGGTCCACCTCCACGGCCAGCTTCGACCGGGAGAGGTCGACCTGGTCGCCGAGCTGGGCACGGGAGTTGGGGCCGCCGTCACGCAGCAGCTTGAGCAACCGGGCCTGGTGGGCGTTGGCGGGTCGTGCGGTCATGCGTCTCACGTGCCCCTCCCCGCCTCAATCGGCTGCGCGCTGTAATGCCGTGCTGTCGTGCTGCCGTGCTGCCGTGCTGCCGTGCTTTCGAAGGGAACGTAGCAGCGGCTGCCGAAGCTGGGAAGAAGCTGTGCACAGATTGCCGTCGACTTTCTCCACTCACAGGACAAAGAGCCGGACAGGAAAGCGGACAGGAAGCCGGACAGGAAGCCGGACAGACAGCCGGAGGAAGAGCCGTACGGGCCCGGCGCGCTCAGGACTCCGCGCGCTCGTGGTACGACCGCCGGGTGTGCTCGGTGTGCTCGCGCATCAGCCGGGTGGCGCGCTGCTCGTCCCGGTCGGCGATGGCGGCGATCATCTCCCGGTGCTCGATCCAGGACTGCCGGCCGCGCTGCCGGGCGATCGGCGTGTAGTACCAGCGCACCCGGCGGTCCACCTGGGCGGCCAGCTCGGCAAGGACGGCGTTGCCCGCCAGTTCCATCACCTTGGAGTGGAAGCGCGCGTTCAGGGTGACGGCGCCGTCCACGTCGTCGGCGGCGACGGCCCGCTCCCCCTCGGCGCACAGCTCCTCCAGCGCCGCCACGCCCGCGCTGGACGCGTTGGCCGCGGCGAGCCGGGCCGCCTCGGCCTCCAGCAGCGTACGGACGGTCAGCAGCTGGTCGGCCTCCTCCTCGGTCGGCTCGTGCACGAACGCGCCCTGGGCGGGGCGCAGATCGACCCAGCCCTCGGTGTTCAGGCGCTGGAGCGCCTCGCGCACGGGCTGCCGGGAGACGCCGAGGTGCCCGGCGAGTTCGCTCTCGACGAGGTGCTGGCCGGGGCGCAGGGCCCGGGTGGTGATGAGTTCGAGCAGCGCCTCGTAGACGCGGTCGCGCAGCGGGCCGGGGCGTTCGAGCCTGGGCACCGCCCCGTGCGGCAGTCCTGTCGACAACATCGCGGCCCCCTGGGCAAGGACGGAGACAAGGAAGAAGGTAAAGAAAGTATCAAGTGTTTTTCGTCTACAGTCTACGGTCCGTCCCTGCCCGCCTCCTCCGCGAACCTCCCGAGCCGGGTCTCAGGGGCAGCGCACGACCTGTCCGGCGTACGACAGGTTGCCGCCGAAGCCGAAGAGCAGGACCGGGTCGCCGGTGCTGATCTCGCCGCGTTCCACCAGCTTGGCCAGGGCGAGCGGGATGCTGGCCGCCGAGGTGTTGCCGGACTCGGTGACGTCCCGGGCGACGACGGCGTTGACGGCGCCGATGCGCAGGGCCAGGGGTTCGATGATGCGCAGGTTGGCCTGGTGCAGGACGACGGCGGCGAGGTCGGCGGGGTCCACGCCGGCCCGTTCGCACACGCCCCGGGCGACGGCGGGCAGCCGGGTGGTCGCCCAGCGGTAGACGCTCTGGCCCTCCTGGGCGAAGCGCGGCGGCGTGCCCTCGATGCGCACGGCGTGTCCGAGTTCGGGCACCGATCCCCACAGCACGGGCCCGATGCCGGGTTCCTCGCCCTCGGCGCAGGGTTCGACGACGGCGGCCCCCGCGCCGTCGCCGACCAGCACGCAGGTGGTGCGGTCGGTCCAGTCGGTGACCTCGGACATCTTGTCGGCGCCTATGACCAGGGCCCGGCGCGCGGCGCCCGCGCGGACGGCGTGGTCGGCGGTGGCCAGGGCGTGGGTGAACCCGGCGCACACGACGTTGACGTCCATCGTGGCCGGGTTCCCCATGCCGAGCCGGGCGGCGACCCGGGCGGCCATGTTCGGGGAGCGGTCGATGGCGGTCGAGGTGGCGACCAGCACCAGGTCGACGTCGGCGGGGGCGGCCCCGGCCTCGGCGAGCGCCTTGGCGGCGGCGTGTGCGGCGAGTTCGTCGACGGGTTCGTCGGGTCCGGCGATCCGGCGGGTGCGGATGCCGACCCGGCTGGTGATCCACTCGTCGCTGGTGTCGACCATGCCCGCCAGGTCCTCGTTGGTCAGGACTCCGGCGGGCTGGTGGTGGCCGACTCCGGTGATGCGCGAGCCGTGCATGGGCGGATCCCCCTCATTGCCTGCGGTTGCGGGATCCACCAGTCTGATCAGTGACTCACGGGTACGGCGGCAGGTGATGTGACAGGAAACGCGGGCCGGGCTTGTCGGCTTCCATCAGGCCCGGCCCGGCTCCTCAGCCGGTGAACAGCTGCGTCGCCTTGCGCACCAGTTCGTACAGCCCGTAGGCGAGCGGCACGCCCACCCACAGCCAGGCGAAGGCGATCAGCGGGCGCCGGTCGGGCGGGCTCTCACTGCTGTCGGGCGACATCGGCGGCCTCCTCGGGGTCCGGGGCGGGGACGTGGTGGCGGGGGTGGACCGGACGGACCAGTTCGTTGGCGACGAAGCCGACGACGAGCAGCCCGATCATGATGACGAACGACAGCCCGTACAGGGACGAGCCGTGCCGCCCGGCCTCCTCCTGCCGGTCCGCGATCCAGTTCACGATCAGCGGGCCGAGGACGCCGGCGGTGGACCAGGCGGTGAGCAGCCGTCCGTGGATCGCGCCGACCTGGTAGGTGCCGAAGAGGTCCTTCAGATAGGCGGGGGCGGTGGCGAAACCGCCGCCGTAGAAGGAGAGGATCACCAGGGCGGCGAGCACGAACAGCGGCTTGGAGGAGTCGCCGAACAGGGCGATGAGCGTGTACATCAGGGCGCCGACGCCCAGGTACACCCGGTAGATGTTCTTCCGTCCGATCAGGTCGGACGTGGACGACCAGCCGATCCGGCCGGCCATGTTGGCCGCCGACAGCAGCGCCACGAACCCGGCGGCGGCCGTCGCGGACACCGGCGCGGAGGTGTCCGCGAAGAAGTCCGTGATCATCGGGGCGGCCTTCTCCAGGATGCCGATGCCGGCGGTGACGTTCATGCAGAGCACGAGCCACAGGCACCAGAACTGCGGGGTGCGCACGGCCGAGCGCGCCGAGACCTGGACGCCGCTGAGCGGGGCGGGCCGCCCGTCGGCCGTCTCGGGGGCGCGCGGCACCCGCACCAGCAGGACACCGAGCAGCATGAAGACGGCGTACGACAGTCCGTGCACGAGGAAGGCGAGCGCGATTCCGGAGTTGTCGGCGCCGAAGGACTCCAGCATCTGCGCGGACCACGGCGAGGCGATCAGCGCGCCGCCGCCGAAGCCCATGATGGCGATGCCGGTGGCCATGCCCGGCCGGTCGGGGAACCACTTGATGAGGGTGGAGACCGGCGAGATGTATCCGATGCCCAGGCCGATGCCGCCGACGAAGCCGTAGCCGAGGACGATCAGCCAGTACTGCTCGGTGGCCGCGCCCAGGGCGGAGAGCAGGAAGCCGGACGAGAAGCAGATCAGCGCCACCGTCATCGCCCAGCGCGGCCCCCGCTTCTCGACCAGGGTGCCGCCGAAGGCGGCCGACAGGCCGAGCATGACGATGCCGAGCTGGAAGGGGAGCGCGCTCTGGGTTCCGCTGAGGCCGAGCGCGGATTCGAGGGGCGGCTTGAACACGGACCAGGCGTAGGCCTGGCCGATGGAGAGGTGGACCGAGAGCGCGGCCGGCGGGACGAGCCAGCGGCTCCAGCCGGGCGGTGCGACAGGGGGACTCATGAGTCCCCCACCGTAAAGATCCGAGCGGCGCTTGAGAAGGCAGTTGATCAAACGACCACCCAGCGCCACCGGCCGTGCACAATCCCTTGCCGCCCCCACTTCCATACTGTAGACAATATTTCGTCGACACCGTTGGCGGTCACAGCTGAACACAGACAGTCACCGCTCGTCATAGGTAGTCACAGGCAGTCCCCCGTCAGCCGGCACCGAGGAGCGCCGCATGAGGAAACCGCGACCGACGCACTACACCCGGCTCGCCCACCCCCTGGTACGGGACTCCCGCGACGAGCCCTTCCGCCGGGCCGGCTGGGACGAGGCGCTGGACCGGGCGGCCCGGGGCCTGGCACGCAACCGCGGCGCGTTCGGCATGTTCTCCTGCGCCCGCGCGACCAACGAGATGAACTACGTGGCGCAGAAGTTCGCCCGGGTGGTGATGGGCACCCACAACGTCGACTCCTGCAACCGCACCTGCCACGCCCCGTCCGTCGCCGGCCTCTCCGCCACCTTCGGCTCCGGCGGCGGCACCTCGTCGTACGAGGAGATCGAGCACACCGACGTCATCGTGATGTGGGGCTCCAACGCCCGGTTCGCGCACCCGATCTTCTTCCAGCACGTCCTGAAGGGCATACGCAACGGCGCCCGGATGTACGCCGTCGACCCGCGCCGCACCTCCACCGCCGAGTGGGCGGAGAGCTGGCTCGGCCTCAATGTCGGCACCGACATCCCGATGGCGCACGCGATCGGCCGCGAGATCATCCGCGCCGGACTGGTCAACGAGGCGTTCGTCGAACGGGCGACCACCGGCTTCGAGGAGTACAAGGCCCTCGTCGAGCCGTGGACGCTCTCCCTCGCCGAGAAGGTGACCGGCGTCCCCGCCGCCGCGATCCGCGACCTCGCGCACGCCTACGCCCGCGCCGAACGCGCCCAGCTGTGCTGGACCCTCGGCATCACCGAGCACCACAACGGCACCGACAACGTCCGCGCGCTGATCAACCTCTCCCTGCTCACCGGGCACGTGGGGCGGTACGGCGCCGGGCTCCAGCCCCTGCGCGGCCAGAACAACGTGCAGGGCGGCGGCGACATGGGCGCCATCCCCAACCGCCTCCCCGGCTTCCAGGACATCCTCGACCCGCAGACCCGGCGGAAGTTCGAGTCCGCCTGGGACACCGTCCTTCCGCCGCACTACGGCCTCGACCTCACCGAGATGTTCGAGGCGATGGAGGACGGCTCGCTGAAAGCCGTGTACTGCGTCGGCGAGAACCCGGCCCAGTCGGAGGCCGACAGCGCACAGGCCGTACGCCGCCTGAAGGCGCTGGACTTCCTCGTCGTGCAGGACATCTTCCTGACGAGGACGGCCTCGCTCGCGGACGTGGTGCTGCCGGCCACCGCCGGCTGGGCGGAGACCGACGGCACCACCACCAACAGCGAACGGCGCGTGCAGCGGGTCCGCCGGGCCCTGACCCCGCCGGGCGAGGCCCGCGAGGACATCGACATCATCTGCGACCTCGCCGCCCGCCTCGGCCACGACTGGAAGTACGCCGACGCCGAGGCCGTCTGGAACGAGCTGCGCGCCCTGTCGCCGGACCACCACGGGATGACGTACGACCGCCTCGCGGAGCACCGGGGCATCCAGTGGCCCTGCCCCCGCACCGACCGGCTCGAACCCACCTACCTGCACGGCCGGCTGTGGGACCCCGACCCGGCCCGCCGGGGCCGCCCCGCGCCCTTCGGGATCGTCCGGCACGACCCGCCGGTCGACCTCACCGACGAGCGGTACCCGCTGCGGCTCACCACCGGCCGCCGGCTCGACTCGTACAACACCGGCGTGCAGAGCGGCGGTTACGCCTCCCCGCTGCGGCGCGGCGAGTCCGTCGAGCTGTCCCCGGAGGACGCCGAGCGGTACGGGGTGGTGGTCGGGGAGACGGTACGGGTGACCTCGCGGCGCGGGGCGGTGGAGGCGCCCGTGTGGGTCGACCCGGCGCTGCGGCCCGGCCTCGCGTTCATGACGTTCCACTTCCCCGACGAGGTGGACACCAACCGGCTGACCATCGAGGCCACCTGCCCGATCGCGGGGACGGCGGAGTTCAAGGCGTCGGCGATCCGGATCGAGAAGCTGCCCGTCGCGACCATCGTGAGGTGATGCCCCGTGGACCTGCGCTTCGGTGACGGCAAGCCGACCGACGAGGAACGGGCCGCCGTCGACGCCCTGCTGGGCCCGCCCGAGTCCTCCTGGGAGGGCGCCGGCCGCTCCGGCCAGGACCTGCGCTGGGCGCGCGGCGGGCGGGCCGCCCGGGACCGCCGCGACCTGCTGCTGCCGGGGCTGCACGCGGTCAACGACCGGGTCGGCTGGATCAGCGAGGGCGCCCTCGACTACCTGTGCCGGCGGCTGACCGTGCCGCCGGCCGAGGCGTACGGCGTCGCCACCTTCTACGCGATGTTCTCCGCCCGCCCCCGCCCCGCGACCGTCCTGCACCTCTGCACCGACCTGGCCTGCACCGCGGCGGGCGCGGAGGCCCTGTGCGCCGAGATCTCCGGGGAGCCGGGCGTCACCGTCCAGCGCAGCCCCTGTCTCGGCCTGTGCGAACGCGCCCCGGCGGCGCTCGCGGTCCGGGCCGGCGACCCGGTCCGTACGGCCGTGGCGGCACCGGCGACGGCGCGCGCGGCCGTCCTCGCCGCCACCGCCCCCGACTCGGCACCCGAGGAACCCCCGGCGTCGGCGGCCGTCCCGCAGGCGGGCGACCCGGACCTGGTGCTGCTGCGCCGGGTCGGCGTGGTGGACCCCGCCTCCCTCGACGACTACCGGGCGCACGGCGGCTACGCGGCCCTGCGCCGCGCCTTCGCGCTGGGCCCCGCCGGGGTGATCCGCGAGGTCACCGGTTCCGGGCTGGCCGGGCGCGGCGGCGCCGCCTTCCCCACCGGCCGCAAGTGGCAGGCCACGGCGGCCCAGCCCGACCACCCGCACTACGTCGTCTGCAACGCCGACGAGTCCGAGCCGGGCACCTTCAAGGACCGGGTGCTGATGGAGGGCGACCCGTACGCGCTGATCGAGGCCATGACCATCGCCGGGTACGCCACCGGGGCCCACCGGGGCTACCTCTACCTGCGCGGCGAGTACCCCCGGGCGCTGGCCCGCCTGGAGCACGCGATCACCCAGACCCGCGCCCGCGGACTGCTCGGTGACGACGTGCTCGGGCAGGGCTACGCCTTCGACATCGAGATCCGCCGGGGCGCGGGCGCCTACATCTGCGGCGAGGAGACCGCCCTGTTCAACTCCATCGAGGGCTACCGGGGCGAACCCCGCGCCAAACCGCCGTTCCCGGTGGAGAAGGGCCTGTTCGGCAAGCCGACGGCCGCCAACAACGTGGAGACGCTGGTCAACGTGCTGCCGGTCCTCACGATGGGCGCCGAGGCGTACGCCGCGATCGGCACCGGCCGGTCCACCGGCCCGAAGCTGTTCTGCGTGTCGGGCAGCGTGGCCCGGCCCGGCGTGTACGAGCTGCCGTTCGGGGCGACGCTGGGCGAGCTGCTGACGCTGGCCGGGGTCCGGGACGGGCTGCGGGCGGTGCTGCTCGGCGGGGCGGCCGGCGGCTTCGTACGCCCCGACGAACTGGACATCCCGCTGACCTTCGAGGGCACCCGGGAAGCGGGCACCACCCTCGGCTCGGGGGTGGTCATGGCCTTCGACGGCACCGTGCCCCTGCCCCGCCTCCTGCTGCGCGTCGCGGAGTTCTTCCGCGACGAGTCCTGCGGCCAGTGCGTGCCGTGCCGGGTGGGGACCGTGCGGCAGGAGGAGGCGCTGCGCCGGATCGCGGAGCGCACAGGGGCCGGCGCCGCCGACGACATCGCCCTGCTGCGCGAGGTCGGCCGGGCGATGCGGGACGCCTCGATCTGCGGTCTGGGCCAGACCGCGTGGAACGCCGTGGAGTCCGCCATCGACCGACTGGGGGCGTACGAATGACCGCGATACCGCTGGGAGTGCCGCGCCGGCTGGTGGAGTTCACCCTCGACGGGCAGGAGGCCCGGGTCCCCGAGGGATCGACGATCCTGGACGCCTGCCGGGCCGCCGGCACGGACGTGCCGACCCTCTGCCAGGGCGACACGCTCACCCCGAGGAACGCCTGCCGGGTGTGTGTCGTGGAGGTCGAGGGTTCCCGCACCCTGGTGCCCGCCTGTTCCCGGAAGGCCGAGCCGGGCATGGAGGTGCGCACCGGCACCGAGCGGGCCCGGCACAGCCGCAAGGTCGTCCTGGAACTCCTCGCCTCCTCCGTCGACCTGTCGACGACGCCCCGGGCCGCCGAGTGGATCAAGGAGTACGGGGCGGAGCCCGACCGCTTCGGCCCCGACGCGGCCCGCGTCGACGAGGAACCCCGGATCGACAACGACCTGTACGTCCGCGACTACGGCAAATGCATCCTCTGCTACAAGTGCGTGGACGCCTGCGGGGACCAGTGGCAGAACAGTTTCGCCATCTCCGTCGCCGGACGCGGCTTCGACGCCCGGATCGCGGTCGAGCAGGACGCCCCGCTGACCGACTCGGCGTGCGTGTACTGCGGCAACTGCGTCGAGGTGTGCCCCACCGGCGCCCTGTCGTTCAAGTCGGAGTTCGACATGCGGGCGGCGGGTACGTGGAACGAGTCGGCGCAGACCGAGACGACCACGGTGTGCGCGTACTGCGGAGTGGGATGCAACCTCACCCTGCACGTACAGGACAATGAGATCGTCAAGGTCACCTCGCCGCACGACAGCCCGGTGACCCACGGCAATCTCTGCATCAAGGGCCGTTTCGGCTACCAGCACGTACAGAACCGGGGCTGATCAGGACATGGGACGAGTCACGGAACGACGCAAGGTGATCCGCATCCGCGACGGGGCGGTCAACACCCGTCCGGACACGCTCGTCGCCGAGGAACCCCTGGAGATCCGGCTCAACGGCAAACCGCTCGCCATCACGATGCGCACCCCCGGCGACGACTTCGCGCTCGCCGCCGGGTTCCTGGTCAGCGAGGGGGTGCTGGCCCGTCAGGAGGACCTGCGGAACATCGTGTACTGCGCGGGGGCCACGGCCGACGGCTCCAACACGTACAACGTGGTGGACGTGCAGACGGCGCCGGGCGTCGTCCTCCCCGACATCACCCTCGAACGCAACGTCTACACCACCTCCTCCTGCGGCCTGTGCGGCAAGGCCAGCCTGGACGCGGTCCGTACGACGGCCCGCTGGCCCATCGCCGACACGCCGCCGGTGCGGATCGACGCCGACCTGCTCGCCGAACTGCCCGACCGGCTGCGCGCCGCCCAGCGGGTCTTCGACCGCACCGGCGGGCTGCACGCGGCGGCGCTGTTCACCGAGGACGGCGAACTGGCCGACATCAGGGAGGACGTGGGCCGGCACAACGCGGTCGACAAGCTCGTCGGCCGGGCGCTGCAGAACGGTGAGCTGCCGCTGTCGCGGTCCGTGCTGCTCGTCTCGGGGCGGGCCTCGTTCGAGCTGGCCCAGAAGGCCGTCATGGCCGGTGTCCCCGTGCTGGCGGCGGTGTCGGCGCCGTCCTCGCTCGCCGTGGACCTGGCCGCCGAGACCGGTCTGACCCTGGTGGGCTTCCTGCGGGGCACCTCGATGAACGTGTACGCGGGCGAGGACCGCATCGCCCTGCGGGCCGCCGCGTCCCGGGGCTGAGGCACCGGCCCGCGACACGACGGCGGAACCCCGTACCGGCGGAGAGCGCCCCCTGCGCCGGTACGGGGTGACGGCGTGTCGGCTGATTCCGGGCCCGGGGGCGACACGCGGGGGATTCGGCACAACATATCCGATATGTGATGACTTGATCTACTGATGCCCTGACGACCGGCTACCGCTCAGCCGCCTGAAGGGCCACCGCTCCATGCCGTTTCGCCCCCGCACCCGTTCCGGACGCCCGCCGACCGTTCTCGCCTCCCTGCTCGCGCTCTCCTTCGCCCTGCCCTCCACGGCCCACGCGAAGGCCCCCGAATTCACCCAACAGGTGCTCTTCCGCGCCGACCAGGAGACCGGGTACGCCTGCTTCCGCATCCCGGCGCTCGTACGGACCACGGACGGCACGCTGCTCGCCTTCGCGGAGGGCCGGGTCCGCAACTGCGGGGACGCGGCCGACATCGACATCGTGCTCAAGCGCTCCACGGACGGCGGCCGTACCTGGGGCCCGCTGCGGGTCGTCAACGACGGCGGCGGCGACACCCACGGCAACCCGGCGCCGGTCGTGGACCGCGCCACCGGCCGCGTCCTGCTGGTCGAGACGTACAACACCGGCCGGGCGGACGACGCCGGCTGCGCGGTCCCCTGCGACCGCACGCCCCACCTCCAGTACAGCGACGACGACGGGCTCACCTGGTCCGAGCCGCGCGACCTGAGCGCCGAGATCCGCCCGGCCGGCTGGAACTCCTGGTACGCGACCGGCCCCGTGCACGGCGTGCAGCTGACCGCCGGTGCCCACGCCGGGCGGCTGGTCCTCGGGGTCAACGCCGAGAGCTGGGACGGCGGCCGGGTGACGGCCAACCACGCGGCGCTGGTCGTCAGCGACGACGGCGGCGACCACTGGCGGATCGGCGCCACCGACACCTGGCCGGTGGCCGACGACGGCACCTTCCGGCAGAAGCCGTCCGAGGTGACCCTGGCCGAACTCGCCGACGGCACGCTGCTGGTCAGCGGACGCGAGGAGGACGGCACCGATCTCGGCCACCGCACCCAGACCGTCAGCCGGGACGGCGGCGACAGCTTCGCCGCCCCCTTCGCGGCCGTCCCGGACCTGTACACCCCGCAGGTGCAGGGCGCGCTGCTGCGCCTGGGCGACCGGGTGCTGCTGTCCGCCCCGGCCGACCCCGACCGCCGCCGCACCATGGCGATCCGCTCCTCCTGGGACGCCGGCGCCACCTGGGACAGCGTGGACCGGGCCACGGTCGTCACCCGCGACTGGTCCGGCTACTCCGACATGGCGGCCCTCGACGGCACGACAGCGGGACTGCTGTACGAGGGGGGCACCGCAGACGCCCGCGACGAGATCCGCTTCGCCCGGTTCGGTACGGACTGGCTCCGGGCCCGGCGCGGCGCCGACCCCACCACCCCCGACCTCGCGCCGGGCGCCCGGCCCGCCGCCGTACTGGGCGGAGCCGGTACGACGGCGGACGGCGCGGTCGGCGGCGCGGTCGCGTTCGACGGCACCGACGACGAGGTGCGGCTGCCGTACCGGGAGGGGCTGCGGCTCGGGGACGGCGACTTCACCGTGTCGCTCTGGTTCCGGTACACGGCGAAGACCGGGGAACAGCCGCTGCTGTGGATGGGCGGGATCGGCACCAAGCAGCCCCAGGTGTGGCTGCGCGCCGAGCCCGCGCAGGACAGGGTGACGGGGCTGATGACCGCGCGGGAGGGGGCGGCGGCGCCCCGGTCGGCGTACGTACGCGCCACCGGCGCGCACAACGACGGCCGCTGGCACCGGCTGGTGCTGCGCCGGGGCGGCGGGCGGCTCACCCTGTTCCTCGACGGCAAGAAGACCGAGGCGGCCCACGTGCCGGGCTCGGTCAGCCGCGACTCGGCCTTCGGCGTGCACGTGGGCGCCCGGATGGACGGGCGGGCGCGCCTCACCGGGGCGCTGGACGACGTACGGGTGTGGCGGCGGGCGCTGAGCGACGGCGAGGTCGGCGCCGCCCAGCCGCCGGCCGGGGACAGCGTGCTGCGGCTGCCTTTGGACCGGGTGGACGCCCCTTAACGGATGCCGGCGCCGGTGGGTATCGGCGGGTCAGCGGTGTCGTCCTCGGGCAGCGGGTCGTGCGAGCGGCGCTTGGCGATGACCGCGCAGACCATGAGCTGCATCTGGTGGAAGAGCATCAGCGGCAGCACGGCCAGCGAGGCGTGCGCGCCGAAGAGCACGCTGGCCATCGGCAGCCCGGAGGCCAGGGACTTCTTCGACCCGGCGAACTGGATCGCGATCCGGTCCTCCCGCCCGAACCGCAGCGCCTTCGCGCCGTACCAGGTCAGCAGCAGCATCACGGCGAGCAGCACCGCCTCCACCGCCAGCAGCCCGGCCAGCCGGACGGGGCTGACCTGGTGCCAGACGCCCTGCGCCATGCCCTCGCTGAAGGCCGTGTAGACGACGAGCAGGATCGAGCCGCGGTCGACGAGCCCGAGCGCCTTCTTGTGCCGGGTGACGAAACCGCCAATCCAGCGCCGCAGCAACTGCCCGGCCACGAACGGCACCAGCAGCTGGAGCACGATCTCCACCACCGAGTCGGCGGAGAACCCGCCGCCCGTACTGCCCAGCAGACCGGCGGCGAGCAGCGGCGTGACGACGATGCCGGCCAGGGAGGAGAAGGAGCCCGCGCAGATCGCGGCGGGCACATTGCCCCGGGCGATCGAGGTGAAGGCGATCGACGACTGGATGGTGGAGGGGACCAGGGTGCAGAAGAGCAGGCCCTGGTACAGCGGCTCGGTCAGGAAGACCGGAACGAGTCCGCGGGCCGCCAGCCCGAGCAGCGGAAAGACGGCGAACGTGCAGGCCAGGACGGTGACGTGGAGCCGCCAGTGCTTGAGTCCGTCCAGCGCCTCCCGGGTGGAGAGCCGGGCGCCGTAGAGGAAGAAGAGGAACGCGATCGCGGCCGTGGAGGCGCCGTTCGCCACATCGGCCGACGTCCCGCGGGCCGGCAGCAGCGCCGCGAGGCCCACCGTGCCCAGCAGCAGGAGGATGTACGGGTCGATCGGCATCCAGCGCGGCGGGCGTAGGCGTTTCACGGTGCTCCACTTGCTCGTATCGCTTCTTCGGTCCTCGGACACGGGGACACGGGTCCCCGCTCCATCCTGCTCCCTCACCCGGCGATCGGGAATCCGGTACACCGCACTGACTGTCATCGTGTTCCGTAATAAGCTGAGGGACGTGTACGACCCCTCCCAGCTGCGGACCTTCCTCTCGGTCGCCCAGACGCTGAGCTTCACGCAGGCCGCGCGGCGGCTCGGGCTGCGCCAGTCGACGGTGAGCCAGCACGTGCGGCGGCTGGAGGACGCGACCGGGCGGCCGCTGTTCACCCGGGACACGCACTCGGTGGAGCTGACCGAGGACGGCGAGGCGATGCTCGGCTTCGCGCGCCGCATCCTGGAGGTGCACGAGCAGGCGACGGCGTTCTTCACCGGCACCCGGCTGCGCGGCCGGCTGCGGTTCGGCGCGTCGGAGGACTTCGTGCTGACCCGGCTCCCGGAGATCCTGGAGGGCTTCCGGCACGACCACCCCGAGGTCGACCTGGAGCTGACGGTGGAGCTGTCCGGCACGCTGCACGAGCAGCTCGCCGCCGGGAAGCTGGACCTGGTGCTGGCCAAGCGGCGGCCCGAGGACCGGCGGGGCGAGCTGGTGTGGCACGACCGGCTGGTGTGGATCGGCGCGGAGCGGCTGCGCCTGGACCCCGGCCGCCCGGTGCCGCTGATCGTCTACCCGCCGCCGGGCATCACCCGCGCCCTCGCCGTGGAGGCGCTCCAGCGCCAGGGCCGCGAGTGGCGGGTGGCCTGCACCAGCGGCAGCCTCAACGGCCTGATCGCGGCGGCCCGCGCGGGCCTCGGCGTGATGGCGCACTCCCGGGGCCTGATCCCGCCCGGCCTGGTACGGGTGCCGGACCGGGCCGGGCTGCCGGAACTGGGCCGCGTCGACTTCGTCCTGGTCACCGGGGAGCGCCGCACCTCCGCCCAGGACGCGGCGGACGCGCTGGCCGCGGCGATCCTGGCGAGCGGCGACCGGCTGCACACCGTCAGGACGCGGGGCGCGGACAGCTGAGCTGCTTGACCCGGCGCAGGAACGGTGACGCCTCCACGTGCCGCACGCCCTCCAGGTGGCCGAGCGGGCCGCTGAGGTAGGCGTAGAGGGCGGCGGTGCCGCGGGTGACGGCGGTGGCGACGAGGTTGGAGGGGCCGGCGGTGGCCGCCGCGTGGGCGATCTCGGGGTGGCCGGCCAGGACCTCGCCGACCCGGTGCAGGTCGGCCGGTCCCGCGGTGATCCACAGGGCGGCGACGACCGGGAAGCCGAGCAGCGCCGAGTCGTACTCGACGTCGACGTAGACCGCGCCGGAGGCGAGCAGCGCGGCCAGCCGGCGTTTGACGGCCGACTCGGAGCGGCCGGTGGCGCGCTGGAGTGCACGGTGACGTTCGCGGCGTTCGCCGGGGCGGTGACGTACGCGGCGTTCGCCGGGGCGGTGACGTACGGGGCGGTGCGGGCCGGGGCGCACGGCTGGACCGAGACCGGCACGCTGGCCGCCTTCGTCTGCGCGGTGCTGCTGCTGGCCGTTTTCGTCGCGGTGGAGCGGCGGTCCGCCGATCCGCTGCTCGATGTGCGGCTCGGCTGTTCGCCCGGCCGGCGTTCTCGGCGGTGATGGTGGGGGGCGCTCGCCTTCGACGCGGCGGCGTTCGGGGTGATGGCGTACACCTCGATCTGGCTGCGGACGCTGCTGGGGATGAGCCCGGTCCGCGGGGGCCTGGTGTTCCTGTGGCTGTCGCTGGCGTCGTTCGTGGCGGCGGCGGGCGGGCGGCTGCTGCACGGGGTGCCGGCCCGGTTCACCATCGGCGGCAGGCTGCTGCTGAAGGGCGTCGGCACCGGGCTGGTGTCGCCGGGCATCGCCGGGGCGGCGCTGGCGGCGGTACCGCCGGAGCGGGCCGGGATGGCGGGCGGGGCGGTGAACACCTTCCGGCAGCTCGGCTACGCGCTCGGCATCGCGGTCTTCGGCACGGTGCTGGCCGCCCGGATGACGGACACCCCGCCGTCGGACGCGGCCCACGCCCTGGCGGGCGGCGGCGCGGACGCCCTGCGGGGCACGTTCCCGGACCACGCGCTGCGCGCCGCCTTCGCCTCCGGCCTGAACGCCGCGGCGGTGACGGCCGGGGCGGTGGCCGCGGTCGCCGGGGTCCTCGTACTGGCCCTCGCCGGGAATCGGCGTCCCGCGTCCGGGAGGAGCGCCACGGCGCCCGAGTCGGCGCGGGCCGGCGCGGGGCGGTGAGGTCCGGGGGCCCTGAGGGACGGACGGTGGGCGCACCCGAAGGGCGCGGGGAACCGCGCGGTCGGCCGCACACCGAACCACCCCGTACAGATTCGGTGGAGATTACGGCCGCAATACTTACTCAACCGTCAGGAACGCGCCCGACCCTTCCCCCTCTGAGGGGGAATCTCCCCGCCGTACCGCCCCGCACCCTCCCCCGGCACCCTCAGGAGGTGGGGTAGCTTTCACCGCGCTGTGCGGGGCGTCACGCGGAACAAGGAACGGGGAGCAGGGAGCGGGGTAGCGGGGTTTGCGCGAGTTCACCAGCCCTCCGTCGGCACTGCCGCCACCGGTGGGCGGACTGGCCGACGCGGTCTTCCGCAATGCCCGGGAGGACCCGGCGTACATCGCGCTGGGCCGCAAGGACCAGGCGGGCCGGTGGCGGGACGTGACCTCCGCCGAGTTCCGCGACGAGGTGCTGGCCCTCGCCAAGGGGCTGCTCGCCCGGGGCATCCGGTTCGGCGACCGCGTCGCCGTCATGTCCCGCACCCGCTACGAGTGGACGCTGTTCGACTTCGCCCTGTGGACGATCGGCGCGCAGGTCGTGCCGGTCTACCCCACCTCCTCGGCCGAGCAGTGCTTCTGGATGCTCCACGACGCCGAGGTCTGCGCCGCCGTCGTGGAGCACGAGGACCACGCGATGACCCTCGCCACCGTCATCGACCGGCTGCCGAACCTGCGGCAGCTGTTGCAGCTCGACGCCGGGGTGGTGCGGGAGCTGTACGAGGCCGGCGCCCACCTCGACGACGAGGTCGTGCACCGGCACCGCCAGGCGGTCACCCCCGAGTCGGTGGCCACCGTCATCTACACCTCCGGCACCACCGGCCGCCCCAAGGGCTGTGTGCTCACCCACGGCAACTTCATGTACGAGGCGGACACCGTCATCGGCCGCTGGGAGTCGGTGTTCCATTCCCGCAAGGGCGACGAGGCCGCCACCCTGCTCTTCCTGCCCCTCGCCCACGTCTTCGGCCGGATGGTGGAGGTCGCCGCGATCCGCGGCCGGGTCCGCTTCGGCCACCAGCCGCAGCTCAACGCGGCGGCCCTGCTGCCGGACCTGGCCGCGTTCCGGCCGACGTTCGTCCTGGCCGTGCCGTACATCTTCGAGAAGGTGTTCAACGCCGCCCGGCGCAAGGCCGAGCGGGACGGCCGGGCGGGCGCTTTCGAGAAGGCCGTCGACGTGGCGGTGAAGTACGCGGAGGCCCTGGAGGCGAAGGCGTGGGGCCAGGGTCCCGGACCGTCTGCGGGACTGCGCGTGCAGCACCAGTTCTTCGACAAGCTCGTCTACGCCAAGGTCCGGGCCGCGCTGGGCGGACGCCTGCGCAACGCCATGTCCGGCGGCAGCGCGATGGACCGGCGGCTCGGCCTCTTCTTCGCGGGCGCCGGAGTGCAGATCTACGAGGGGTACGGCCTGACCGAGTCGACGGCGGCGGCCACCGCCAACCCGCCCGAGCGCACCCGCTACGGCACGGTCGGCCACCCGATCCCCGGCGTCACCGTGCACATCGCGGAGGACGGCGAGATCTGGCTGCGCGGCGGCAACGTCTTCCAGGGGTACCTCAACAACCCGAAGGCCACCGACGAGTCCCTGCACGACGGCTGGCTGGCCACCGGCGACCTGGGCCTGCTCGACGAGGACGGCTACCTCACCATCACCGGGCGCAAGAAGGAGATCCTGGTGACCTCCGGCGGCAAGAGCGTCTCCCCCGGGGTGCTGGAGGAGCGCGTCCGCGACCACCCGCTGGTCAGCCAGTGCGTCGTGGTCGGCAACGACCGCCCCTACGTCGCCGCCCTGGTCACCCTCGACCAGGAGGCCGTCGAACACTGGCTGACGATGCGCAACAAGCCCCGGATGCACCCGGCCGACCTGGTCCGCGACGCCGACCTGGAGAACGAGGTGCGGCGCGCGGTGGTCGCCGCCAACACGCTCGTCTCCCAGGCCGAGTCCATCCGCACCTTCCGCATCCTGGCCCAGCCGTTCACCGAGGAGCAGGGGCTGCTCACTCCGTCGCTCAAGCTCAAGCGCAAGGCCATCGAGCAGGCGTACCGGGCCGAGGTGGACGCCCTGTACCGGGTGTGAAGCAGGGATCCGCCCGCTTTTTCCCCCATCAGGAATGCGCGCGGCCTCGTGATCGTTGACCATGGGAGCACCACGTCACCACAAACGAAGGATCAACAGCCCGTGAGCAGCCAGGTCCCCCCGATCATCCTGAACAACGGCGTCGAGATGCCCCAGCTGGGCTTCGGCGTCTGGCAGGTACCGGACGACGAGGCCGAGACCGCCGTCGCGACGGCCCTGAAGGCCGGGTACCGCAGCATCGACACGGCGGCGATCTACGGCAACGAGAGGGGCACCGGCAAGGCCATCGCCGCCTCCGGCCTTCCCCGTGAGGACCTCTTCGTCACCACCAAGCTCTGGAACAGCGAGCAGGGGTACGACTCCACCCTGCGCGCCTTCGACACCTCCCTGTCCAAGCTCGGCCTGGAGTACGTCGACCTGTACCTGATCCACTGGCCGATGCCCGACCGGGGCACCTACGTCGACACCTACAAGGCGTTCGAGAAGATCCTGGCCGACGGCCGGGCGCGGGCCATCGGTGTCTCCAACTTCCAGCCGGAGCACCTGGAGCGGCTGATCGGCGAGACGTCGGTCATCCCGGCGGTCAACCAGATCGAGCTGCACCCGCACCTCCAGCAGCACGCCCTGCGCGAGTACCACGCGGAGCAGGGCATCGCCACGGAGGCGTGGTCGCCGCTCGGCTCCGGCAAGGGCCTCCTGGAGGTCCCGGCCATCGTCGCCATCGGCCAGAAGCACGGCCGCAGCCCGGCCCAGATCGTGCTGCGCTGGCACCTGCAGACCGGCAACATCGTGATCCCGAAGTCCGTGACGCCGTCCCGGATCAAGGAGAACATCGAGGTCTTCGACTTCAGCCTGGACGACGAGGACCTCGCGGCGATCAGCGCCCTCAACGAGGACCGGCGGGTCGGATCCGACCCGGCGACGGTCAACGACTGACGGTCCCTCCCCCGGCGGTGCGGGTCAGCCGGCCCGTACCGCCGTGTGCACGGTGTGCGCCGCCAGCACGAACACATCGGGCCGGCGGTGCACACTCGCCTCGTCGTCGGGGTCCAGGAGCCGGTCGAGGGCGGCACGGTCGTCGGCGTCCAGGAACTCCTCGCCCATGGCGCGCTGCCGGGACAGCACGGCGGCGACGAATGCGCGGGCCGGCTCGTCGAGCGGGGCCGGCAGGTCCAGCAGGAAGCTGCGGGTGCCGGTGTGCTTCAGGCCGGCGGCGGTCAGCAGCGCGGGCCAGTCCTCGGTCACGGCGACGGATCCCGGCAGTTCGTGCCGCATCCGCGCGAAGGTGTCCTCGTGCACCGCGTCCAGGCGGGCCTGCAGGCCAGGGCGTCCGAAGCCGAGGTCGCGCGGCAGGTACCGGGCGGGCAGCCCGCCCTCCAGCAGGGCGAGGGTGCCGCCGGGCGCGAGGTGCCCGGCGAAGGCGGCGAGCGCGGCCCGCTGATCGCCCAGGTGGTGCAGGCTGCGGCTGGCCCACAGCAGGTCGGCGGGGTAGTCGAGCCCGTCCAGCGCGCCCGGCAGCTCACCGGCCAGGGTGCCGAAGCGGTCGGCGATGCCCTGCCGGGCGGCGCGGTCGCGGGCCCGCTCCAGCAGCGGCGCGGCACCGTCGACGGCGACCACCCGGGCGCCGGGGAAGGCGTCGGCGAGCAGGCAGGAGACCACCCCCGGCCCGCTGCCGGCGTCGGCCACCAGGCCGGGTGCGGTGACGTCCCGGCCGATCCAGTCCAGGGCGCGGGTGTACAGCGGCGCGTACAGCTCCGCCTCCGCCTCCAGCAGCGGCGCCATGCGCGCCCAGTCGAAGTCGTCGTGACCATGATCATGATGGTGCTGGTGGTGCCCCATGCGGCTGCCTCCCGTGTCGTGGTGCGACCAGCGTGCGCCGATCCGACACGAGAGGCAAACCAACTTGCCGAAACCGCAAAACCGGTTACGACAGGGGCGGGTACGCGTTCTGCATCAGCTGCTGGAACTGCGCGGAGAACCAGTGCCCGGAGAGCGGGGCGTCCGGCAGGGCGCCGGACATGTTGTTGTTGTTCCGCGGGTTGCCGGTGTACGTCGGGTCGCACATCCGGTCGAAGCCCTTGCCCTCGTCGTTGTCGATCGGCTCGCTGGCGCCGTCGGACTCGCCCGGGGGCTTCATCCAGACGTACGCGTCGATCCCGGCGGCGGGGTTGGCCTGCGGGCGCTCACCGAGGCCGGCCCCGGTCTGGTTGCACCAGTTGCCGAGGTGGATGCGACGGTCGTAGCGGCCGCCGTCGACGTACGTGTTGACGTCGGTCATGGCACCCGGGCCGGTGGGCCGGGCCGAGCCGCCCCAGCCGTTGCGGGAGGTGTCGATCAGCATGCCGAGGTTGGAGTCGAAGCCGATGGAGACCAGCTTCTGCCGCATCGCCTGGGCGTAGGACAGCTCGTCGGTGTACCGGTTCCAGTCGACCCACTTGGACTGGCGCACGGAGGTGCCGTTCACGGTGTCGTCGATCGTGAAGTTCTCCTCCTTCAGCGCGCTGTAGTTGGCGGTGTTGACGATGAAGCCGTGCACGTCGTTGACGGTCGCGCCCTCGGTGGTCGCGGCGACCTTGAACAGGTCGGCGGAGGCACCGAAGTTGTCGTCCCAGCCGAGCCAGCCGTGGTGGCCGGCGTCGATGTAGTTGTAGACGTTGGGGGCGTCGCCCAGCTTGTTCAGGGCGTAGCCGACGCCCTTCTGGTAGTTGCCGTTGGCCTTCATCACGTCGCAGTTGGGCGTGGCGGTGGCCCGCGGGGTGGTGTTGGTGACCAGGTTGGGCAGCGAGTCGATCTCGACGGTGGTCACGATCCGCAGCGACGCGTACTTGGAGTCGGCGAGGATCGCGGCGATCGGGTCGATGTACTCGGTCTTGTACCGGTCGATCTCGGTCGCGCCCAGCTCGCCGTTGGAGGCGAGGGCGGCGCAGTCGCGGCCGGGCAGGTTGTAGATGACGAGCTGGACGACCAGCTCGCCGGAGCCCTTCTGCTCCAGCGCCGCGTCGAGGTGGTCGCGCAGCCCCATGCCGCCGTTGACACCCTCGATGGCGGCGATGCGGTCCAGCCACACGCCGGTCGGCTGGTTCGCGATGCGGCTGCCGCCCGGTTCGGCCGCGGCCTTGGCGGACCACTCCGGGTTCACGTACACCTTGGCGCCGTCGTACGGGTTGTTCACCCGGGCGGAGGGGCCCTCCGGGTCCGGGGGATCGGTCGGGGTCGTGCCGCCGTCGTCGACGTTGCAGGTCACCCCGTCGAGGGTGAAGGTGGCCGGGACGGCGTTGCTGCCGCTGTAGGAGGCCTGGAAGCCGAAGCTCACCGAGCCGCCGGTGGACAGCGGGGCGTTGTAGGACTCGTTGGCCGCGGTGACGGCCGTACCGCTCTGGCTGATCTTCGCGTTCCAGCCGCTGGTCACCTTCTGGTTGCCGGCGTAGGACCACTTCAGGGACCAGCCGGACTTGGCGGCGCTGTTGTTGGTGACGGTGACGGCGGCGGTGAATCCGGTGTCCCACTGGTTCTGCACCTTGTAGTCCACGGTGCAGGGGACGGCCGCCGCGCCGACGTCCGGGGGTACGGCGGCGTACGCCGCGCCGGAGGCTCCGGCGACGAGCGCGAGAGCGGCCAGTAACGCAGTTCTGCTACGGCTCATGGGTGCGGGTTTCCTCTTCATCGAGTACCGACTGATGGAGTACCGACTGACGGAACCGCTCCCACTGGTGCCGAAGAAGTTAGCGCCAAGTGTCGGTAAAGAACAGAGGAGTTGCCAACATTCCCTCAACTCGGCCCATCGAACATTTTCGACTCTTCACACACCTTGACCGCACTCACCCCTCTCCTCAACATGGGAGCGCTCCCACTGGTTCACAGCTTGTTGCTCCTCCCCCCTCGCTCCGAGCCGCAAGGAGGAACCAGCACCATGCACCGAGGTCGAAGACGCCGCGCCGCGCGGCGCCTGTGGACGGCCGCGCTGGCGGCCCTCGCGCTCCCGCTCACCCTGGTGGGCACCGGCACGACCACCGCGCACGCCGCGGCGGTCCAGTGCAGCGTGGACTACAAGACGAACGACTGGGGTTCCGGTTTCACCGCCGAGCTGACCCTCACCAACCGGGGCACCGAGGCCCTGGACGGCTGGACCCTCACCTACGGCTACACGGGCAACCAGAAGCTGACCAACGGCTGGAACGGCACCTGGTCGCAGTCCGGGTCGACGGTGACCGTGACGAACGCCGCGTACAACGCTCGAATAGGCGCCGGCGCCGCTGTCATCACCGGCGCCCAGTTCACCTACAGCGGCACCAACACGGCGCCCACCTCGTTCTCGGTCAACGGCACCCCGTGCACCGGCGCCCACCAGCCGCCGATCACCGTGCTGACCAGCCCGGCGCCGGGTGCCGTGTACAGCCAGGGCACGGCGGTGCCGCTGGCGGCCACCGCGGCCGCGGCCGACGACGCCACCGTCACCAAGGTGGAGTTCTACGACGACACCACGCTGCTGGGCACCGACAGCAGCGCGCCCTACACGTACTCCGCCTCTGGTTTGACCGTGGGCAGTCATTCCTTGGTGGCGAAGGCGTACGACAGCCTGGGCGCGTCGGGGGCCTCCACCCCGGTCGGCATCACCGTCGCGGCCGGCCCCACCGTCGTCGCGACACCCGCTCAACTGGGCGTCCAGCAGGGCGAGTCGGGTACGTACGACGTGAAGCTGTCCACGCAGCCGACCGCGAACGTGACGGTGACGACCGCCCGGACCAGTGGCAACACCGGTCTGTCGGTGACCGGCGGCGCGACCCTCACCTTCACGCCGTCCAACTGGAACACCGCGCAGCAGGTGACCATCGGCGCCGACGCCTCCGGCACCGGCTCGGCGGTCTTCGAGTCGACGGCCCCCGGCCATGGCAAGGCGACGGTCACCGTCACCCAGCTCGCGGCGGCGACGGAGTACGACGCGCGCTTCCTGGAGCTGTACGGGAAGATCACCGACCCGGCGAACGGCTACTTCTCCCCCGAGGGCATCCCGTACCACTCGGTGGAGACGCTGATCGTCGAGGCGCCGGACCACGGCCACGAGACCACGTCGGAGGCGTACAGCTATCTGCTGTGGCTCCAGGCCATGTACGGCAAGGTGACGGGCGACTGGACCCGGTTCAACGGTGCCTGGGACATCATGGAGCAGTACATGATCCCCACCCACGCCGACCAGCCGACCAACTCCTCGTACAACGCGTCCAAGCCGGCCACCTACGCGCCCGAACTGGACACCCCGCAGGAGTACCCGGCCAAGCTGGACTCCGGTGTCTCCGTCGGCCCGGACCCGATCGCCGGTGAGCTGAAGTCGGCGTACGGCACGGACGACGTGTACGGGATGCACTGGCTCCAGGACGTCGACAACACCTACGGCTACGGCAACTCGCCCGGCAACTGCGAGGCGGGCCCGTCGGACACCGGGCCGTCGTACATCAACACCTTCCAGCGCGGCGCGCAGGAGTCGGTGTGGGAGACGGTGCCGCAGCCGACCTGCGACGCCTTCGAGTACGGCGGGACCAACGGCTACCTGGACCTGTTCACCGGTGACGCCTCCTACGCCAAGCAGTGGAAGTTCACCAACGCCCCGGACGCCGACGCGCGCGCCGTGCAGGCCGCGTACTGGGCGGACGTCTGGGCCGGGCAGCAGGGCAAGGAGTCGGAGATCTCCGGGACCGTCGCGAAGGCCGCCAAGATGGGCGACTACCTGCGGTACGCGATGTTCGACAAGTACTTCAAGAAGGTCGGCGGCTGTGTGGGGCCGACGAGCTGCCCGGCGGGCACCGGCAAGGACTCCTCGCACTACCTGCTGTCCTGGTACTACGCCTGGGGCGGCGCGGTGGACACCTCGGCGGGCTGGGCCTGGCGCATCGGCTCCAGCCACACCCACGGCGGCTACCAGAACCCGCTGGCCGCGTACGCCCTCAGCTCCTACGCCGACCTGAAGCCGAAGTCGGCGACGGGTGCGGCGGACTGGGCCAAGTCCCTCGACCGGCAGCTGGAGTTCTACCGCTGGCTCCAGTCCGACGAGGGTGCCATCGCGGGCGGCGCGACCAACAGCTGGCAGGGCCGGTACGCGACCCCGCCGGCCGGGACGCCGACGTTCTACGGCATGTACTACGACGAGAAGCCGGTGTACCACGACCCGCCGTCCAACCAGTGGTTCGGCTTCCAGGCGTGGTCCATGGAGCGGGTCGCCGAGTACTACCAGCAGAGCGGCGACGCCGACGCCAAGACGGTGCTTGACAAGTGGGTCGACTGGGCGCTGTCGGAGACGACGGTCAACCCGGACGGCAGCTTCCGCATCCCGTCCACGCTCCAGTGGTCGGGCGCGCCCGACACCTGGAACGCCTCCTCCCCCGGTGCCAACAGCGGCCTGCACGTCACGGTCGCCGACTACACCGACGACGTCGGGGTGGCGGCGGCGTACGCCAAGACCCTGACGTACTACGCCGACCGCTCCGGTGACGCGGAGGCGGCCTCGACGGCCAAGGCGCTGCTGGACGGCATGTGGGAGAACAACCAGGACGCGCTGGGCATCGCCGTGCCGGAGACCCGGGCGGACTACAACCGGTTCGACGACTCGGTGTACGTGCCGAGCGGCTGGACCGGCACGATGCCCAACGGTGACGTCATCGACTCGTCGTCGACGTTCGCCTCGATCCGCTCGTTCTACGAGGACGACCCGAACTGGTCGAAGGTCGAGAGCTACCTCGCGGGCGGTGCCGCGCCCACGTTCACGTACCACCGGTTCTGGGCCCAGGCGGACATCGCCCTCGCCATGGGCTCGTACGCGGAGCTCCTCGAATAAGTCCCCGCTGAAAGCTCCGCGTACCGCGCCGGGCGGCTCCCCTCCGCACGGGGGGGCCGCCCGGTCGTCGTCTCCCCCACCCTGACGAAAGGGACGGTCCCCCACCGTGCGCAGAACCCGCATCCTCACCGCCGCGCTGGCGCTCGCGGCCGGACTGCTGACCGGCGGCCCGCCCGCCGCGCTGGCCGCCGAGACGCCGAAGGCGGCCGTCGCCGCCGACACCTACACCTGGAAGAACGCCCGGATCGACGGGGGCGGCTTCGTCCCCGGCATCGTCTTCAACCGCAGCGAGCAGGACCTCGCCTACGCCCGCACCGACATCGGCGGCGCCTACCGCTGGCAGGAGGCGAGCAAGACCTGGACGCCGCTGCTCGATCACGTCGGCTGGGACGACTGGGGGCACACGGGTGTCGTCAGCATCGCCTCCGACTCGGTCGACCCCGACCGGGTGTACGCGGCGGTCGGCACGTACACCAACAGCTGGGACCCGGGCAACGGCGCGGTCCTGCGCTCCGCCGACCGGGGCGCGAGCTGGCGGAAGACCGACCTGCCGTTCAAGCTGGGCGGCAACATGCCGGGCCGGGGCATGGGCGAGCGCCTGGCCGTCGACCCGCACGACAACGACGTGCTGTACCTGGGCGCGCCCAGCGGCAAGGGCCTGTGGCGGTCGACCGACGCCGGCGTCACCTGGTCCCAGGTGACCGCCTTCCCCAACCCCGGCGACTACGCCCAGGACCCGAGCGACACCAGCGGCTACGCCTCCGACAACCAGGGCATCACCTGGGTCACCTTCGACGAGTCGACGGGCAGCGGCGGTTCGGCGACGAAGACGATCTACGTGGGCGTCGCCGACAAGGAGAACGCCGTCTACCGGTCGACGGACGCGGGCGCGACCTGGGAGCGGATCGCCGGGCAACCGACCGGGTACCTCGCCCACAAGGGCGTCCTGGACGCCGAGAACGGCTACCTGTACCTGGCCTACAGCGACACGGGCGGCCCGTACGACGGCGGCAAGGGCCGGCTGTACCGGTACGCGACGGCGACCGGCACCTGGACCGACATCAGCCCGGTCGCGGAGGCCGACACCTACTACGGGTTCAGCGGTCTGACCGTCGACCGCCGGCACCCCGGCACGGTGATGGCGACGGCGTACAGCTCCTGGTGGCCGGACACCCAGATCTTCCGCTCGACGGACAGCGGAGGCACCTGGACGCAGGCGTGGAGCTACACCTCGTACCCGAACCGCGAGAACCGCTACACGATGGACGTGTCGTCGTCGCCGTGGCTGACCTGGGGCGCGAATCCGACGCCGCCCGAGCAGACACCCAAGCTGGGGTGGATGACGGAGTCGCTGGAGATCGACCCGTTCGACAGCGACCGGATGATGTACGGGACGGGCGCCACGGTCTACGGCACGGAGGACCTCACCGACTGGGACGCCGGGAGCAAGTTCACCATCACACCGATGGTGCGGGGGCTGGAGGAGACGGCCGTCAACGACCTCGCCGCTCCCCCGTCGGGCGCCCCGCTGCTCAGCGCCCTCGGCGACATCGGCGGCTTCCGGCACACCAGCCTGACCGAGGTCCCGTCGATGATGTTCACCTCGCCCAACTTCACGTCGAGCACCAGCCTGGACTACGCCGAGTCGGACCCGGGCACCGTGGTCCGCGTCGGCAACCTGGACTCGGGTCCGCACATCGCCTTCTCCACGGACAACGGCGCCAACTGGTTCGGCGGCACCGACCCGTCGGGGGTGAGCGGCGGCGGCACGGTCGCGGCGGCGGCCGACGGGAGCCGGTTCGTGTGGAGCCCGGTCGGCACCGGTGTGCAGTACACGACGGGCTTCGGCACGTCCTGGCAGGCGTCGAGCGGCATCCCGGCCGGTGCGGTCGTCGAGTCCGACCGGGTCGACCCGGACACCTTCTACGGTTTCAAGTCCGGGAAGTTCTACGTCAGTACGGACGGCGGCGCGACCTTCTCGGCGTCGGCGGCGACCGGCCTGCCGAGCGGGGACAGCGTGCGGTTCAAGGCGCTGCCCGGTGTGCGGGGGGACGTGTGGCTGGCGGGCGGCGCCGCGGACGGGGCGTACGGCCTGTGGCACTCCACGGACGGCGGCGCGAGCTTCACCAAGCTGTCGAACGTCGAGCAGGCCGACACCATCGGCATCGGCAAGGCGGCGCCGGGCGCCTCGTACCAGACGCTGTACACCAGCGCGAAGATCGGCGGGGTGCGGGGCGTCTTCCGCTCCACCGACCAGGGCGCCTCCTGGACCCGGATCAACGACGACGCCCACCAGTGGGGCTGGACGGGGGCGGCCATCACCGGCGACCCCCGGGTGTACGGGCGGGTGTACGTGGCGACCAACGGGCGGGGCATCGTCTACGGCGACACGTCCGCCACGGACCCCGGAACGGAGCCCGAGCCGACGGGTGCCTGCGCGGTGACGTACACGGTCACCAACCAGTGGCCGGGCGGCTTCCAGGCGGACGTGAAGCTCACCAACACCGGGACGGCGGCCTGGAACGGCTGGGCGCTGAACTGGTCCTTCCCGGACGGGCAGAAGGTGAGCCGGATGTGGAACGCCGAGCACTCCGTGTCGGGGACCACGGTCACGGCGAGGAACGTCGGCTGGAACGGTGCCGTGGCGGCCGGCTCGTCGGTGGCGTTCGGCTTCACGGGTGAGTGGTCGGGGACCAACGCGGAACCGGCCTCCTTCTCCCTGGGCGGCGAGAGCTGCGCGGTCGGCTGAACGACCGCGTGGGTGACGGGCGGGGCGTGCTCTCCGGCGGGAGCACGCCCCGCTCCCGGTCGCTCACCGCACGACGACCTCCTCGGCGAGCCACCGGGCCACGCCCTCGGGGTAGGGCGCCGGCAGCGTCAGGACGAGGTGCCGGAAACCGGCCTCGGTCGCCCGGCCGATCGCCTCCCGGGTGGGCGCGGGGTCGTCGTAGGAGACCGGCAGGACGAGGGAGCGGGTGATCGTCGCCGGGTCGCGGCCCAGGTCGGCGCAGTGCCGGTCCAGGATCGCGCCGCGCGCCACGGCGTCCTCGACGTCGTCGCCGGGGTAGTTCCAGATGTCGGCGTGTTCGGCGGCCACCCGCAGGGTCGCCGAGGCGCGTCCGCCGACGAGGACCGGCGGGTGCGGGCGCCGCACGGGCTTGGGGTTGCCGTACGCGCCGCGGAGCGTGACGTGGGCGCCGTCGAAGTCGAACGGTTCCGGCTCGGTCCACAGCCGCCGGATCACCGTGCACGCCTCGGCGAGGGCGCGTACGGCGTGCGCCCCGTCGTGGTAGGGCAGGCCGTGCGCCTCGTACTCGCGCCGGGCCATCGGGACGTCGGGCCGGGAGCCGGCGCCGATGCCGAAGTCGAGCCGGCCGCCGGAGACGACGTCGACGGTCGCGGCGATCTTGGCGAGGACGGCGGGCGGACGGAACCGGTTGCTGGTGACCATCACACCGAGCCGCACTCTGCTGGTCTGCGCGGCGAGCGCGGAGAGCAGGGTCCAGCCCTCGTAGGTGACGCCCTTCGGGTCGCCGTAGATCGGCAACAGGTGGTCGAAGAGCCAGGCGTGCCCGATCTCGGGCACGGTGTCGGCCTCGCGCCAGACCCGCAGAACGTCGGCGTAGTCGACCTGCGAGGGGGCGGTCATGATGCCGAAGCTGGGGGCGGCCACGGCTACTTGCTCTCCAGGCGGCCCAGCTGCTGCCCGCCGGCCGCCAGTTCGGCGCTCGCCTCGCGCCACGCCGGGTCGTCGGGGTCGAGGGCGCTGCGCAGGTAGGCCGTGGTGAGGCGCTGGAGCAGGGCGACCCGCTCGGGGCTCTCGTCGGTGGTCTCGGTGTGCTCGTGCGCGGCTATGCCGCCCAGCGAGTGCTCGGCGCCGAACAGGGTCAGCAGGGTCTTGTCCTTCGGGCTCAGCGCGTAGGCGTCGGTGAACCAGTCCGGGCCCCGCACGGAGAGCGCGGAGTCGTCGTGGTCGCCGGCGACCAGGAGGGCGGGGGTGGTCATGTCGTCGAAGGAGGGGTTCATGAAGGAGAAGTTCTCGGCAGCGAACGGGGACAGGTCGGCGCCGCCGCGTCCGGGCAGGGCGAACAGGAGGCCCGCCGTGACCCGCGGGTCGGACAGGTCCTCGCCGGGGACGCCGTCGGCGTCGAGGACCCGGGCCCCCAGCAGCATGCTCGCCGACTGGGCGCCCCAGGAGTGTCCGGCCACGGCGACCCGGCCGCGGTCGACCCGCCCGGCGAGGCCCGGCACGGCGGCCTCCAGGTCGGGGAGGTGGTCGATGACCCGCGTGAGGTCCTCGACGCGGGTGCGCCAGATCAGCGGGGTGCGGGGGTCGTCGGCGGGCAGGGCGAGGCGGCGGGAGTCGAGGTGGGTGGGGCGCAGTACGACGAAGCCGTGGGCGGCCCAGTGGTCGGCCAGCGGGGCGTAGCTGTCCAGCGAGCCGCCGTAACCGTGCGAGAGGACCACGACCGGCAGGTCACGGCCGGTGACGGGGGCGGAGACCTGGACCTGGAGGTCGTCGCCGCGACCGGGTGCGGGGAGCACGACGGGCTTCACGGAGACGACCGGGGAGGGGACGGTGGTCGGCTGGTACGCGGACATGGAGGTGCCTTTCGTGCACGCGGGGGGAGCGGACGCGGAGGCGCGGCTTGGTGGCCGAGGCGTCCGTCCGGCATGATGGAACAAGCGGAACCTTGTTCCGTTACGACGACGATACGGAACACTGTTCCGCTTTGCAAGAGGCGGTGGAGGGAGCGACGCGGTGAACGACGGCGAGCAGGGTGCGGAGCGCGCGGCCCGGCCCAGGCGGGCGGATGCCCGGCGCAATCAGCGGACGCTGCTGGACGCGGCCGCCGCGGTCTTCGTCAGGTCGGGCGTGGACGCGCCGGTCCGGGACATCGCGGCGGAGGCCGGCGTCGGCACGGGCACGGTCTACCGGCACTTCCCGACCCGCGCCGACCTCGTCGTCGCCGTGTACCGGCACCAGATCGAGGCGTGCGCCGAGGCCGGCCCGGCCCTGCTGGAGAGCTGCCCGACGCCGTACGAGGCCCTGGGGCGGTGGGTGGACCTCTTCGCCGACTTCCTGGTCACCAAGCACGGCCTCGCCGCCGTGCTGAACTCCGACGACCCCGCGTTCCAGGCGCTGCACGCCTCCTTCCTGGACCGCCTCGCCCCGGTGTGCGCCCGGCTGCTGGCGGCGGCCGAGGAGGCGGGCGAGATCGGCCCCGGTCTCGCGGCGTACTCGCTGATGCGCGGCGTGGGGAACCTCTGCGTCGGCGCGGAGGGCGACGACCGTTACGACGCGCGCCGGATGGTCCGGCTGCTCGTCGCGGGGCTGCGGCAGCCCCACTGACCGCGCCGGCCCCACCGGTTCCGCTCTCGCGCACACCCGGAACGCGCGGGCTCTCGCACGCCTCCCCCGCGCTCTTGTGGGCCGCGTCCGCCGCACTCGACCGTGGTGGGTACACGCGGCGGGTTCGGGTCTGCGAAGGGGGCCGTATGCGGCGGCGGTGGTGGAACGGTGTGCTGGGCGAGGTACTGGTGACGCTGGCCGTGCTGACGGAGAGAGCGACGGCGGGGCGGCGGGCGGTCGTGCGGTGGAGACGGCTCCGGGACGACGCGCTGCGCGCCGCCCACGGCCGGGGGGTGACCGAGGACGTCCTCGCCGCCCGCCTGGGACTGTCCCGGAACTGGATCCACACGGTGGTCACGCGGTCGGCGAACGGTCAGGACGGCGCGGAGGTCACCTCGTAGCCGCCGGACGGCAGCCGGCAGGGGGCGCCGTGGTGGTCACCGGCCGCCGGTCCCGTCGCGGACCGGCGGCCGGGCTCGGCTACGGCGTGTACACCGTCGGGCGCGGCGCGGTCGCCATCCCGTTGCCGAGGAAGAAGCTCGGGTGCGGGGGCTGGTTGTACGCGGTGTTCTGCCAGGCCAGACCCGTGCGGTACATCGTGTCGTGCAGCAGGGTCGTGATCTTCGTGCTGGTCTCCACGGGCGTCGAGTAGATCCTCAGCGCCGTGTTGGAGCTGGTGCGCCAGACGACCTCCTCGCGCCAGTCGCCGAGGATGTCGCCGGACAGCACCGGGGTCGCCTTGGTGCCGTTGTTGGAGGCGACGCCGGAGCCGGTGAGCAGGCGGGTGTCGGAAGAGGTGCCGTACTTGTCGATGTGGGTGCCGTCCAGGAGTTCGCGGACGGTGTCGCCGTCCCACCAGGACAGGAAGTTGGCCGAGGACGGCTCCCGGCCCTTGGTGGCGCCCGCCTCGTCGCGGATGTAGGTGTCGGAGGCGGACCAGACCTCGGCCCCGTCGTTGCCCGCGTAGATGTCACCGGCCACGCCCCGGCCGTTGTCGCAGCAGGCGTCGAGCTTCCAGCGGACCGCGCCGCTCGCCGGGTTGAGATACACCTCGGCGGGCTGGGAGGTGGACTCGGAGACCTTGAAGTACTCCAGGCCCGACGTCGACGGGTCGAGGTCGGCCAGGTGCTGGGCGTCGCCGTGCCCGGTCTTCGCGGTCCACAGGCCGTTGCCGTTGTCGTCCACCGCCATCGAGCCGTAGACGATCTCGTCCTTGCCGTCGTTGTCGACGTCCCCGACGGAGAGGCTGTGCGAGCCCTGGCCGTCGTAGCCCTTGCCGCTGTTGGTGGAGGAGCTGGTGTCGAAGGTCCAGCGGCGGGTGAAGGCTCCGTTCCGCCAGTCCCAGGCGGCGATCACGCTGCGGGTGTAGTAGCCGCGGGCCATGATGAGCGAGGGGCGGGCGCCGTCCAGGTAGGCCGTGCCGGCCAGGAAGCGGTCGACGCGGTTGCCGTAGGAGTCGCCCCAGGAGGAGACGGTGCCGCGGGCCGGGACGTAGTCGACGGTGCCCATCGCCTTGCCGGTCTGGCCGTTGAACATGGTCAGGTACTCGGGGCCGGACAGGATGTAGCCGGAGGAGTTGCGGTAGTCGGCCGAGGAGCTGCCGATCACCGCGCCGGTGCCGTCGGTCGTGCCGTCGGCGGTCTTCATGGCGACCTCGGCCTTGCCGTCACCGTCGTAGTCGTACACCTGGAACTGGGTGTAGTGGGCGCCGGAGCGGATGTTCCTGCCGAGGTCGATCCGCCACAGGCGGGTGCCGTCGAGCTTGACGCCGTCGACGATCGTGTTGCCGGTGTACCCGGACTGGGAGTTGTCCTTGGCGTTGGTGGGCTGCCACTTCAGGACGATGTCCAGGGCGCCGTCGCCGTCGAGGTCGCCGACGGAAGCGTCGTTGGCCTCGTAGGTGTAGGCGACGCCGTCGGGGGTGGTGCCGCCGGACGGCGGGGAGATCGGGACGTCCTTGTAGCCGGCGCGGAACTGGATCGCGTGGACCGAGTCGGCCTGTTCGACGCCGTTCACGACGGCGCGGACGGTGTAGTCGGCCTGTTCCGGGGCGCCGGAGTGGAAGTAGTTGGTCGAGCCGGTGACCGGGCTGGAGTTGACCTTCGTACCGGCCCGGTAGACGTTGAAGGACACGTCGTTCGGGTCGGTGCCGAGCCAGCGCCAGCTGACCAGGTTGCCGGCCGAGGTGTGGACGCTGACGACGCCCCGGTCCAGCGCCTCGACCTGCCGGGCGGTCGCGGCGTCGGCGGTGTCGGCGGTGAGCGCGGTCAGCCCGGCGCCGGCCACGGCCAGGGCCGCGGCGAGGGCGGGGACGAGGACGCGGGCGCGGACGCGGTGTCTGCCGCGCCGGTGCGGGTGCTTCATGGAGACTGCCTCCTGAGGGGGCCGGGAGGGGGTGCTCCCGGTGTTTCCCTCTCAGTCGCCGCCGGTGGCACGGAAGTTGCCGGGTCGTTTCCGGCGGCGACGGTGCCGCCGTCGACGACCGGGGCGACGCCCCGCCGGTCAGGGCTTCCTGAACGCCAGCAGCGTGAACACCGGGTCGGGCCGGGGCCGGTCCTGGTCGGGCAGGGCGGCGAGGCGGCCGGCGAAACGGTCGGCGAGCGGACCCTCCGGCGGGAGCGTCATGAACCAGCCGCGCCGCAGGTCCGCGATGGTGCGGCGGGGGCTGCGGCCCTGGCCCAGGCCGGTGAACCGGGCCCGCCCCGCCGGGCACAGCCCGTGCTCGCGGGCGTACGCCTCGACGGCCCCGGCGGCGTCCCGGACGGGGCTGGGCGGACGGGCGGCGAGGACGGCGTCGATGTCGCTGCCCACGTTGTGCGAGGGGCCCTTGTCGACCGTGGTCACGTACACCCCGCCGGGCCGCAGCACCCGGGCGCACTGGCCGACGACGGTCCGCGCGTCGTCGTCGGTGCCGGCCAGGTGGAGCAGCCAGACGCTGCTCACCGCGTCGAACGCCCCGGCGGTGAACGGCAGTCGGCGGGCGTCGGCGCGCACCACCGCGCCGGGCAGCCGGGCCGCGGCCCGCCGGACCATGGCGGGGGCCAGGTCGACGCCGGTCACCCGCAGCCCCGCGCGGGCCGCCGCGAGGCGCCGGGTGACGATCCCGGTGCCGCAGGCCGCGTCGAGCAGCCGGCGCGCGCCGGCCGGGACGAGACTCAGTACGGCCTCGGCAGCGGCGGCGGCCCGGGGCTCGCCGCCGCGCGCGGCGTCGTACCGCTCCGCTTCCTTGTCGTAGTCCAGCACACAGGTCAGTGTGCCCCGTGGCCCCCGGCCAGATCCTCCACCCGGCGGGCCAGCTCGAAGTCCTTCTCCGTCACCGCGCCGCCCGCGCTGTGCGTGTGCACGCTGAGCGACACCGTGTTGTAGCCCAGGGTCAGGTCGGAGTGGTGGTCGAGTTCCTCCTGGACCTGGGCGATGTGCACGACCATCGCGGTGGCCGCGGTGTGCGAGGCGAGCCGGTAGGAGCGGGTGAGGCGGTCGCCGTCGAGCGACCACCCCGGCAGTGCGGCCAGCCGGTCCTCGACGTCCTGCTGCGACAGCGGCTCGACGGGCATGGGCCGCGCTCCTTCCTGGGTGCCGGACGGGTCTCCCGCCCAGCCTGCCACAGCCCCCGCCGCCGGACCTCCCTTGTGGGACGGGCGGGGTGGCGTGAAAGACTGGTGAAGTACTTCGGCGCGTTGGAGGGGCGTGGCGTGAGTGACCGTAGGCCCGCACCCACCGTGGGTCAGGTGGTGCTGGGGAAGCGGCTCCAGGAGCTGCGCGAGAGATCCGGACTGAGCCGCGAGGCCGCCGCGAAGGTGCTGCGGGTGGCCCCGGCCACCGTACGGCGGATGGAGACGGCCGAGGTCGCGCTGAAGATCCCGTACGTCCAGATCCTGCTGACCGCCTACGGGGTGCCCGACGGCGAGGTGTCGTCCTTCGTCGACCTCGCCGAGGAGGCGAACCGGCCCGGCTGGTGGCAGCGCTACCACGACGTGCTGCCCGAGTGGTTCAGCCTGTACGTCAGCCTGGAGGGCGCCGCCCGCATCATCCGGTCCTACGAGCCGCACTTCGTGCCGGGGCTGCTCCAGACCGAGGAGTACGCGCGGGCCGTGCTGGAGACCGGGACCATCGGCAACAGCTCCGACGAGGGCGCCGTCGAACGGCACGTGGCGCTGCGCATGGAGCGGCAGGCGCTGCTGGAGCGCGAGCAGCCGCCGCACCTGTGGGTGGTCATGGACGAGACGGTGCTGCGCCGCCCGGTGAGCGCCGACGGCCGGGTCATGCGCGAACAGCTCGACAAGCTGCTGGACTTCGCCGGCCGGGAGCGGGTGACCCTCCAGGTCGCCGAGTTCGCCACCGGTCCGCACCCGGGGACGTACGCGCCGTTCACGCTGTTCCGGTTCGCGGAGCCGGAGCTGCCCGACATGGTGTTCACCGAGTACCTGACCGGCGCCCTGTACCTGGACTCCCGGGACGAGGTCTCCACGCACCTGGAGGTGCTGGACCACATGACGGCGCTGGCCGCCTCCGCCCAGCGCACCCAGAAGATCCTGCGCGAGTACCGCGAGCGCTGCTGACCGGTCCGCCGCCCCGCACGCGCAAGCCCCGCACCCACCGTCGCATCACGAGGAGACCGCCGCGCATGACCCGACCCGACGCCGTGCCCGCCATCGACACCAGCCGGCCGCACCCCGCCCGTGTCTACGACTGGTGGCTGGGCGGCAAGGACAACTACCCGGTGGACGAGGAACTGGCCCGCAAGATCCTCGCCGCCGACGAGACGGCGGTGCGCGGCGCCCGCGCCAACCGCCGGTTCATGCACCGCGCGGTCCGTACCGCCGCCCAGGCCGGCCTCCGGCAGTTCCTCGACATCGGCACCGGCATCCCGACCCAGCCCAACCTGCACCAGGTGGCGCAGGACGTCGCACCCGAGTGCCGGGTGGTGTACGCGGACAACGACCCGATCGTGCTGCGGCACGCCGAGGCGCTGCTGCACGGTTGCGCCGAGGGCTCCACCGACTACGTCCACGCCGACGTCCGCGACCCGGACACGGTCCTGGGGGCGGCGGGCGAGTCCCTGGACCTCGGCCGGCCGGTCGCCCTGTCGCTGGTGGCCCTGACCCACTACCTCGGTGACGCGGCCGACGGCGACGACGCGCACGGCCTGCTGAAGCGGTACGTCGACGCCCTCGCCCCGGGCAGCTTCCTGATCCTGTCGCAGGTCACCGCGGACCTGAACCCGGAGGCCGTCGGCAAGGCCGCCGCGCTGTTCGCCCGCGGCGGCACACCGTTCCACCCGCGTCCGCTGGCCGAGTTCGCGCGGTTCTTCGAAGGGCTGGAGCTGCTGGGTCCCGGCGTGATCCCGGTGACCGGGTGGCGCCCGGAGCCGGAGGACGTGGCGGTGCAGGCGGAGGGCATCGTGCCGGTGTACGCGGGGGTGGCCCGCAAGCCCTGACGCCGCCGGGGCGTCTCCCGGGGACGCCCTCCCGGGCAGACCCGTACGGGCGCCGTGAACGGGTGCGCTCCCCCGCCCGGCCCTAGGTTCGTGAACCGGGGCCGGCGAGGGAGGTCCGATGCCCGGTTTCGCGGTGCTGTACCAGGCGGCGGCGCTCTGTCTGACGTACCCGGACGACGGTCTCCGGGACCGGCTGCCGCTGCTGCGCGAAGCGGCGCCGCAGCTGCGGGGGTTCACCGACCACGCGGCGGTGACGCTCCCGCGCGACCTCCAGGCCCACTACGCCGCCGTCTTCGGCTCCGGCGACCCGCACAGCCTCCATCTCGGCTGGTGGGGCGGGGGCGACGCCGGGCTGCGCGGGTCGTCCCCGGCCCGCTTCGAGGAGCGGTACCGCGCCCACGGGCTGGAGTGCGCCGACGGGGAACGGCCCGACTTCCTGCCCGCCGTGCTGGAGCTGGCCTCCCGCACCGGCGACACCGGGCTGCTCGTCGAGCACCACGACGCCCTGGCGCGGCTCCGCTCCCGGCTCACCGCCCTCGGCACGCCGTACGCGTGCGTCCTGGACGCGGTGTGCGCGACCCTGCCGCCCGGGACCGCCGACGCGCGGCGGTGACCTCCGCGCTCGCCGCCGCGCCGCACCGTCGTCGCCCCGCTACCTCCCGACGGCGTACCCCTGCATCATGCGCGGGTTCGCCGCCGCCGACAGCACCCCCGTCTCCGGGTCGCGGGCGACCGCGCACAGCCGCCCCTCCGACCAGGGGCCGGAGACCGTGACGCGGTGCCCGCGGCGGCGCAGGCCGGCGATCACGTCGTCGCCGAAGCGGGATTCCAGGACGAGCGAACCCGGGTCCGTGAGCCGCGGGTAGAACGACGACGGGAAGCTCTCGGTGTGCCAGTTCGGGGCGTCTATCGCGCCTTGCAGGTCGTACCCGCCGCGGAACTTCTCGCGCAGGGCCACGGCGAGCAGGAAGTGCAGGCTCCACTGGTCCTGCTGGTCGCCGCCGGGTGTGCCGAAGGCGAGCACCGGCACCCCGTCGCGCAGGGCGAGGGAGGGAGTGAGGGTGGTGCGGGGGCGGCGGCCGGGGGTCAGGGAGTTCGGCAGGCCGGGCTCCAGCCAGGTCATCTGGAGCCGGGTGCCCAGCGGGAAGCCGAGGCCGGGCACGACGGGGTTGGACTGGAGCCAGCCCCCGCTGGGCGTGGCCGAGACCATGTTGCCCCAGCGGTCGACGACATCGACGTGGCAGGTGTCGCCGCGGGTCGCGCCGTCCCGGGCGACGGTCGGCTCCCCCGCGCCGGGCGTCACGGCCACGCTCGGGTCCGCGTCCGGGGAGGCGGCCGCCGGCAGCCGGGGCGTACGCCCGTCGGGACTGCCGGGCCGCAGCTCGTACGAGGCCTGCCGGGCGTCGATCAGCGCCCGCCGCCCCGCGCTGTACCGCGGCGACAGCAGCGTGCGCAGGGGTACGCCGGCGCCCTCGGCGTCGCCGTACCAGGCCTCGCGGTCGGCCATCGCCAGCTTGGTGCCCTCGACGAGGGTGTGCACGTAGGCGGCGCTCCCGTAGGCCGCGCCGCTGCCCGGTGTGCCGAAGTCGTCGTCCAGCAGGGCGAGTTGCTGGAGCAGGGCCGGGCCCTGGCTCCAGGGGCCGGCCTTGGCGACGGTCCAGCCGTTCCAGGTGTGGGTGACCGGCTCCTCGTAGTGCGCGGTGTACGCAGCGAGGTCGTCGCCGGTGAGAGTGCCCGCGTGCCGTTCGCCGGAGGTGTCCATGACGGGCCGGGCGGCGAAGCCGGCGAGCGCCTCGGCGATGAAGCCCTCCCGCCAGGTGCGGCGGGCCGCCTCGATCTCGGCCTCCCGGCGCGCGGAGCCGACGGCGCCCCCGGCCGCGGCCCGCGCCTCGGTGAGCAGCCGCCGCCACGTCGCCGCCAGCGCCGGGTTCTTCAGCAGGGCGCCCGGTGCCGGGGGCCGGCCGCCGGGGAGGTAGACCTCGGCGGAGGTGGTCCACTCCGTCTCGAACAGCTCCCGCACCGTCTCGACCGTCGCCCCGACCCGTTCGACCGCCGGATGCCCGTGCTCGGCGTACCCGATGGCGTACTTCAGTACGTCCGCGAGGGACTTGGTGCCGTGGTCGCGCAGGAGCAGCAGCCAGGCGTCGAACGCGCCGGGCACGGCGGCGGCCAGCGGGCCGGTGCCGGGGACCAGGTCGAGACCGAGGGAGGTGTAGTGGGCGATGCTCGCTCCGGCCGGCGCGGGCCCCTGACCGCACAGCACCCGGGGGGCGGACCCGGCAGGGGCCAGGACGACGGGCACCTCACCCGCCGGGCCGTTCAGATGCGGTTCCACGACGTGCAGCGTGAACGCCGCGGCGACCGCCGCGTCGAAGGCGTTGCCGTCGTCCTCCAGTACGGCCATGGCGGCGGCGGAGGCCAGCCAGTGGGTGGAGGACACCATGCCGAAGGTGCCCTGGAGGGTGGGGCGGGTCGTGAACATGGGGCCTCTCACCTCGCGGTCTCACGTGTATCGGCCCGGACGCCGGGCCCTGGGAACGGGGCTCTGGGAACAGGTCCTGCGGAGAACCCGGGGAGCGTGCGTCAGGGGCCTCCTCCTCCCGCTCCCCCGGAAGGCTATCCACCGCCTCGCGCCCGCCCCTCCCCGCCTCCGGCATGAAGCGGGCGGCGCAGTGGGCCGGTTCTCATGCGTGGCCCAGCCGCCGGTCGAGTGCGGCACCGACGCCGGGGCAGTTGTCGCGGACGATGTCGAGGAAGGCGCCCAGCGCCGGGGAGCGGTCCCGGTCGGCGAAGGACAGGACCAGGTCGGGCAGCGCCGTCCTGGGGGTCACCTCGCAGAATCGGATGCCCGGTCGCGGGGCCGACCGCATGCGCGAGGGCCCGAGGCCGATTCCGATCCCGCAGGCCGCCAGGCCCATGATGGTGTGCACGTCCCTGGCCACGGTGGCACCGTCCAGCGCGGCGGCGTCCTCGCCCAGCAGGGCGCGCAGGCCGGTGGCGACGGCGGGCTCGTCCTCCCCGGCGGCCACGATCAGCGGCTGCCGTCGCAACTGGTCCACGCTCACCGACGCCTGGCCCGCATAGGGGTGGGTGCTGCCGACCACGGCGATCAGACGGTCGTGCCCGACCGGGACGGACACCAGGTGCTCGGCCCCGGCGCCGCGCGGCGGTCCGAGGGTGACGGCCACGTCCAGTTCTCCGGCGACGAGGGCGGCGGCGCTGTGACGGGATGCCATCTCGTGCAGTTCCAGCCGTACGTCGGGCCGCTCGCGGCCGAACCGGCCCAGCACGTCCGGGAGCGGGTCGAGCAGGGCGGAGGCGATGAACCCCAGCCGCAGCCGGCCCGTCTCGCCGCGTGCCGCCCGGCCGGCGTCGACCGCGGCCGCCGCCATCTCGTCCAGCGCCCGCCGCGCCCGGGCGAGGAACGCCTCACCCGCGGCGGTCGGCAGCACGCCCTGGCGCGTCCGGTCGAACAGCCGCGTCCCGGTCTCGCGCTCCAGGTCGGCGATCTGTCTGGACAGCGGGGGCTGCGCGATCCCCAGCGCGCGGGCCGCCCGGCCGAAGTGTCCGTGCTCGGCGAGGGCGAGCGCGTACCGCAGATGCCGCGCTTCCATGCCGCTCCGTCCATACCTGCGAAGTATCGCCGCTCACCCTGCCATATCTTCCCCTGGATCGATCCGGCACGGCCGGTTGAGATGGGGCCATGACTCCTTCCGGCCTGAACCACACCGTCTTCGTCCTGGTCCACGGTGCCTGGCACGGCTCCTGGCAGTGGGCGGCGACGCAGCGGGCGCTCGCCGGTCTCGGTGCCGCGAGCGTCGCCGTCGACCTGCCCGGGCACGGCTTCGGCGCTCCCCTGCCCAGCGGATACCTGCTGCCCGGCCGCCCCGGTCTGCCGACCGAGCGGTCACGGCTGGCCGGTCTGACGATGGACGACTGCGCCACCGCCGTCCTGGACACACTGCGCCGGGTCCGCCGCTACGGCCGTGTCGTGCTCGTCGCGCACAGCGCGGGCGGCGGCCCCGCGTCGCTGGCCGCGGAGCGCGCGCCCGAGTTGGTCGACCGCGTCGTCTACCTCTCCGCCTTCGTCCCGGCCGGCCGCCCCCGGTTCTCCGACTACCTGAGCACACCCGAGAACGCCACCGCCCGGGGGCAGGGCCTCCACCTCGGTGACCCCGAGGCGCTGGGTGCCCTGCGGATCGACCCGCTCTCGCCGGACCCGGACTACGTCGAGGAACTGCGGCAGACCCACTACCACGACACGCCCGCCGACCGCTTCGACCGCTGGCGTTCCGCGCTGAGCCCCGATCTGCCGCTGGCGCTCCCGTCGGCCCCCGTCACCCTGACCGCGGCACGGTGGGGCCGGATCCCGCGTACGTTCGTACGCTGCGCGGACGACCGGGCGCTGCCGGCGGCCGTGCAGGACCTGATGATCGCGGAGGCCGACCGGGCCGTGCCGGGCGAGCCGTTCACCGTCCGTACCCTGCCGGGCAGCCACAGCCCGTTCGCCGCGCGCCCGCAGGAACTCGCCGAGGCACTGGTCCGGTGACGTGCGGGCCGCTCCCGGTCCGGAGCCCGGCCTTCCCGTCGACTGCCCCGCCAACTGCCCTGTCCGCCACCGGAGATACATTCGCTCTCGCCGGTATCCACTTCTCGAAGCGACGAGGCCGTCATGACCGATGACACCCAGGGGCCAGGACTGAAGATCGACACGTCCAAGCCGCACCCGGCCCGGATGTACGACTACTACCTGGGCGGCAAGGACAACTACCCGGTCGACGCGGAGGCCGCCGAACGCGTCCTGCAAGGGCTGCCGCACGGCCGCGGCCCCGCCCTCGCCAACCGGGCGTTCATGCACCGCGCCGTCCGCTTCCTGGCCGCGGAGGCCGGCGTGCGGCAGTTCCTCGACATCGGCACCGGCATCCCCACCAGCCCGAACCTGCACGAGGTCGCGCAGCGCACCGACCCCGCGGCCCGCGTGGTCTACGTCGACAACGACCCGATCGTCCTCGCCCACGCCCAGGCCCTGCTCCGCAGCGCCCCCGAGGGCTCCACCGACTACGTCCAGGCCGACGCCCGCGACCCCGGGACCATCATCGAGGCGGCGGCCCGCACCCTGGACCTGTCCCGGCCCGTCGGGCTGTCCCTGATCGCCCTGCTGCACTTCCTGCCCGACGACCACGCCTACGACACCGTCGGCCGGCTCCTGGCGGCCCTCGCGCCCGGCAGCTACCTGGTGCTGTCCCACACCACCGCCGACTTCGACCCGGACAGCACCGCCCGCGCCCTCCAGGTCTACCGCGACCGCGGCGTGTTCCTCACCGTCCGCAGCCACGCCGAGATCAGCCGGTTCTTCACCGGACTGGAGCTGGTCGACCCGGGCCTGGTCCCGGGCGTCCAGTGGCGGCCCGACCCCTCCCCGACCCCGCCCGGCACCGGCCCCACGGACCTGTTCTACGCCGGCGTCGCCCGCAAGCCCTGACGAAGACGACCTGACGACGACCTGACGAAGACGACGGGTGCGGCGGCTCGGGGGGACCGCTTCACACCCGGTCCCCGTCAGTCCCCGCCGCCGCCCTTGTCGTCGTCGACGATCTCCGCGTCCACCACCGCGTCGTCGTCGCCCTGCTCCCGCGGGGGCGCGGCGCCCTCGGACGGTGGCTGCCCGGCCTGCGCGTACATCGCCTGGCCCATGCGCTGGCTGACACCGGCGAGTCGCTCGACGCCGGCCCGCAGCTCGGCGGTGTCGGCCTGCCGTTCCAGCAGGGCCTTCAGGCCGGTGACGGCGGACTCGACCTCGGCGCGGGTGGCCTCGGGGATCTTGTCGCCGTTGTCGCGGACGAACTTCTCCGTCTGGTACACGAGTTGTTCGGCATGGTTGCGGGTCTCGGCGGCCTCGCGGCGCCCGCGGTCCTCGTCGGCGTACTGCTCGGCCTCCCGCATCATGCGGTCGATGTCCTCCTTGGGGAGCGCCGAGCCGCCGGTGACGGTCATCTTCTGCTCGCGGCCGGTGGCGAGGTCCTTGGCGGAGACGTGCATGATGCCGTTGGCGTCGATGTCGAAGGCCACCTCGATCTGCGGGACGCCGCGCGGGGCGGGCGGCAGGCCGGTGAGGTCGAAGACGCCGAGCTTCTTGTTGTAGGCGGCGATCTCGCGTTCGCCCTGGTAGACCTGGACGCCGACGGAGGGCTGGTTGTCTGCGGCGGTGGTGAAGATCTCCGAACGCCGGGTCGGAATCGTGGTGTTGCGCTCGATCAGCTTGGTCATGATGCCGCCCTTGGTCTCGATGCCGAGGGACAGCGGGGTGACGTCGAGCAGCAGCACGTCCTTGACGTCGCCGCGCAGGACGCCCGCCTGGAGGGCGGCGCCGACCGCGACGACCTCGTCGGGGTTGACGCCCTTGTGCGGGTCCTTGCCGGTGAGTTCGCGCACCAGGCCGGTGACGGCGGGCATCCGGGTGGAGCCGCCGACCAGGATGACGTGGTCGACGGCGGAGAGTTCGACGCCGGCGTCCTGGACGGCCTGGTGGAAGGGGGCCTTGCAGCGGTCCAGGAGATCGGCGGTCAGCTCCTGGAACCGGGTGCGGGTCAGCTTCTCGTCCAGGTGGAGGGGGCCCTCCGCGGAGGCGGTGACGTAGGGCAGGCTGACGGTGGTCTCACTGGCCGAGGACAGTTCGATCTTGGCCCTCTCGGCGCCCTCGCGCAGCCGCTGCGCCGCCATCTTGTCCCGGCCGAGATCGATGCCGTACTGCCCTGTGAAGCGTTCGACGAGGTGGTCGACGACCCGCTGGTCCCAGTCGTCGCCGCCGAGCAGGGTGTCGCCGTTGGTGGCCTTGACCTCGATGACGCCCTCGCCCATCTCCAGGAGCGACACGTCGAAGGTGCCGCCGCCGAGGTCGAAGACGAGGACCGTCTGGTCGTTCTCCCGGTCCAGGCCGTACGCCAGGGCCGCCGCCGTGGGCTCGTTGATGATCCGCAGCACCTTCAGGCCGGCGATCTCCCCGGCCTCCTTGGTCGCCTGCCGCTGGGCGTCGTCGAAGTAGGCGGGGACGGTGATCACGGCGTCGGTGACGTCCTCGCCGAGGTACGCCTCGGCGTCCCGCTTCAGCTTCTGGAGCACCCGCGCGGACAGTTCCTGCGCCCGGTAGCGGGTGCCGTCGATGTCGCCCTGCTCGGGGAAGCGCCATCCGGCGTCCCCCATGTGCCGTTTCACGGAGCGGGCGGTGCGCTCCACGTTGGTGACCGCCTGCCGTTTGGCGACCTCGCCGACCAGCACCTCGCCGTTCTTGGCGAAGGCCACCACCGAGGGCGTCGTCCGGGCGCCCTCCGCGTTGGCGACGACGGTGGGCTCGCCGCCCTCCAGGACGGCCACCACGGAGTTCGTGGTCCCGAGATCGATACCGACCGCGCGTCCCATGCCGTCCCCTTCCGCCGTGGCCCTCCGGGTGGCTGCTCCTCCAGCACAAAACTTGAGCGTGCTGTTGTCAAGGGGAGGCGGCCCGGAGCCCCGGCCCCGGCGGAAGGGGTGCGGCGGCCTGATCAGGCCAGCTTCGCCGACAGGGTGATGGTCGTGCCGGTCAGGGCCTGGCTGACCGGGCAGTTCTTCTTGGCGTCCTCGGCGGCGGCGACGAACGCGTCGTTGTCGAGGCCCTCGACGGTGCCCTCCACGGTGAGGTGGATGCCGGTGATGCCCTCACCGGGCTGGAAGGTGACGTCGGCCGAGGTGACCAGCTTGGTGGGCGGGGTGCCGGCGCCGGTCAGGCCGTTGGACAGCGCCATGGAGAAGCAGGACGAGTGGGCGGCGGCGATCAGCTCCTCGGGGCTGGTCTTCCCGTTCGCCTGCTCGGCGCGGGACGGCCAGGACACCGGCTGCTCGCCGATGCCGGACGAGTCGAAGGTGACAACGCCGTTGCCCTCGAACAGGTTGCCTTCCCAGACGGTGTGTGCGGAGCGCGTGGTGGCCACGGCAGGTCCTTTCGCGAATCGGATGGGTCCGCCCCCTATCCGATCACACCCGGGTTCAGCTCACGTGGAAGAGGGGGCCCTTGGGCGCGAACGGGAGCCGTGCGCCCCGTGGGAGGAGGTAGGCGTGCTCGCGGCGCACCCGCAGGGTGTCGCACCAGCCGTCGGTGATGATCAGTACCGGCGCGGTGGGCGGGAAGTCGTCGGCGCGGTGCAGCAGGTCGACGCCGGGCTGGAGCACGGTGCCGCCCCGGCCGCGCACCCGGACCCGGCCGGCGATCTCGGTGACGGCCAGGTACCCGGCGTCGTGCGGCGCGGCGTCGCAGAACACGACCCGGGCGGCCGGGACGTCCCGGGCCTCGGCGTAGGAGGCGATGGCGCCGAGCGCCTTGCCGAGCAGGACGCGGTTCATGGAGCCGGAGGTGTCCAGGACCACGCCGAAGGTGCAGCGGGTGACCTCCTCGGGCGGGAAGTACCGTCCGGCGCGCGGGATGTCGGGGGTCGCCGCCTGCCGCCGCGAGGGCCGCGCGTACGTCCTGAGCGGCTCGGGGCGCGGCACGAACTCGTCGAACCAGCGGGCCAGCCGGGCGTCCCAGGGCAGCGGCGGGTGGCTGAGCGCGCGGATCTCCTCGACGAGCCCACCGGGCAGGAGGCCGCGCTGCCGGCCCTGGTGCAGATCGAGGCCCTGGGTGAGGCCGCGCCGGTAGAACTCGTCGAGGTCGACGTGGTCGCGGGGCGGTCCGAGCGGGGCGCCGAGGACGTCGCGGGCGCCCTTGCCGCGCGGGGTGGCCAGGCGGCGGACGCGGCGCGGGTCGCCGGCGATGCGGTCGTAGACCTCCTCGGCGGACAGGCCGGCCAGCGACGGGTCGTACAGCAGCCCGTCGGGCATGACGCCGACCCGCATCTCCTCCAGCCAGCCGTTGACGACGTAGTCGCAGGCGACGTTGAAGAGGAAGGGGTCCCGGGCGCCGGTGCGGTCGCCGTGGCGCAGGGCGGCGTGCAGCATCTCGTGGGCGAGGACGAACCGCCACTCCTCGTCGTCGAGCTGCCGCAGCGGGTTGACGTAGATCTCACCGGCCTCGGTGTCGACGGCGGCGACCGCGATGCCGTGGGCGCGGGCGAGTTCGGCGTCGGCGATCAGCTTGACGCCGGCCGCGATGCCGCCGAGCAGGGGGTAGGAGGAGACGAACCAGCTCAGCGCGTTCTCCCAGGGCCGGCGGGCGGGCTCCTCGCCGTCCAGGGTGGCACGCCGGCCGCCCGCCACGTCCATCGCGGCGGAGACGGTCCGGGTCAGCGCGGTGGCGAAGGCGAGCTGCCGGTCCGGGGGCGGCCCGTACCAGCCGTCCCATTCCAGGAGCAGCAGGTCCGCCTCGGCGCCCGCGGTGCCGCAGCGCTCGTAGGCCGCGGGGAGCCCGTCGCGCCGCCACAGCGTGGCGAGCCGCTCCTCGTCGCCGTCCGGGTAGCTCAGGGGCAGTTCCTGGGGGGCCTGCCCCACGGGGAAGGTCTGGAGGAACCGGTTGACGACGACGCAGCGCGCCGCGAGGTCGTACCGGTCGGGCTGGACGCGGGCGCCCCTGGCGGCGGGTACGTGGCCGAAGCCGAGGTGGAGGGCGGCGTGCGCGACGGCCCACGCCCAGTCGGCGGGGTCGGCCATGCGGTCGGGGTGGGCGTGCAGGCCGCCGTCGGAGTCGACGCGGACCAGCCCGTCGCGGGGCGCGAGGCCGCAGTCCGCTCGGCGGCAGACGGTGAACTCGACGGCGGCCAGCGCCGGGTTGGCCCGCACCAGACCGAGTCCCTCGGCGAACGCCTCCCCCGCGAGGTCCCGTTTCTTCTTCTTGGCGGGCGGCCGGCTCACCGGCGGGCCTCCACCAGGCGCGGCATGTCGCGGGCCGCCTCCACCAGGAACCAGGACGGCAGGACGGGGTTGCCGTCGGCGTCGGAGGCGATGACGCTCTGGGCGACCTCGACCGATATCTCGGCCAGCTGCACCAGCAGTGACTTGGCGCGGTACGCGGTCTGCCGGCCGCTCGCCGACATGTGCTCCTTGTCGGCGGGGAGTTCCTTGACGAGCCGGCCGCGGAAGGAGTCGGCGAGGTAGTAGAGCAGGTCGCGGTCCTGGAGGCGGTGCGGCCAGCGGGCCTCGCCCTTGATGATCGCCTCGATGCCGAACCGGCTGCGGACGATCTTGACGTAGCCGCAGAAGGCGGTGGCGTGGGCGGGGGTGAGGGTGCCGTGGGCGAGGACCTTGAGGGTCTCCTCGTCCAGGTCCCGGCCGAAGGAGTGCAGGGCGTCGGAGAGCATGTGCCAGGAGCGCGGGGTGGAGAACGGCTCCTCGGTCTTGGGCGGCTTGGACCACAGGTGGTCGGGACGGTCGGTGAGGTGGTCGGTGATCCAGGGGTGGATGCCGTTCTCCCCCGCCCAGACCAGCCAGTCCTTCGGGGACGCCTCCAGGTGGACGTGGGTGAGCCGGTTGACCAGCGCGGAGGCGATCGGGCGGGCCAGGGCGTTGTCGGTGGCTCGGTTGCCGGCGCCGATGACGATGGAGCCCGCCGGCAGCTCGTAGTTGCCGATCCGGCGGTCCAGGATCAGCGAGTAGAACGCCTTCTGCACGTCCGGGGTGGCCGCGTTCAGCTCGTCCAGGAAGAGGCAGTACGGCTCGTCGCGGGCGATCACCTCGGGCGGGCAGAACACCGACCGGCCGTCGCGGATCTGCGGTACGCCGATCAGGTCCTCCGGCGCGAGCTGGGTGCCGAGCAGGCTCACGCACTCCAGGCCGAGCGACTCGGCGAAGCTCCGCACCAGGGAGGACTTTCCGATGCCGGGCGCCCCCCAGAGGAACACCGGCCGCACCGTGGCGAGGCCCAGCAGCAGTTCCGGAAGACGGGCGGGGGTGACGGTGACGGCAGCCTGCACGCGGGGGGCTCCTGGGGAGGGTCGGGAGAAGGTCCGCCCTCAGTGTGGGCGCCCGGGCAGCCTGTCGCAGCCGAATTACCGGAAGGCGGGTCAGCCGAGGGCGGTCTTGCGGCGGCCCGCCATCACCGCGTACACCAGCACGCCCGCGAAGAGGAACAGCACGCCCTGGTAGACGGCCGCGTACCCGGCGCCGGCGACCAGCCAGAGGGAGAAGGCCGCCGCCACCGCCGCGACCACGGCGTCCCGCAGCAGCCGCGCCCGGTTCACCCGGTCGCGGCGGCCGGAGAGCAGGTGGAAGAGCTGGGCGGCGGTGGCCAGCAGGTAGGGGACGGTCGCGGTGAAGGTGGTGACCAGGACCAGGATCTCGAAGACCTGGCCCGAGCCGGAGGCGTAGTTGTAGACGGTGAGCAGGGAGGCCAGGACGACGGTGACGGCGACGCCGACCGTGGGCACGCCGCGCCGCTTGCGGGCGAAGGCCGACGGGAACAGGCCGTCCTGGGCGGCGGCGTACGGGGTCTGGGCGCTGAGCAGCGTCCAGCCGTTGAGGCAGCCGGTCATGGAGACCAGCGCGGCCAGTGCGACGGCCCAGCCGCCCCAGGTGCCGCCGAACATGGCGTTCACGGCGTCGGAGAACGGCGCGGTGGAGCCGACCAGCCGGTCGTGGGCGACGGTGCCGAAGACCGACAGGGTGCCCAGCAGATAGACCAGGGCGGCGCCCGCGGTGCCGATCACGGTGGCGCGGCCGACGGTGCGCCGGGGGTCCTTGACCTCGCCGGCGCTGACCGCGGCGGACTCCACGCCCAGGTAGGAGAAGAGCAGGATCGCGGCGGAGGCGGAGACCGCGCCGACGGCGGAGCCGCCGCTCGCGTTGAACGGGCCGAGGTTGTCCGCGTCGAAGAAGAACAGCCCGCCGACGGCGACGAGCAGCAGCGGTACGAACTTCAGCACCGTCGCGACCAGTTGCACGGCGCCCACGTACCGGGTGCCGGCGAAGTTGGCGAGCGCGGGCAGCCACTGCAGGACGAGCGCGGCCAGGCAGGCGGTCCAGCGGTGGTCGTTCACCGGGATCAGCACGTCGAGGTAGCCGACGGCGGCGACGGCGAGGGCCGCGTTGGAGACCCAGGTGGTGATCCAGTACGCCCAGGCGGCGAGGAACCCGGCGAAGTCGCCGAACGCCTCGCGGGCGTAGACGTACGGGCCGCCGGTGCGCGGGTCGCGGGCGGCGAGCCTGCCGAAGACCAGGGCGAGGGCGATGGCGCCGACGGTCAGGACGCCGAAGGCGAGCAGGCTGACCGTGCCGAAGGGGGCGACGGAGGCCGGGAGCAGGAAGATGCCGCCACCGATGATGTTGCCCATGACCAGGGCGGTGGCGACGGGGAGGCCGAAGCGGCGGGTGTGCCGGTCGGGGTTCCGCTGCGGGGCCGGCGGGGGAACGGTCCCGGTGACGTGCATGGGGGTGGTGCGCCTCTCTGGAAAATGCCGCCCGGGATCGCCGGGCCGCCGACCATGGTCGGACACACCCGGGCGGCCCTCCAAATCAGGCGCTTTTGTCCTGTACGACCCCGTCCGGCACCGCAAAAGGTGTCTCTCCGTGCGCCTCGGACGGTGAATCGTCCAGCGGTATCTGCGGGCCGTCGGACTCCCGCAGCCAGCGCCGCAGTACGCGGTGGACGTGCTCGGCGCCGACCAGTTCCGTCCCTTCCGCGACCGGCGGGGTCAGGGCGGTCGGGGAGAGCAGGAACGCCTGGGACTGGGCGCCGCCGAGCCCGCCGTGCGAGCCGATCTGCTCCTCGAAGGCGAGCACCTCGCCGTCGGCCGGGTCGAGGGAGGAGTTGACCATGATGTCGGCGGTGTGCGGAAAGGAGTGGGTGCGGCGTACGGCGTCGGCGGCACCGGGCCCGAAGGGGGCGAGCGGGCCGGGGTCCTCGTCGAGCCGGTCCAGGGGTGTCTCCGCGCCGCGCGCGCCGAGCACCAGCCCGTCGTGCTCGTCGTCCGCGTGGGCCTCGCTGCGGACCAGCAGGAAGCCGACGCCGGGGTGGTTGGCGAGGGTGGCGAGGAGCGCGGGGTGGCGGGCGTCGATCTCCTCCCGGCTCATGCGGTGGCCGACGTCCGGGAAGGAGACCAGGCCCAGGTTGCCGGAGGCGAGGACGAGGGGCTCGGAGCGGCGGCGCGAGGGACGGTGCTGCTCGCCGCCCTCCTCGACCGGCCGGCCCATCGCGGCGCGCACGGTGTTGCGGGCCTCGGCGCCGCTGTGGGTGCGCTGCGCCTTGCGCGGCACGGGCAGCCCGCAGCCGGCCCGGACCAGGTCGGCGAGGGTGAGGCCGTAGCGGGCGCGGAAGGTCTCGCCGGGGCTCTGGCCGTGGTCGGACAGGACGACGATCCGGTACGGGCGCGGGGCGTGCTCGGCGGCCTTCTCGATCAGCGCGAGGGAGCGGTCGAGGCGGGCGAGGACCTTCTCGGCGTCCCGGCTGTGCGGTCCGGAGTGGTGGGCGACCTCGTCGTAGGCGACCAGGTCGGCGTAGACGGCGGTGCGGCCGGCGAGCATGTCGCCGATGACCGCGGCGACCACGACGTCCCGTTCGACGACGGTCGCGAAGGCGCGGACGAACGGGTAGAGGCCGCCGCGGGAGACCCGGGGGCGGACCTTGTGGACGCGGGCGCGCAGCGACTGGCCGATCTCGCGGGCCACCTCGGCGCCGAACGAGAGGGCGGTGCGGACCGCGTTGGCGGGGTCGGAGAAGTAGGCGAAGTACCCGGCGCGGGAGCGGGTCTCCCGGCTGCGGCGGCGCACCGCGATGGACAGCACGAGGGCCTGTTCGTCGGCGCCGCCGCTGAACAGGTTGCCGCGGCTGGCCCCGTCGAAGGTGAGCAGCCCGCCGTCACCGGTGCGCTCGACGGCGCGGCGCTGGAGTTCGGCGGCGCTGGAGGGACGGTTGCAGACCATCACCTCGCGGGTGTCCTTCTCGTACCAGCGGAACGCCGGGATGTCGTGGTTGCTGCCGTGCAGGATGCCCAGCTGGCTGGCGCCGGTCTGGCTGGACCAGTCGGTGCGCCAGGGGGTGAGCCGGTGGGTGCCGGGGGCGGTGCCGTCGCCGAGCCAGCGCGCGACGGTCGGCATGGTGCCCTTGCCGGCGGCGGCCTTCAGGACGTCGTGGCCGACGCCGTCCAGTTGCAGGAAGACGGTGCCGTGGCCGGCGGGACAGGGCGGAACGGTTCTGCGGCGGCGGTCGGCGAGGCGGTAGAGGCGGCTCCGGTAGGCGTCGTCGTCACGGACGGCGAGGGCGCCGCCGGTGGCGGAGGCGACGGCCGACATCACGGCGGCGACGACGACCGCGGTCTCGGGACCGGCGGCGCCGTGCGCGGCGGGGTTGACGCGGAGCGCGACCAGCAGCAGCGCGCCGTTGAGGAAGAACACCAGCAGGCCGAGGACCAGGGCCGGCACCAGCAGCAGCAGCCGGACCAGCAGCGGCCACACCAGCGCCGACAGCAGACCGAAGGCGCCGGCGCCGAACGCGGCGGTCACGGCGATCTGGGTCGCGCTGTCCCCGTCGGGGGACTGGAGCTGGAAGTCCGGCAGGAGGCCGGCCAGCACCAGCATGGTCACCGTGGAGACGGCCCACACCGTCACGCTCCGGCCGATCTGACTGGCGATCCGCCGCCAGCGCCCTGCGTTCACGGGTTCACGCTCCGCACACCTCACGTTCCGGTCCGCCGTCGGGCGCGGACCGCTCTCCAGCGTGTCACAACGTCCGGGTACGGAATGATCCGGCCAGGGTCCCGGGGGGTCTGGGCCCGGGCCGCTGGTCAGCGGCCGTCGTAACCTGCCGTCGGCATGGACAGCCTGCGGTGCACGCACGCCTTCATCTGGGCGTCGTAGGACGGCTCCGCGTGTCCGACGGTCTCCACCCGCACCCCGCGCCGCGCGCACTGGGCGGTGAACTCCTCGACGGAGGCGAGCGCACTCTCCAGCACCCGGCGGCTGGGCGCGACGAACAGGTCGTGTCCGGGCCGGACGCCGTCCCAGAGGACGTCGTGGTCCGGCCGCAGGCGGCTGACGAGCAGTTCCCGGGCGACGACGTACCCGTGTTCGGCGGCCCAGCGGGCACACATGGCGTGCTGGCTGCGGGAGTCCACCAGGAACGGATCGGCGTCCAGTTCCTCCAGCGGCGTCAGACTCGCGATCGCCGTGACTCTCACCGGTCCCATGGCGTCCCCCTCACCTCCGGTTTCGCCGCCGACACTACTCCTGGACGTAGGCTTCGGGGGAGTCGCGCGAAGGAGGCAAAGAGGTGCCGGTGGAGGTCACCTGGTGGGGTCATGCCACCTGCACGGTCCAGGACTCGGGCATACGTGTGCTCACCGACCCCCTGTTCGCCCGTCGCCTCGCCCACCTGCGGCGGCGCCGGGGCGCGCTCCCCCCGCCCGAGGCCTGGCGGGCGGATGTGACGCTCGTCTCCCATCTGCACGCCGATCATCTCCATGTGCCGTCGCTCGCGCGGCTCGCGCCGGGCACGCGCCTGCTCGTTCCGCGAGGGGCTCCCCGGACGGTGCCGGGGCTGCGCCGGCTGACCGGCCTGTCGGTCACCGAGGTCGTGCCCGGCGACGAGATCACCGTCGGTGACCTGCGCATACGGGCGGTGCCCGCCTGGCACGACGGGCGGCGGCTGCCGCTGGGGCCGCGCCGCTCCCCCGCCCTCGGCTATGTCGTCGAGGGCGAGGGACGCACGTATTTCGCCGGGGACACCGGGCTGTTCGACGGCATGGCGGAGGCGGTCGGGCCGGTCGACGCGGCGCTGCTGCCGGTCGGCGGCTGGGGGCCGCATCTGGGCGAGGAGCACCTCGACGCGGGCCGGGCGGCCCAGGCGCTGGCCCGGCTGGCTCCGCGCAGCGCGGTGCCGGTGCACTACGGCACGTACTGGCCCATCGGGATGGACGCCGTGCGCCCCCATGAATTCCATGCGCCGGGAGATGAGTTCGTGCGCCTGGCCGCGCTGCACGCGCCGGGCGTGGCGGTGCACCGGCTCGGGCACGGCGAGAGCGTGCTGCTGGAGGCCGCCCGGTGACGTGGCTCGGATCGGCCGTGACGGTCGTCCCGACGGACGCCACCCAGCAGGCACTGGGTTATCCGTCGCTGTTCCTGCTGGTGCTGATCGGGGCGCTGGTCCCGGTGGTGCCGACGGGGGTGCTGGTCAGTTCGGCGGCGGTGGTCGCCTTCCACCAGACGGCGATATCCCTGGGGCTGGTGTTCCTGACGGCGTCGCTGGCCGCGTTCCTCGGGGACGTCGCGCTGTACTGGCTGGGGCGGCGCGGCATGAAGTCGAAGAACGGCTCGCGCTGGCTGGAGGCGATCCGCTCGCGCGCTCCCGAGGACCGGCTGGCGCAGGCGCAGGAGAAGCTCGCCGAGCACGGGGTCGCGGTGCTGGTGCTGTCCCGGCTGGTGCCGGCGGGCCGCATCCCGGTGATGCTGGCCTGTCTGATGGCCAAGTGGCCGACCCGCCGCTTCGTCCGCGGCAACCTGCCGGCCTGCCTGGCCTGGACGGTGACGTACCAGCTGATCGGCATCCTGGGCGGCTCCCTGTTCAAGGAGCCGTGGGAGGGCGTGGTCGCGGCGGTCGTGCTGACGGTGGTGATCAGCGCGGCGCCCAGCGTGTGGAAGCGGCTGCGGGGGCCGGCCAAGGCGTAGCGGCCCCGGGGCGGGGTCCGGCTACCCGGCCAGCACCCGGGAGGCGCCCACCGGCAGGTCCCACAGGTCCTCGCGGGGCAGGCCGGCCCGCTCCCAGGCGGCGCGGACCCGGGTGAGGGGTTCCAGGACGGGCTCGGCGGACAGCACGAACGTGCCCCAGTGCATGGGCGCCATCCGGCGGGCGCCGAGGTCCTGGGCCGCCCTGACCGCCTCCTCCGGATCGCAGTGGACATCGCTGAGCCACCAGCGGGGGTCGTAGGCGCCGATGGGGAGCAGGGCGAGGTCGATGCCGGGGTAGCGGCGGCCGATGCGGGAGAACCAGTGGCCGTATCCCGTGTCGCCGGCGAAGTACACCCGCCGGCCGCCGGGGGCGGTGAGCACCCAGCCGCCCCACAGGCTGCGGCAGGTGTCGGTGAGGGTGCGCTTGGACCAGTGGTGGGCCGGTACGAAGTCGAAGCGGACGCCCTCGAGTTCGGCCGCCTCCCACCAGTCCAGCTCGGTGACGACGGTGAACTTGCGGCGGTGGAACCAGCGGCCGAGCCCGGCCGGCACGAACACCGGGGTGTCGCGCGGCAGCCGGCGCAGGGTCGGCGCGTCCAGGTGGTCGTAGTGGTTGTGGCTGATGACGACGGCGTCGACGGGCGGCAGCGCGTCCCAGGGGACGCCGACGGGGGTGATCCGGGCGGGCGTGCCGAGGATGCGGCGGGACCACACCGGGTCGGTGAGGACGGTGAGCCCGCCGACGCGCACGACCCAGCTGGCGTGCCCGGCCCAGGTGACGGCGAGGTCGTGGGCGCCGACGCGGGGCAGCGGGCCGGGGGCGACCGGCAGCCGGGGGATGTCGGCGAGCCCCTCCCGGCCGGGTCTGACGGCGCCCTCGCGGGCGAACCGGGCGGTGGCCTTCAGGCCGGGCAGCGGGGCGGTCAGCCGGTCGTGGAAGGCGCGCGGCCACACCCGGCGCTCGGCCAGGGGGCGGGGAGCGGCGAGCGGCGGGAAGGGGGCGGGGCCGGGCGTCGGTGCCGCGGGCTCCCGGGTGGGCGTGCTCGTGGCCGGCTCGGACTGCTGCGTCATCGAGAGGGCTCCCATCGCCGATCGTCGTGGAGATCGTCGAATACCGACTTCAGGTCGTTCAACGCACGGTGCACCTGGGGCAGTTCCAGCGGATCGGGGCCGGTGGGGCACGCGGCGTGCCGCTCGTCCGCGGCGCCCGGCAGAGGCCCGGTGGACAGCCGTACGCGCAGGGCGGCCAGGTCGTCGCCGAAGCGGTGGCCGCCGGGGACGGGCCGGCCGAGCCGTGCGGTGAGGTGGTCCTCCAGTTCCTGGGCGTCGCCGACGCCGCGCTCGGCCAGGGCGAGGCGCAGCGGACCGAGGTCGGCGTACAGGTGCCGTCCGGCGCGCGGGGGCAGGGACAGGGCGCCCGCGCCGGTCACGACGGCGTGCGCGGCGGCGGCCACGCGCGCGTGCAGGCGGACGGCGGCCGACCGGTGGGCGACGACCGGCTCGGGCTCGGTGAGGGCGTACGCGGCGGTGACCGCGACCGGGGCGGCGACGCGGGCGCCGAGCGCGGTGAGCACGTCGAGCACACGGGCGTGCAGGCGGTTTCCGGCGGCGGTGCCGGGCAGGCGGGCGACGGCGGCGGGCCAGCCGGGCGGGAGCAGCGCGCCGGCCAGGTCGGTGACGACGGTGACGTGCTCGGGGAGCATCTCGGCGGGGCTGATCAGCACGGTGCCGTGCGGGTCGTGCAGGGTGTCGCGCCAGGTCTCGTCGCTGACCAGGTGCAGGCCCTCGCCGACGGCGGCCTCGACGGTCTCGTGGAGCACCTCGGGCGGGGCGACGGTGCCGGTGGGGTCGTCGGCGACGGACAGCACCAGCAGCCGCGGGTCACCGCCCTCGGCGCGGACCCGGCGCACGGTCTCCAGCAGGGCGTACGGATCGGGTACGCCGCCGCACTCGGCCGGGGTGGCGACGTGGAAGACGGGCCGGCCCAGCAGCCGCGCGTACGGCGCCCACCAGGCGGCGCAGGGGCGCGGCACCAGGACGTCGCCGCCGAGCGCGGCGGTCAGCGCCAGCAGCAGGGGCGGGGCGCCGGGGGCGGCGACCACGTCGCCCGGCCCGGTGGGCAGGCCGCGCCGGTCCCAGTGGCCGGCGGCCGCGTCCAGCAGGGCGGGGGCGCCGCCGACCGGGTCCTGGCCGGTGCGGTCCGCGGCGGCGGCGAGGACGGCGGACAGTTCGGCCGGCACGGGCAGACCGTCGTCGGACAGCGGCGGCCCGAACCGGACGGGGCCGTGTCCTTCCGGGACCGTCCGCCGCATGGGCACCTCCGCCAGTCAGTTCCACTGCCGCCCCGTCGCCGGGGCGGGTGACCCGCTCGTGCCGCCCGGCAGCCGCGGTGACACCGGTCGTGTCGTGCTCTGAGTACCCAGCGCACCGGCCGGTCATGGCCCCGGGGCCGGGTTACGCGGATCACAGCGCGGGCCGGTGGCGGGACGGGAGGGGACGGCGGGAGCCGGGGCAGGGAGCGGTACCGGGGCGGGGGGCGAGGCGGGGCGGCGGCGCGGCGGTGCGGCAGGCGGCCGGCCCGGGCGCCGGTCCCGGTACGCACGGTCAGCCGCCCCCGGTGGTCCGCCGTCGGCGTGGGCTCAGCCGGTGGACGGCCGCGCCGCAGGCGCCCGCGATCAGGACACCGCCGGCGACCAGGGCGGGCACGGAGTCGGTGAAGGCGCCGCCCTGCCCCGCGTGCACGCCGTTCGGGACCGGTGTGTCGCCGCAGGAGCCGCCGTGCGGTACGGGCTCCGGACACGGCGGTCTGGTCGGGCAGGGCGTGCCGGGCCGTTCGGGTTCGTGGCAGGGCTTGCCGCCGCCCGCCCCGGACACGGTGAGCTTCGCGCTCCACGGGTGGCCCTTGCCGCCGTGCGCCGCCGGGCAGGTGCCGTCGACGGTGTACGTGGCGTCATGGCCGGCCGTGGCGGGGCCCTTGCCGGAGTTCCCGGCGGGGGCGATCCGGGCCGTGCCCCGGTAGGCGGTTCCGGCCGTCCCGCCCCCGTGGCCGGGGACCTTGGGGAGCTTGACGGTGCCCTTCTCGAACGCCTTCGAGGTGGCGTCCAGGAAGGCCGGGGCGGAGCCGCCGGTGGCCGGGCAGGAGACGGAGACGGTGACGTGGGCTCCCGGCCGGACCGTGGCCGGGCTGACCTCGGCGGTCGCTTTCCCGGCCGGCCCCCGTCCCCCGGCGACGACGCCCTCGCCGGTGCCGTCCGCCGCACCGGCGCCGCCGGGCTCCCCGCCCCGCCGGTCGGAGCCGGCCGCCGCCTCGTCCGTGCGGACGTCCCCCTCGTCGAGGAAGGGGTCCGGGGAGTCTTCCTCTCCGTCCCCGGGGATCTCGGGGATCTCGCCCTCCTCGTCCGGGATCTCAGGGATCTCGGGGATCTCCGGAATCTCGTCCTCCTCGTCCGGGATCTCCGGCAGGTCGTCCTCCTCGTCGGGGATCTCCGGAACCTCTCCGGGGAAGCCCGGGTCCTCGTCGTGCGGAAGTCCGGGGGCGGCGCCCCCTTCGCGGGCGACCGGCAGGGCTGCCGCGCCGGTGTCGACTGCCGCGGGGCCGGGCGCGGCGCCGAGCCCCAGGGCGGCAACGGCCAGGGCGGCGGTCGTCAGAACGCGGGCGGCGCGGCGGCGGGCGGCGCGGCCCTTGGTGCGGCCGGTGAGCATGGGGCGGGCTCCTTCGAGCGGCGGCTGGGGGCACGGCGCTCGCGCCCCCTCCGCCATCACAGCCCGCCCGGCACCGGTCCGCGCGCGGCCCTGCTCCGTTCGCGGGACCGCGGCGCCCGGGCGGGTGACGGACCGCGTGTCACGGCCCGGCCCGGCGGGACCGCGGCCTCACCCTTCGGTCTCCCGCAGCACCTGCTCCCGCACCCGGCGGCAGCACCGGCTGAGCAGCCGGGAGACGTGCATCTGGGAGATGCCCAGCTGCTCGGCGATCCGGCTCTGGGTCATGTCGTCGAAGAACCGCATGTAGAGGATGGCGCGTTCGCGTTCCGGCAGCGCGGCGAGGCGTTCCTTGACGGCCTCGCGGTCGACGACGGTGTCCAGCGCCGGGTCGGGCCCGCCGAGGACGTCGCCGAGCGCGTAGCCGTCCTCGTCGCCGGTGAGTCCGGCGTCCAGGGAGAGGGCGGTGAAACTCTCCAGGGCCGCCTGGCCCTCGCGGACGTCGTCCTCGCTGAGGTCGGCGTGCGCGGCGATCTCGGCGACCGTCGGGGAGCGGCCGGAGATCGTCTGGGACAGGTCCTGCCCGGAGCGGCGGACGCGGTTGCGCAGCTCCTGGACCCGGCGCGGCACGTGCAGGGTCCACATGTGGTCGCGGAAGTGCCGCTTGATCTCGCCGGTGACGGTCGGTACGGCGTAGCTCTCGAAGGCGTTGCCCAGCTCGGGGTCGTACCGGTCGACGGCCTTGACCAGCCCGAGCGCGGCGACCTGGCGCAGGTCGTCGTAGCTCTCGCCGCGGCTGCGGAAGCGGCCCGCGAGCCGTTCGGCCATGGGCAGCCAGGCCTCGACGATCCGGTCGCGCAGCGCGGCGCGGCGCGGCCCGTCCGGGAGCGCGGCGAGTTCGCGGAAGGCGGCCGCGGTGTCGGGGGCGTCGTCGTGCGGGTGGGGCCGGGCGGGAACTCGGATCGGCATGGTGCGTCGCAACTCCCTCGGAGTGCGGGGTCCGCCGCAGCGCCCGGCGGCGGTTCGTCCGGTACGACCGGGGGACGCGGGACGGACGCCGGTGCGACGGCACGACCCTGGAGGTCGGCGGTCACCGCGGGAGCATGTCCGGGGGTACGGACGGATGCCGCCGTGGGCGGCGTCGCGCCGCTCCCACGGGCGTGCCTCCTGTCCGAAGCACTGGGGGTGCGCCTGCCCCACGGGCCGCCCGGCAAACGTCCGGGAGGTTTCCGGCCGGTCGCCGGGGTGACTCGTACGGCTGCCGCCGACATCGCCCGCACCGGCTTCCGGGAGGTCCGTCCATGGGTTCCAAAGTCTCCGACCACGTACTGCGGCGACTGCGCGAGTGGGGAGTCGACCAGGTGTTCGGGTACCCGGGGGACGGCATCAACGGGTTGCTCGCCGCCTGGGGCCGCTCCGACGACCAGCCGCGTTTCGTGCAGTCCCGGCACGAGGAGATGTCGGCGTTCCAGGCGGTCGGTTACGCCAAGTTCAGCGGCCGGCTGGGGGTGTGCGCGGCGACCTCGGGGCCGGGCGCGATCCACCTCCTCAACGGCCTGTACGACGCCAAGCTCGACCACGTGCCGGTGCTGGCGATCGTCGGCCAGACGCACCGCACGGCGATGGGCGGCTCGTACCAGCAGGAGGTGGACCTGCACTCGCTCTACAAGGACGTCGCCTCGGAGTTCGTGGAGACGGTGACCGTGCCCGAGCAGCTCCCGAACGTGCTGGACCGGGCGATCCGCACCGCCTACGCGCGGCGCTGCCCCACGGCGGTCATCATCCCGGGCGACGTACAGGAGCTGGAGTACTCGCCGCCCACGCACGCCTTCAAGATGGTGCCGTCCAGCCTGGACCGCGGCTCCTGGACGGCGGTTCCGTCCGAGGAGTCGGTACGGCGGGCCGCGGAGGTGCTCAACTCCGGTGACAAGGTGGCGATCCTGGTCGGCCAGGGCGCGGCCGGGGCCCGGCACCAGGTGGAGACGCTCGCCGAACTGCTCGGCGCGGGCGTCGCCAAGGCGCTGCTCGGCAAGGACGTCCTCAGCGACGAACTCCCCTACGTCACCGGCTCGATCGGCCTGCTCGGCACCCGCCCCTCCTACGAGCTGATGCGGGACTGCGACGCGCTGCTGACCATCGGTTCGTCCTTCCCGTACTCCCAGTTCCTGCCGGAGTTCGGCAAGGCGCGCGGCGTGCAGATCGACATCGACCCGCACATGATCGGGATGCGGTATCCGTACGAGGTGAATCTCGTCGGCGACGCGAGGGCCACGCTGGAGCGGCTGATCCCGCTGATCGAGGACGGGCGCGGACGCGAGTGGTACGACACGGTGTGCGACAACGTCACGCGCTGGCGGGACACCATGGAGCGGCGGGCCGCTCTGGACGCCGACCCGGTCAACCCGGAGTACGTGGCCGCCGCCCTGGACCCGCTGCTGCCGCCGAACGCCATCGTCACCTCCGACTCCGGCTCCGCCGCCAACTGGTACGCCCGGCACCTGACCATGCGCGGGGAGATGCGCGGTTCGCTCTCCGGGACGCTGGCGACGATGGGGTGCGGCGTGCCGTACGCGATCGGGGCGAAGTTCGCCCACCCGGAGCGGCCCGTCATCGCGCTGGTCGGGGACGGCGCGATGCAGATGAACGGGATGGCCGAGCTGATCACGGCGGCCAAGTACCGCGAACTGTGGGAAGACCCGCGGCTGATCGTGGCCGTCTGGAACAACCGGGACCTCAACCAGGTCACCTGGGAGATGCGGGCCATGGAGGGCGCCCCGTCCTTCCTGCCCTCGCAGCAGCTGCCCGACGTGCGCTACGCCGACTTCGCCCGTTCACTGGGGCTGACCGGCATCCGGGTGGAGAAGCCCGAGGACGTCGAGGGTGCCTGGCGGACGGCGCTGGCGGCGGACGGCCCCGCGGTGCTGGAGTTCCTCACCGACCCGGCGGTGCCGCCGGTCCCGCCGCACGCCACCTGGGACCAGCTGGAGGCCACCGCCTCCGCGATCCTCAAGGGCGACGCGGACCGGGGGGCGATGCTGAAGCAGGGCTTCAAGTCGAAGGTGCAGGAGTTCCTGCCGGGGCGGGAGAAGAAGTAGCAGAAGGCGTCTCCCCGTCCGGGGCGGCCGGCTTCGGCGGCCCGGGGTCGGGCCGTTCGGCCCCGGCGGTGTGCCGGACGGCCCGTGTCCTGCCCGTCCGCGCGGTTCCAGACTGGCGCCGGACGAAAGGAACCCGAGATGGCCTCCACCACCACACTCACCACGGCTTTCCCGGCCGGCCGGAGCGAGCGGCTGACGCGGCTCGGCCGCACGGTGTCCGTCGCGGCGGGCGCACGACTGTTCGAAGAGGGCGGGCGCGCCGACCGGTTCTGGATCATCCGCACCGGCACGGTGACGCTGGACCTGCGGGTACCTGGCCGGCGGGCCGCCGTCATCGAGTCGCTGGGCCACGGCGAACTGGCCGGCTGCTCCTGGCACTTCCCGCCCCACCGGTGGCAGCTGGGCGCCGAGGCGATGAGCCCGGTCCGGGCCTGGGAGTTCGACGCGGACGCGGTGCGGGAGCTGTGCGCCGAGGACGCGGAGTTCGGGCGTGCGGTGGCCGTCTGGGTCGGCGGCGTGGTCGCCCACCGGCTGCACGCCGCCCGCGTCCGGCTGCTCGACCTCTACGGGCCCTGCGGCAGCGGCAGCGGCAGCGGCAGCGGCAGCGGCAGCGGCAGCGGCAGCGGACTGTGAACGGGGCCGGCCCGGGTCAGTCGTGCGCGACCACGGCGACGGGCACCGTGGCGTGGTGCAGTACCGCGTGGGTGACGGAGCCGATGTGCGCGCCGAACGGGCTGCGGCGCACGCGGCGGCCGACGACCGTCAGGGACGCGTCGCGGGCGGCGTCCAGCAGCCGGTCGGCGGGGCTGCCGGTGCGGGACATCTCGACGACCTCGACGTCCGGGTGCCGGTGCCGCCAGGGCAGCAGCACCTGACCGAGCCGGGCGGCCCGCTGCCGGGTGAGGCCGTCGTCGCAGCGGGCACCGGCGTCCAGCCCGTAGCCGTGGCAGGGGGCCGCGCCGCAGCCCTGGACGACGTGCAGGGCGGTCGCGCGGCACCGTGCCTCCTCGAACCCGAAGCCGATCAGGGTGTCGTCGGGCCGGTCGGTGTCCAGGCCGAGCACGACCGGCCGGAACGCGGTGGCCTCGGACGGCGGGCCGGCCGGGTCCGGGAGGTGCTCGTCGGCGGCCTCCTCCCCGGCGCGCACGACGACCACGGGCGTCGTGGTCCGGGCGATCACGGCCTGGCCGACGGAGCCGACCAGGAAGCCCCGGAACCCGCTCAGGGCGCGGGAGCCGAGGACCAGCAGCGCGGCACCGTCCCGGGCCGCGTCCACCAGCTCGTCCACCGCCTTGCCGGCCCGCTGTTCGGCGGTCACCTCGACGCCGGGGTGGCTCAGGCGCAGCCCCTCGGCGGCCTCGCGCACGAGCCCCTCGCGGGGGCCGGCGGGCGGGGCCGCCATCGGCTCCGGCACCGGTTCCCACACGTGCACCAGGCGTACCGGCAGGGCGCGCAGGGCCGCCTCGCGGGCCGCCCAGGCCGCGGCGGCCCGGCTCTCGGCCGAACCGTCCAGTCCCACGATGATGGTGCGGGGCATGGTGCCCACCTCCCGCCGCCGTCAGGCCGCGGGGGACAGTTCCTCGCCGGGGCCGGGGGCCCGCGGCCCGGGCTGTTTCCTGGCGTCCGGTACGGCCAGCGCCGCCTCGGGGCCTCCGGGTGCCGGTTCGGGAGCCGGCAGCAGCAGTTCCTCGTAGCGGCCCAGCGCCAGTACCACGCCGAGCATGAGGGGCGGGATGAGCACAGTGAACAGCACCGCCATGGTCCTGTCCGTCCTTCCCGGGGAGGGTGGGCGCGGGGGGGCTGCGGACCGGGTTCCCGTCGGCGGCCGCGCAAACCCGCCGTGCGCCGGGGCGACAAATCGGTCCGGTTCCGCGCGGGTGAATCCGTGTCGCCCTCCGCCTGCCGGGTACGCGGTGCCCACCCCGAAGGACCTGGAGGGAGACATGCAGCGAGGCAGCGACCGGCTGAGCGCCCACCGTGACGACGAGATGAAGCACGAACTGCAAGGACTGCTGCGGTCCGGGCACCCCACCCGCACCGAGGAGTGGCACGACCCCGAGCCGATCGCCGAGGACGACCCGGAGGTGGCGTACGGCCCGGTGACACCGAGCCGCGCACCGTCCCTGCTGGAGTCGCTCCGGCTGGAACTGGCCCGGAACCTGACCCGCGGGGCGTTCCCGGCGAACGCGCGGGAACTGGCCCGGGGGCTGCGGCGCGGCAACGCGCCCGAGTCCCTGGTCGAGCGGGTCGAGGCACTGCCGCACAAGGCGAGCTACACCACCGTCCAGGAGCTGGCCGAGGCCCTCACCGGGCCGCCCCGCTCCCGGGAGACGTGACCGGCGTGCCATGAACGAGCACGCGGGCGAGTACGTCAAGGACGTGATGACCCCGGGTGTGGTGGCCGTGCGCCCGGGGGCCTCGCTCGTCGAGGCGGCCCGGCTCATGCGCGACCACGGCATCGGCGATGTCGTGGTGGCCGACGGACAGCGGGTCGTCGGGATGCTCACCGCCCGGGACATCACCGTGCGGGCCGTGGCCGAGGGCGTCGACCCGCTCGCCGTGGGCGTCGGCGCCGTCTGCACCCGCGACCCGCTGGTGGTCGCCCCCGGGCTGCCGGCCCGGGACGCGCTGACGCTGATGCGCGAGCGGGCGGTGCGCCGGCTGCCGGTCGTGGAGAACGGCCTCCCGGTCGGCCTGGTGAGCCTCGGCGACCTCGGCCGACGGACGTGAGCGTGCGCGTGAGCGTGAGCGTGAGACAGCCGTGAGAAAGACGTCAGAGAGAGCAGAGAGAGCAGAGAGAAAGGACCGGAACCCGTATGCGCATCGCATTTCTGACGGCCCCCGAGGGCGTGGAGCAGGTCGAGCTGACCGAGCCGTGGCAGGCGGCGAAGGACGCCGGGCACGAGCCCGTCCTGGTGTCGACGCAGTCCGGTGAGATCCAGGCGTTCGACCACCTCGACAAGGCGGACACCTTCCCCGTCGACGAGGTGACCGGGCAGACGTCGGCGGACTCCTTCGGCGGGCTGGTGCTGCCGGGCGGCGTGGCCAACCCGGACTTCCTGCGCACCGACGAGGGTGCCGTGGCGTTCGTGAAGGACTTCTTCACCCGGGGTCTGCCGGTGGCGGCGATCTGCCACGCCCCGTGGACGCTGGTCGAGGCGGACGTCGTACGCGGCCGGGTGCTGACCTCCTGGCCGAGCCTGCGGACCGACATCCGCAACGCCGGCGGCACCTGGGTCGACGAGCAGGTGAAGGTGTGCGACCACGGCCCCAACACCCTGGTCACCAGCCGCAAGCCGGACGATCTGAAGGCGTTCTGCGAGACGTTCCTCGCGGAGTTCGCCAAGGCCGGCGGCTGACCACCGAAGCCGGGGAAAACAGAGAACCGGGCCGGGGGGGGCCCCCCCCGGGGGGGGGGGGCCCCCCCCCGGCGGGGGGGGGGGGGGGGGGGGGGGGCGGCGCCCCCCCCCCCCCCCCCCCCCCCCCCCCCCCCCCCCCCCCCCCGCCCGCCCGGCCCCCCCCCCCCCCCCCGGGCCCGGGCGG
>NZ_JBIVWS010000014.1:0-199898 GCF_044768905.1 Streptomyces sp. NPDC090994
GGTTCCCTCGTGGTCCTGGCGGGCCTTTTCTGTGGTTTCTCGACGGGTTTTCAGGTTGTCCCGGTGGTGTTTCTCTGCGGGTGGTCCTGATTTCCCGTGCTGCCAGATAATTCTAGAGATTCAGGGCCCTGAATTCAAGTTGTGCGGCGGAAATTGACGGGGTGTCCGCTCTCCTGTGCCCGGGGGCTGCTCCGGCGGGGCCGGGGTGCCTCTGTGTGGGCTGTAGCAGCAGCCTACAGGGGTCATGGCGGTTGGGGAAGGGGTTCGGGTGTGATGGCCTCACGGGGCCCGGTACGGCTTTCCGGGGCGCGTGCGGGGGTGGCGTTAGATTCAGGGTTCGGGATTTGGCGGTGTGTTAGATCCGGTGCCCCCGGGGTGTTAGATCCGGGGCCGCTCCAATCGGCGCGTACGGGTGGGGCGTTAGATTCGCCGGTTGGGCGGGGGCGGGTTCCGGGGGTGGCGTTAGATTCGCGTTGCGGGATCGTCCGGGGGGTAGATCGGGGGTCGCGTGAAAGTGCGGTCGGGTGGCCGCTGGTGACCCTGGCGGGGTCGGGGTGAGCCGGGGGCGGGGTCCGGGGGTGGGTGTGGTCGGTCGCTGGGCGGGGCGGTCCCGTGGGGTGAGGTTTCTAGATGGGTGCGGGTTTGGTTGAGCGTGTGGGGGTGATCCCGTTCCGATGTTGCGTGTTCGCGCTTCGGTGTGTATTGTAGTTATCACGAGGTCGGGGGAACGAAGAACCGGCCGAGAAACCACCTACTGACCCTGTTGGAGGGGATCTTCATGTCCGGTACCCAGACGTTCACCACCCCGGCCGGTAACACCTACTCGTACGCCGTCGAGACGGGTGAGAACGGCGAGGCGATCTACGACCTGTCCCGCGTCCTCCAGGACGGGGTGTTCCCCATCGGCACGGTCGTGGTCCACCCGAACTGGGAGCTGTTCCCGAAGACCGAGGGTCTGCTGAACGTCCAGTTCGGCAAGGGCAGCGCCACCGACCGCCACGAGCGGACCGACGCCCCGAAGCTGGGCGACATGGAGCTGCCGTACGTGGTCGGCAGCCACCTGGTCAACCCGGCCGACCTGACCGCCGAGACGGACAACGGAGCCGCGCCGCTGCTCAAGTTCCGCAAGCGGATGCTGGGGGCCGCCTTCGAGACCAGCGCCCCGGCCGAGAACGCCAGCCCGGAGACCTTCGAGAAGGTCCGCGACCTCGTCACCGGCCTGATCACCACCTACCAGACCGACAAGGCCACCCCCGCCCGCCAGGCCACCTACACCAAGTTCCTCAACAAGCAGCGCGCCGAAGCCATCCAGGCCCAGATCAACAAGCTCGACGACAAGGCACAGGCACTCGCCTTCATGCGCGCCGAACTCGTCGAGAAGCTGAACGGCTACAACGCCGCCTAACCCCCCAACAACCCACGGGGCGGCCCCCAACCCCACCAAGAGGACACCAGACCAGGGCACGGGCGGCCCTCCGCCCCCCGGAGGGCCGTCCGTGCCCACCACAGCCCGGCCCCAGGCTCCCAGACCCCCTCCACCCGGGGGCCCGGGGCCGGGCCCTCAGATCCCCGGTCGGGAGTAACTCCCCCACGGTCGGGCCCCGTCAAGTGACGGAGGACCGACCACTGCTCCACGGCCGGGCCGGGGGTGCGGTAGCTCAACAGCAGAGAGCCCGCCCGCAAGGCGGAGATACAGGATGGAGACCTGTCCGCGCCCCCACCCCAGACCCTGAGCAGCCCCTGAGCACCGAGGTCCCACGCCGCTGGCCACGCCCCCTCCACAGCGGCCCGGGGCCGGACCCAACCACCACCAAGGAGCAGCACCTGATGGGCACAACCCTTGCTGACCTGTCGGCTGAGCACATCGGAAAGCTGGTAGAGGTCGACGATTCGCTCATGGTCGACTCCCAGACCGTGCTCTACACCGCCACCCGACGTGTGCGACTCCTCGACTTTCAGCAGCTCAACGGCGCCACGCGCCTTCTTGACGGGCGCGTTCCGCAGTGGCCGGCCTGGATCGAGTGGGCCGACTGGCGCACGTTTCGCGTATTGCACTAACCCGGCTAACCCCCACATCCCCTTCCGCTGGGGGTTGGGGCCGGCCATCAGGCCGGACAGGCTCCTGTAGCTCAGCAATGGACAGAGCGGCCGTAAAACGGAACGGCGTCATGGTGAGAGGTTGCGGATGCACCGGGACCGGGCCCTGGCCAGCCAAAAGCTGGGTCGTGCCACCCGCCCACAGCGCCGCCGCGCAGAGCCCGGCGCTCAGTACCATCCTGCGCTCCACCACGCCACCGTCCTTACTGACCGCTGTCCCGGGGTTTTCGCCCGACCTTGCGACGGTACGGGCCCGGCCGAGCCTCGGGCAGGGCGCCCACCTGCTGGCTTCGCGCGCCCCTCTCTGCCCTGTCACGCCGGGGACGAGGGTGGGCAGGCGGAAGTGCGGGGACGCAGACCCAGCGCACCGCTCGGATACGGGCACGCGCACGTCGCGGTGTAGGGACGGTGGCGCGGACCGGCCGCTCGCGCCCTCCGGTACCTGCCCGGCGGCACCGGGCCCCGAGGCGGACGGTCCCCGGTTGCCGTACAGGCTTGGGGCCGGATCGCTCCGCGCCTTGCACGGGAGCCGGAACTCGCATTGTTGCTTATTTTGTTTCCAATGTGTATTGTGGTTCTCGTAAGGCCGGGGAACCACAGAACCGGCCGATAAGCCACCCGACCAACAGGCCGCCGCCCGCGGCCTCGTCAAGGAAGTCGACCCGCCCCGGGTCACCGGCTGCATCTCCCTGTACGCCCCGAGCCACAGCAGGACAGCCCCTCCCCCAAAGGCAGTCCGCGCCCATCCACACCGCTCCGACGATCCTGAGAGCTCACCTTGTTCTATTTGATGAAATGCCCCTGCTGCGGCCGCCCGACCATGTTTCACGAGCTGGAACGCCACACCGCTCCGAGCATCCTGATCGACCCCGAGACGGGCTTGCCGCCCGGCGTATCTCCCGACGGCCACCGTGCGACCCCTTCACCAGCGGCCGCAGCCAGAGCCCGCAAGCAGCCCCTGTGCCAGCTGTGCCTCGATGACGTACAGGCCGGCGGCGAGGTGACCTTCGCCGTACGCCTGAAGGGTGAGCAGACCGCGGTGGCTCTCGCGCACGAGATGCCCCTCCTCGACGAAGAGGGCCGGGTGATGGCCGTCCGCTGTCCGTCCGCCGGGTGCGGAGCGGTTGTCGACCTGATCAGCGGCCAGCTGGAGGGCCACTCCGTGCGCGGCCAGAAGTGCCGGATGTCGGGCGTGCGGGTGGTGGTCGGTGAGGAGTGAAGCGTGAGCTGAGCAGCCTCACGTGGCTGATCTTCTATCCCTCTCGGGCGATGCCCGAGCCCCATCAGCCGCCCCCGCTCGTCGGGGCGCTAAGCAAGAGGACCGCGTCTTGAACACCAAACTCAGCCCCTCCGAACGGGCCGAGGTGGAAGAACTTCTCGAACGTTGGAACGAGGCCGTCGAAGGCGACAGTAACGACGCCGAGCACGAAATCGGCGTCGACATGTCGGAGCTCCTGTGGAGGCTGCACGGTGGTCTGTCCGTGCGTGAACTCTGATGGCCATCTTCCGCCCCGGCGAGGTCAACTGCAGCCACTGCAACGAACCAACTGGAATCCCGGCTGACGACTGGGCCGGAGAAACCCGTACCGAGGACGGCGAATATGTCGCCTCCGTCGACCCCTGTGTGCGCTGTGCGGTTCACACCTACGGCACCCTGACCCGCTGTCCCGACGACTGCCCCGACTGCGCCGAGAACGACGAAGAGGCGTAAAGCATCGGGGCGAATGCGGAGTTGATCTCAACATGAGTACCCCCGTCCCGGGAACCGGGGCAAAGAAGCGTCCCGCGAGGCGTCGCAAGGTCAAGAACGCTCGGACCGGCTCCGTGGGGAGCAAGATCCTGCCGGGCCGGTACAGCGACGAAGGCGAAAAAGGACCCTGGTTCCGCCGTCTGGTTCGCCGCGCTGAGACGCGTGACTGGCAGCGTGAGACATCGCGGCTCTGACGGTCACCGTTGACCAGGTCTTCTGCCGTCGCGCCGGAGAGCCGCCCACACGCCTCATGCCGCCGTACCCGTTCCCCGCAGGTGCCAGTGCGCCGGTTGAGCAGCCGAACGCGCTCTGCTTCACCTCTGCCTCCCGAAAATGCGCGGCCCTGCCTCCCCCTCTGCATGCGCGCCCGCCGTGGCGCTCGAACCTAGGAAGAAACGTGTCTGCTGATCTGCAGCTCCGTATCCATTCGGCTCCCGCCGCCGAACTCGTTCCGCTGCTCGACCTCATGCGGGAGCACGGACTCCGCGGTGAGTATGAGCGTGGCCCTGCCGAGGTCCTCACGCTGGGGCAGGTCTACCGCGCCCGGGAAGCCGTGCTGGGGCTCTGCGAGGAGGTCGCCACGCGGTTGGAGGAGGACGCCCCGAACGCGGTGTTCGAGCTGTGGCAGGACCCTCACTGGAGCGCCGACGGGCACTACCACGCGTACGTGCCGAAGTTCGGCCATTTCGAGGCTGGTTGTGATGCCGAGGGTGTTCCGCATGTCAGCGTGCATGACCTCATCCAGAGGCTGAGCAACAACCCGGAAGCGCCGCTCGGCGACTGGATGTCAGGTGAGGGAGCCGGCCTTCTCGGCGTCGCGGTGCTCGCCGTGGTGGGCGAGTACCGAGCGCAGCAGTCGTCCGGCTCCTGAGCCGGGACCTTCCCCCTGTATCCCCGTCGAGGCCGGATGGCCGGTGATGCATGCGGATGCGAAGCGCCGCCGCTCAGCGATCGCCCGAGGAATCGACGACGCACTCATCGGCCTGGCCCTCGTCGGCCTCCCCTACATCTCGATTCACTGGAGTACTGATCATGGCGGATATCCGCATGCGCTTCCTCGGGCATCCCTGGGAGCGAACCACCGTCTCTGCCGATTCGGGGGGACGTGAGGAAGTGTTCGTCGCCCTCTTCCTCAGGGCGATGGAGACCGTGCCGGAACTGCGCGCCTTGCCCGACGACCTGGGGGCGTACACCGTCCGCTGGGACGGTGACGAGGTGTCGATCTACCACCCGGACGTCGATCAGGTGCTCTTCCGCGCCCAGCTCGAACCCGAGTGCTCCGCGCAGGGGGGTGATCCGGTCAGGACGCGGCCGCCCGAGCTGTGGCGCGAGGAGCGCGCCGGCGGCTTCTACCCGGCTCCGGCGGTGCTGGCCGAGATCCCGGGTCTGTGGGGCACGGTCCTGGAGCCGCATGAGCACAGGGTGGTCCGGCTGCGGTACTTCTCCGCCTGGGGCCAGTGGTACGTCGTTGAGGTCGACGACGCGAGCGGCCAGGCCTACGGGTGGTCGTGCCTGGGCGGTGACCTGTCGCAGGGCCGGTGGGGCCTTATCGATCTTCCGGCTCTGGAATCGTGCCGTCCGGACGGCGATCCTTCTCAGCTGGTCGCTCGCGATCTGGATTTCACGCCCGACGTCGCGGCCAATGTTTTGCCGGAGGGCCGCCCTCACGATTCTTGCGGGGAAGCGGATTGCCCTGTGTGTCCGCCCGATTTCATGACGGAGTACGTTGCTCGGCTGCGATCCGTGCTCGCGGAGCACGGATTCGCCGTCCAGGCGGTTATGGCAGATGAGGGTTCTGCTGCCTATTGCTACACCGGGTCTGCACGAGTCTCTGGGGTATGAGTTCGTGATGGCCGGGCTGGACGTCAGGGCGATGCAGGGCGTGCTCCATAGCGTCGTCGAGCGGTTCGCCGGATCGTCTGGTCCGGTTGCCGGTGAGGTGCTGGACGGGCTGCTCGCGAACGGATTCCAACTGCTCATGCGCCCCGTGGAGTCCTTGGAGCCGTTCGCGATGCTGCGGGCGGTGTACGGCAGGGAGATCGCCGTGCCGTACTGGCAGGCCGTGTGGCCCGATCGTGACGGCATCTTTCCGACCGACGCCTCTTGCTCGCTTTCCCCGCGCATCCAGCCACTTCTTTAGCCCTACCTACTTTCGACACCATACGTTCTAGGAGGTATTTCTATGCGCCAGCCTGAACCAATGAATGCCGTTGCTGAGCTGCGACTCTTCCTGGATTTCGCCGTTCCTCTGTGCGGCGCTGACATCGCGTACAAGCTCCGGCAATGGGGCCACTCTCGTGAGCAGGCCGAAAACTGGCTGCGTGGTGAGGCCGAGCGCGCTGGCGGCAGCCTGGGCGAGAACGGTGACGTGTTGCAGTTCAGCGATGGTCGGCCTCGGTCGGGGCGCGCACAGGACCGTGTGGTCCGGACGGCGAGTGAGCTTGCTCGCGGTGTGGCGGCCGCGGCGCTGCTTGCCCAGTTGGAGGGGAAGCGCGGGGTCGAGGCCTTCGGTGGCTTCTACGGTGTCCCCGCAGGGCCCGCTGAGGTCGACACGGCGCGCGTCCAGGACGGGGAGGACGGTGCAGTCGGTGACGCCGCTCGCGGCACCTGTCCTGTGCGGAAGCCGGCCGCGTGAGCGCCTTGCGGCAGTCTCCGCACCGTGCTCGTCCTCGCTCCCTTGTCCTCCCGGCCGGGAAGTCGGGTCTGCGGGAATCCGTGCAGGCGCTCTCGGGGCACCGTTAGGCTCGCCGTGGCCCGTGCCGGAATGGAGTGTGCGGGACAGGCCCCGGTCCCCGTGACGGGACGCAGTACGGCCGGGGCCGCCACCCCCGGGCGCAGGTCGTGCGGTCGTCGGCGGCTCAGTCCAGGCGGGAGAAGTCGAGGTCCACCAGGATCTCCTTCAGGTCGACCTTCTCGTCGTGGCAGAAGCCCCGGAGCTCGTCCCACATCTCGTAAAGGCCCTCCAGAGCCCCGCTGAGCAGGGAAAGTTTCCCGCGGTCCTCGTCGAACTCCTCGTCGTGGAGGTAGACCATCTCCGCCTTCTGCAGCTCGCGTACGACGCTGAGCAGCGTCGTGCGGTCCGCCGAGAAGCGCCTCAGCACCAGTTCGAAGTCCGTGCTCTCCTCGTGCACCACGAGAGCGAGGACCTGTCGGGCCATCCTCGTGAGGCCGCCGAGACGCCGCGCAAAGCGGTTGACCAGTTCGAGGGTCTCCTGTTCGTCCTCCAGATCCTGGTTGGCGTCCTCCCAGGCGAAGAAGCGGCGCATGGTGGCGGCGGGCCGCACCAGGGAGCCATTGACCGTGTCGCGGAATTCGGCCTCGATGGCCTCGACCGTGTACCGGTACCTGGCCTCGTGCTTCTGTTTGACTGCCCGCAGGTATTCGACCGTGTAGTCGTGCCGGGTGACGCTGCTGTCGATCAGGTCGTGGTGCACCCCGCACAGCAGCATCAGGTTGCCGAAGTCCCGCAGCTGTTCGACGTCCTGGCCGTCCCATTCCTCGTGCCGGGCGCTGCCGGGCTCGGCACCGATGATGTGGGCGATCTTGCCGACCCAGGCGCCCTCCTCCGTGACCAGCCGCGTTGAGCAGTGCGGGTCGCCCCAGGCGCACTCGTTGCCGGAGAACGCCCACAGCCGGCGCGCGACGCCGGACATCGGCTCCTTGCGGTTCTTCTCGGAACCGTTCGTCCGCTTGGCCACAACCCGCCCCTTCCTGCGCCCTGCCGACAGCGCGCAGCGTAGTCCAGCTCGGTCAAGTGCGGCGGGCGTGCTGCGTGTCCGGCTGCTACCAGCGCAAGGTCGGCCGGGGGCGGGCGGTGAGTTCGGCCTGCTCTGCGACGGCAACGAGGCGGTCGGCGGTCTCTTGGCCGACCGTCTCGACGAGGCAGTCGAGGTTCGAGACGATCAGGAGCCAGGAACGGCGCGGCAGCAGGCTCAGGCGGGCGACGGCATCCGCGAGCGCTCCCGCCTCCAGGGCCATCATGGCCTGGACATCGGCCGAATCCGGCTTCAGCGGAACCTTGGCCTCGCGCACCAGGTCGACGGAGAGGGTCAGGTCGTCGATGACCGTGACCGCGGTGGTGTTCTCGATCATGCCGGGCTCGTAGCTGCGCCCGAGCTCGTGGGCCTGGTGGACGATGATGTTCTCCTCGCGATAGCCGGCGGCAAGGAGACGGCGCAGCCCGGCGTAGGCGGCGTAGGACTTGCCCGACCAGTGCGGACCCAGGAGGAGTAGGCGGGCGGTGTCGCCGGCCAGGATGGTGGAGCACCACTGGGCGATGGCGGGGTGGTCGGTCTCGGCATCGCTGAAGAGCGGGGGTACGACGGGCATCGGCCCAGCGTATGCGGCCGTGTAGCGGGCGGTCGTGCTGGGTCTGATGCCGGGCGCTCCTGGCTGTCCGGGGCTCGGGCCGGGACTGTTCTGGTGGGGGTGAACTTCGGGCGTTGTCGCCCGCCTCCGTGTCATGGCCGGGATGATGTGACACGTGCGGGGCCGCGGCGGCCGCAGGATGGGGGCAGGGTGAGCAGGTGGGGGAAGCATCAGGACCGGTTGGTGGTGCGGGCCGTCGACGTGCTGTCGGGTGTGCTGAGCGGAGCGGTTCCGGAACCGGCCCGCCGTGTCGTCGCCTCCCGGGCGTTGCTGGCCGTCGAGGAGTGCCTTTTCCCGATGCACGAGGAGTTGGTGCTGGCGGAGAACGCGGACGCGGCGGCTCAGAAGGCTACCGATGAGCAGTGGGCGGACGACGCTGCGGTGCGCCGGTGGGTGACCGAGACGCTGGCCGAGCACGCCTTGTCCTACAACGAGCTTCACGAGGTGTGGGAGGACGATCCGGAGTACGTCGAGCCCCGTGGGGAGCACCCGGTGTGGGCTCTGCTGGAGCTGTCCCCCTTCGTACGGCGTCTGCGGCTGTTGCAGGAGGCGGCCGCGATGACCTCGGTCGGCCTGGGCGGCGACGTCGGTGTCGGCGCGCACCAGATCGGGCACTGGGCGGCGGGCCGCTCCCGGCCTGGGGATCGTGAGCGGGAGGCGCTGGCGGGGGCGCTGGGTGTCCATCCGGCGTGGCTGCACGCTTCGCGCGACGAGCAGCCCGATGTGCAGCTGTACCGGTTCGCGTCCTGCCCGTGCGAGAAGCCGACCGCCATGGCGCGCCTCGGCCTGGGCCGGGAGGAGCCGAGTTGGTACGACAGCCCCGCCGAGCAGGATGCCGCCGTGCACTGGTGCGGCTGCGGGCAGGCCTGGGTGAAGGGCACGGCCGGGTGGCTGCTGCCGCTGCCTCCAGGGGAGGAGCCGACACCGTCCGGCGAGGGCTCGGTCGACCTCGGCCATCCCCTCAGCCGCGGACCTTCGGTGTCGCTCGACGAGCCGTGGCCGCGAGCGCTGTGGCAGCCCCCGGCCGGCAGGAAGGGCCGCACCCGCACCGCTTACCGGGTCCCCGAACTGCTCACCCGGGAGCCGCAGCCCCTGCCCGAACGGCCGGATGTCGCGCGCGTCGTCGTGCCGGAGCCGGTGTGGGGTGCCGGTCAGGCGGAGCGCATTGCCGCGAACGCGACGTGGTGCCGCATGTGCCGGGTCTTGGCCGGCGCGCCCGCGGGGGCGGCCGGCGGCCCGTGGGTTCTGCTGCACCGCAGCGAGCCGGGACGCGGACTGAGCACCTGGACCTACCCCACCGAGAAGGACGCCCTGCACCACGGTGCCCATCTGGCCATGACGTACCTGCAGCTGGACGACGGTCCCCTCGACCGCGTGGCGCTGGACCTGTTCACCGGCCAGGCGCACGCCCAGGTCATCGCCCGCTTCCTCGAACTGCAGCCGCAGACGACTCAGTTCGAGGTCGCCGAACTCGTCCCCATGCGCGCCGACGAGTTCTGAGTGCCGACGGAGCCCCCTGGCCGCGCCGGGTGGGCGGTCAGGCGTCAGCCGTCGGTCAGCCAGGCGATCCACGCGCCGTCCTGTGCCCGGCCCACGTGAAGGTCCGGCGTGTGATTGGCCACGCGGGCGCAGATCCGGCCGTAGGCGCCGTGGCGGGCAGGGCACAGCCGGGCCAGCTCCTCGGGAGTGAGCGCCGAAAGGTCGTCGGGAAGGTCCTGGCCGGCCGCGGTCGCGCGCGCCTGCGCGCCTCGGTGCCGCTCGACGGCGTCCCGGCGCTCGGCGAGCAGGCGCAACCAGCGCAGATCGCTGTCGTCCTGGCCGCCCGCGGGGGTGTAGAGGCACTGGCGGGCACCGTGCTCGTCGAGCTCGTCGACGACCGTCATGCCGATCGCTTCCAGCATGCGGCACGAGGAGCGGTTGGCCTTCTGAGTGACCGCGACCAGCGGACCACCGCCGGGGACGGCATCCGTCCACCAGCTGACGGCCGCGGCGACGGCCTCCCGGCCCAGCCCTTCGCCCCAGACGGCGGGGAGCAGCTGGTAGGAGATTTCGGCGCGGCCCTCGCACCGGTGGTCGGCGCCGATGGTCACCAGGCCGATCGGTTGCTGATCGGCGACGCGGACGACGGTCCACGCGCCGGCCGTCGTCGGGTAGGCGGCCTGCCGGGCGGCGATGCGCTCCTGCGTGACCGGACCGCCGAGGTACGCGCGGACTCGTTCGTCCGTCAGCAGTTCGTGCACGAGGAGTCCGTCTGTGTGGGTGACCGGCCGCAGGAGGAGATGGTCGGTGCGCAGCTCTGCGGGCCAGAGGCGGTTCAGGGCGGTGTCGACGGATTCCATGGGTGTCACCTTGACAGCCGGCGGCTCGGAGCGCGCCGGCATCGTCGGAGACAGGCGGCGGGTGACGGCAGTGGGCGGCTCCGCCACCCCAGCAGCGAGGTGATGTTCCGTACCGTTTTCGGCAGCACGGGCGTTCTCCACCTCGCCGACGTGACCGGCCCGGACGACCTCCCGAAGGCGTAGGGACGGAACTCGGTGGTGCAACCACAGCAACGGTGGCTGTGCGGAGCGGGGGTGATCACCCCGTGGCGTTCCAGGGCTGCTCGTCGTCGGACCGGACGATGCGCTCATGTTCTGATCGGGCCGCTTCGAGTAGGCGGCGCCAGGAAGTGACCAGCGGCCGGCGTCGCAGGAGGGAGCGCCGTTCACGCTCGGTCATGCCGCCCCAGACGCCGTGCTCGATGCGATTGTCGAGGGCATGCGCGAGGCACTCGGTGCGCACCGGGCAGCCGGTGCACAGAGCCTTGGCCCGGTTCTGGGCCGCGCCGTCGACGAAGAGCTCGTCCGGATCTGCGGTTCGGCAGATCGCGTGTTCGCCCCAGGTCTCCTGTTCATCCCCGACCATCTGGACGCCGTCCCTCCCCGGTCCGGCCTGCCGTTCCCCCGGCAGACGCAGTCCGGAAACCGTACGGCAAGCACGCAGGTCGTGGGGCCTCGCCCGTTACGGCAATCCCTTCGAGTGACGGCGGCCTTGACGACATCGCCGGCGCGGGGCTCGGCTCAACCGGTACCCGAGCAACCGGGCATGGGCGGCAATGAGGCTTCCCCGGTCAGAGCGCTGGTGCGCTGCCGGATCGCCGCGAACATCTGCGCGCGATTCTCTTTGATCGGGTAGTCGATCCGGTCGTAACGCAGTTGGAGGGCGGCGGTGCGATCCGGGGACTTCAGGAGGACCAGCCCGAGGCCTTCTCCGGGCGTCAGGTCGCGGTGGCCGCACAGCTCCAGCGGCAGACCGTGGTGCGGGTCGGTCAGGGCCTGGACCAGCTCGGCGCGGCGCAGGCCGGTGTCGGAGTCGTGTTCGAGCTGCAGGATCCACCACTCCCCAAGCCGTGCCTCGTGCCCGGTGACGACCTGGGGGACGGCGACCGTGTGAAGGAGTCCGAGGCGGCGCAGCAGGCCGCTGGGCAGCCAAGCGGCGTCGCGCCATGTGGACTCGTAGGCGATCGGCTGGCGTTCGTCGTCCCACTGCTTCTCGGAGGGGGTCCAGGTGTCGCCGGCCAGCCAGCAGGCTTCTCCGCCGTTGCTCTGGAACTGCTGGGCGAGGGCTGCCTCGGCCTTCTGGAATGCGCGGCGTGAGGGCCCGGTGAGCTGGATGCTGGTCGGCTGCCCGAGTCGGCGGAGCTCGATGCCGCGATCGGTGCGTGCGCAGATGCGGACGCCGTTGAGTCCGTAGATTTCGTCTCGTCCGGTGCGCATCGGTGCGCGGGAGGGCAGCAGGCCGCCCAGCAGGCTGTCGAGGCTGTCGTTGCTCTCCAGGTGGAGCCTGATGCTGTGCGGGGTCGGCTGCACGTAGCGGATGCCGAAGGGGTACTCGAAGAAGTGCCTCTGAGAGTTGAGGACCCAGTAGAACACCTCGGATTCGAGGAGGAGTTGCGCCTGCTGGGCCGGTGCCTGGATGAGGGGCGCGCCGGGCCGCAGGGCGGTGACGGCGTCACAGGCGGCTTGGCGGGGGGCGCCGGTGTAGAGGGCGTAGGTCCGGGCTCGGCTGCTGGTCTGGGTGGCCGACATGGCTTCAGGCACCTTTCGCTCAGCTCCGTCGGCCCGCGGAGCGTGAGGAACAGGCACTGGTGTGCGGTGTTGCGGTCGGTGGGGTACAGCTGATCGAAGCCGTGCTTCTTCGCCTCCGCCTTGAACCCGTGGGCCGAGGTTCGCGTGAGGAGCAGCAGACCGATGCCGCGCGACGCGACTGTAGTTGTCGGGCCCGGCCTGATGCGGGCGCCACGCCGGGGCGGGGCGCGGGTTACAGGGGGGACGCGGCTGGCTGGGGATCGTTGTGCTGGGCGAGTTGGCCGCGGGCGCCGGCTTCTTGTCGAAGTGCGGTCCTGAGGTGCCACAACGAGATAGCCGGCAGGAGGCCGCCGAGCCGGGCCACCGCCCTCAGTGCCTCAGCCGCCTGGGCCAGGAGCTCGGCGGCTGATCGCGCCTGCTCGGTACTCCGATCCCCGCTCAGGCGTTCTACGATCTCGTCCAGCATCTGTGCCAGCTCACCCGCTCCTGGGTCCTCTGGCACCTCAGCTCCCCACCACTGGACGGCAGCCTCCAGGGCCATGAAGCAGTCGGTGCGGTCGAGCGGTGGCGTGGTTCCTACGTCCCCGTGCATCACGATCCCCATCGTTCTCCGTCAGGGGCCCCGTCGGGGCAGGAACCGAGAATCGGCTGCTCTCGGGTCAGCCCCCGACGCGGGGTGGGAGGGGTTCCGAATGCGTTCGCACTGCGGTCGGCACGGGTATGCCGCGGCGCACGGCCTCGCGGGTGAGGGCGTCGAGCTGGGCACCAGCCGCGGTGTAAGCGTTGGCGGCGCGCGCGAGACGCCGCTCGGCGGCGGCCAGGTCTGCGGCGAGTTCTTCATCGGTTCGCGGCCGCCCGCGAAAGCCAGCTGGTGCTGAATGCTCCGCCTCACCAAGGTGCGGCTCGTGCTGCCGTGCGGAGCGGCGGATGAACACGCCCTTGCCCTTGACCGCGTAGACCAGACCCTCGCGTTTGAGCACGCGCACCGCGTTCTGTGCGGTCGAGTTGGCGATCCCGAAGCGGTCTTGGAGTTCCCGCGCGGAGGGAAGCCGCCCGCCCGGTTCGAAGCTGCCGGACTGAATCTGCACCCTGAGTAGGTCTGCCGTACGGACGTATGGGGGCCTGGGGTCGTGTTCCTCGTCGATTGCGTCGTTGGGGAGGGGGGACTCCGTCCGGGCCGCCAGCGGGAGGCCGGGGGGTGTGCTGCTGACGTAGCTGCCCCGACCAAGCACGGAGTAGACGATGCCTTCCTGCTTCAAGACCCGCAGCGCGTTTTGCACCGTCGAGCTGGAGACTCCGAAGCGCGCCTGAAGGACCCGCGCCGACGGCAGTCGGCTCCCGGGCGCGTACTCCCCCGTCTGGATCCCGGCGCGCAGCACCTCGGCCGCCTGGAGGTAGGGCGGCCTCGAGTCGTCTTCCAGCGGCAATGTCATGGGCGTAACCGTACGCAGCAGTGCTCTCCGCTCCGGGCTGAGGGCTGGCCCCCGCGGCCGTCTGGCCAGGGAAAACAAGTCGAATACCTGTGCCATTTCCCGGAATCTCGGGTTACGGTTCGTACCTGTAAGAGCACGAAGGGGGACATCATGGAGGCCACAACGTCTCGGTACGTCGGGCGCCCGCCGGGCATCGTGACCCGGGAGGACGGGCTGACCGACCGGCAGCGCCGGATCGTCGACGCAATCCGGTCCAGCATCAGGGACCGCGGATACCCGCCGTCGATGCGGGAGCTGGGCCAGGCCGCCGGGCTCTCCAGCACCTCGTCCGTCGCGCATCAGATCGGCGCGCTGGTGAAGAAGGGCGTCCTGCGACAGGACCCGAAGCGTCCTCGCGCCTACGTCCCCACCACGACCGCCGGCCCCGAGGGCGACGTCGCCGTGGAAGCGGGCCCCGAAGACGCGGTGTCCGACTCCTCGGTGGTCCACACCCCCCTCGTCGGCCGCATCGCCGCCGGCGTTCCCATCACCGCCGACGAGCACGTCGAAGATGTGCTCGCGCTGCCGAGGCAACTGGTCGGCAGCGGACAGGTGTTCGCGCTCACGGTCAGCGGCGAGTCGATGATCAAGGCGCACATCATGGACGGCGACACCGTTGCCGTCAGGGTGCAGCCGGACGCCGAGAACGGCGAGATCGTCGCCGCCATGATCGACGGCGAGGCGACGGTCAAGCGACTCAAGCGGGAGGGCTCGACGGTGTGGCTCATGCCGGAGAACGACGCCTTCGAGCCCATCTGCGGCGACGCCGCGTCCATCCTCGGCAAGGTCGTGGCGGTCATGCGCAGCGTGTGAGCACGCCGGTCGGGAATTCAGCGGGCCGGAAGCGGTGACTGCTGTTGTTGATTCCTTTTGGGATAGGAAAACGCATGAGCGACGAAGCAACGCCGGACGTGACGTGGGAAGAGATCGCGCACAGCTGGCGGCTGGACGAACTCCTCGAAGGCCGCATGCGGCCCACCACGAGCGACGACGTGCTGACGCTGATGACGATCGGGGCGCTGCGCGACCGGCGGCCGCCGCTGAGTGAGGCCGCGCGGCGCAAGGCCCTCGACGTCATGATGTCGGCGGCTGACGGCCGCTCGGGGGCCGAAGAGGACCAGACGCCCCGGGATCCTGCCCGTATCGAGCAGACTCGGCAGGCCGCGCTGCGTGCCCTCGAAGAGGCCCAGCAGCAACGCGAGGAGTGACCAACCACAGGCGGCCAACGCAGGGCGCGGACAGGAGTGCCTTCGAACCGAGTGCCGTCGTTGACCAGGGCATGAGCGTGCGGAACCTCCTCGACGCGGCCTTCGGGCAGCCGGCCACCCCGGCTACGCGTGACAGCGGCCTGACCTTCACCGCCCTGACCTCGGGTGCCTGGAAGGAGTTCCTTCTCGGTCCCGGCGTTGGACCGGGCAGATCGGGATCCTGGGACGAGCAGTTGGCGGTGCTGTGGAAGCGGGTGGTCGCGGAGTGCGGAGCAGCACAGCGACTCGCGGACGAGCACGACATCAACTGGGAGCTGGCTCCTCACGAGTCCAAGGCGGTCCTCGCGCTGTGCGGGCCGGACGACGTCGTCATCGACGTCGCCGCGGCCGCACTGGCGACCCAACGGGAGCAGTGGGAGCTCGAGCGGCGCTTCGCCCGGATCCATCGCCCCCTGCCCTCGGACGTGGCCGGCCTGGTGCCCGCGGACGTCGGCGCGCTGCGGTCCGGTCTGCTGGACGAGCAGGACTTCCGCACCAGCACCTACACCGTGCAGCAGGACCGAGCCGTGCGGTGGCTGCGCGCCCTGACCGGCACCGCGGCCTACCTGGCCGCCGCGCACATGGTTCCCGCCCCGCTCGCCCTGGACGTGGTCACCACCGCCCCCTTGGACGAACCGACCCGGGAAGCGCTGCGGCTGCCGGCCCCCTGGTCGCTCATCACGCACGACCCCGTCCCCCTGCGCGCGGCCCAGGCCGATGACGACGAGCTCGCCGCGCTCGTCGAGGCCGGCGTGTGCGTGGGACCGGAGCCGGTCATCCTCGGCGGCCTGCTCGCCTCCCAGCCCGATGGCCGACTCGACACGACGTCAGGGTTCCTGCTCATCTCCTCACTCGACGCGACGGGGAAGCGGTGCCAGGTGCTGCAGCCGACCGCGTACGGCGACCACGGCGGCGGCCGCGTGCTGTACGGGTACGCCGCGCAGTTGGCATTCGCCCGGTGGACGCCGCCGCCCGTTCTCCCCGAACCCGGGCCGCGCCCCACGTCGCGCAGCACCCTGGGCAGGATCGCCACGAGCGAGGCCGGGCAGGCCGGCGGCTTCCATGGGGTCCGTGTCCTGGACTTCACCCCTCCGCCCGAGGGACCGCCCGAGCAACGCACGACGCCAGCCGGCTCGCGGGGACCGCTCGTCGTCGGCACGTGGCGGCGGGCGCACTGGAAGCCCGGAGTACGGATCGGGATTCGCGACACCGAGGGGCGGCTCGTCGGGCCGGTCTACAAGGACGGCGCCGTCGAGGGCCTCACGTTCACTCGTGAGCGCCGGTTCTTCCCCCGCGCGCGGGTCCGCCCCGACCTCCCCCTCGCGCCCACCACGCCGGTGTACCGGATCCCGGCTCTGCGAGCCGGTGACCTCCCGGTAAACGGAGAGAGAGCCGGTCGCGGCAGACGGGCGCGAGAGCGAGTTACCGCGGCGGAGGTGCGGGGCCGCTGATCACGCCGGACCCGGCGGAGTACACCCCCGGACGCAGCGCACGGGGGGACGCGGCGTCCAGGGGGACTGTCCGCCAAAATACCGCGCTGACCCCCCGCTTATCGCACATATCGGGGAATCCCATCACGCGTCGGGGCGGTGCACAGGCTCGTGGCCGGTCTGGCCGGGACGCTGTGGACGGGGAAGTCGGATCAGCTGGCGACCGGCGTGTGCAGTGGGTGCACGGCCTGCCCGTGTGCGTCCGGCAACGGGACATGTTCGGCGCACAGGATCCGCAGGCACAGTGGCGGGTGCGTGCGCAGGCCCCTCACCGTCACCCAGATCCGGGGCAATACGGCGCGGGCGCGTTCACGTTCGAGGTCCTCGCGCCACATGTCGGCAACGGCGATCCGGCCGCAGACACGGGCGGCCGCAAGGTCGCAGGCCAGTTCGCCCCACCAGAAGAACATGGTGTTCAGCGCCCAGGCGGCGGCTGCGGTCAGGGCGAGGGCGGGCAGGGACAGCAGGCCCGCGGCCAGGCCGACCACCGCGACGGCGGCGGACTCGGCGGCGATGCGCTTGCCGGTGTCGCGGCGCTGGAGGTGGGCGAGTTCGTGCTCCAGTACCGCGGGGAGGTGGTTGGTGTGCCGGGGGTGGAGCCACCGCATGCCGAGCCACACGTGGCCTCGGCGGCCGTGGCCGGTGGAGCGGGCGTCGGCCCAGCTGTCGGTCTCGCTGGAGGTGGCCAGGGTGATCTTCTTCAGTCCGCGCTCGGCGGTGGTGCGGCGTACGTGCTCGGTGGTCTGCCGCATCCTGGTGGCGATGTGGCGGTACGTGTCGCTGTCGGACGGGTCGGGCTTGCGGCCTGCGTGGACCTGCCAGGTCAACGCCTGGGCCGACGGCCCCATGGCGATCGCCGACTTCTGCCGGGCGCGGCCCTGCACCAACCACACTCCGCCGGCCGCCGCCGCCACACCGACGGCGATGCCGGCCGCCGGTCCGCGCAGCTGTGTCATGACGGCCTCGCTGATGATCGCCGTCGCCACCACCGCCTGCCCGGCGTGGCGTTGCAGCATCTCCCCCAGTGTCATGGTGATCACCGTAGTCGGAGGCCGGAGCGTCGGACTGGGCTGGGGACGGCCGCCTGGTCAGGTCTGTTCGTCGGGGAAGAGCCGCTGCGCCATCTCAATCACAAAGGCTGAGGGCCCAAAGGACATCCAGTATCCGTTCCTGGTCTCGTACCCGGGACCGACGATCATGGTTACGGTCGACTCGGCACGGGTGAGGGCGACGTAGAAGGTGCGCCTCTGCTCCGCGAGCTCCGTCTCCGTGGGTTTCCGCCACTGCCTCCCGCTCGGGACGTCACGCGGAATGAGGCCCTGGAGGAGGCCCGGCAGGATCACGGTGTCGAACTCTCGGCCCTTGGCTGCGTGGTAGGTGGCGAGCAGTACTTTCCCGATGACTTCCTCGCCGCGCGCGAGGTCCTGCAGCAGAAAGTCCTTGGACCTGCACAGGTCGGCCAGGCGGTCGAGGCTGCTCGTGTTGTCCTGGTCGGGGTGTCCTGCGGCTATCTCGTCGAGAGCCAAGCCTGCGCGCAGCTGCTCCAGCCAAGCGAGGGCAGGGGCTTCGGCTGGGTAGAGCGCCTCGGGGTCGAGGCAGAGTTGCAGAGCCCTGGGAACGAAGAGCCGCGAGGGGGACGGGGCGAGCTGGGCCTCGGTGCGCAGCGTGGTGAAGGCGCGGGCCAGGGAGGCAAGTGATGGCGCCTGGGTACGGCGCAGCATGTCGGCGCGATCGGCGCCGGATGCGGTGTGGATCTGGTAGTTGGTGACGGCGCGGCTGGCGCACCGCTGGACGAAGCGGGAGAGGCTGCCGTCGGGGAGCTTGTCGTCACCTTCGTGCCGGAAGTCCAGCTCGCGTCGGGTGAGCTCGCTGCGGACTTCGTCGAGCAGGCGACCGCGAGCGGGGTAGAGGATGGCGATCCGCTCGGGGCTGATGCCCTTGTTCTGCGCCTGCTCGACCAGGTCGCAGGTCACTCGGGCATGGTCCGCGAGCCCTCCCTCGACCTGTTCGAGGTTGACGTCGCCTGGGGGTGCGCCTTCGCGGGCGAGGCGGCCTCGGGAAAGGCCGAGGGCGGCTTCGGCGGCGGTGATGATGTCCTGGCCGCTGCGGTAGTTGACCTCGAGTTCGAGATCGCGGAAGTCCGCTCGGCTTGCCAGTTCGGTCAGGTACTTGGCGTCGGCTCCGGTGAATCCGTAGACGGACTGGTCGGTGTCCCCGACGGCGAAGACGGTGATGCCGGCCAGGTCGCGCAGGGCGAGGACAAGTTCGTGGAGGACTCCGCCGAGGTCCTGGTACTCGTCGATGACGAGGTGGGGGAAGCGGGAGCGCAGCAGGTCGCGGACATGTGCGTGTTCCCTGACGAGGTGCACGGCCCGGGTGACCATGGCCTCGAAGTCGATCTCGCCTCGGAGGATGAGCTGTTCCTCGTAGAGGCGTGCTGCCTGGACTTCCCGCGGGTCGAAGCTGTCCAGGTCCTCGTTGCAGGCCAGGGCCCGGCGGATCCGGGTGCTCTGGGGCATGCGGTGCTGGGCGAGGATCTCGCCGATGCCGGCCTGGTCGAAGCAGCGTTGCAAGAGCGCTTCGGTGGCCGCCTTGTTGAGGACCTGGCCTGCTTGAGGTGCCGACTGCCCGGTCAGGTGTGCGAAGGCGCGGAGGATCTCGTTCAGGCAGAAGGCGTGCACGGTGGAGCAGGTGATCCGCCCTTCGGCGCGTACGCCGCTGCGCAGGACGCGGCGGCGGATCTCCTCGGCCGCCGCGTTGGTGTAGGTGATGCAGGCCACGCCGCGGAAGGCCGAGATCTGTGTCTGGAGCACGTAGGCGATCCGGGCGACGAGGGTGCGCGTCTTCCCGCTTCCGGGCCCGGCCCGCAGTACGACGTTGCCGTCGTGTAGAACGGCGGCCCGCTGCCTGGGGTGCAGACTGTCGAGTTCTGCGAGCAGGGTGTCACTGACCTGCATCGCTGCCCTGTCCGTTGACCTGTAGCGCCGTGTGGCCGGTGAGCAGCGAGGTTCCGCGGGCCGCGCGGCTGATGCGTTCCATGGCCAGGAAGAGGTAGGAAGCCGTGCCCAGGCGGCGCAGGGCGTGCTCGTCCAGGGGGACAAGGTCGTCGGTGATGTTGGCTTCGGACCGGATCCGGGCGTCCAGGTCGACCTGGGCGATGTGCGCGGCGAGGCGCTGGGCGAAGCGGCCCTTGCCGAGATCGCCGATGCGCTTGAGCATCTTCTTCCGCAGCTCGGGGTCGATCGTCGTGTTCAGCTCGTTGGCGACCCCGCGGCTCACGTCGTCGATCGCGGTGGCGTTGCCGTTCAGCTCCTTGAAGGCCTGGATGATCTCCTCGCCGAACATGGAGCACAGGTCGGTCTCCAGGGTCTGGGCGCCGACGTAGACGCCGTGGTTCTGGAGTTCTGAGGCGAGGGGATCGCGGGTCGTTTGATAGTCGGCCGCGCCGGTTTCCGGCAGGCGGGCAATCTCGTCCCGGAGCGCCTTGCCGCGGGCGTCCTCGGGGTGGAGGTTGGCGCCTCTCTTGAGGCCGGCTTCCCGTCGGCCGCGCTTGTCGCGGGCGGCGTCTCCGTCGGTGATGACTACGTGGGGGGTGTCGAGGCCCTTCGGACCGAGGAGCGCCCGGTAGGGCTTGAAGTCGGTGCCGTGGACGCTGGCCACCACGGTGCCGTAGGCGTCGAGGTCGAAGCCGGCGGCTTCAGCCAGGGCGGGGAGGATGTACAGCTCGGCCAGTCCTTCGACCAGTACGACGGCGGAGGCGAAGAGGACCTCGGCGCGGCTGACGTCGAGGTAGCGCTCCAGGTCCGCGGCCTGCTCGCTGCTGACGGGGAGGGCGGACGTTGTGGCACCGGTAGTGCCGTTCTCCGTTGCGCGCAGCACGATGAAGGAGCGGACCGGGGCGACGGCGGCGATGTGCGGACTGTGGGTGGTGAGGACGAGCGACGGTCCGCTGCGCAGCAGGTACCCGAAGAGATGCCGCTGGAGGGTGACGTGGAGGTGGGCTTCGGGTTCCTCTACGGCGACGAGGGTGGCGATGAATTCCTCGTCGTCTCGCTGCTGGCTGAGGGCTTCGAGCAGCAGGCCGAGGTAGATGACGTTGGCGCTGCCCAGGCTGGTGTCCGAGATGCTCCTGCGGCGCGCCGTGTCGAAAAACAGGCGTACGGCGCGGATCAGTTCGTCCGGCTTGGAGGAGGCGAACCCCAGGGTGGGCTGGACCGCCAGGCGCGGCCCGAACATCGCTCCCAGCCGGTCCGTCAGGTGCCCCTCCAGCTTGGCGACGTTGTCGTCCTTGGTGAGCTGGTCGATTGCCGTGGCCATTGCCGAGGCGGTGGCTTCCAGGTTCACCGGGTCAAGGGGGAGTCGTTCGAGGAGGTCCCTCATAGGGCTGCGGCGCCAGTTGTGCAGGTCTGCCTCGGCGTCTCGCAGGGCCGGCAGGACGCGCAGGGCAACTTCGCGGCGGATGGCGCGCACGTCGTTGGTCTCGCGGTCGCCGGCGAAGACGATGACGTCATAGTCCTTCGCGGTCAGCGGCCGACCGGTTGGCTGCACACGGGAGCCATCGGCCGTTGCCACCTCCGTCCGCGGGGCGAAGCGGTAGGTCAGCCGGGCTACGTAGGGGTCGAAGCCGACCGCGGCGCTGGACAGAATGCTCTTGGCGTCGGCGTCGTCGTCGAAGCCTCGTAGCTCGACCACGATGGTCACCTCGGCTCCGCCAGCCAGGCCTGTGAGGTGTCCTTCCCAGATGTCTTCCTCGCGCAGCATGCGCCGTGCGTCGGAGATGGACGGGTCGAGGACCAGGCGGATCGCTTCCAGCAGGTTCGACTTGCCGACGCCGTTCTCGCCGACGATCACGGCGTGGGCGGGGAAGTCGTCGATGACGAGGTGCCGGAAGTTGCGGAAGTTGCGTATCTCGATCCGCGAAATGTGCAGGCCCATTCGTCCCCTTGGCGATCTGGTGCGATGTGGTGATTCATCATTCCAGGGCGACCTTGCGGGTGGGCGGTTTTCCCAGCGTCCGGTGGTCGACCAGGTCGCCCGATAGACGATCTTCGCTCGCGGGTGGGTAGCGAGAACCTGCGGGCCCTGGCTGCTAGCCGACGGTATCAGTGGCTAGCTATGGTGGTGGGTATGGCAAAGCAGACGAATATCCGACTGGACGACGCCGTCAAGGCGGCAGCCGAGGACCGGGCGAAGCGCCGTGGTCTGACCCTGCAGGGGTACGTGGCTGACTTGATCGAGGCCGATGTGAATCAGGCGCGTGCCGCCTTCATGGCCGGCGCCGCGACGTTCCTGGCCCAGTACGCGGACGCGTTCGAGGCGGAGGTCGGTGAAGACCGGTATCCCGGCCTTACGGAAGGGCTGGCCGAGCGCGCGCCGAGGGACGCCGCGTGAATCTCCGTGTCGATCTCGCCTGGATCTTGGCAGTAGCGCAGCAGATCCCGGGGGACCCCCAGGTCGTCGACTACGGCGTGCCAGTAGCAGCCGAAGCACGTCATCGCGCGGAGGTCCTGGACCGCGAGGTCTATCCCGAGCCCCATCACAAAGCCGCCGCGCTGCTGTGTGAACTGGCGAGGAACCCCAGCCTTGAGGTGCGCAACCTCTTGTTCGCGGCCACGGTGACGGCGGCCTACCTGTCGGCATGCGGCCTCCCGGTCAGCCCTGGACTGGACACCGTGATTCCCTTGGCCCGCGCCGCCCGGGACGGGCTCCCGGTGCGTGAGGTCGCCGCTCAGATCAAGACCTGGACGAGCTGATCACGCGTTTGGTCATGGACCGGAGTTCCTGCGATCGACGTATCACGCAAGATCGGTCACGCGCCAGGGGGCGCCACGTCAGTCTGTGGTCTGCCGACGAAGTTCGTGACCAGCGCGCGGATCCGGGAGCGGAGCTCGGACCACTCCTCGGTGGATCGGTGCTCCGTCTCCATCTGTTCAAGCACCTTTTCGAAGGACAGCAAAGCCACACGGCCGCGGCGACGGCCCAAGGCGGTCCGGGCCTCCTGCAAAGGGAGCTGCCTGACATCCGCGCCCTCGGCTCGGCGGTGCAGCGCGGTGATCCGGGTCAGCACGTTGAGGTTGCCCAGGATTCGGACGAGCTCTTGATCCGCCCATCGGCCGAGCACGGCTCGTCTGCCCTTCCAGAGCGCGAATCCGACGCCAGCGATCCACGTCGGCAGCATCACGATGCGGACGGCCGGAGTCTCGGCCTGGGGGATCGCCCCACTGGCCAGGAGAATTCCATACGGCCCCTGCGCCAGAGCGATGACCATGCACCACTGCAGCAGACCCCTCGGATACCAACGTAGGCGGCCGTCAGCGAGGGTCACCATCGCACCGACCACCGCCAGACCGACCAGGAGCAGCCAGGCGGCCTCCGCACTCACAGCTGTCATGTCACGCACATGCGGACTGTAATGCCCGGCACCGACAGCCTGGCCACGAGCGGCCGGGCAGGACGTTCAGGCTTCCGGGACGTCGTCGTGCTCGGGGCGCTCTGCATCGGGGGCGAGATGGTCCACCAGCACGAGCAGCATCTGCACGGCAAGGGCGCCGAGGAGGATGGCGACCCATCCCATGGTCCATGGCGCGCTGCGGGTGTCGCGTACGGTGGGCGTGAGCACCACCATGACGGCGATCATGCCGCACGGAAGGACCCACTGCCGCCTCATGGCCGGCTGCCCGGCACGGTGTCGTCGGGCTGGTGCCCGCCCTCGGTGTCGTTGTCCGGGTGGTGCGGATGGTTTCGCCACGGAGCGGCCATGTTCATGAGCTCCTGGAGAAGGTGCTCGGCTGTGTCGGGGTCCTGGGCGTGCACGGCCTCGGCGTAGGACTTCTCCAGATCGTGGGCGGCTGTCCAGTCGTCCTCGTACGCCTCACGGCCGTCGGGGTACTCCTCGCGGCGCCGGCCCTCGAGCCGGTCGACGATGAACTGGTAGACGCCTACACCGGTCTGCGAGTCCAAGAGCATGCGGTGGACCTTTCGGAGTGGGTGACCTGGTCGGCTGGGGGTCGGGCTATCACCTGAGTGGTCGTGCGGCGCGGGCGCGCCGCGCGGCACGGAAGGCTTCGGCGGGATCGTCGCAGGCTCCGGGGGCGGGGCGCCACTCATCCGCTCGCCAGAGCGTGAAGGGGTACCACCGACCATCGAGACCGGGCCGGATCTGGACGCCGGCGGTCGAGTCGGTGAGCGATCCGTCGGCGATGTCGATGACGCCGAGGGTGACGGTGCGGGAGGTGCGGAGGGCCTCTGCGGCCTGTTCCAGCGTGCTCGGCGGGACTGTGGCCGCGGCGAGGGTGGCATGGGCGCCGGCCGGGCCGCCGTGGCGGTAGCCGATCATCATGGCGCGCAGCGCGGCTTCGGTGAGACCGGTGGCGTCGGCGGCGGCCGGGAGCCGGTCGACACCGTGGGGGGTGGCAATGATCCGTACGGTGTCGGCAAGGTCGTCGTGGGGTTGGTCTGAGACCGCGGACAGGAGGGCGCGGGCGCGGTCGGCCGCGTCCTGGGTCATCCAGGCCAGGTCCTGCGCGCGGGGGCCGGGAACGGGCGGGTCGTCGAGGGTGGTGGTGACCGGGACGACGGGGTCGAGGTCGAGTTCGGGCGTGGGGTGCGGGGCCCGGTGAGCCGCCAGGGAGTAGAGCTGGTCGGCGCGGACGGTTCCGTCAGCGTCCGCCGGGAGGGTGCCGGGGTCGGTGTCAGCCACGAGGTCGCGTACGAGGCCGGCGAGGGCGCGGGCGGACATGCCGCGGGCGCCGAGCAGGACTGAGGCCGTGACGGCGAGCCGTTCGGTGACGGCGTGGCCGAGGGCGGCGCTGTGGTCACACACGCGGCCGGTGCGGCCGGTGGGGCAGGAGCAGGAGAAGGCGATCTCTTCGGCCCCGGGCACGATGGCGATGCCACGGGCGTGGCCCGGGTCGGCGATGGCGGCGGGAACCCGGTTGGCGAGAAGGTCGGCGACAGCTTGGGTGTTGCCGGCGAGACGGCCGGCGAGGGTGTCCCACTGCGTTTCAGTCAGTTCGGGCAGGAGCAGGGCGGCTTGGTGGGTGGCCTTCTTCGCGGTGACGGCAGCCGTCAGGCGGCCGGGTTGCGCATGGATCTGGGCGATGGCGCCGTTGCGGTGGAGGTTGAGGCCCTTGCCGTAGGAGACGGATCCGTTGGTCGCCAGGTGGAAGGCCTGCTTCCAGGCGGCGACGAGGGGGGCCATGTTGCGGATGTTGCCGGAGCCGGTCATCGAACCCTCGCAAGGGCGACGAGCGCGTTGAGTTCGGTGTCGTCGAGATCGGCGAGGGCGCTCTCGCCGGAGGTGAGGACCGCCTCGGTCAGGGCCCGTTTGCGGGCGAGGAGTTCGTTGATGTGGTCTTCCACGGTGCCTTCGGTGATCAGGTGGTGGACCTGCACGGTGCGGTGCTGGCCGATGCGGTGGGCGCGGTCGGTCGCCTGGTCCTCGACGGCGGGGTTCCAGGGCCGGTCGTAGTGGACGACGTGCTCGGCCCGGGTGAGGGTGAGTCCGGTGCCGGCCGCCTTGACCGACAGGATGAACACCGGGGCGGGGTCGGGGTCGTTCTGGAAGGCGTCGACGAGGTCCTGGCGGCGGGACTGGGGTGTCCCGCCGTGAAGGAAACGGACGGAGCGGCCGCGGGCACGGAGGTGCTGCTCAAGGATGCGGCCCATCTGCACGTAACCCGTGAAGATGAGAGACGCTTCGCCGCGCTCGGCCAGGGTGGGCATGAGGTCGTCCAGGGCTGCCAGCTTGCCCGAGCGGCGGGCGAGGTCCGCCGGGTCGATGTCCTCCAGCGGCTCCTTGAGGTAGAGGCTTGGGGTGTTGCAGATCTGGCGCAACGCCTGGAGCAGTTTGAGGACCAGGCCGCGGCGATGGATCCCGGTGCTGGTGGCGATCTCGTCCATGGTGTCGCGGACAGTCGCCTCGTACATGCCGGTCTGCTCGTCGGTGAGGGCGACGATGCGGTGGTGGTGGACTTTGCCCGGCAGTTCGGGCGCGATGCCGGGATCCGACTTGCGTCGGCGCAGCATGAACGGGCTGATGAGTCGAGCGAGTTGGGCTGCGGCGGGTGAGGTGGAGTCCTTCTCGACGGCGCCGTAGCGGGTGCGGAATGCCTTGCGGGTGCCGAAGAGGGAGGGGTTGGTCCAGTCGAGGATGGCCCACAGCTCGGTGATGTTGTTCTCCACCGGGGTGCCGGTGACCGCGATCCGGCTGCGGGCCGGCAGGGCGCGCAGCGCTTTGGCCGTGGCGGAGGTGGGGTTCTTGATGTGCTGGGCCTCATCCGCGACGACCAGGCCCCACTCGGCGGTGGCGAGGGCGGCGGTGTCGCGGCGCGCGGTGCCGTAGGTGGTGATGACGACCGTGTTGGGTTCGAGGGCGTCCGGGTCGAGGGTCCGGCCGGCGCCGTGGTAGCGCACCACCGTGGTGGAGGGCGCGAAGCGGGCGATCTCGCGTTCCCAGTTCGTGATGAGGGAGGCCGGGCAGACCACCAGCGTCGGGCCGGTGGTGGTCTCGGCGCGGTTCAGGTGCAGGGCGATGGTCGTCAGGGTCTTGCCGAGCCCCATGTCGTCGGCGAGCAAGCAGCCGAAGCCCAGGTCGACCATGTTCGCCAGCCAGCCCAGGGCGCGTTGCTGGTAGTGGCGCAGCGTCGCCTTCAGAGCGATCGGTGGCGGGGTGGGCCGGGAGTCGTCAGGGGCTTGGCGCAGCGCGTCGATGAGGGTGGCCAGCGCGCCGGCGGGTCGGGCTTCGAGCGCTTCGCCGTCGAGGGTGAGGGTGCCGGACAGGGCGGCGGTCAGCGCGTCGAGGGATGGCAGGGGCGCGAGGTTGCGGGCTCGGGCTCGACCGGCGGTGACGTCGTCGACGAGGAGCCAGCGTCCGCGCAGCCGGATCAGCGGCCAGGCGGCGTCGGCGAGCGCGGTCATCTCCTGTTCGGTCAACGGTTCGCCGTCGAGGTTGATGTGCCAGCGGCAGTCCACCAGCCGGTTCAGGGCCAGGTAGCCGCTGCCCGTCGTGCCCTCGTTCTCGTCGTAGGGGTCGTGGGTGCCGAGAACGGCGGTGGCGGTGAGGGCCCCGAGGAGGGTGGGGGGCCACTGCACGGTGATGCCGGCCTCTCCGAGCGGGGCGGTGGCGTGGTCGTGGAGATGGGCCAGGTCCTCGGCGGTCAGGGAGAGGCGGTGGGGGCGTTCCTGGGCGGCGAGTTGGGCCAGGGGCGGGAAGTGGCGGGCGGCGCGGCGCAGCGTGCGGCGCACGCCGGGCAGTACCGCGGGGGTGAGGTCGGCGTGGGTGCGCTGTCCGTCCCAGACGGTGATCGCCGCGACGGTCTCGTCCTGGCCACCGGCGGCCAGGTGGAGGACGGCGAGAGCGGTTGGGACCGGACCGTTTGCCTCGGGGTCCTTGATGCGCAGTACCAGGCGCGGAGAGGGGTGGGGGTCGACGCCGTCCTCGATCGCGTCCGCCCACCTCCACAATTCCGGCGTCGGATCGGCGTCCTGGCCGGCTGGCCCGGTGTGCGGGCCGGAGCCCAGCAGCGTGGCGGCGGCGGGGGTGCGCAGGAGGGTATCGGCGACCGCGTCGAGCAGGGGCCACGCCGCGTGCTCGGGGGACGGAACGCGGATGGGGTTGGTGCCGGCGAGGAGGCAGTGCCCTTCGGGGGCCATCAGGGCGGCGGCCGCGGTGACGGCGGTGCGCAGCGGTTCGGTGATCGGCCCGATGCGCCAGCAGCCCTGGCCGTCGGCGGTCAGGGCGGGGTAGACGCGTTGCTGCGCCACGCACGCCACGGCCAGTCGGAGGCAGGGGCGCCAGCCGGTGACGGAGGCGTGTTCGCCTTCCCGGGGAGTGAGCAGAGCCGTCAGGGCGAGACCGACCGGGACAGCGACGCCGGTCACGGTGGCGCGGCGGGGCATGATGCCGCCGGTCCCGGCGAGGACGAGGTCGCGGGTGACCGGCTGGAGCGGCGCCGGCATGCTGTCGAGCAGCTGCAGGTGTGTGCCGTCGGGCTGGAACAGCATCCATGAGGCCCGGGCGGGGTGGCGGGAAGGCAGCAGGGTCAGGGCGGCGCCGCCCGCGAGGGCCTGCTCGATCGCGCGATGCGCGGCGAACAGGTCACCTGGACCCGCGGTCAGGGCGGGTGGTGTCTCCTGGTTGAGGGCGGGCGGCGCGGGTGCTGCGGGCGGCAGGGGTGTGGCCGTCGGCTCGGGTGCCGGCTGCGGCTGGGGTTCGTCGGCGCCGAGGGCCTTCTCCAGGGCTTTGAGGAGGCGGTCGGCAGCTTCGGCACGGGCCTGCCGTTTGCTGGATCCGGTGCCTTCGCCGATGAGCTGCTGGCCGCGGTGTACGGCGGTGACCGTGGCCGCGAAGCCGGTAGGAGACGGGGTCGGGGGCCGGTAGTCGGGCCGGGTGATGTGGCCCGCCTGGTGAAACTCGTTGAGGACCGAGACGGCGTTGGAGTCCCCGGCCGGAGCGGCTCGGAGCGGGACGGCGGGTGTATCCCAGCTCCAGTTCTGCACCGCACGATCGGCCAGTGGGTCAGGCAGGCCGGCGAGTGCAGCGATGAGGGCGGCCATAGCCTGTTGCCTGGCTGCCTTGCGGGTGCGGGCCTGCTGAACGCTGCCGGTGACGTCGCGGCCGGTGGGAGCGAAGGTGGCCTGCGCCACGAAGAACGGCAGGCCGTCGTCCCCCTGCCCCTCGCGGACGGTCGCGGCGGGCGTTCTCAGCATCTGGGCGTGCATGGAGATGATGCTCGGCGCCAGGGCCGGGCTGGCAGCGACGGCGAGGATGGCGGCTTGCCGGACGGGCGCCCAGTCCTGTGCTTCGGCCGTATCGAGGAGCACCGTCCGCAGGGCGGCGACGTCGAGGTGCCCCCGGGCGATGCGGTGCACGGCTTCGGCGGCGATCGCCGCCGCGGGAGCGCGTTGGGCGACAGCGCGTTGCAGCGTGCTGCGGAAGGTCTCCGCGTTCATCAGGGACAAGGTCGGGCCCTCGGCGGTCTCGGCGCGGGAGGCCGGGATCTCGGGGTGCGGGTTTCGAGTGGCCAGCGCTGCAGGGCTGATGGGCTGCAGACGGTCGATGGACAAAGACACTCCCCCAGTAACCGGACGCCGTCGAGACCGCCTCCATTGTGACCTGCGCAGGCGTCGGGTCCGCGCCGTACACACGAGGACCCCACTCAAGCGTGTTGCTTATTTTGATTTCAGTATGTAGTTTGGTCATGTCGCCGGATACCGGCTCCCCCTCACTTCACCCGCGTCACGCCGGGATTCCCATCTGTGCGCCGACAGTTACACGGCGCCCGCTCTTGCGAGGATCGTCATGCACCTGGAACCCATGGTCTTCCGCTTCACCGCCAGCGGCCCCAGCGCCGAGAGCGCCTTCGCGAACCATGCCGCCGAGGACCGGAAACTTCCGGTCGACCCGTTCTCGCGACGCGCGGACCTGACGAAGGTTGACCGCGTCACCGTCGTGCGCAACCGCTCCGCACTGGGCCCCGTCATGGCGGGCTACTTCAACGCCTCCCTTCCATCGCCCGTCCCGTACGGCGCCCCCCTCGACGAGGACGACGCCGACTGGCTGGCCGACCGCCTGATCGAGGACGACGCCCCGTGCGTCCGTTCCGGCAGCGCCGGAGCGCTGCTGCTCGAAACGGACGGGCCGGAGCCGAGCTGGCTCTTCTTCGGCTGGAGCACCCCCCTCGGCTGACCCCCTTCTGCCCGCATCCCATCCCCTCCAGCCGTGCCACGCCCAGTGCGGCTGTCAGCACCAAGGACTCGACCATGCCCACCCTCATGGCCCTCACCGGCACCGACATCCGCATCCGTACCGCCACTCAAGAGGACGGCGACACCCTCGTCGAGCTGATTGCGCTCGTCGACCTCCAGTTGCGGGCCGAGGATCTGCCCGGTGCCCTGGACCCCATGCGGCACGCCCTCACCGACAGCGACGACGGCCCGCTCTCGCACCGCAGGAACCACTTCCTGATCGCCGAGAACAGCGAGGGCGTTCCCGTCGGAGCCATCACGTGCGGCCCCGCCAAATGGATGTCCGACCCGAACCGCTCGCCCAAGATCATGCGGCGCAGGATCATCGAGCGCATCTCCACCGTCCACGGTCTCGCCGTGGTCCCCGCCTACCGAAATCAGGGAATCGCCCGCGCACTCCTTCAGCACGCCGAGCAGACGTTCCGGGACGCCGAATACACAGCCCTGACGCTGCGCCACGACCGAAGCCTCACGACGTTCTACGGGCAGCTCGGCTACACCAGCCACAACCGCCTGTCGCTGAAGCTGCCCACGGGAGAACTTCTCAGCCTCGTGGAGCGGGGGTGGAAGCATGCCTTCAAGGTCCTCGCCCCTACCGCCTCGGTCACTACGGTCCAGGGGATGCCCACCATCACCGGCGCACTGTCCGACTGACGTCCCGCCAGCCTCGGCCCAGTACACATGCGGACCGGCGCGGCTCGTTCTCAGCCCCTGTCCCACCCAGTTCGGTTACTGCGGTTCGTCGTCCCCGCCTTCCAGAACTGGAGGCTCCTGCCAAGTCAGGGTCTCCAAGGGCGACTGCAGGCGCCGGGCTGGGCCGGGCAGGGGCCTCATCACGGCGGAGGCTTCGTCGCTGAAGTAGACGACGGGCTTGCCGGGGACGCCTACGGGTCCGGGTCCTGCTGTGCGTGCAATCTCGGTGGTCATCTGGTCCCCCTGGTTCGTCACGGGCCATGCCCGGTTGAAGGCCGGCGCACAGGCCGGCTGCGAAAGCGTATCCAGTTTCCGAACGGCGGCCCGAGGAGAATCCCCCAGGGGCGTATCCCCCCAGGTCGTGTCTGCCCCAATCCGTAGCAACTCGCCGCTCCTCGCACGGCGCGCGTACGCATGTCCGCCTCTGCGAACGCGTCGACCACCCCATGCGGGTCCGAGCCGTCACCGCTCGTCCGTCGCCTCACGAGCACCCTTCGGACACCACCGGACCGTTCGTAGCAGCCGATCCAGCTCGTGCCCCCTGCCTGGGCCGCCCGGCCGGCGCCTCTCCGGAGGCCGACTCGGCGACCTGACCACGTGGGCCATCTCATCCATGACCGCCATGGTCGGCTTGGGCTGCACCAGCACGACGTTCACAGCCGGTCCTCGTTCCCGGACCGCGCGCGCCAGCTGGTGGACCTCGCTGTGACCCGGATGGCGGATCCGGAGCTCGTCCTCGTCGATGAGCACGGTGACACGGCTGTCTGCGGTGTCCGCGAATGGTCCGAACTGCTGCTGGGCGGCCTCCGAGCCGAGTTCACGGCATTGGACGGTGTGCAGGGCGCGCCTCAGCACGGTCGCGATCTGGCCGGCGTCGGCGTCGACCGGCAAAGGAGGCTTCCCCGTCCCGGTAGGTCCGAGAAAGGTTGCCGGGTCTGGCATTTGATCGCTCATCGTGCGTTTCTCCTTTTCCCGTGGGTCGGTGGGGTCCAGGCTTGGTCGAGGTGCTGTTCGTACCAGGCAGTCAGCTGGGTGGGGTCCTGCGGGAGAGACCTGACCAGGCGGAGGAGCCGTTCGCCGACGGGCCTGATCTCGGTAACGGCCAGGGCGGACAGATCGGTGGTGCGCAGGGCGGCGAAGCCGGCGAGGTGACGCTCTTCGAAGGTGCGCTCGCCGGGGAGGCTGTCGGCGGCAGCGAGGTAGCGGGTGACGAACGGGTCGAGCGCGGCGCGGTGGGCAGCGAGGTGACGGAGGTAGACGGGGTTGTCGACCGAGGTGGTGTTGGCGGCTTCGTCGTGGCGGGGTGAGGGCAGTGCGAACCAGTCGCTGACGAGCGCAGTGAGGGTGGCCGGGCAGTCGGGCCTGTCGGAGCGGGTATCTCCTCGCCAGTGCCCGTCGGCTGCTCCCTGGGTTGCGCCCACGCGGTCGTGGAGGCGGCCGAGGACGCTGGCGAGGGTGAAGAACCCCAGAACGTAGTCGGCCCCGGCGATGACGGACCGGATGGTCGGCTCGGCCGACACCGCGGCGGGCAGCAGGAGGCGCTGCTTGCGGTGTTCGCGCTGGAAGGGCAGGCAGACCGCAGCTTCGATCGCGGCGTGTTCGGCCAGCAGGACGGCGGCGGCCTGCGAGGGCGCGGCCTCGCGCTCCCACTCCACTGTGTCGTCCTCGTGGACGAGGTCGCTCAGCCCCAGTGCGTCCAGGCTGACGCGGTAGACGCCGGTAGTGGTCGCGGTCAGAGTCAGGACTCCGTCGCGGTCGGGCAGTGGCTGCGTGTGCTGAAGCGTGCCGTCGGCGCTGTCGCGGGTCCAGTCCGGATTGGCGGGGCGGGTCGCGGCGGCAAGCGCCCAGTCAAGCAGGTGGATGAGTTCTTCCTGGCCGGCGCTGATGAAGTCGGATCGGGAGGTGTCCGAGGGTCGGCTGCAGAAGTGCCGGCCGAGGCGCTGAAGGGCTTCCTCGGGGAGGTCTGCGACGATCTCGGCGCCAGGCGGAAGGCAGGGGTCGCTTCCGTGGACCGTGCCTTCGGGGTACGTGCGGCAGCTGCCCGCCCAGCCGCCAGCGGCGTACACGCCGGCGTGGGCAGGGTCGGCGAGGACGCGGGTAGCGACGTCGAGAACGTGCTCGGCGGCCTGGACCACGACAGGGGCCGCGTTGAGGCCAGCGATGTGGCAGAGGGCGCGGGCGGCGGGGTGCTCAGCAGTGCCGGAGGGCGCGCGGGCGGGTTCGATCTCGGTGAGGAGGTCGAGGACAGCTGTGCGCGGGTCCGCAGGACCCGGGGCGGGAATCGGTCCGGCGGGCCACAGGGCCAGGGGGACGGACCGGGAGGTCCACAGCGGCAGGACGGTGGGGGTGGCCTCGCATGCCTCGAACAGGTGGAGGTTGCCGTGGTGGCGGGTGGTGAACAGGTGGACGTGACCGCTGATTCGGGTGAGGGCGTCGAGGAGCCGGATCCGGCGCAGGGTGGCGCACAGGTGATCGGCGATGCCCGCGAGTTCGGCGTCCTGGGTGGCTGCGTACTCGGGTTCACGGAGGAGCTGAGGGATCCAGTACGGCATCAGGCTGCTCTGGTCGGCGGACCGCCGGCCTAGCGCGGCACGCCAGTCGGTCTCGCTGATGTCGGCGAGGACCATCCTCATCCCGGGCAGTGTCAGGACGATCCCGTCTCGGCGGCCGGCCCAACGCAGGCCAGCGACGCCTGTTCCCCCCTCCCGGTAGGCGAGGGCGTCGATCCACCGGTCCAGCTGGGCGGACGCAATCCGCACCACCAGTTCGTCGAGGCGGGGCGTGAGGCTGCGGATGCCGAAAGGGCCGCCGGTGAGGGTGGTGCGGTGACGACCGTAGGCGGCGATCAGCGCGTGAAAGATCCGTGCCTCTCCGCGTACCTGTTCGGGCGCGGGTGTCGAGATGAGGTGCTCGAAGTCCGTGAGCTCGGCTCGGGCCATCTCTTCGGATTCGCCCGTGGCCATCTGGCGCAGGGCGACCGGGGAGACGGCCGTCTCGGTCGTGCGAAGGCTCTGCTGCTGCCGGGGCGTGTACGGGGTGAGAGTGTGGGTGAGGGTCACGTGCTACTCCCGCTGTGAGATCCGCTGTCACCTGCTACAGGTGTGCGGACGGCGCGCGGTGTGACAGTCAGCGCGGACGAATTTCCAAGAGCGCTCGGACGCTGGGCAAAGCCGCCGTCCTCCCACTGCCTCTGTTGAGCGCCGTGTGGCGGGACATCTCAGGGAGCGGGCGGGGCGGGGATGCGATGTCCGTGAGCGTGGCTGAGCAGGTACAGCGCGGCCTGGAGGATGAGCGCGACGCGGTGCTTGGGCAGCGTGTCGATCAGACCGTGGCAGACCTTGTTGCGCAGGTTCATGCCTCGGTCAGGGTCGACGAGAAGGAGCTCCAGGGCGCGGCTCCAGTCCCGGGGATACCCGGCGGCCGGCATGCTGCGGAGGAGTCCGCCCATCTGGTCGACGGCCCCGGGGGTCTGCCCCTTGGCCACAGACACGATCGGGACTCGGGAACGCAGGAGCTGTCTGAGGATCTGCTCAACCTGGGGAAGAGCGATGCATGCTGCCGCGTCGAGTTCTCCCAGCCAGAAGTACCGGAAGGCGTAGGACAGGGTCCGAGCGCGGGCCTCCGGCAAGACGGTGTCGTGGACCAGGGCGGTGACCAGCTCGGCCTCGTCCGGTGCGAAGCGCTCGTGGATACGGTCGAGCTGCTCGACGGTGAGGTATCCGAGGATGTCGATCGCGCGGACCTGCAGTTCGACGACGTGGTCGTCGTCGGCGTCGACGGGCGGGGCGACCTGGACGGGTCCGGCTGTGTTGATGCGTGTGCGCGGGATCCGCCACAGACCCTCCCGGGCGCGCGCGTCGGCGGCTTGCTCTCGCATCGCCGGATGAACGTCTACCGCAGTTCGCCACAGCGCGTCCTGCAAGTCTGCTGCGGCGTCGATATGCGCTCGCGCCCAGTTGAACAGCCCTTGCGGAAACATGATGGGGCCACCGATGCGGGTCCATCCCAGGGAGTCCGGGTCGGTCTGTTGCAAAGCCATCTCGGCACGCATCCTCAGCTCGGAAAGACCTCGGTCCCGGGCTTCGGTCGCGGCCTGGGTCAGCAGGTTGTGGCGACGGAACCCGGTCTCCGCGTCGGCTGCGGCAAGGAGGGCGCTGACGATCGCGGTGCCGATTTCGGTTCGGCGGGACTCGGGCGCCTCCTTCTGCAGCAGCTTGAGGAAGTCGACATGGGTGTACACATCGCTGGCATAGCGATGTGCGGCACGTTCCGCGAGGTCCGTGACGTCGTAGCGCTGAACGCGCAGTCCCTCCAGAAGACCGGCCATGATGCGCGGCTCGTCCTCGGGGGCGGCCAAGACGTGCTCGGCCAAGGCGACCGTGTCGTCGGTGACGCGCTTGCACAGGTCGGTCTGGTTGAAAGTCCGGGCGAGGTCTCCGGCCCGGCGTAGGCAGGTGGTCGCGCCGCGCAGGCCGCGGAAGCGTTCGGCTGCGCCGAGCAGAAGCGGTGCCGCGTCCAGGTATCCGGCGACCGCGCCCCGGATGCGCTCGGGCCTGCTGCCGTGACCAGCGGCCAGCAGAAGGTGATGAAGGTGGCCCCGAACGAAGGGGTGGCTGACGGCTTCGGCGTACGCGCTCCAGATCTCCAACTGGACGGCAGTGGCATCGGACAGGCTCGCCAATCGCCCCGTGAGCGGACCACCAGGGACCTTTGCGGCGAAGTCCTGCCTCTTGCCGGTCCCGGAGGGGCTGAAGCGTAGCGCAGTGACCAGTGCATCACGCTGCTGCGAGGAGGCCGTGTTCGTGCCGGTATCCGCGACCGCGAGCACCGCGGCGATGGCCTCATGGGAAGCGGCGTCCTTTGCCGCGTGCATGAGCACGTCGAGAACACGCGGTTCGACTTGCGGCATGGGAACCTCACTTCCTTCGCCGCCAGTATCGGCACGGCTCGGTACTGGGCCCACCGCTTTTCTCTGGTTCGGTTCTGCTGGAGCGTCAGCGCTCACGCCGTCGGCGCAGGATGCGGAGGGCGTCTGTCCACCGGTGTTGCCGGCGCGCCGGGGGTACGGAGGGCAGATGCTGCGGGGGCGGGGGGATCGGAGGCGGGGCAACAGGTCGCGGCGGGAAGGCTGGCGTGAGATTCGCGGACGGCTCGGACGTCGCGATCACGTTCTCAGGCGGGGGCGTCTCGGCGTCCTGCTGGCTGGTCGGCTGCGGGCGCTCGGGGGCGGGAGCCGGTTCAGTTTCTGCGGCGGGAGCTTCGGCCGCCGGGGTGGGCGCGACGGGCGGCGGAGCGTGCCGCTCGGCGTACACCTCACGGGCTCGTCGCTCGCGCCAGCGGTAGCGGCCCTCCTGGGCGGCGTACAGCTCATTCATGATCTTGTGCGCGTCGGCGGGGTGGAAGGCCGCCCGGGTGCGGGTCAGGGAGGACAGGGCGATCGGGACCAGTCCCCAGCAGTCCGCGGTCGGAGCCGGACGGGGTTTGCTGAGCCGCCAGTCGTCCCGAGGGTCCTTGTTGCGCGGCCACTTCGGCCAGGCAGTCCAGTCCTGCTCAGGGCGGGCGGGGTGCCGGAAGGCGTGGTAGCCGTAGGGCACCAGCACGAGTTTCCCGTCGAGCCAGTACACGTGCCCGCCGGCGTCGAGGATGGCCAGCTGCTGCTCGGTGGGGGCGACGCGCTGGTGCTCGACGTCGCGTCCGCTCAGGCGGACCGTGTGGCTGAGAAGCTGGCCGAACTGGCCGGGATCGCGGCGCAGGAACCAGACGTGTGCGGCGCCGACGTGGTGCTCGCGTACCGCGAGGATGCGCCGGCGTACGGCCGGCGGGTTGGGAAGGGTGCCGGGCCGTTCAATGACCACGGTGGTGTCGCCGCACTGCGCGATGACGGCTGGCGGCAGCCCGATCGGCTGGTGCGGGTCGTCTCCGGGGGAGGCGAGGGTGCAGCCGGTGACCCCGGGCAGGGCGCGGATCTGGTGGCTCAGCTGGATGACGACCTGGTCGTCCGCGTCAATCTGTGCCTCTCGCTCGGGCATGCGGCACGGGCCTCCCCCCTGGTGGGCGAAGTGTGGCGTGACCTTCGCTTCGGGCCGGGCTCCCCTGAGCATCACGGGATCCGTGCAGGCCCTGCACAGGTACCGGCCGCCCGCCAGACCGATCGGCAGGCCCTCGACTCCCTGGTCTACATGGATCGGTCGCTTTGTCTCGGTATCCCATGCGCTTGCACCCATACGGCGATCATGACCGGCGGCGGGGCTGTCCGGCCAGACCCTCTCCCGCCAGACGGGCACCCCATGCCGCCAAGGCCAGCACGGCGGGGCACGACTTGTTCCCGAAGGCCGCCCGGCGGGAGACCACCCCCGTCGGCAAGGGTGACCCTGGGACACGGCGGGACGTCCGTGCTGCCCGGTGCCGATCCGGCGGGTGGCATGCCCTGGCGTCCCTGGTGCGGGAAAGACGTACCAGCCACGGCCCGCGCACCGCTCCCGCCCGCCGAGCCGGTTCAAATGGCCGTTGAGTGGGCTGAATTGTCATGCGCGGATGGGCGCGATGTAGCGCCGGACAGCGACCATGAGGCCGAATGCCAAGGTGAGGCCGACGAGGTGGAAGCCGCCGAGGACGGACTTGGCGGTAGCGCCGGTGAGATCGTAGTCGTGGGTGACGTTGCGGCCGGTAACGTAACAAGCGCCCCAGATGATCAGCATGACCGCCGCCAGGATGACGAGGCGCGCGCCGACGGGGAGCCACTCCGGCCCCTTGGACGCGCTGACCTTGGTGCTGACGTGGGCGACATGTGTGGACAGAGCCTGTTCACGGGTTCCTGCCGGCTGGCGGGGCATCCTGCCACAGGAGCACGTGACTCGGAAGCGGGCCGTACCGGCAGCAGTGGAGGCGTCCTCGTCGATGACGATCTCCGCCAGGTGATGGCCGTCGTCGATGGCGAATCGGTCGAGCATGCTGCTCTCCATTGTCAGTTCCGGGCGGCCAGGCTAAGGGTTTCGGCGGCGAGGCGTTGGCGGCGGGCGTGCTGGGTGTGCAGTGCTTCGTGCAGCTGGGCGGCCTCTGCTTCGGCGTCGATGTCTGGCTTGTCCGCCGGAGGGTGGCCGGCGGGGAGGATGAACTGCTCGTAGGCATCGACCAACCTGTCGGCGTCCTCTCCGCGACGGAGGGACGCCAGGCGCATCAAGGTTTCGGCGGCAACCTTCCATGCGTCGATGGCCCGGTGGGCGTCGTCCTCGGCCCGGACATATGCCTGGTGGCCGTGCAGCCAGCTGCCCTTGCTGTTCGGGTCGGCCAGCGCCTCCCACCGGACGTCGACCAGGTGCAGAGCGCGGTCGCGCTCGGTACGGGCGTCTTCCTCTTCGGCGAGGCTGGCCCGCAGGTCGTTGTACTGTCCCAGCGCCATACTCAGTGCCAGCATCCTGCCGAACTCCTGCGAGTCGGGCGCCGTCGCCCGGCCCTCGTGCTTGGCCACGACAGCGTCGTGGAGCGGACCTCCCGGCTGGTCGTCATCGACGCCGTTGAAGCCCTCGACGGTCACAGCGGTCATGTTCTTCCCCTTCGGGCGGTCGCGGGGATCGATGCCCCGGGACTTGAGGTCGTCGTAGATGGTCTGGCGGCTCTTGGCGCGGGCGGCCTCGGCGATGGCCACCACCGTGGCGCCCGCCCTCCACGCTGCTGCGACCAGGTCCGCGCGGCGGCCTGGAACGGACCACTCGCGCAGTGCTGACAGCGCGTTCTCTCGTTCCGTACTCACCCCCCAATCATGTGTCTAAAGAATAGACATGTCTAGTTATTGGACATGCAGCGTTAGCCGGAAGAGGTGGCCAAGGCTCGATCGGCAGCTCCCACGTGGCGTGAGTCGGGACTGTTCGCCGGTCAGGCTGCCGAGGCCGACGCCCGCCATGCCGGGGTACAGACTCCAATGCGCGCGAAGCGCCAGGTTCCTCGATCCGGTTGCCGCACGACAGCCGACGCCTTGGCGACCGCCGAGGTGGAACAGTTGACCGGCGAGGCAGTGCAACGCGCGGCGGAGCCCCGCTCCTCGCCACCCCGCGGCCTCTGGGGTCGGCTCGCTCACCCGGCCCGGCTGGACAGCTAGAACAGGGTCAGCGGCTCGGGAAGGGCTGGGGTGGTCTGGTGTTCTCGGATCGCGTCCCGAAGCTGGGCGGCGGTCACGCGGGCGGCATCGAACGTCTCGGTCCAGCCATTGGGCATCTGGACGGCGGTTAGGAAGACGCCGTGCCCGGCGGCCCGCAGGCGCCGCAGGATCGTCTGCTCGACGGACAGGGCGTCGTCGCCGGTGGGCACGTGGTGTTCGTAGAACAGGGCCCATCCGAGGCGGCGGTGCTGGGCGATGCGGTCGTTGCGCTGAAGAGCGCCAGCGACGCCGATCTTGACGGCGCCGTGCTGCGCGTGGGTGACGACGTAGACGCGGGCGGGCGCGGCGCGGTCGAAGCCGAAGCGGGCGCAGTACTTGCATCTGCGGCCGCTGCGGATCTTGGCCAGGGTGGGCGTCGAGGTGCGGCCGCAGGTGGTGCAGCGGCAGCGCCAGGGCGTCATGGTCGTGGTGTAGGGCTCCAGGGGTTCGAGGCCGGCCTCGCGCATGGAGGCGGCGGCGCGCTCGGGGCCCTCCCGTCGTGCGGCACCGGCGCGGAGGTCGGCGCAGCGCCGGCATCCGCTCTGGCCGGCGAGGATGGACCCGAAGGTCGGCGAGGTGATGGTGCCGCAGCCGTGGCACAGGCACCGCCAGGGGTACTTGACCCCACGGTACGGTTCCTGGGGTTCGAATCCGTGCTCACGCATCTCGGCGACGGCCAGGTCCTCGTCGTGGCGCTGTGCCTCACCATTGGCCCGGTCGGCGCATGGTTTGCAGCCCGGGCGCCGGCTCCGGCCGGTCAGGGAACCCAGGCGCGGGGAGACGATGGACCCGCACTTGGTGCAGCGGCTCTTCCACGGGAACGCGGTGCCGGGGTACGCCTCCAGCGGTTCCAGGCCCGCCGCCCGCATCACCGCTGCCGCGGTCTCGGCGTCGTGGCGCATCGACTCGTTGGCCTTGCGCCGGCCGCAGGGGTAGCAGCCGCCCTGACCCCGCCGGATGGAGCCCAGCGTGGGCTTCCCGGGCGCTCCGCACGCCCGGCATCGGACGGGCCACGGCGTGTCCACTCCCGGGTACGGGCCGAGAGGTTCCAGGCCCGCGGCCCGCATGTCGGCCGCGGCGACGTCCGGGTCGACCGGCGCGTTCGGCGCGCACCACCGGCAGGGCCCGGCACCGGAGTTGATCCGGACGTAGGTGGGTGTGACCTCGCGTCCGCATGCGAGGTGACGGCACCGCCACTTCCGGTCGCTGCCGGGATAGGCCTCGAGAGGCTCCAGGCCGGCCGCCCGCATCACGCCGGCCGCGGCCTCGGGCTCGATCCGGGCCCGCCCGGAGCAGTACACGCAGCCGCCCTGTCCCTTGGTGACGTTGCTCAGGCGTGGGGTCACCTCCCGCCCGCACGCCGTATGGCGGCACCGCCAGGGCGCGGAGCTTCCGGGGTAGGGCTCCAGCGGCTCCAGTCCCGCCGCCCGCATGATCTCTTCGGGCTCGCGGAGGTCCTTCCGTGGCCGGCCGGTGCGCGCCATGCTTCAACTCCCCGCTCGTGAAGGGTGAGCGGGGTCGTGCCTCGCTGTGCGGCGCAGCATAGAGGCGGCCACTGACATCGGCGCCGACCGCGGCCTTGCCGCCGACGGGATGTGCTGCACGCCCGTCGCTTCGGCGCCCAGGCGCCGGGCCGACCGGGCTCAGTTCACGGCATCGGAAGGGGCGCAGGGTTCGTCGCCGGTGCCGTTCGCTCCGGTCAGGTCCTCGCAGATCTTCAGGTGCAATCTGGTGGCGGCGGCATCGAGGCGCTCCCACTGTTCGGTGGTCAGGTCGGGCAGGAGGGCACCGAGGTGGTGCAGTGCGAAGGCGACGGCCGCCGGCACCGCGTGGCCGAGGAGATTGCCGATCCCGGCGCTGTGGGCGTCGTGGTGGAGGTCGCGGCCGCCGGACAGGCCGTAGGCAAGGCCGTACGTGTAGGCCGCTTCCTCGGTGAGGGTGGTGTGGGCGATGGCGCGTGCACCGTCGGCGCAGGCGACGGTGGCCAGGAGCTGGTCGATCACGGGTCCGGGAATGGTCTCCCCGGAGACGGTGGTGGCGTCGTTCATGTGGGGGTAACGGCGGTTCGGGGTCGGGTGACACGCCGGAGTTCGGCGGCTTCCGTCCGGGCTGCCGGGTGAGGGGCGCGGTGGGTTCGGCGAGATGAGAGGACTGCGGTGAGAAGTGCTGTGGCTGGCCACAGCACGGCGGTGACGGCTGTGAGGGCGAGGGGCGGAAGGCCCGCGTGGTGGGCGGCGATCAGCACGGTGGCGGTCTGCAGGGCGCCGGCGGTCGTCGCGAGGTCGCCGTGCCAGGCCGCACGGTGGAGGGTGTGCTCGACCATGCGGCGCACACCGCTGGCGCAGGCGACCATGGCGGGCCCGCCGAGGACGCTGATGGTCAGGGCGGTCGCCCACCGGGAGAAGTCGGTGGCGAGGACGGCGAGCGCCGCGCCGCCGGTGAGGAGCAGCAGGGTTGTGAGGGCGGCCGTGGTGATCCTCAGCTGCCCGGGGTGCGGAGTCTGGGGTGGGTCGAGGAGGTAGAGGACGGCGAGCAGCAGCCCGGCGAGCATGCCGATCCCAGTCGTCCAGGGCGTCGGCACGGTGGTGGTGAGCGAGAGGGCACCAGTGACGACGGCCGCGGTCAGGCCGGCCGCGCACACCGCGGTGCCGCGGGCGAGCGGCTCACGGTGGCGGCCGGCGGAGGTCGTGGTGGCGACCAACGTGGGCGGGTGGCGGTGCGCTGTGGCGGTGGGTGCGTCGGCGAAGGCGGCCAGCTCGGTGTGCAGCCGGGTGAGCCGCGTGCGGGTGTCGGCCGCAGTCGGCCGGCGGTCGGGGTCCTTGTCGAGGAGCTCCAGGACCAGCTGCTCGAGCTCGCGGGGTACGCCGGAGCGCAGGGCGGACAGCGGGGCCGGCTCGTCGTGGACGTGCTGGTTGAGGACCTGCCAGCCCGTGCCCGTGAAGGGGACGGAGCCGGTGAGCAGCTCGTGGAGGAGGCAGCCGAGCGAGTAGAGGTCGCTGGGTGAGCCCAGCGTGGTGTCGCCGCGGGCCTGCTCGGGCGACATGTAGGCCGGGGTGCCGATGGCGACGCCGGTCACGGTCAGGGTGTGGTGGGTGGCCTCGGCCAGGCGCGCGATACCGAAGTCGCACAGCTTCGCGGCGTTGCCGGCGGCCTGGTCGATGAGGATGTTGGCCGGCTTGAGGTCGCGGTGGACGATGCCGCATCGGTGGGCGGTCTCCAGCGCCCGGCTGATCTGGATCGTCCAGGTCAGGGCCTGGGTGACAGGGAGCAGGCGGCCGGTGAGCATGTTCAGCGGCCGTCCGTCGACGAGGTCCATGGCCAGGAAGAGGATCCGGCGGCCGTCGAGGTCGCCGGCGCCGTGGTCCCGGACGGCGACGACGTTCGGGTGGGACAGTCGCGCGGCGACCTGTGCCTCGCGGCGGAAGGCCGCTTCCCGCACCGGGTCCCCCTCCCCCGCCGAGATGATCTTGAGGGCGACGTCGTGGTGTTGGTGGAGGTCCTCGGCGCGCCACACGGTGCCCATGCCGCCGTTGCCGATCGGCTCCTTCAGCCGGTACCGGCCGGCGACCGTCGTGCCGCGCATCAAGTCCTCCAGCCCTGCGTGTCCAAGCTCTGGAGCCGGCCGGCTCCAGACGCGCCGCGGGCAAGGGCGTGCCCCCGGTCCGGCGGAGCATACGAAAACGCCTCGCCGGGACTGAGCGGCGATGCCGATGCGGAGGGCTGCGGTCGGGCCGGAAGGTGCGGATCACACGGTCACGGGCGCCTCCTGCGGCTCGCGGGGCCCCAGATGGCGGATCATCTCCTCACCCAGGTCCAGCAAGGTTTGGAGATGTTCCCTGGCCAGCTCCTTGTGCCCTTCGTCGATCAGGTCCAGCGCGGCTTTTCCCGCAGCGAGGTAGTCGCGAGTCCACTGGTACAAAGGACAGTGGGCTCGGCGGATGATGCGGCCGGCCGCTTGAGCGATCGCTGCAAGAAGGTCAACGTCGAGATCTACCAGGTCGGCATGTGCGACAGTCTCCGTGTACCCGCCTTGAGGCATCTCCCTCTGAAGCAGCCGATCGGTGGCCCCGCACTCCCGTAGAAATCCCAGCACGGCACGCTCAGCTTGCAGGGCCTGGCGTCCGGTCTCGAACCCCGTCACCATCTCTGTCACCCAGCCCTGCCGCGCGTGAGCGCTCAGCCGCGCCTCCCGGGAAGCGGCACCCACCACCCCGACCTTGAGCGCAGCCAGCCCTTCGTGCCGTACCACGTACAGCAGGGCCGGTTCGTCGGCACGCTCGTGGAAGTTGCCCCCAGCCATCCTGTCCCCATCTCGTCGGCTGTGCGGACAGTACTGCCCGCCTCCGACAACGCCCCCTCTTGGCCGGCGCATGCCCCTTCGCACAGCCAGCCCGCCGGGCGTTCGACGAGGATCGTCATCGACGCCCAGGGAGAGCGCGGTATCCGGACACGACGACGGGCCCGGCTGTATGCCAGGCCCGTCGGTCAGTAGCGGGGACAGGATTTGAACCTGCGACCTCTGGGTTATGAGCCCAGCGAGCTACCGAGCTGCTCCACCCCGCGTCGGTGACGCCACTCTACACAGTGGGGTCCGGGGGGTGGCGCGCATTTTCGGGTGTCAGCCGCGGCGGACGATGTTCTCGGCCTGGGGGCCCTTCTGGCCCTGGGTCACGTCGAAGGTGACCTGCTCGCCTTCGTTGAGCTCGCGAAAGCCGTTGCCGGAGATGTTGGAGTAGTGCGCGAAGACGTCCGGTCCGCCGTCGTCCTGAGAGATGAAGCCGAAGCCCTTCTCGGCGTTGAACCACTTCACGGTGCCGCTGGCCATGCTGCTTGTCCTTCGATGTCGCCGGGCGCTTCCCGGTTGGTCTGGAGGTGGAGCCGTCCGTCACCGGAAGGCGTCCGTCGTCCGTTCTACCCCGTGGGCGGCACGTCTATCCTGCTCCGCGTGGTCGCGGCATGCCGTTGCGCTGTGAGTCTGGGGAACATGGCCTTCCGGTGATGAGCCGCTGCCCGGGCACGGCGGGCTACTTGCCCTTGGCGGCTTCCTTGAGCTTGGAGCCCGCGGAGACCTTCACGCTGTAGCCGGCCGGGATGTCGATCGGGTCGCCGGTCTGCGGGTTGCGGGCGGTGCGAGCGGCACGGTGGGTGCGCTCGAAGGTCAGGAAGCCGGGGATGGTGACCTTCTCGTCGCCCTTGGCGACGACGTCGCCGACGGTCTCGGCGAGTGCGGCCAGGACGGCGTCGGCGTCCTTGCGGGTGACCTCGGCGCGCTTGGCGAGGGCTTCGATCAGCTCACTGCGGTTCATGTGCGGTACTCCGTGCTGTTCGGGTTGCCGCGCCTGCTGGGCGGACGCGACGCTTGTGCCGTCATCCTGTCACCGGGGTCTGACAGTGAGGCCGCTCGGGGCGTGGCCCACCCCCACTTTGACCGGACACCGACCTCGCTCCCGCATGGCGCGCCGAAGGCATCCACTCGCCGCCAACGCCGGGCTGACCGTCGCGGGCAGCGCGGCTGATCTGTCGTGCAGCGGGGCCCCGAGCGCGGGGTGCGGAGGGGTCAGTTCGGTTCCGGCGAGGTCGTGGGAGGGGCAGGCGGGTGGGAGGTGTGCTGACGCGGCAGGTGCGTGGCGAGCGAGCCGGCCGATGCTCGTGCAAGGAGGTCGAGAGCGTCGTCGTTGAGCTGCTGCGCTTCGGGGACGGCTGCCGCGCGCTGCGCCGCCTCGGCGTCGGCGAGGTCCGAGGCCCGGGCGGTCTGCAGAGCGTCCTCGATGTGGGATATGCGGTCTTCGACCGCCTTGAGTGCTGCTGTGAGGCGGTCGCGGAAGACGTGGTCGGCCGCGGGATCGGCGAGGGCCGGTGTGCTGGCGTTGAGGGTGTGGCTGCGCTCGGACAGCTCTGCGTGCCGGGCGAGGAGTTGGGTGAGTGCGCGCGCTTCGGCGGCGAGGGTGAGCCGTGTCTCCTCGTCGCGCAGGGAGGCGCCGGCCTCGGTGACCGCGGCGATCCTGGCCTGGAGAGGCTTGAGGTCGTCCGGCAGTTCACGCACTTCCTCCACCTGGTACCGGCCGCGGTATGTGACGGCTGCGGCGTAGCCCTCTCGGTAGCACAACCAGCGGTAGGACTCGCCGCGATCGAAGAGACCTGGCCGCTTGCCGGCCCACGCGGGGCGCGCGGGGACGTTTCCGTGCGCGGGAGGCAGGAGCTCGGGCGGGACCCCGGCGATGAGGGCGGCCTGGCTCGCCGGTACGGACGGGTCGATGGTCACGCGGTATTGCGGTGCGGGCATGGAGGGTTCCTGGGTGGGTGGGAAGAGTCGTCCGCCCGGCTGCGGTAGCTGGCCGACGAATTGAGCAGGGGGTGGGTGCGTACCGTTCGTGGCCGGGAGTTTCGCCGGCGGCGGGCCGGGTCTTTCGAGGAGCTTGGTTCAGGTGCCGGGGGTGGCTGTGAGCGTGGCGGGCGGCTGCGGGTGGCGGGTGATGCCGGCGGCGGTGACGGCCTGGAGGTGTTCGGGGGAAAGGGTGTCCCAGCGTTTGCGGAGGTTCTTGAGCCACTGGCCGACCTTGCACTCCTCACCGTCGACGGTGACGGTGTCGCGCTGGCGGATGTGGACGTGGCCTTCGCGGTCGCGGAAGGCGGCGACGGCCGCCAGGCCCTGGTCGAGCTGCCTCTGCTGGCGGGCGGCGCGGCCGGTGGGCTGCGGCGGCTCATCTTCGGCGGGTTCGATCAGGGTGACGCCCAGTTCGCGCACGAGCCGGAGCTGCTCGGGGTGGAGCGTGCTGTAGTCGGTGCTCTGGGTGCGGACCCATTCGCCGAGGGGTTCGTCGTCGTCGGTGATGAAGTCCGCGGGGAGGTCGTCGAGGACGATGCTGGCCTCGGCGTAGGCGCGGGCGGTGTAGTAGAGGCGCTGCCAGGTGATCGGCCAGGCGGGGTTCCAGTACGGGTCGATCTCGGTGAGCGCGGTGTCGGTGGGGTCGGGTTCCAGTCCGTTTTCCGCGCGGGTGCGTGCGGCGGCTCGACGGTTGGTGAGCCAGCGGCCGAAGGCGTAGTCGCCGATCATCTCGTCGCTGGGAACGGCGAGGTGGCCGCGGCTGGCAGCCCAGTTGCGTGCGTGGAGGAGTCCGCGTTCGGCGGCCTGGGTCTGGAGGTTCCAGATGATGCCGAGGTGTTCGAGGGACTTGATCTGGGCGGGCTTGAGGGTGCCGGCCGCGTACGCCTTGCGCATGCGGTTGATCCAGCGGCCCAGTGCGAAGCCGTTCTCGTCGTCGTAGAGGCGGGGGACGTCGAGGTGCCCGTAGGTCTGCTGGTAGGCGGTGGCCGCTTCCAGGCCGCGGCGGAAGGACGCCTCGCGGGGGTGGAGGACGCGCAGCCGGAACGCCTGGGCGATGGTGTCGGCGGGGAAGGGCCGGTCGAAGACGACGTCCACGGGCACGCCGGTCTCCTCGTCCTCGTTGTCCGGGGCCGGGTGGGCGGGCTGCTGGGGGACGGCGAGACGGTCGGCGATGCGGTCGTCGTGCGCGCGCAGCGCCTGGAGGACCCGCCAGAGCGGCCGGTACAGGTTGGAGCCCATGAGGTCGTCGGCGTCTTCGCCGGGGGCGACGTAGACGGGAACGATGAGGGTGGCTTTCTTTCCCTGGCCGGGCTTTTGGCGAAGGGCGCGTCCGACGGCCTGGACCGTGTCGACGATCGACTCCTTGGGGTCGGCGAAGACGACGGTGTCGATGCTGGGGATGTTGACGCCCTCGCCGAGAAGGCGGGCGTTGGCGATCACGGTGCGGTGGGCCGGTTCGAGGAACTCGCCGGGGCGGCCGTCAAAGCGGTCCAGGAGCTCGCGGCGGTAGGCGGGGTCCTGGGTGCCGTCGAGGCCGGCCGCCCACAGTTCCCCCGGGTCGGGGCAGCTGGTTCCGGTCTCGTCGAGCGCGTAGAGGCGGGCTGCGGTTTCGGGGAGGGTGGCGGCGAAGGCGTGGGCGTCGTCGACGCGGTGGTGGAAGGAGACGACGCGGCGCAGGTCGAGCTCGGCCATGGCACGCAGGACGGCGATCTGGAGGGCGGCCTGGCGCAGCTCGGCTTCGGTGGCCTTGTCGGAAATCCCGAGCCGGGTGCGGATGGTGGCCTCGTGGACTTCCATGACGACGACGCGGTAGTCGGCCAGGAGGTCTATGTCGATGGCCTCGGCGAGCGGGAGACGGAAGCAGGTGTCGCCGTAGAGGGCCGGGTTGTCCATGGACGCGACGAGCGAGTCGTCCTCGTCGTCACCGGGCTCGCCGGCCGACCAGATCCTCGGGGTGGCGGTGAGGTAGAGGCGCTTGTGCGCGGGGATCAACTCGTCGTCGTGGACGGCGGCCCAGCGTTTTCCCACGTCACCACTGGTGCGGTGGGCTTCGTCGACAGCCACCAGCGACCAGGTGGGCAGACCGAAGCGGTGGTGGGCGTCTTGGACACGGTGCAGGGAGTGGTAGGTGGCGAAAACCGTCAGGCCGGGGTTCTGGCGGACGGCGGCGGTCAAGGCGGCCGGGTTGGTGGTGAACGCGACGGACTCGCCCGAGGTGTTGGGGCGTTTGGAGCACAGGGCGAGAACCGGGCCGGTCATGCCGGCGGTGCGCCAGTCGTCGATGGTCTGGGCGAGGAGCTCCAGGGTGGGCAGCAGCACCAGCCGGGTGCCCTGGGGGGCGACACGGGCGGCGGTGCGCGCGGCGACGTACGTCTTGCCGGTGCCGCAGGCCATCACGACGGAGGTCCGGGCGGTGAGGCGCAGCGCGGTGTGCGCAGCGTGGACGGCCTTGGACTGGTGCGGGCGCAGCCTGATCCTGGGCGGCGGGGTGGTGATGGTCGCGGTCACGGGGTGGCCGGTCCTCTCAGCCGGGTGCGGGCGGCGGGTCAGGTGATGCTGAACTTGATGTGGTCGATGCCGGTCAGTGCGACCGACTGAAGGGACGTGGCGCGCGAGCCGCCGTCGGTGAAGTAGTCGTCACGCAGTCCGTCGGCGACGATCTGGGCGAGGTCTTCCTCCGAGGCGCCGGCCTCTTTGGCTTCGAAGAGGGCTGCGGCGGTGGTGGCGTCCAGGCGGCGGGTCAGGCGGCGGTAGCGGGGGTCATTGGTGGTGCCCTTGGGAGACTTGAAGCCAAATTTTCCTCTTACGTCCACTTTGATGCCGCCGGTAGTGATGGCGTCCTGGAGCTTCTTCGCCTTGACGATCGGCTGCCAGAGCTGCTTGACCGTGGCTTCGATGAGGGCGGCGGTCTCCGGTTTCGCGGTTTTGATCTTGTCGTCGCGGTAGCGCTCGACGGTGCGCTGGGACTTGCCGATCTTCTCGGCGACCGCGCGGGCGGCCTCGGCGCGGCTCACGCCTTTCTCCTGCTTGAGCAGGAAGCGGATCCGCGCGCCGAGCGTCTTGGGGATCGGCTGGGAGAAGGCGGTCTCGGCGGCCTCTTCCAGGCGGTCTTCGATCAGTCCCACAGTCAGTCAGCTTCCTCTTCAGGCCACGCGGACGAGCGAGACGTCCTTGATCTCGTTGGCGATGTTCACTCCGGCGACGAGCAGGTCCAGCGCCCAGTCGATGGTCTGGGAGCCCTGGTGCTTGACCGAGCCCGGGTTGACGCCGAGACGGAACCCGCCCCGGATCGGCTCGCCGTCGGGGCCGAGCAGGAGGGGCAGCGGGGACACGCCGTCGACGGCGTAGACGACGCAGTCGTTGTTGACCGCGAGGGGGTAACGGCCCGCCGTGGTGGCGAGGTTGTACATCTTGCGGTGCATGTTGGTGCGTGCCTTCGACAGGATCATGGCGCGGATGTCGGGCCGCCACGTCAGCCGCTTCAGGGCCGGCCACGGGGTGCCGAAGACGTGGTCGAGGCCGATGTTGGGACGTTGGCGCAGCTTGCCGATCCCGGATTTGGCGGTGGCCTTGATGGCGTTCGCCAGGGTCACCAGGAGCGGGTCGCCGTCCTTGTAGCGGGCCATCGCCGCGAGGAAGGCTTCGTCGTCGAGGTCCTGGGTGACGCCGAGGTCGGCCATCACGGTCAGGTAGGCGTTGCGAAGGGTGTCGTACCAGGGCTGGAGGTAGGGGCTGTGGGTCTCGCGGACCCAGGCTTCCATGGGGCGGACGTCGGCGCCGAGTTCGACGGCGTAGGCGACGGTGGGGGTGGCGTACCAGGCGGGGCCTTCTGGACGCGCGCCGCTGGAGGTGAAGGGACTGGGCAGGCGCGGGTCGGTCTCGACGTGGGAGAGGTCCAGGTACCAGGAGCCGGGCAGGTCGGGGTCGAAGTCGGGGTTGCGGGGGTAGTGGATGGCCGGGCCGGTGCCGACGTGGAGGCGCCGGCATGCGGCGAGGAAGGCCACCTGTACGTCGAGGGCGGCGACGTGGGTGCGGGCCCGTTCGTCGTCGGTGATCAGTTCGGCGGGCCGGACCCAGATGCAGGCTTCCTCGTCGAGGGCCTCGCTGGCGGGCCGGGAGCCTTCCTCGGGGTAGTCGGCGGCGACAACGGGGTGTTCGTCGGGTGCCTCGCACGGGGCGGGCTCGACGACGGTGTGGAGGGTGTGGGGCACCTTCGCCGAGACGTACTTGTTCTCCTTCTCGCTCCACTCGGCCTTGGTGGGCGGGCGCAGCGCGGTCATGAGTTCGTCGCCGGTGACCGCGAGGGTGCCGCGGGGGGTGATGACCAGGCGGGCGTAGGTGCCGAGCATGGCGGCGAGGTCGGCTGCGGACAGGTCCCCGGCCCTGCCCCAGGCACGGGTCTCCAACGCGCCCCAGGGCACGAGGGCGAGCTGAACGCAGTGGCGCTTGCCGTCGAGGCGCTTGAAGATCCTGGCCCAGGGGCCGAAGCCGGACTTGGTGAGCTCCCAGCCGGCCTTCGTGATGTTCTTGACGATTCTGTCGTCGGCCGGCAGGCGCAGGTCCTCCTGGTCCGCGAGGTCGGTGGGCAGGCTGAAGTGGGCCACGGCTCCTTCGGTGAGGACGAGCAGCGGGTCCTGGTCGAAGCCGTTGTCGTGGAGCTTGACTGCCCCCAGGCGGATCTTCTTCTTGTCCAGTGCCCAGGCGGCCAGGGCCTGGAGGGTCTTGGCCGGGCACGGGAGCGTGCGGCCGTCGACGAGGTGCGCGGTCAGGGCGCCGTCGGTGATGTCGAGGACGGCCAGCGGGCCGTCGGCGTACTCCGGGGGCACCGGCTTTACGGCCGGCTTCTTCACCGTTTTGCGGCGGGAGGCCGGGGCGGCGGCCGGGCGGCGCGGCGCGGCCGGCGCAGGGGCGGCGGGTACAGAGGGTGCGGCGGCAGCGGGGAGCGCCGGAGCGACGCCCGGTACGGCGGCTGCCCGTGCGGCGGCCGCCGGTGCGGCGGAGGATGTGGCAGCCACGGTGGGCGTCGGCGTCTCGTTCCGCGCGGTGGGCCGGGTGCCGCAGCGGGGCATGCCCATGGCGGCCATGGCCTGGAGGTACACGTGGCGGGGCTGGCCGTCCACGACGCTCGACGTCGGTTGCCCGCAGCGGACGCAGAGCCGGGTGACCCCCTCCGGCAGGTGAATGAAGGATTCGGGCGCGTCGAACTCCGGCTGCGCCGTCTCCGTGAGGGCGGGAGCGGGATCGGGGTCCGGCCAGGACAGCTCGGGAGGGTCCTCGATGTCGAAGTCGAAGTCGAAGTCGAACTCGAGAGGGGTTGCCTCCGCGGCGGCCGCGTCGGGCGCCGGCTCGGGCTCGGGTCCGGGTTCCAGGTTGGCGGAGGGGTCCTGCGCACCAGCGCGGGCGAGCTCGGCGGCGAAGTAGGCGAGGATCCTGGCGTACCGCTGTCCCTTCTCGCCGCGCGGTGTGCGGGGAGGGTCCGATTCCCAGGTCCACACCGTCTCGCGGCGCACATCGTTGGCCTGGCCCATCTGCGTCACCGTCCAGCCGAACGCCTCGCGGAGCCTGACGCGTTCCGCCGGGTCCGGCAGTGGCGGCACCGGGCCGTCGAACGGGATCCGGTCGAGTACGGCCGCTACCGGGTCGCTGCCCCCCATCTCCACCTCCACTCTCACCATCCAAATCTAACGCGAATCTAACGCAGCAGTCACAGTCGACGCAAGCGCCTTGCTGGTGTTCCAATATGTATTGTGACCGTTGCCTGATTAGTTTTCAAGATGTATTGTCATTGCTTGTTGGTCAGGGCCGCCGCGAAGACAGCGGTCGCGCCCAAGGAGGCAGTGCACACCGGAACTTCCCCGTCTCCTGGCCCGCCGGGGTCTTCCTCCCGCGTCCGACATGACACCTGAGGAGTACGCACCATGCCCTTTCTGTCCCCCGAGCCAGGGGAACCCGCTGCTGCGGGGTCGAGGATCGTCGTGGAGGCCGGCGACATCCTGATGCGCCGCAGTCTCACCGATCACGCCCCCGCAGCCCAGGTGCACGTGATCGAGGCAGCCAAGGCTCTGGAGGACTTCCGTCTCGGCCACGGCGCCGCGCTGGAGCGCGCCGAGGCCCTCCTCGACCGGGCGATCACGACGTTCCAGGAACGCACCGGCGAGCACGACGAGGCCGCCTGGCAGGCTGCTGCGGTCTACATGGTGGAGCTGTGGGCGACGCGTTTCAGCGCGGCCCGCCTGACCGCGTTCGACCCGGCCCCGCCGCCGCCGTCCCGGTTCACCCCGGCACATCCGCTGCGGCTGGAGACGGTCAGCCGCGAGGCCCACGACCACGTGCTTCGCGCCGGCCGGTGCCTTGAGCGCACGGTGCGCCGCCCGGACGAGACGGACGTGGTCCGCGCGCAGCACGGCATGCACGAAGCCGCCCGGCTCCTCCATGACCAGCTCGACGGGCTGTCCATGCCGCTGTGGGTGCTCATCGGCAGGTTCTGCGCCGAGATCCAGGCGGAGAACCTCCGCATCCGCAAGGCTCCCGCCCCCGGGGCCACGGCCTGAGACCCCCGTTCCTACGCTCGTCCCCGGGCGCGCCCGCCGCCCGGCACCAACCCTTCGCCCCCGTTGAGGAGTTCCCCATGAGCGCCAGCCCCTCCCCCGTCTCGTCCACCGCCAGCCCCGTCCGGGTCGGACAGCTGTGGCAGGACATGGCCCCCGACATGGTCGACCGCGAGCGGATGCTGCGCGTTGTCGCCGTGACGGAGACACACGCCGAGTGCGTCATCGAGCGCGACAAGCAGGGCACGGCCGGCCGCAAGACGCGGCCACTGGCCCTCAGGCGCTTCGCGACGAGCGCGTTCAGGCTGATCGAGGACGTCATCGACGCCGCCGACCAGGCCCGCTACGCACGCTTCCTGGCGGCGATGACGGACGTGCAGGGTGCCAACCCGTCGCCCGTGGAGTACGCGACGGCGGCACTGCGTGTGCACAACGAGCTCACCGCCGAGGCGGCGAGGGCCCACCACTGACCGGCCCCGCGAAACCCACTGCCACCCGGGCGCCTTCGCGAAGGCGCCCGGACCGAGGGAACGCGGCTCCGGGGCAGCCACTCGACCGACCTCCCCCGGAAGGCATGTACAGCTTCGTGCTGCTCCCCTACATCCGGTACTCGGCCGACGCCAAGAAGCTCTACGAGGACGAGGTGCCGTTGCCGCTCCTCCCGCCCAACTCGGTGCCCTCCGTGGACTACCGGAAGGTGATGACGCACCTCGGCTTCGTCGACCTGGCGGCCTGAGCGTTTCCACTGGAAATGGCGGTGGCCCCCACCCACAGAGGGTGAGAGGCCGCCGCCGTTCTGTGCTCGTACGGAGGCCGGCGCGCCCGGCCGGGGCTCACTCCTGGAACTCGCGGCTGGTCACGCCGTAGAAGGAGGGCTTCGCGGGCCGGACCTCGGACCGCTCCAGCGTGTCGGCGAGCGGGGCGAAGGTCTCGCTGCGCCGGACGACGTTGAGGAACTTGCCCAGCGCGTCCTTGTCCTCCCAGAGTGCCGACGCGGTGCTGATGATCAACGACTTCAGGTGATCCGACTCGGTCACGGTCTCGCTCGCTGCCACGTTGTGTCCCCTCCTGGTCATCGGGACGATCAGCCAACCAACCGGCGGCCCTGCCCCGCAAGACGGCCTTCGGTCAGGGGCCGGTCCAGGATGCTGTGGGTCCCGACCCGGTGCCACACGATGTGCGGTCCCGCGATCCGCTCGCGGCCGTAGGACCACGTTGCGCGGCCGTCCGGCGCCCAGGTCAATTCGTAGACGCCCGGGGCGCAGCGGACGCGCTTGATGCGCAGTCCGGGCCGGAAGCGCCCGGTGCGCAGGTCGGGGACGAAGGCTTCCCGTACGACGCGGCGGAAGCGCTGGCGCTGGGCGGGGGTGAGGTGCTGGAGGTCGGTGGTGAAGCGGGGGAGGGTCTCGAAGGTCGGCACGGTGGGTTCCTCCGGGCAGCACGACGAAGCCCCCGACGGATGCCGGGGGCTGCTGTAGCGGTGCTTCCTTGGTGCTCGTCTCTTGGCGCGTGGTGATGCTCGGTGGTGCTGATTGGTGGCGTCCGGGTCGTGGTGTGCGTGCTGCCGGAGAGCGATGACATTCGCGTCCGGCCCGGCGCCGCTTCCCGCCCGGTGGGCCCTGGTGAAGAGAGTTCGGCCGTTTCTCCCGCCTGGCGGGACGTCCTGCTGATCGCCCTCTTCTTGCAGTTCAGAGCCGTGTGGCGTGGTCTGGATGACAGTGGATATGGTCATCCGGGCCGCTCAGATGTACCGCTACTACCTGCCCGCCGGGGGGTCTGGTCGCCGCGCCCTTCCGCTACTACGAGGACGAAGTCGGGCCGGCCGTTGCTTCGTGACCATCTGCTGCTGTCGGTGAAGGGGGCAGCGCGCACGCGCCTCGGAGTTGGCGTGATTCTCCGCATCTGCCGGAACGGCTGGAACGCGGGCTCCGTACGGACGGATTCACCGCTCCCGTGTCCACAACGCCGGGTTCCACGAGCGCTGCGATGAGGCCGACGCGTCCCGTGGAACCCCTCTCCCGTCGCGGCTTCCAGCCCAGAGACACACGTCCTGGTGAACCGGTCCGCAAGACAGCAACCGAACTGCTGCCCGATCGGTAGAGGTGTACGTGGGCAGCACGTGCGTTCGTGCCGCCGGTCTTCGATCCTGGGAGCAGCCCGTGACTACCACCGCTTCTTCTTCGCCGTCCGCCGTACGCCGCGGCGGCTGCCTGTGCGGGGCCGTCCGCTTCGAGGTGCCCGATGCTCCTGACGCGCCCCACCTGTGCAGTTGCCGGCACTGCCAGAAGTTGAGCGGCGGGCCGGTGATGTCGTGGGTCTCTTTCCCTCTGGTGGGGCTGGTGTGGAGCGGGCGGGAGCCGCTTTGGTTCTACACCTACCCGCAGGAGACCCGGCGCGGGCGCTGCCCCGACTGCGGGAGCCAGTTGTGCGCCCTGGACGACGGCGCCGTGAGCATCGCGTTCAACTTCAGTGCCCTGGACGACTCCTCGGACCTCGTCCCGGAGTTCCAGAGCTACGCCCACGACGCGGTGCCATGGCTCAGGCCGGTCACCGACACCCGGCCCACGGCCGCCGCGGGCAGCTGACCGCCGACCGGGAGCGTGCCCGGTGTCAGGAGGGGATGGTCGACGCCTTCGCCACGGCGTGGGCGTAGCTCATCTCGATGACCTCGCGCTGCGCGGAAGTCTGCTCGGTCAGTTCGCGCAGCCGCTGGGTGTGCAGGTGGGGGTAGCGGACGTCGGTGCTGAGGGTGCCGTGGCGGGTGATCCACCGAGGGCTCGGCAGCGCGCCCTCGGTGAGGGGGAGCAGACCGTACTCCCAGCCGATCAGCTCATCGCTGGGGTCGGTGCGCACTTCCGCCCAGCCCACGGTGATCGTCCCGGCGGGGGCGGCGCCGTCTGCTTTCTCCCGGGCCGCGGCGGCGGTCAGCAGGAGCATCTGCGGCTGCAGGGCGCGGGGCTCCGAGCTTGCGGTGCGGCCCTGGGCGACATCTTCGGCCAGGGCCGCGTGCAGCACTGTCTCAGCGTCCTCCCGGGTGTCTTCCAAGCGGATGTGGCGGGAGCGGCAGGCGGTGACCCACCCGTAGCCGTGCGCCATGCCCTTGCCGGCCCGCGCGAGGTAGCCCAGCAACTGCCCATGGTCGACGACCGGGTACAGGGCCGCCGTGCGGTCCGGCTCGTCCAGGACGGAGCGCGCCTGCTCCTCGTCGAGGTAGGGCAGCGGCTGCCGGCCGACGGCTGCGGCGGCCCGCTGGCGGGCGGCGGCCTGGCGGGCGCCGCGCAGGGCCTTGAGCGGATTGGACATGTAGTCGTGGCCGAGGTGATCGACGGCGCTGCCGTCGGCCGCCACCCAGGCGTGGAGGGCATCGAAGGGGCCTGTGCGGAAGAGGTATCCGATCGTCTCGCCCTCTTCCTTGACGGGCCGGAACCCGGCCGCGGCCGGCCAGACGCGGCGCGCGGCCGTCTTCGCTGCGGCACTCACCTCTCGGTGGGCCTCGTACGCGGCGCGGACCGCCTGCTGTGCGGGGGCGGGGTCGTAGACGGGGAAGGGCCACTTCGCGGCGTTCCAGTCGGCGATCTCCTCATCGGTGATGTCGTTGGGGGAGACTTCCGCGTCTACGGTCACCCAGTGCGCGCGGTGGAGGTGCTTCCACGTCCACCCCGCCAGCTCGCCGGAGTCGGTGCGCACGGGTTCGTAGGTGAAGTGGCGGGCTCCGTCTCCGAAGACGTCGCAGACGGCGGGTTTCACGGCGTCCAGGGCTGCTCGGTCGAAGTCGGACTCCCGTGTCCGGTCGAGGTACTGGTCGCCCAGGACGCCGAGCCGCACTGCGGGCGCCCTGGTCGGTTCGGCCGGCTGGCGCAGGGCCGGTACGAGGTCGGCGACCCAGGCGCCACGGCCCAGGGCGTGAACGGTGACCAGGCCCTCCTCTTCCCACTGGCGGGCGAGGTCGAGCAGGCGCCGCCCGGGGGCCCCGTCGCGGCGGACGGAGCCGCGGAAGACGCCTCGGGCCAGTTGGTTCCACAGCCTGGCGTGAAGGGGGGTCGGCAGGGCCGGGCGGATGGTGTCGGCCATGACGGTGGGGCGGTTGGCGGTCATGGGCTTTTCCCCTTCTGCGGGAGGAACGGTGGGAGAGGGCTCAGGCGGCCGCGGGGCGGGTGCGGACCAGCCGGTCGCCGAGACGGTGGACGTGCCCGAGGTACGTCCTGGCCCTGGCGGCGTGATCTGCCGGGTCCTCGCCGGCCCGCAGGACGGGGACGTTGAGGGCCGCGAGCAGCAGAGGGCTGCCTGCCGGGCCGAGGTTGCGCAGGAGGCCCTGTGGCGGGCCGGACCGTGCGTCCACGCGGCCGCGGTTGAGCCGCAGGTCCAGGACGGTGTAAGGCGGCCGGGGTCCGCCGGCGACGAAGTGAGCGAGCCAGGTGGCCCGGTCGTGGCCGGGTCCGGGCTCGTAGTCGGGATCCGGGCACCCGAGGAGGAACTCGCCCAGTTCTGCCAGATGGTGACGGGCGAGGGCTGCGGTGTGCACGAGCTGGTCGCGGACGGTGCGGAAATCCGGCTCGGACAGCGAGAGGGCGACGCCTGCCGGGGTGTCGTCCAGGACCAGACAGGCGCGCGGCGAGGCGGTGTTCAGCGGGATGGTGAGGGTGCGCACGGTACGGCTTCTCCAGGAGGCGGCGGGAGCCCTTGGCGGGCATGACGACCGGCCCGTACCGGAGCGGGCCGCGTCCCCGCGCTCGCGGGGAGAATCCCGCCAGGACCGGCTCTCCTGGCCCGGTCATGCTAGCCGCACGGATCAGCCCGGCTCCGGCGTTGTCCGAAACCGGACGGCCTGCCGCAGGGACGAAGACCCGTTGGCCGGGCAACGCAACGCCTCGGCCTCGCGAAGGCGAGAATGGCGGCCATGTCACTCTCCCTGGCCCGCTGCGTGGAAGTGGTTGCCCACCTGCTGGATGGATGCGGCCCGCTGGAACCGGTCCGGCTGTGCATGAGCGAGGGGGACGTGCAGGCGGAGGTGTGCGCGAGCGGACCGGCCGCCTCCGTGAGCATGGCGCGGCTTGCAGTAGCGACGGGCAGCGAGGCGGCCGGCCGGACCGACGCTCGTGACGACGGTGTGATCACGGCGGATCTGGAAGACGACGTGGTCCTGGTCGCCGCCGTGGACGCCCCGGTGCGCGGCACTGCGACCGGGCTCCGCGCGACATCGACGGCGGCGGGAGCCTCACTGCTGAGGACACTGGCCCCGTGGACGGCCGCACTGGACCAGGAGCTGCTGTCGGGGGCCCAGTTGTGGGTCGAGGACGACGGTCAGGGCTTCACGGTCCGGCTGCTGGCGACAGCCGCGTGCGGTGATGACCTGGAGAGCGTCGCCGCTGCCGCCGGGGCGGGACTGGAACGCGTCCGGACATGGCGCACCGACAGCGGACTGGACGGGCGAGGGAGCCTGCCGTGCGGCCAGAGCGTTCACCTCGGCGTCGTCCGCCTTTCCTGACCACCCCAGCCAGCCACCAGCCACCTCGTAGTACGCGGTGCTCAGGGGGTAGTTCCGGGAGGCGGCTCCGGGCCACCGACGGCTCCACCGTCTCGTTCGGACTGAACGGCGGTGCTCCACAAGCCCCGTGAACGGGCAGGCCCGCACGGTGGCCGGCTTCCCCTGAGGACAGAGGTACGGCCTACACTCCTCACTGTTGTTGCTTATTTGCATTTCGATGTGTAATGTCATCCGTGTTGAGGGCGCCGTTCCCCTCCATCCCACACGCCCCTGGAGCCGCACCGCCGCTCCCCCTTGCCGCGTACGGAGCACCGATGAACCCTGCCCCCGCATCCGAACTGGCCACGGCCGTCCGCACCGCACTGACGCCGTTCGTCACCGATCCGACCGCCGGCACCCTGTGCGACCTGAGCCGCGCCATGAGCAAGATGACCGCCTACGCCAACTCCAGCCACTACGCCCGCCGCAACCGTGAGATCCCCGGGCCGTGGACCGACAGCTACTTCGCCTGCGACCACGCCCACGAGCACATCCAGAACGTCAACCACACGTTCGCCACCAGCACGGCCCCCACACCGCTGGACGTCCGCACCGTCAAGTACGCCGTCCTCGCCGCCGTCGCCCTCTTCGACGACGCGGCCCGCAGCGACACCCCGAACCCCGGTGCCGAGCACGAGTTCAGCGTCTTCGCGATCGCCCGCGCCGCTGCTCACCTCCTCGGAAGCGGCTGGCAGGCGGAGCCCGGCCTCCACAACACCAGCGGTCTCATCCAGCACTCCGTCGGTGAGGACTACCTCCTGGCTGTCGGGGACGTCGGCGACATGAGCCCGGAACTGTACGTGGAGAGCGACGACCACCGGCACATCCTCTGGGGCACCGCCGGGGAGGGCCTGCCCGCACTCGCGCAGCGCGTCGCCGACACCATCCGCGACCCCGCCCTGGCCTGACCCCCGGCGCTGCCGCGCGCCGGGACGAACACGCGCGCCGCCCGCCCCCGCCCATACGGGCCACGCCTCGACCTCCCTTCTCGGAAGGATCCACCCGCATGACCAGCACCGTCTCCGGCTTTCCAGTACTCGGCGCGGCGATCGTCGACCTTCTCGGCCACGACTGGGAGTTCGTGCAGACCAGGCCCTCGCAAACCACCGGTTCGATCCGGCACCGCGACGGCAAGCACCTCGGCTTCGTCGTCGCCGTGGAGGCGAACGGCAACCTGACCGTCCAGGCCGGCGACTCCCAGCCGCTGGCCGTACTCCAGACCACCGAAACCGCTCAGGACACCGAGCACGCCGCCAACGCCGTCGTGGACCTGATCCGCGACTCGCTCAAGTCTGCCCCCGTCAAGCTGGACGACCAGCTGCCGTTCGAAACGCTGCTGGCCGTCTACCACCGGGCGGAGCGCCTGATGAGCGCGCACATCGAGCAGGTGCTGCCCCGGCACGTGGAAGGCGCCGTCCGTGCGGCACTGGACAAGAAGACCTTCGCCGAACACGGCGCGCCCGTCTCGGCCTCCTTCGACACCACGGAGCAGGACAACGGCTACGTCTGGCTCGCCGACGAGACCCAGGTCGTGCTGGCCGACGGCACCCAGCGGACCGTCGACCTCGGCTGGGCGGGCCAGTGCCGGAACTTCCTTGTCGACCACGCCCTGGAGCACGAAGTGGGCGACGACGACGTCCTCACGGTGACCTTCGCCCCGTCCGGCCTCCGTATCGCCTGACACAGCCCGCCCGTCGGGGGCCGCGTCCGCCGCACGGCCCCCGCCCGCCCCCGGAAGGACCCACGCCATGGGCAACACCCTCACCCCCACCAGGGCCTTGACCGCCGTCACGCGCACCACCGTCACGGTCGCCGTCACCGAATCCACCGTCCATCGCATGACGCCCTCAATGTGGGACGCCCTTGCCGAGCTCGATGCCTGCCCGCTCGACTCCACCGCCATGGCGTGGTTCGTCGGCACCCGGGGGCACACCCACGCAACCTGTTCCCGGCTCGTCCGGGCGGGCCTGGCCGAGTACCAGGGGAACGTCTGCCTGATCACCGAACCGGGTCGCGCCGCCCTCGCCCAGCGGTCGGCCGACAAGCAGCCGGCCACCACCTGACACAAGCCCCTCACCCCACCGCTCCCCCATTCCGTTTCGGGGCCGGGCCTGCAAGGCCCGGCCCCGCCCGACCCAAGGTCCCAATGAACCCCCACGACGCAGCCCTCTCCCTCTTCGAAGCCCTCCTCGCCGAAGCCCAGCACTGGGCGTGCGACGACCCCGACGACCAGGAGGTGCTCGAAGCGATCGGCCGCGCGCCTACCCCGCTCGACAAGCTCGCCCTGATGCAAAACTCCAGCCTCGTCCCCAGCGGACTGTCCTCGGCCGTCGCCGACGCCCTCCTCGCACTCGACCCCGCCACCTACTCCTCCGCACCCACACCCACGCCCCCTCGAACTCCCATGGCCGACCCCGAACTCCACCGCATCCGTGCGGCGTTGATCACCGTGGCCGACGCCTCCCCCGAGGACGACGCCCCCAGCGACGTCTACGAAATCCAGGTCCACGGCGTCAGCGTTCTCATCCGCCGCGCCCAGTGGGGCGCCCACGCGCATGTCGCCTACGTGCACATCGAAGACCAGGCCCATACGCCCGGTCTGCTGCTCGTCGAGGTGAACAACGGCGGAAAGAACGAACACCCCCGCCCCCTCCCCCACGGAGCCCGCACATGACCCTCGACCGCGCCTACACCGCCGCCCGCCAACTGATCGACCCCGACGCCGACTACACCGTCCACGTCCGTGCCGACAACGGCTGGCAGTCCCCCGGCAACCGCGACCAACGGGAACTCCCGGGCCTGGACGTCCTGCTGGCCGCCCGCCGGGTGCTGCGCACCCAACCCGCAGGCCGCGTGTGGAGCACCCTCCCCGACACCCTGAACGTGTGCACCGGCGACGGCCTGCTGTGGCTGCGCTTCACCGTGACCACGCTCGCCGAGACCGGCCTGTGCGACGCCGCCGGGTGCGCGGACTTCCTCACCGACTCCGGCCACTGCCCTCGGTGCGCCGTCGGCCCCGGCCCCGGTCCCGGCGGCCGCGCCCCCACGGGGGTGTGGAAGGTGCTCGGCCTGGCCGACTCCGCCGTCCTGCCCGTCACACGTGACGACCTCACCACGACGGACCTGGTGCTCCTGGCCCGCGCCTGCCACACCCTCGACCAGCAGCACCATGCCGTCCACGCCCGCACGCCGCTGCCGCCGGAGGCCAGGCCGCTCCTTCAGCGCCTGGCACTCGTCCTCGACGACCTCGACGAAGGCCGTACCCACGCCCTGAACCCCGCCGACGTCTTCTCTCGGGAGGAGTTGCTCACCCTCGCCGACACGGCACTGGCCCTCTACCGTGCCCATGGGGACCCCGATGATCTCCTGGGCAGTCCGTCGGTACTGCGGCTGGCCCACCTCGCCTACGCGGACATGCCGGACTGAAACTCGGAGGCCCGGCCGGCCTCGGCCGGGCCTCCGCCCGGACGGCACAGCCCGGCGCGTCCCACCGAACGGCGTGCCGTCATCCACTTGCCGGCGCAGGGGATACGCCGTGCGCCCGGTCGCACGCGTCGCGGGCGAGGAGGACAAGCGCGCGCTCCCGGACCAGGTCGTCATGGACTCCCGGGTCGCCGGGCGGCAGCAGTTCCAGCGCCCGGTCGATGGTGGCCAGGGCCTCACCGAAGCACCGCATCTCCCGCAGGACGCCGGCCTCCCGGAACAGCGCCACAGCGTCGGTGCGCCCCCTGAACGGCGGACGAGACAAAATGCCCAGCATGTGCTGGTGACGCTGGGGCAGTCCATCGCCGAGCCACAACCCGTGCAGCAGAGTGTGAAGGACCTTCACGTCGTCGCCGGCGTCGGCCAGGACTTCCTCCATGATCTGCAGCCCCTGCGGCTTCGACTGGCCGAGCAGCGCGAACGCGAACAGCGCGTGACTGAAGACGTCCCAGGGACCGCGGTGAGCTCGCAGCACCTCTTCCAGCGCGACCCGTCGAAAGTCGTAGCGCAGCGCGAGCCCCAGAAGATGGATACGGGTGCGGGCGGTCACGGCGTCGCCTGCAAGGGCAGCAGCACGGGGGATCTCCTCGCTCACGCGGCGGCCGTCGCGCCGCGCCTGCCAGGCCACGTCGGCGAGGAACGCCGCCGACTCCTGCCACGTGGTCCGGGCGACACGCATCCAGTGCTCGGCCCGCGCCGTGAACACCATGTCCGGGGCATCGCAGACATCGACCTGAGCCAGTGCGAGGACGCCCGGACGCAGCTGCGGAACGTGCACGGCCTCCTCCAGCAGAGGCAGGACCCCCGGCTCGCTCAGCAGTTGACGTGCCTGGGCAAGGCGTGCGAGACGGGCGGCCGGCGGATGCCGAACGAAGGCGAGGACGCCCTCGGGCAGTACGGGCGAGGTTGGAACAGCGACAGTCATCGAGACGCTCCTGGGTCGAGAACAACAGCAGGTGAAGGAGCGAGCGCCCCTTCACCTGCTACAGGTGCTGATCTCGGCCACGGTGTGACACCCGGCAGCGCACTTTCTCGTGCCGGCGCGAGACGTTCCCCTTGAGCTCTCACGCCCACCGCCGTGGCGCCGACCCTGTACCGGGTGCACGGAAGACCCCGAGGACCTGCTCGGCCGCCCTTCGGTCCTACTCCTGGTCCACGTCGCCTACGACTTTCAGGCGCAGTCTCTTGGTGGACCACTTCCACGGACGGTGCGGAAATTCGAGGTGACCGGCGAAGCTCACGCGACAGCATCGGCCGGTAAGGCGCTTCGTCGCAGCTGACCGTTCCTCACACACTGAATTGCACGGCTCACCTGCCAGCGCACACCCTGAATCGAGACGGAACGTCTCGCCCAAGCCTAGCGTCCAGCCACCTTCTCGATCGTCAAGAGATGGCAAAGTGCCCTCTGACCTGCGAGTTTCACAAAATCACATACATCACTCACTTACTCACTCAGACACTCACCCTTGATGCCCCGCAGCTCCATAAATGCCTTTCTTCCGAATTAACCGCACACGCAAATGGAATGCGGGTCAGCAAATTAATTGAGTTCCTGCGTCTTTAGGGGCTAGAAATAAGGAAGGCAAAGAATGATCTTGATGGTCTCAACACGCCGAGCGACACGTCGATGTGACGTGACGTGACACACGCTCGCTGCCCCGTGTATGGTCACGCCCGAGCATGAAGGGACACGCGGGCCGATTGCGGATCAGAGCATCCACTGTGGGCTAGCCAGCGCGTGGTTCTCGTGACCATCTCGCGACGGCGGAGAAGCCTTGGAACTTTACGAGTACAACGAACTGCAGAGTCGACTCGACGCGATCGCCGAGTTCGACGACATGTCGGATGACGCCATGCTTGCGGCGCTCGTTGAGCAACTGCGCCCCTACCTGCGGAACGTCATCGGCTCCACCATCGGCAAGGGTGGTGAAGGAAAGACCACCTTGGCCACCAACTTGGCCTACATGTTGGCCGAGGAGCAAGCGAACCGCGACAGCCAAGGGAAGTCCGCCCTGCCGGTCCTCTACATGGAGATCGATGCCAACGGAGACGGAAGGACTGATCTGGGCCTAGACGCAACGGTCTTCAACGATCACGGGAAGGCCCTCCGTGATGCGATCACCAACGACGGTCCCTTGAAGGTCGTCAAGAACGTTCGACCGTTCCTGGATGCAACGATCTCGGGTAGGCACTGCTCCGATATCACCGGTCGCATCAACAAGCTCGCCGACACTCATGCCATCGCCGCCTATCTCCTACTGGCTCTTCTTCTGGCGCAGATCTCCCACCTGTACCGCTGGATCGTGCTCGACTTCGCCCCGGGCGACAAAGCCATCCAGCGAGCCGGCCTGGCAGCATCCACCCATCTCGTCTCGCCCATTCACAACACGGACAATGCCGCTCTGCGGGGCCTGTCCACTGTCACACGCCTCATTCGCGCCAACCGGCGTCTCAACCCGGAGGCACAGCTCACTGCGATCGCCTTCCTGGGTTTCCGGAAGGTTAAGGGCGAGCCGACCACGGAGCTGACCAACGTTCGTGCCAAGATCGAGAAGTTGCTTACAGATGCTGGCATGGATCCTGGACTGATTCTGGACGAGTACGTACGCGATGCTCGCTCCATCGCTACCTTGTGCCGCAACCACGGCCGCCCCGCCCGCGAGTTCGCACTGGCGGCCACCGGGCAACTTCGTGACGAGCAGGGCGAGTTGGTACCCCGACCTCGAGACGAAAACGGGCGCTACGTGGATGCACAGTTGTCCGTCAACCTCGCGGACGACTACTCGAAACTGGCACGAGGGGTGATCACCCGGGTGCGCCAGCGCAACGCAGAACTCCGTGAGAAGCAGATGCAGGGAGCGTCATGAGCAAGTCCACCGCTGGCACGGCGGGTACTGGAACCGGACCCAAGGCCAACGCCAAACGGGGTGAACAGGCGGACAAGAAGGAGCACCTCATCGTTCCCGACCTGAACCTCGGGGGCGACGACGATGACGAAGACGAGGACGACTTCCGCCCGGTCCGTGCCTTCGTGCCTCCGACGACGGCGAAGTCGACCGCTGCTAAGGCTGTTGTTCCTCCGCAGCAGGGCGAAGAGCCGGAGCGCAGCCCTGTTGCGGGCGAGCCTGACCCTTCGCCCACTGCTAGCCGCGTTCCCGTGTCGCCGACGCCGACGCCTGGTCCCGCCGCTTTCCACGGTGAACCTGGCCTCTCTGCGGCGGACTCCGCTGAGGATGGGCGAGTGGCGTTGCACGGGTCGGGAGAGCCGAGCGGTGGATCAGTAGGTGAACCCTCTTCCCTAGAGGGCGCCTCCGTTCGGCCCGCAGCCGAGGTTCAGGAAGCTCCCGCCGAGCGAACGGCGGAACTGGCCAGAGTTGACCGGCATGCGGCGCCGGCCTTGCGCACCTCGGCTTCCTTGTCCGGGCTCCCCGCCCGGCGGCCTGGTCGACGAAGGCCCGCCGAACCGTTCAACCCGGACGAACCGCGCCAGCGCAATGAGCAAGCGATGCTTGAGTTGTCACAGCAGGCACCGGGCTACGCCTCGCTGTTGACCGTGTACAGCGCGTCTCAGCTGAACGCCGTGCCCTTCGAGAACCGCAACATCAATCTCTACGGCCTCACGGCAGACCAGGTCGGCACTCAGCGCACCGCCGACATGGCTCTGTTGAAAATGTTGACGTTCCAGCGACCGAAGCTGACTCCGGCGCACTACGTCGATGCCGCCCTGGAACCGGTGCTGAAGCCGCTCGATCCGGATGGCATCGACATGGAAGCAATGGAGGACGAGCGGGACTACGTGTGGCAACTCGCCCAGAAGGGTCTCGCGTACCGCAGGTACATCCTCAGTGACCCCGAGAGCGCCAACATGGACAACTACCGGCCCGTGTGCTCCTTGCGCAAGGATGTCAACGCTCGCCTCACTCGCATGATGGACCTCATGGACTCAATCCAGGGGATCCAGGCGAAGCCCTTCGAGATCGTCAGTGCCTGCCTTGCTGAGTACGTTGCCAGCTTGCCGGGAGAACGCACGCACCTGTCGGAGTTCTTCCAGAAGCACCTGGTCACGACGATTCAGTAAGCAGCGAACCCGGCCCGCCTGTCTCCCTCTCGGCCCCCTATCCCTGTCCGTGGGATAGGGGGCCGAGAGCCTACCGGCGCACCGCCGAAGCGCACCATGAGTCCCACCAGGCAGACATTCAGCTACACAGAGTCACTTTTCCCTTTAACCGGGACCGCACCGGGTTAAAGGAAACCGTCACACCCACGCGTCGAGCTCGGGAAGGTCCCACTTTGTGTACGTCAGCCGGCGCTCGGCGCCGTTGATCAAGTCGAGCACGTCGGTGGCCAAGTAGGCACGCGTCCCCCGCTCCACCTCCTTCACCTGCACGACCCCGGCTCCAGCCAGCTCCTCCAGGGCGTTCGAGGCTGAAACGAAGGAGATGCCGAGCAACGACTGCGTAGCCCTCGCGGTCACAATCGGCACGCCAGGGAGCTGCTCCATCAACCGCACAACTGCAGCTCCCTTCCGAGGCTGTCCACGGAGTCCTTGGCCCTCCCTGTAATGGGCAAGTTTCGCGTACCAGGCCCTCCGCATCTGGCTTAGCTCATCGGTGAAGCGCCGAGCCTCTGCGACGGCATCGCGGGTAGCCGCCAGGAACACACGAATCCAAGCATCAACTCCAGCGGCCGCGGCGGAGCTGTCAGGCTCACCCACGTAGCGGAACGCGTTGAGGCCGGCGATGTACTCGCGAGCATGAGCCAAGAGAGACATGGAGATCGGCAGGACATGTCCAACCGCGAGGCCTTGCCTGGCGAGTGCCGTGTGAATCAGGGCTCTACCGGTTCGACCGTTGCCATCGTTGTAGGGGTGGATCGTTTCGAACTGCGCGTGAACAAGGGCGGCCTGGACAAGAGGCAGCGGGTGATCTTCAGAGATGAAGGCGGCGAGATCGTCCATGAGAGGACCTACCGCGTCAGGGGTGGGTGGCACATACTCCGCTCCGTGCGGCCCGTAAGCGTTGCCTCCTACCCAGTTCTGAACGGTCCTTAGAAACCCCGATGACTCGTCTTGCTCTGTTTCCACCATCAGGGCGGCTTGCAGGCCGTTGATGTCGTCAACCGTCACTGCCTCGGTCTCGGACAGCGCAGTGACGGCACGGCGCAGAGCCAGAACGTTGTTGACAACCTCGCGTGCGCTGTCGCTGATACCGCGGTGGGTGCGCTGATCATCGCCGGCCTTGGTCGCAAGCATCAACTCAAGGTGAGCGATTGCTCGGGCGGAAGCCACCACGCCTTCGATGCGCGAGGACGCCACCGCCTCCGACCGGAGAAGGAAACGGGCCAGAGACTCCAGATGAGGGCTGGTCGGCGCGGCGTCGTTGAAGGCACGAACCAGCCGGTCCACTTCGGCAACCTCTGCAGCAAGTTCGGCTGACAGACGGAGCTGGCGCCCCCGAAGTAGATCCGGCTCGTACGCGGCGAACGTCCGGAGGTCCTGCTCCTCCACACCAGGCATCACGCCAGGCTGTGACGGCCAGGGCCGTTCCGAAAACCTTGCCACTAGACACGCTCCAAAGGTTCAGCCTCAAGCAGATCCATTTAAGGATAGTGTGTGCCCCGTGATGTTTGGTGTGATGCATGGGGTGGTTCCGGAGAGTGGGGCTCGCGCTCTTCTCGCCGGACGCCGTCCTGTGAAGACTCTGGACTCACACGCTTCGGGCCGGCACGAGGCACGCCATGCCTCGGCAGGGTCAACGCTGGGACCGTCGCCACGGTCGCACCGTCCTCAGGCTCGGGGCGAAAGCGAAAAGGCGACCCAGCGGGTCGCCTCACCGGGTGACTTCGCCAAGTCACCCATCACCACCGCTCGGGGTCGCCACCCTGAGCATTTCCGTGTCTGCCACATCGAGCCGACTTCGTCGGCGTCACTTGCAGCCTGCGGTGCCACCCGCATGCCGCAAGGGGAGGAGAAGCCAACGGCAACCTGACCTGACCCTTCCGCCCTCAAGCGGATCTCAACTCACCCCCGCTGACCAGGAATTCTCCGTCCATCGGTCGAGCGGTCGGTCGCGTTGTGCCTTCATCCCTATGCAGTTCTGGAGCAGATCATAGCCGCCAGCCATAGGGCTAGTCCCGTATTGCCAAAAAGAGCCTCGAACGAGTCTCCCCCGGACGATGCCCAAATCGGTAAAAAAAGGACATTCGAGGGTGGTCGATGGACGTCGACTCATCCTCGGTGGCAAAACACATCCCGTTCCTCCGACAACGAAGGGCTTCCCGAACCGCTGGTACTGCGCCAGAAGATGAGGCAGCGGCTCTCAAGCGCTCTCGATGCTCTGCTATCAGACCGAGCCGTCTGCCAGCGCCCACTGGCCGAGGTATTGGGTGCCACGGTCCTGTTGGCGAAGTCGCCGGCGGGAGAGTCACGGTTGGAGCTGCGCGCGGGGGAGCTGGCCCGGTGGTTGGGGGTGTCGAAGTCCTACGTCGATCATCGGGTGCTGCCTGGGCTGCGTGGTTCTGGCGCCGTGGCGACAGAGGTCGTGACGAAGACGGTGGACGGGGTACGTCGGGTTGATGGTCTTCGTTGGGAGCTACTTCCACTGACTGCCGCTCAAGCCCGTGGCAATCCGCAGGCTCTGGTGCTGAAGAAGCGGGAGCTGGCCGTCTTGTTGGCGTTGTGCGAGGCGCTGTTTGCGCCGGGTTGGGCGCCGGTGGGGAAGCGGGAGACGCCTGCGGGTCTGCTTGGTGCCCGGCGGGGTCGCGGGGCGGCGGCGGAGCGGCTGGCGTTGCTGCGGTTGGTGCTAGCTGCCCGGTCGGATGGTCGGGTACGGCTGGTGGGTGGGGCGGTGGCGGCCGGGCGTGATCGTGCGGATGCGACGGTTGCGCGGCTGTTGGGGTGCTCCCTGGCGGAGGCGGCCCGGGTGGTTGACGGGCTGATCCAGCAGGGGTTGTTGGAGGTGCGGGGCCGGGGTGTGCCTGGTGCCCGGATCCGGATGGTGGTGCCGGCGGTGGCGGCCGCCCACGGTCGGAGTGCCGGGGCGGAGCTGCGGGTCGTGCCCGATCCGGCCGAGGCCCAGCGGGCTGAGGACGTCTCCCCGGGTCAGGTTCGAGTCTGCGTGCACTGCGCTTCGGGGTTGGACGAAGCGGGGCCGGAGGAGCCGGGGGAGGGGTGGGTCCAGGAGGGGTTCTTCGCGGTTGTGGACGGCGGCTGGGACGACGGAGGTGATGGTGCACTCAGGGGTCAGGAGGCTACCGAGGTTCTCCGGACTGACTCGGAGAACGCTTCTGACCTGGGGGAATGCGAGGATCGAGAAGGCATCGAGGTCTCCGGGGCGGAGACTGGTGGTGCGCTGCTCCACGCCCACCACGCGCCGGTGGTTACTCATGGTGGTTCTGGTGCGGCTTCGTCTTGCTTTTCCGGCGAAGCCGCATCGGGGTTCCCACCGTTGCCGGAGCGCGCGGACGGGCGCGAGACCGCGTCCGGATCGGGGTCGGGGCGGATCGGCGTGGTCGACGAGCCGGGTGGCCGGGGTGGCCCGCTTCGCGGGGAACAGCAGGCGGATCGAGCGGGGGAGTGCCAGACGGCTCGTGAGCCGGTGGTCGCGAGGCCCGTGCCGATGCGGTGGTCGCTGCCGCGGGGCCTGGAGCGGGTTCTGGACCCGGTCCGGCTGGAGTGGGCCCGCATCGGGCATGCCGGGGGGCGCGCCCGGGTGCGGGTGGCGCTCCAGGCCGAGTTGCGGCGGTTGGCCGGAATCGTGGGTTCGGAGCAGGCGCCGGTGGTGCTGGCCGAGCGGTTGGAGCGACGGCTTGCTGCTCAGCACGGTGAGCGGGTGCGTGAGCCGGTCGGCTGGCTGCTGGCGCGGGGTCTGCCGCAGCGGGCGGAGTGCTACGCGACGGCGTGCGACGACCAGGTGCGGATGGACACCGGGCTGGTGTGCCCGAGCTGCGAGCTGCTGATCGGGGACCGCCGGGCGCTGCGGCACCAGGTCGGTCGGGCCGTCGCCGCCGAGCTGCCCGGCCTGACGCCGGCCGAGGCCCGGGCGGAGGTTGAGCGGCGGCTGAGCCGGGAGGTAGCGCAGCGGGCCGCGCGGGACGCTGTCCGGCGCGAGCAGGCTGCGGCGGAGCGGGCGCGCCGCGAGGTGGTCTGGGCGCAGCAGCGCGAAGAGCTCGAGTCGGCGAAGGCCGAGTTGGCGGCACGGCCGTGCGAGGAGTGCGGGGTGCCGGAGGCAGGTGGTCTGTGCCTGGTGTGCTCGCAGAACCGCACGGCCCGTGCGGCTGTGGAGCAGGCGGCACAGGTCGCGGCCGCGGTGAGCGGGCCGGTGCAGGACCTGGGCGTGGTGGCCGAGCGGTTGGCCGCGTGCCGGGGCCGGCTGGAGGACGAAGTCGGCCGGGCGGCCGGGCGGTTGCGGCGTGAGGGTATGCCGGAGGCCGCGGTGGCCTGGGAGGCGCGCACCCTCGCCGAGCAGTTGCTGCGGCAGGAGCGGGCCCGCGCGATGGACGCTCTGCTGGCCTCGGAAGAGGCCCGGGCGGAGGCGGAACGGGTCTTCGCCGTCGAGCGGGCTCGGCGCGGCGGTGAGGAGCAGGCCCGTGCGGCGGCCGAGGAGGCGCGGCAGCGCTGCGCGGAGCTCCTTCTCGCCCAGCGGCTCGGCCAGATCCGGGTTGCCCAGCGGCCCCCGGCTTCGGAGGAGGTCGGTGGATGGCGGCAGCGGCTGGCGGCTCTGGCGGCGCGTCCGCTGCACGACGAAATCCGCGTGCCGCAGCCAGCGGCGGGCGGGTGCCGGGAGGCGGTGGGCGCGGCGTGAACGGGGGACTGGAGATGGCGCTGCGGTGCGCTGAGCGGGGGTGGTGGGTGCACCCGCTGCTGCCCGGGTCGAAGCGTCCGGCGGGCAACTGCCGCCGGTGCCGGCCGCCGTCGGCCGGGGCGCGCCCGGAGTGCGGCTTCCCTGATGCGGCCGGGTGTGCGTGCCGTGAGGCCGGGCGGTACTGCCACGGGGTGCGGGCGGCAACGCGGGAGCGGGAGCTGATCCACCGCTGGTGGCGAGGCCAAGACTTCGGTGTCGGCGTGGCCGCGGGGCCGTCCGGCCTGGTGGTGCTCGACCTCGACGACCACGACCGTCCGCCGCCGGAGCAGGCGCTGTTGCTGCCGGGCGTCGACCTGACGCAGCACCCGGACACGGATCTGGGCCGGGTGCGGAGCGGGGTGGACGTGCTGGAGTTGCTGTGCCGGGTGCGGCGGGCGGCCAGCTTGCTGGAGACCCCGGCGACGCTGACCGTGCAGACCCCGTCCGGCGGGATCCACCTGTGGTACCGGGCCGGGGAGACGAGCCGGTACGTGCAGGGCGCGGGACGGCTCGGCTGGCAGGTCGACGTCCGGGCCGGCTGGTCCACCGTGGTCGCGCCCGGCACCGTCACCGCGGCTGGCCGCTACCGGATGGTCGGGCACCAGGAGCGGCCGGCACGGCTGCCGCGCTGGGTCGCGCTGGAGCTGGACCGCGTCGGACTGCGCCACCGCGATGCGGCCCTCGGCCCGCCCCGCCGAGTCCGGCTTCCCCATCCCGCCCGCGACAGCGGTACGCGGGACGCCTCCGCGTACGCCGCCGCGGCGCTGCGCGGCGAACTCGAGGCCGTGGCATCGGCCCGCGCCGGCCGCAACGACACGATCAACCGCGCCGGGTTCCGGCTCGGTCAGCTGGTCGGCGCCGGGCTGTTGAAGCACGACCAGGTCCACCAGGCGCTCACCGACGCCGCCGCCCAGGCCGGGGTCGACCCCGGCGAGGCCAAAGCCCAGTCCACCCTCCGCCGCGCACTTCAGGCGGGCATGTGCTCGCCGCGCACCATCCCGAGCCCGGGAGCACGGTCATGAACCACCCCCTCACCTCCCGCGCCGCGCTGCCCTCCCCGGCCCGAGAACCCCAACCCGCAGACCCGGCCGGCGCGGCTGGCGCGGGCGGCGCGGGCGGGCCGGACGGAGCACGGCCCGCGGAGCGGGAGGCGAAGCTGTCGCAGGCCGACATCCTGCTGCACCTGGGCATGGACCAGTACCAGCTGGTGCGCCACGACCAGACCGCGTACGCCGTCCCCCTCGACGGCCCGCCGATCGCGCGCCCGCTGCGCGCCAAGGGCGGCTTCGGCGGCACCGGCTCCCTGCGCCAACTCCTCAACCGCTCCTACGTCCTGCGCACCGGAAGATCCCCGTCCCAGGGCTGCCTGACCGACGCGATCGCCTCCATGGACGCCCTCGCCCTGGACGCTGAGGAACAGCCGGTCTGCCTGCGGATCGCCCCCGACCCGGCCGACGACCAGGCGACCTGGCTCGACCTGGGCCGCTCCGACGGACTCAGCGTGCTGATCGAGCCGGGCACCTGGTCGGTGACCACCCCGCCCATCGGCGAGGGCCCGCTGTGGCGGCGCACCCGGCTGACCGGCGAACTCCCGATGCCCGAACGCGATCCGGGCGGCTGGCAGGCCGGACTCGGTCTGCTGCGTGAGCTGTCCGCGCTGGCGGAGCCGTCCTGGCGGATGGCGGTCGCTTGGCTGCTGGCCGGACTGCGCCCGGACATGCCCCGCCCGATCGCGTACTTCAACGGGGAGCGCGGCACCGCCAAGACCACCTCCGCCCGGCAGCTGCTGCGCGTACTCGACGGGATCCGCGCCGAGGTCCGCAACGTCCCGCGCAGCGAGGACGACGGTGCGGTGGCCGCGTCCGCCGGGTGGACCATGGGGCTGGACAACCTCGCCGGCATCCCCCAGTGGCTGTCGGACTTCCTGTGCCGGGCGGTCACCGGGGCCTCCGTTGCCAAGCGCGAGGTCTACACCGACGACGACGTCACCTCCTGGGCCTACCAGCGCCCGGTCCTGCTGACCGGCATCGACGTCGGCGCCCTCCAGCCCGACCTCGCCGAACGCCTGCTCCCCTTCACCCTGGAGGCCATTGACCCCAAGGCCCGGCGCAGCGAGCACGAGCTGTGGCGCCGCTACCGCGCCGCCCACGGCCGCATCCTCGGCGGCCTGCTCGACCTGGCGGCCGCGGTGTGGGCGCGCCTGCCCGACGCGGCCGACCAGCTCGACCAGAAGCCGCGGATGGCCGACTGGGCCGAACTGCTGTGGGCACTCGACGCGGTCACCGGCTGGGACACCCTGTCCACCTACACCGGCTCCCAGGACGCGGTCACCGACGACGTCATCGACGCCGACCCGGTCGCCACCGCCCTCACCCGCTGGTCCGCCACCGCCGGCAGCACCGAGTGGCGGGCCACCACCGGCCAGATCGACGAAGTGCTGCGACCACCCGGGCCCATCCCCGAGACCTGGCCCAAGACCACCGCCCTGCTCTCCGCCCGCCTGACCTCCCTCGCGCCCGCCCTGCGTCAACGCGGCATCGACATCCGCAAGCTGCCCCGCACCAGCGCCACCCGCGGCTTCCTCATCACCCTTAGCCCGGACCCCGGACCACCTGCCTGACCTCACGCCTCCGTACGGCCGCGAACCAGCCCCCACACCGTCAACGAACCCGCCGCCACCCGAGACGCGCGGGCCTTCAGCACGTCCCGGACACCTCCGGGAGACCGGCCCGCGCGAACCGAAGGCACCTTCTGGGACTTCAGCCTGCCTTCCCGGCCGCTGCGCGCTGGACCGGGCCCGTTGTCGACGGCCGACGGGTTGCCGGCAGACGGCCTCGCCCGCGCAGCGATGACGCGGTGCTGACGCTTCCCATGACGCACCCGGTACCCGGCCCTTACCGGCGCCGGCCTGGAGGTTTCCCTCCCACCAACCGGCCCTGTGACGCTATGACGCTCCAGCTCCCCATCTCTCTGAAGAGAAGAAGGAGGAGGGAAGAAATAGAGGCATGGTGCGCCAGAGCGTCATCAGCGTCCGCCTCCCGATCAACCGGACGGCAAAGAAGCAGGTCAACGCGGAGGTTGAGGGAACGGGGGCAGCGTCATTCGGTAGCGTCACCGGTCCGAGCCCACGCGTCACCGCCCTAGCCGGCGGACTCAGGTGCCGGCCCACCGCCTGGCCACCGACGAAGGCCATCGCCCCGGTCCCGAGCAGCTCCTGCAAGTGAGCCTCGCCCGTGGAACCGCAGGCTTGGGGGCACGGCGCCGCCGTCGGCCACGAGGTCATCAGCGACGCTGGTGTCGGGACCGGCTCTTCGCCCGGGGCACAGCGCGCCGTCGAGTACGGGGCCCTGCGGCGTGCCTGTGCGGCAGTTCGGTTTCGGCCCTCACCGCAAGCCGCCTCTGGCCGCCGGGAAGCCGGTTGGGTGACCACCAACTCCCCTCCGCGCCCCGGACGGCCTTTGCCCGGCAGAGCCACCCCGAGAGGTCACCCACCGCGGCGGGGTCAGCCGTTGAGGCCCCAGTCGCGGACGGCCTGGGCCAGTTCCGCCTTGGTCATGCCCGTGGCCTCCTGGAGTTCTCTGAGCCGCTGCTGCAGTGGAATCTGGGGGAGCTGGGGCGAGACCGGTGAACCGCCGCCCGGGTCGGCCTCCGCGAAGATGTCCGCCGGCCGTGCCGTCGCCGTGGTGACGCCTTCGGTCAGCGTGCGCAGAAGAGAGTGAGCCCGCCGGGCCGTGTCGCCGACGAGCCCGGCAAGGCTGTAGTCGGCGAAACCGCCGACGGCGCGGACCACGGGGACGGCCGGCTGGTCGGGAGGGCTCGCGACCGGTGGGAGGGGCGGGCGAGTGGCCTGTTCCCTGTCGTGGAAGGCGATGTGGGCGGAGGTGACCGGCGGAAGCGACGCGTGCCTGTGATCGTGGTGCTGGAGGCTGGGGTGGTCGGGGTCCTGGAGGCCGGCGAAGAAGTCGACCGGGGGGCGGCCGCGGAGCAGGAGAAGGACGAGGGGCATCGCGTCGAGGCAGCGCGCGACCTGGATCAGGGCTGTGGCGGCGTGCTTGCACAGGGCGCTGCGGCTGGAACAGCCGCATGAGGCGCGGCACTGGCCGAGGTCCGGCAGGAGGCGGAGGCCGTTGCGGGCACCTGCGACAACGAGCTCTTGGAGGACGTCCTCAGCCGGCAGGCGCGCGAGCCGGTCGACCAGGTGGCGGGTGATCACGGTGAGGTCGCACCACTGCCCGTGGTCCAGGACCGGGATGTGGATCGTCGGGTTGGGCTGGGGTACGTACGTGCGCGGGGCCGGGGCGGTACCGGTGGTCTCGTTGATCCAGCACCGGATGATGCCGGGCTCGATCACCAGGTGCGTCACGGCGGCGGTCCGGGCATAGGCGCGGGCGCGGCCGAACGGGCTCTTCGCGGTGCCCCTGGCCTGGGGCGAGAGCGCTTCCAGCCAGAGGCGGCCGCCGGCGCCTTCGCACAGTTCGTCCCCCGGGAGCGGGGCGAAGGGGGCGAACCGCATCCGGTAGGGGTTGTGGTCGGTGTGGGTCATCCACTGCTCCTGAGCGCGATCAGGTCGAAGAGCTCCTCGTCGTTCAGCTCGGTCAGTCCGCTGCTCACGTCAGAGAGGACGGAGTCGGCGAGGTCCTTCTTCGCGGCCAGGAGCTCGGCGATCCGCTCTTCGACAGTGCCCTCGCTGATCAGGCTGTGGACCTGGACGGGATGGCGGGTGCCGATGCGGTAGGCGCGGTCGGCGGCTTGGCCCATCACCGCGGGGTTCCACCACTGGTCAAGGAAGACGACGTGCTGGGCGCGGGTGAGGGTCAGGCCGGTGCCAGCGGCCCGCAGCGACAGCAGGAACACCTTGAAGTCGCCGCTCTGGAAGGCGTCCACGAGAGCGGGCCGGCCAGCCACCGGCGTGCCGCCGTGCAGGATGCGGTGATCGATGTGCTGCTGACCGAGGCGGGCGGAGACCAAGCGGGCCATCTCGACGTACTGCGTGAAGACCAGCACCGACTGCTGCTCGGCGAGCATGACGCTCAACAGGTCCTCGAAGAGGTCGAACTTTCCCGAACGGCCGGCCAGCCGCGGGGTGTCGGCCTCCTTCAGGTACTGGGCCGGATGGTTGCAGATCTGCCGCAACGAGGTGAGGAGCTTGAGGACCAGGCCGCGGCGGGCGATGCCCTCAGCGGCTTCGATCTTGGCCATCGTCTCGCGGACCACCGCCTCGTACAGCACCGCCTGCTCGCGGGTCAGGCGCGCGAACTCAGACGTCTCGGTCTTGGGCGGTAGCTCCGGCGCGATGCCGGGATCGCTCTTGCGCCGGCGCAGCACGAACGGCCGGATCAGCGTGGCGAGTTCGGCGGTGGCAGCCGGGTCACGGCGCGCCTCGATCGGCTTCGCGAAGCGGGTCCGGAACGCCTTGAGCGGTCCGAGGAGCCCGGGGGTGGCCCAGTCCAATACCGACCACAGTTCGGAGAGGTTGTTCTCGACCGGTGTGCCGGTGAGCGCGACGCGGCCGCGGGAGGGGATCTTCCGCAGGGCGCGGGCCGTGGACGAGGCGGCATTCTTCACGTGCTGGGCCTCATCCAGGACGACCAGCGACCAGTCCACCCCCGCGAGCCGGTCGGCATCCAGCCGGGCCGTGCCGTAGGTGGTCAGGACGAAGCCGGCGTCGTCGAGGCCGGCCGGCGTGCGGCCCGGGCCGTGGAAGCGGCGTACGCCCGTCGCGGGAGCGAACCTGCTGACCTCCCGTTCCCAGTTGCCCAAAAGGCTGGCCGGGCAGACCACCAGAGTCGGACCGCGAGTCGCGCCGGTCTCCTGCCGGGTCAGGTGCAGTGCGATCAGGGTGATGGTCTTGCCCAGCCCCATGTCATCGGCGAGACAGCAGCCGAGCCCGTTCGAGGTGAGCTGCTGCATCCACGACAAACCGTGCCGCTGGTAGGGGCGCAGCGTGCCGGCCAACTCCTTGGGAGGCACCGTCTCGGGGGCCGGGCTGGTGAGTACCGTGCGCAGGGTGGCGAGCCACCCTGCCGGCTCCACCTCGATCACCTCGCCGTCCACTTCCGTCCGACCGGTCAGCGCCGCCGCGACGGCGTCGAAGGCGGCGAGGTCGGCGATCTTCCGGCGGCGGGCCCTGCGCAGGACAGCCGCGTCGACACGGACCCACTGGTCGCGTAGCCGCACGAAGGGCCGCTTCGCCTCGGCCAGCCGGTCCATCTCACCCTCGGTGAGGTCCCCGTCCTTCCCGAGCGCCGCCTGCCATCGGAAACCCAGCAGCGCGTCCGGACCCAGCCGGCCCGACGGGGAGGTCCCCGGCATCTTCGGTCCCAGAACGGCCCGCATCGTCAGGGAGCGGACCAGATCGCGGGGCCAGTGCACCGCGCAGCCCGCGGCGATCAGGTCGTCCACCGCGTCATCGAAAAGGTCGTCGACTTCCTCGGCACGTACCTCCAGAGCGTCCGGCACGCCTGCGTCCAGCAGGCGCCCCAGCGGCGACCAGGCGCGCGTGGCGCCGCGGAGAGCGACCAGTGTGCCCTCCTTCCGGGCCGCGTCCGAGGACCCTGGCGGCGCCGGGCGACGCCACAGCGCGCCGGCGTCCACCAGGTCGCGGGGCGGGTCGACGTCCTGCACCTGGACCACGGCCCGCACACCGGTGTCGCCGATGTCCTCGATCTCCAGGCGCAGGGAGATCTGCACACTGACCGGCGCCCCCGCAGGACGGGCCTGTGCCCCCAGCGTCAGGTGCGGAACGTGCTGCGGAGCGCGGGCCGCGTACGCACCCGATCCGCCAGGAGCGCGCGCGAAGGAGTCGGCAGCCGCGTCGAGGAACGCGTCGAGCAAGAACGAGCGCTCGCAAACCGACAGCGGATAGCTGTTCGCGCCGAACGGCAGGGCACGGGCCTGCGCAGGCATCCCCTCTGCCAGGGCATCGAAGTACTCCTGCTCGTCCGGCAGACGAGCCGCGCTGCGCCAGGTGTCGAAGCCCGCGGCCGTGACGTCCGGGCAGAGCCGGCCGCGCGCCAGCAGCTGGAGGGCGAACAAGGAGGCTGCCCCCCAGAACTGGCAACTCGCGTCCCCCTCACTGTCGAGACGGCTGCGCGCGAGTACCGGCAGTGCGGCGTCGATGGGCATCCACCAGTACGGTGCCCGGGCCGAGCGGACCCCGTCACGGCGGGCCCGCACCACCGTCGTCTCCCGCTCCCCGAGCACGGCGCCCTCGGGAACGGTCACCTTCTCCGGCGCCCCCATCGACGCCACGGGCCTGAAGAACACCATCCGGCCCGAACGCGGAGGATCGGCAGGGTCGAACGCCGCCGCGTACTCGATCAGGCGGTAACGACCCACAGCAGGTGAACTCCCCTCAACCACCACACCCTCACCCGAAGGGCACACGACGAAGCGGAGTTTGCCGGACGCTCCGGCCCTGGGAGGGCGAAACGCAGTCGGAAAAACCCGATCGAGTGAAAGGGCGCGATGACGCCCCTGTCCGCACTGCAGCGGCAGGTCCACTACCTCCACGAGACGGCACCTCGGACGCCGGTGTTCAAGACGACAAGATGCCTGGCGAAGCGACGGCCGGCGGGCCGCTGCAGTCTGCTGCCAGAATCCCCATCAGGCACTTTATGCGGTTGCGCCCCAAGACGGACTTTATTGTCCTAGCGTGGGATGACGTGACGGTATTGATTGTGGGCGGCAGCGGATTCCTGGGCGCTGAACTGGCCCGCCAGGGACGTTCAGCGGGCCTGGAGACGGCCGCCACCTTCCACTCGCACCCCGGCGAGAGCACCGGTGTGTCGTGGCACCGCCTCGACCTGCGCGACCCTGCGAACCTTCGGGAGGTCCTGGATGCCGTCAGCCCCAGAGCGGTCATCAACGCGAGCAGCGGCGGAGCCGAGTGGGCAGTCACGGCCGAGGGCGGGATGCGCCTGGCTCAAGCCGCGGCACAACGGGGCATCAAGCTGATCCACGTCTCGAGCGACGCCGTGTTCTCCGGTCTCAGAAACGGCCCCTACGACGAAACGCGTTCACCCGACCCAGTAACGCCGTACGGAGCGGCGAAGGCAGCAGCCGAGACGGCCGTGCGGCTCCTGAGCGCGGGCGCTGCCGTCGCCCGGACCTCGCTGATCATCGGCGATGGCCGGTCCGAGCACGAACGCCTGGTGCACGCCCTGGCCGCCGGAACACGGGACGGCGCCCTGTACACAGACGACGTCCGATGCCCGATCCACGTCGGCGACCTGGCCGCAGCCCTGTGGGAACTCACCGTGTCCGACACAGCCGGCGTCTTTCACCTCGCCGGCCCGGACGCCGTCACCCGCCACGAACTCGGCACCCTCATCGCGCAGCGAGACGACCTTGACCCCTCGTTGCTGCCTACAGGCCGCCGTGCCGACAGCGGCCTCCCCGGCGGGCTCGACGTACGACTCGACAGCCGCGCCACCCAGCAGAAATTGCGCACCCGACTCCGCGGCGCCCGCGAGTTCCTGAGCGGGAGCAGCCCGGAGCAGACCTGACGGGCGTGCGTTCCGGCGCTGTGAAGAGGGGGCGGGCCCCTGCGAGGCGGCCTTTCAGCGGCTGCGCGAGAGAACGAACGCTGGCTGGCCCTGCCGGCGAACCGGACAGGAATCACGCGGATTCGGCCGGGCCCACCGGACCTTCAGGCTGCGGGGGCTGGGATGCCGTAGCTTCCTCGCCATGGCGAGGACATTGCGGCTGGCTGTCGCGCAGAGCACTGTGCCGGAGGATCCCACCGACCGAGGCGCGCTGCGAGCAGCCGGGCAGGAGATCCGGGCCCTGATGGCTGAGGCCGCCGACGCGGGCGCGCGCCTGGTGCAGTTCCCCGAGGGAGCGATCACCTACCCCAGCAAGCACGTGATGGCGGCCGGCCCCGACGGCGAGTTGTCCCCGGCCGACTGGAACCGTGCCGCCTGGGACGTACTGCGCGAAGAAGCCGAGTCGATCGCCGCGCTGGCGGGAGAACTACGGCTGTGGACGGCGTTCGGGTCGATCCACCCGCTCACACCGCCGAACCGACCCCACAACAGCCTCTTCATCGTCTCCGACCGCGGCCAGCTAGTCGCGCGCTACGACAAGCGCTTCCTGTCACACACCGAGGTCTCCTACCTGTACACCCCGGGGCGTAAGCCTGTGGTCTTCGAGGTGGACGGCATTCGCATCGGATGCGCGCTATGCGTCGAGGCGAACTTCCCGCCGCTCTTCGCCGAGTACGAACGCCTGGACGTCGACTGCGTCCTGCTCTCCGTGATGGTCGACGACGCGCCGCGGGCCCGGATCGCCCAAGCCTACGGAACTCTCTACAGCTACTGGCTCGGCTACTCCATCCCAGCCCAGTTCAGCACCACGGTGCCGTCCGGAATCGTGGCCCCCGGCGGCCGGTGGCTAGCGCAGTGCCCCGCCGACGGGCAACCCGCTGTGGCGGTCGCGGACATCAATCTCGACTCGACCGACCCGGACATCGACGTGGCCCTCCGCTACGCCCGACCCTGGCGCCGTTCGGCACAGAACGGGCTCTACGACGACCGTCGGGTAACAGGGGATCCGCGAAGCGACACCCACACCGCTTTCTGAGACCGCCGCCCTGTCCTCCAGAGCCTATCGGCGCCGGGCCACGCCGTCCCGCCCCTGCGATTGCCGCAGCCTCCTCACCCGAGTCCGCACCGTGGTCGGTCGGCAACTGCGCGGCGCCGGACACAGTGATGCGCTGGACGCCCGCGGCACGGCACCATCGACACCATGACCTCGCTGTTCCAGGCCGCCCCAGAATGGACGCTCACCGCCGTCCCCTACGGCAGCCCTGACGCCCGCGTCCTCGTCCAGGCCCTCCACCAGGAGCAGCTGGCCACCTACGGCACGGCCGACGACCCCGAAGCCACCGAGGACGCGGAATTCGACGCTCCCGACGGCCTGTTCCTCGTCGCCCGGCTCGGGGACGGGCCGGCACTGGCCTGCGGGGGCTGGCGCACCCTCAACTCCTCGGCCGCCGAGATCAAGCGGATGTACGTGCTGCCGTCCGCTCGCGGACAGGGACTCGGGCGCCGGATCCTCGCCGCTCTGGAACAAGACGTGCTCGGCCGCGGTCCCACCGAGATCCTGCTGGAGACCGGTATACGCAACGTTGCCGCTCTCGGCCTGTACACCGCATGCGGCTACGAGCCGGTCCGCTCGTACGTCCCCGGCCGCGACCCCGAGATCAACCGGGCACTCAGGAAGGTCATCCGGCAGAAGCCGGCGTCCCATTCCCACACCGGCCTGCTCATGGAGCCCGGCTGAGGCCCAGGCTGCGGCCGTTCTCGCAAGCTCCTGTGCCTGGCTGCCTGAGTCGGCCACCGCCGGTCTGAGATCACCGATCCGATCGAAGACGAGGCTCGGTTACGCGGTAAATTCCAGGAAGTTTCTAACTTCCGGGACGCTCCGATGTACCCGCAGCTTCGTTCGTAGATCGGCCAGGGCGCTGCTGCCGCGGGCGGAGTTCACGCCGCCCATGTGCTCGACGGCGAGGTGGGCCACGGCTACGGCTTCTTCAATGGCGTCGAGTTCGAGGTGCGCTTCGGCGGCGCGGGCCTCGTAGATCGCCGCCCCTCGGGGGAAGGAATCACCGTCGTAACTCTCTTGGAGTTCGGCCAAGCCGACGGTGGCGGCCTGTTGGAAGTGGTCCAGTGCGCGGGCGGGATGACCAAGGTTGAGCGCGGAGCTGCCCAGGAGTTGGTGGATCTCACCCAGGTTGACCCAGTACAACGACGGTAGATCCTCGGTGAGGGAGATGGCGTTGCTGTAGGCATCCATGGCTGCGTTCGCTTCCCTGTCGGAAGCACGCAGGTCGCCCGCCCGCGCGTGGGCTCGACTGGCGCGGGCGTGGAGCATCGCGAGCATCCGGGCCGATCCGGTTGCACGACCGTGAACCTTCGCGGCTTCCACGAGCGAAACTGCTTCCTGGGGTGCACCGGTTGAGTACAGCTTGATGGCCCAGAAGGAAAGGGTCGTGGCCAGGACCTCCGGATCCTGGGAAGAGAGCGCGTCTTCGGAGGCGTCCGCGAAGTGGGTCTCGGCGCGGTCGGGGTGCCCGCTGTCGTAAGCGGTCCAGCCAGCTGCCCGCTGTGCGTCGGCTGCGGCGGCGAGCAGACGCCGACCAGTCTCCTCGCTGTAGGAGGCGGTACGCAGCGCTCCCGTGATCATGTCGAACTCGTTGACGGCGGCGTTGTAGACGTGGCCCGAGCCGACCTTGTCGTCGAGGTGCCGTAGGGCGATCAAGCGCTGTTCGTGAAGGGCGGCCAGGCCATCGCCGACTCTGCGGCCGGCACGGGCCGTGGCTGGGGCGCCGGGTGCAAGGGCGAGAGCCATGCCACCGGCGGCGGCTGTGATCATGAACCGACGACGTTCCACGGTTTCACCGGCCTTTCGTGGGGCCTTCAGCGCGGTCGGGGTCGCGCGGCGCGGTGCGAGCAGCGCATCGGGGACTGCGCGATGCAGCCAGGCCGGCCAGCCGAGTTCCACCACGTCGCGCCGGGGGCAACCCAGAAAGTCGGCAAGCGCGAATTGGGTATTTCTGTCCGGATGGGTGCCGGTCTTCCAGCGGTGGAGCTTCTGCTTGTGGGTTGCCATGCTGCCGAACCCCATGTGCTCATGGCGGGCCGCGATCCGTTTCAAGAACGCTTCGGCCTTTCCCCCGTGATGTGCGACGAGGTAGTCGAGAAGATCCCCGACTTCGCTCAACAGTGCCCCCCTCCGCTGCTGGACCGGCCGTCCAAGTGTCCCCGGTCGAAGCCCTTCATGGGAGACCCCGGGGGCAGGTGGATGACCGCTGGATGACCGCGAGGCCACTCGAGATGACGACAGCGCTCTTCCTGCCGCTGTCTACCGGCGGTCTCCTTGAGGGCGGCCAACTGGCGCGTCCGTAGAACTCGGACGGAGCGGGGTCTCGGCCGCATGCAGCCGACTTGTCGTGAGCCTGGGATGTGCACGTCGACGAGGGGGAAGAATGGCGTCTGCACGGACTGAACGGGCCGATCTCGGACGGCCGTGCACGCGCCGGGCCGATACAGCCCCCGACCGCGGGCCTCATCGGCTGACGGTGTCATCCCTCACCCGCCTGCCCGTCGGCTGGACGGGTGCAGCGGCCGACTTCGACGCCGGCCTGCTCGCACGAACGGCGTTCGCGGTTGTCTTGGCGATCAGTTCCGGCGTCGAAGACGTGCGGATGGTGTGCGGCACCACCGCGGCTGGGGAGCCATCGCGGGTTGAGGCTCTGCAGGTGCTTCCGCAGGCCCCGATCCGCCACCTCTCCGCGCGGTGGGCCGACAGCTCGCCGGCGCTGGCCGAGGTCGGCGGGCTCCCGCGCCTTCAGCAGCTGATCGACTCCAGTGCGCTTCCGGCGTTTCACTTGTTGGCCGCCGGGCAGACCCCGCCCCCGGCGCTGTCTCCACTCGCCTGCTCGGTCCGTGTCACTCCGGCGCGCTGGGAGTGGACCCTCAGCGCTCTGCCCAGTGCCGCCGACGAAGACAGGCTGTGGGCACTCGCCAGCCTGGTCGAATCCGTACTGCATTCTCTGGCTGCTGCACCGGACCTGACCGTGGCGCAGGCCGCGGAGCAGGCCGGGCCGCTGGGCTTCGAGATCCAGGTCCTGGGTGGTGCCGGCCTCGCTGACGTGACCACTGCGCTTCAGGGTTGGGGGTACGCGGTCGGGCTGCCCGTGAGGGTGCACCGCGTCGAGACCGAGCAGACGCAGGCGTCCGGGCCAGCTGGGGGAGGGGTCCGGCCGACGGCGTGCGGAGCCAACCTCGTCGTCCTTGAGCAGGGCCTCGGTAGCCTCCCGCAGCCGAGGTCCGAGGACGCCCCGGGAGGTGAGGACGCGCTGGGGGCCGGCCTGGGAGTGCTGCCGGACGGCCGCGCTATCGCACAGACGAACGCGAACGAGACGCGTGAGCTCTACGACGAGATCGTCGTCCGCAACCAGTACCTACGACACGGCGTACAGCTCTGCGACGGCGACACCGTCGTCGATGTTGGGGCCAACATCGGGATGTTCGCACTGTTCGCCGCCGCGCAGGCGAGCAAGGTCACGATCCACGCCTTCGAGCCGGTCCCCGTCGTGGCCCGCGCCCTGCAGACGAACATGAGCCTGTACGGGATCAGCGGCACGGTGAGCTGCGCTGCCGCCGGAGCGAGCGCAGGCGTCCGCGCGCTCACCTTCTACCCGCAGTCGTCGCTGCAATCCGGCTTCTACGCCGACGCCGAGGGCGACCAGCACATCGTGGGGGAGTACGCCCGCCACCAAGCCGACGCACTTCCCGGACTCCCCGCCGAGCTGCGAGCGGCCGCCGCTGAGGCCCTCGCGCCGACAGCCCGCGCACGTACGGCCGAGCGGCAGGAGCTCCAGGTTCCGGTGATCCGCCTGTCGGACTGGATCCGCGACAACGCTGTGCGCCGCATTGACCTCCTGAAGGTCGACGCCGAGCGCGCCGAGGAGGACGTTCTCGCTGGGCTCGACGACGAACATTGGCCCCTTATCGGTCACGTCGTCGCCGAGGTCCACGACCGGGACGGACGGATGGACAGGCTCCGAACCCTCCTTCAACGCTGGGGCTTCGAGACGGTCGTCGAGCAGGACGCGCTGTTCGCCGGATCGGAGATCTACATGCTGTACGGTCTGCGGCCCGGTGCCTCGCGCCCCGAAGCGCCGTGGATGGAGCGCCAGATCGCGGCCGCCGAACGCTGGGCCCAGACCTCAGCCCTGCCGCTGTACGTGACCGTTCGCCCCGGCGCGATGCCCGCCGAGGCGCGGATCGCCCGTCAGGCCGTCGCAGCCCGCGGCCTGACCTGGGTCGAGCCGCCACCTCTCCCGCAAGCCGACGTCGCCGCCGAGAGGCCGGGTGTGGTGCTGGCGTGGGCAGAGGCGGTGCTGCGACGGATGACCTCCGTGCATCGGCCGGTGGTCAAGGCCGTGGTCGTGGACGGTGACAACACACTGTGGGGCGGAGTGTGCGGCGAAATAGGACCCGAGAACGTGGAAACGGGCGGCCCCTACCGGCTGGTGCAGGAGGCGCTGCGCGCGCAGCTGGAGGCAGGGCGGGTGCTGTGCCTGTGCTCGCGCAACAACCCGGCCGACGTGGAGGCGGTGTTCGCCACTCACCCGGACATGCCGCTCAGCCTGCAGGACTTCACGGTGGTGCGAGCGGGCTGGGGCCCGAAGTCCGTCGCCGTCGGTGAAATCGCCGAGGAGCTCGGCTTCGCGGTGGAGTCGCTGGTCTTAGTCGACGACAGTGCGGCCGAGCGGGCCGAGGTGGCCATCGCGCACCCGGGAGTCACAGTCGTCGACCTGCCCGCCGAGGCTGAGGAGTTCACCGCCGCCCTGCGTGGGACGTGGCAGCTGGCGTTGGAGGGCACCGGGACCGCGGAGGACCGTGCGCGGACGGCCCTGATCGCGGGGGAGGCCCGGCGCCGGAGGACTGCGGCGCAGGCGGCGACGACGGCCGAGTACCTGGAGCAGCTGGACCTCCGTGTGGAGGTGTCTGAGGCGACGGACGACGAGGTGGAGCGGATCGCGCAGCTTGCGGCCCGCACCACCCAGTTCAACCTGGCGCTGCGCGTCCACACGCCGGGAACGGTCCGTCAGGTGCTCGCGGCCGCCGGGGTGGCGTTGTCGGTCCGGGTGCGCGACCGCTTCGGTGACTACGGGCTGGTCGGCTTCGCCTCGGCGGATGCCGACGGCCGGGTGCTGCGGGTGAGGGACTTCTTCGTCAGCTGCCGCGCCCTGGGACGCAACGTCGAGTGGTGCGTCCTGCGGGAGCTGGCCGGGCGGGCCGGGCCTCTCGGCCTGGACGGCATCGCTCTCACCGGCACGCCGGGCCCGCGCAACCGGCCCGCCCTGGAGTTCGCGGACGCTGCCCGGACTCGGTTCAACTTCTCGGATGCGCCCGATCTGGTGGATGCTTCGGCGGCCGCGAGCTTGGACTGGCGGCTCCTCACTTCGCCGCAGACCGCCGCCGCGGCCCCGATCGCCAGTCAGTGCCCGCCCACCAGGGTTCCGTCGCGGGTGCGCTGGCCCGTCTCGCAGCAGGCCGCCGCGCGGGCCGCTGAGGCCTACCGGCGCCCCGGCGAGACGACGTCCACCACCCCCTACGTCGCGCCGCAGACCGAGACGGAGCGCCGGATCGCTGCGGTGTGGGAGGAGGCGCTCGAGGTCGCGCCGATCGGCGTCCACGACGACCTGTTCATGTTGGGTTGCGACTCGCTGACCGCCGCGGTGATCTGCGCGCGCCTTCGCCAACACGGAGTGGAGCTGGCGGTCCACGAGCTTCTGGCGCATCCGACCGTCCGCAGGGCAGCCCGGCAGGCGGGCGCGGAGCTGCGGCCGGCCATCGAACTGCCGTCGGACGCGGAGGCCGGGCCGGCGTCGCTCGGGCAGCAGCGCGTCTGGGCGGCGGAGGCGATCGGCGGGCGCGGAAACGCTCAGGTCATCCCCCTGGCGTACCGGATCGCCGGTCCGCTCGATCTCGGCCGGCTGCGCTCGGCGCTGGAGGGGGTCGTCGCCCGGCACCCGGCCCTGCGCACTGTGCTGGTCGACGGCGGCGGGGCGTTGGTGCAGCGCCGGCTGACCGCCGGTGAGGGGGTCGACATCAAGGTTCACGAGGTGTCGAGCCTGCCGGAGACCGAGCGTCCCGGCCGGGCGGATCTGCTGGCGCGCCGGTTCTTCTCGGCGAGGTTCGACATCGGCCGGGACGTGATGCTGCGCGCGGCCGTGCTGCGGTTGGGCCCGGACGACCATGTGCTGCTGCTGATGCTGCACCACAGTGCGGGCGACGGTTGGTCCGTCGACATCCTCCAGCGCGACCTGGGCGCCCTGTACGCGGACCCCAAGGCCCTGGCCGGCGTGCCGGTCGGTGCGACGTTTGCCCAGTACAGCGCCGCGGCCGTTCGGCGGCGTGAGAGCGGCGCGTTCGACCAGGGCGCGGCCGCCGTCCGCGCCGCGCTCGACCGGGCGTCCGCCCGCCCCTGGAGCACGCCCTCCGGTCTGCCCTTCGAGCCCCGCCACCTTCGCTTCGCTCTGGACTCCGGCCTTCTGGCTTCGGTGCGGGCGGCGGCGCGAAGCCGGTCTGTCACCCCGGTCGCGGTCCACCTCGCTGCCTGGCAGCTTCTGCTCGCGGTCGCGGCCGGCACGGATGCGGTGGTGACAGGCTGCGCGGTCGCGGGCCGTAACGAGGAGGTGTTCGCCGACACGGTCGGCTTCTTCGCCAACCTCGTGCCCGTCCCTGTCCACTTCGACTGGTCCGCCACCGCAGGCGGGCACCTCAGTACGGCAGTTGCCGCCGTGGCTGAGGCGCTGATCTACGCCGAGGTGCCCTACGGGCTGGTCGCCGACGGTGCCGGGGCGGTCTTCGACACGCTCTTCACCCTGCAGCCACCCGCCACGCACCCGCTGCGCTTCGACGGCTGCGCCATCACGGGCAGCGAACCGGCCCTGTGGCCGGTGCCGTACCCGCTGATGCTCGACGTCCAGGAACACGCCGACGGCGCCAGCGCGCTGCTGCGGTTCGACGCCCGCGCCCGTCACCCCGTGGATCCACCGTGGCTGGCCGAGGCGTACCCGCTCGTCCTGGCCGCGCTCTGCACCCTGCCCGAACTGCCCCTGCAGCGACTGCGGGATCTCCTGCGGCCCGGTACCGCCACTGTGCACGACCTGGTCCGTGACCGATTGGCCAACCTGCGAGAGGACGGCGAACCCCGGTGACCACCACGAGCCCCCGACCCGCCACCGCCACCACCGTGTGGCAGATCGACGCCACCGACGGCCCGACCGTCGCACCGGCCGCACCGCAGCACCTCCACCTGGTCTCCCACCCCGAGGCCGCCTTCACGGCCCCGATACTCGAACTGCGGCTGACCGGACCGCTGGACGCCGACCGGCTCCGCGTGGCCGCCGAGCACACCGTGCGCGAGCACCCTGCGCTGCGCCGTCGCCTCGACGCGACCGCCGCCGACGGGGCGCAGCCGCTGGTCCGGCTCGTCCGCCTCGCCTCCGGCAGCCACACCCTCTGCCTCAGCCCGGCGCTCGGCTCGATGGACACCACCGGCCTCCTGCGCGCCGCCTCGGCCGTCGCCGCCGGCTACCGGACCAAGGCCGCGGCCGGGGCGAGCGGCCCGGACCCGCAGACCGTCGACGCCTTCCTCACCGGCCTGCTCACCGACCCGGGAGCCGCCGCCGGCCGCGAGCACTGGCAGACCCGCCGGCTGGACACGACGGCCGAGGACCTGGCCCGCGCCTTGGTAATGCGCACCGCCACGCCCGGCCCGCGCCTGCACCTTCCCGTGCCGCTGGACGATGCTGCCGGAGACCGGCTCGTCCGTCTCGCCCGGGACCTCGATGTCGGCGTGGACGACGTCGTGGTGACGGCGTGGCGGCTGCTGCTGAACCGGATCGCGCCCGGCGAGGACGGGGCCCTGGGCCTGTTCACCCCCGGACCGGTGGAGCAGCTGCCGGACACGATCGGTCTGCTGGGCCGCTGCGTCCCCGTGCCGGTACGCCCGCAGACCGCCGACACGCTCGCGGATACCGTCCGCGGCTGCCACCGCGAGAACGTGCTCGCCGCCCAGTTCGGCGACTTCTTCACCCACACGCAGCCGGGCGGCGAGTTCACCGTCGGATTCCGGCACGTGGATGCATCCCCGCTGGACTTCGGACCGGGCCTGGACGTCGCCGTCGAAGCGCTGCGGGCCGCGACCGACAGCATCCGCCTCGACCTGCACTCCTTGCACGTCGGCAGCCGGCTGCGCCTCACCGTGGACGCGGATCGCGCCGCCGTCACCGAGGAAAGCGCCCGCCGCCTGGCCGACTGGCTGGGCGCCCTGTGCACCGGCCTGCCGGAGCACATCGATGCCCCGGCCGAGGCCGCGGTCGCACGGATCCTGGACCCGCTCACCTCTGAGAGTCGCCTGCACGGCGCCGACCAGGTCGGTTCCGGCACCGCGGCGCCCACCACCCTGGTGGAGGCGTTCGACGCCCAGGCGGCGCGCACCCCGGCCGCCTGCGCCGCCCGCGACGACGACCACGAGGTCACCTACCGAGAACTGCACGCCGCAAGCGTCGCGTTCGCCCGAACGCTGGCCGACCGGGGCGTGGCCGCCGGGGACCGGGTGGCCGTGTGCATGAGCCGCCGGGTGCCACTGCTGGCCGTGCTGCTGGCCGTCGCCCGCCGCGGCGCCGCGTTCGTGCCGACTGACCCAGCCCTCCCGGCCGGCCGGGTGACCGACCTGCTCGCCGACGCCGACCCGCGACTGCTCGTCACGGACCAGCACCGCCCTGACCTCCCGCCGGGCGGCCGCGCGCCCGTCCTGCGCATCGACGCGATGCCACCCGGCACCCCGGCGGCCGGACCGGAGCCGGTCGCGGCAGGGCCGGAGACGGACGTGTACGTGATCTACACCTCCGGCTCGACCGGCCGCCCCAAGGGCGTCCCCATCACCCATGCGGCGCTGATGAACTACCTCCGCTGGGCCTCACGCCACTACGGCACCACGGACGGCAGCGGCACCCTGGCCCATTCCTCGATCAGCGTCGACATGACCGTCACCAGCCTGTTCCTGCCGCTGCTGACAGGCCAGGCCGTCACCCTGCTGCCCTCCGACGAGCCCACGGACCTCGCCGCAGCCCTGACCCGGACCCGCGACCTGAGCCCGCTGAAGATCACCCCCGGCGGCCTGCGCCTGCTCACCACCTTTCTGACCGGCGCCCAGATCACCGCAGCCACCCGGCACCTGGTCGTCGGCGGCGAGCAACTGACCGCCGCCACCCTGGACCTCCTGGACGCACCCGGCCTGCTCGTCACCAACGAGTACGGACCCACCGAGGCCACCGTCGGCTGCTGCGCCCACACCCTGCGCCTGGGCGAGCACCCGGCGGCCGGTCCGGTGCCCATCGGCACACCGATCCACAACACGACGATCGAGCTGCGCACGCCGGACGGCCGGCTCGCCCTGCCCGGCACCGCCGGGGAACTCGTCGTCACCGGGCCCGGTGTCGCGGTCGGCTACCTGGACCGGTCCGCCGAGACCGACGCCCGCTTCACCACCGACCCGCACACCGGCACCCGCTCCTACCGGACCGGCGACCTCGCCCTCCTCGGTCCCGGCGGGCAGCTGGTGATGCTCGGCCGCAGCGACGACCAGCTCAAGATCCACGGCTACCGCATCGAACCCGGCGAGATCGAAGCCGTCCTGACCGGCCACCCCGACATCACAGCGGCCGCCGTCACCACCACCGGCGGCACACCGGTGCTCGCCGCGTTCCTCGTCCCCGCCCCCGGCGCCGATCCGGCCGCCCTTCCCGAGGCTGCAGCTGCGCTCGCGGCCGACCGGCTGCCGTTCTACGCCCGCCCCGACCGGTACGAGGTCCTCGACCGGCTGCCGCTGCGCGGCAACGGCAAGGTCGACCGCCGGGAGCTGGCCGAACGCCCCGCGCCTGCCGCCCGGGAGGAGGCGTTGGACGCGGCCGACCCGCAGCTCGCCGTGGTCGCCGCGCTGTGGAGCGAGGTCCTCTCCACGCCGCCGACCAGCCCGGACGCCAACTTCTTCGCCGAAGGCGGCGACTCCATCAAGGCGGTCCTGCTGGCCGGCCGGGCGCAGCGGGCGGGCCTGGAGCTGACCGTGCACGACATCCTTCAGCGCCGGACCCTGCGCCGGATCGCGGCCGCCGCGCGCCCGGCCGGCGTGCGGGACACGGTGAATCCAGGGCCTGTGCCGCTGACGCCCCACCAGGCCGGGTTCCTCGCGCACGCCGCCCCCCGACCCGAGCGGTGGACTGTGCGGTGGAGCGTTAACGCTCCCGCCCCGGTCGACACCGGGCGCCTGGAGCGGGCACTCGCCGCGATCGTCGCCGGGCATGAGGCGCTGTGGACGTCGTTCACGCACACGGGCGGCCGGTGGACGGGCCGGTTGGGCGAACCCGGCCCGGTGCCCGTACACGTCCTCGACCTGGACGGCGTCCCGGCCGCCGAGCGGGAGCAGGCCGTGGCCACCGCCCTGGAGCGCGTGGAGGACGGGTTCGACCTCGCCGGCCGGCTGGTGGGCCTGTGCCTGATCCGTGCCGCCGGACAGGCGGAGAGGGTCGTGTGGATCGTCCACCACCTGGTCGCCGACGTCGTCTCCCTGCAGAGCCTGAACCAGGAGCTCTGGCACGCCTACGCGCACCCGGCCCAGCTGGTACAGCGGCGCGGGGACGGGTACGGGGTGTGGCTGCGGGACCAGGACGGACGGCCCGCGACGCTCTTCCCCACCTGGCCCGGGTCCGGCGGGCCGACCGCGTGCCGTTCCGCCGTCTCGCGGCTGGGCGCGGGCGCCCGCCGGGCCCTGGCCGATGCGCAGCAGGACGCACCGCGATGGGTTCTCGCCGTGCTGGGGGCCGGGTTGCTGGGTGCGCTCGCCGAGGTGCGCCCGGACCTGCCGCCCGCGCTGTGCGCCGAGCTCCATGGCCGTGACCGTCCCGGGCTCGACCTGGCGGCCGCGGTGGGCTGGCTCACCGACTTCCGGCCGCTGCGAGCCGAGCTGCATGTGCTGGGCGACCCGTCGGCGCTGGCCGCCGCCCTGCACCGCCGGATCGAGGAGCCCCGGGATTGGACGGGGGCGCTGCCGCCGGTGGCGCTGAACTACCTGGGCGACCTTCCGGCCGGCTGCGGCCCCGACCTTCCGGACGCCGCCGCGAGCCCGCTGTTCGGCCTGGAGGCCGTGATGTGGACCGGACCGGAGGCAGTCGAGGTCAGGTGGCGCTTCGACGAGGCGTTCATCCCGGCCCCCACCGTCCAGCGCCTCGCTGACGCCTTCGCCCGCCGCGCGGCCGCCACGCTCACCATCCGCCCGCAGACCGCCACCGGGCCAGCCGGACTCTCGGCCGCCGACCTGAGCCGGATCACCGCCACGTTCGAGGGATGACGATCATGACCGACCGCACGATCGCCGCAGTCCACCCCGCCACCCCCGCGCAGCAGGGCTTCCTTCTCGGCACGCTCGCCTCCCCCGAGGACGCCCTCTTCATCGAGCAGGCTGTTCTCCCCCTGGCCGGGCCGCTGGAGGTACCCAGTCTGGAGCGCGCACTTGCGGGGATGATCGCCAGCCACGAGATCCTGCGGACCGGCCTCGCATGGAACCTGGCCGCCGATCCGCAGCAAGTCGTCCTCACCCGAAGCGAGAGCGCGATCGGCGTCGTGGACAGCCGCCGTCACGACACCGGCCGCCAGCAGGCCGACCTGGAAGAACTGCTGCGCACCGAGCGGGCCGAGCCGTTCGACCTGACGCGGCCGCCGCTGCTGCGCCTGGCCGTGCAGCACCTCGACGGTGAGCGGCACCACCTGGTGTGGACCCACCACCACGGCGTGCTGGACGGCTGGTCGCACCTCACGCTCGTCGACGAACTCCTGCAGCGATACGCCGGGGACGCCCCGGCCGCGCGGGCGGGGTTCGGCGCGTACGCGCGCTGGCTCGCCGCCCAGGACCGCGGCCGACAGCGGGCGTACTGGGCGGGGCGCCTGGCCGGGTACCAGCCGCTACCCGCGGTCGCCGAGCACTCGCTGCTCCCGGACCAGGAGCGGCACGGACAGCATCACCTCGACGTGAACACGGCCACCTCCGGGGCCTTGGCCGCCTTCGCCCGCGCGCACGACACCACGGCGGCGGCCGTGCTGATCTCCTGCTGGGGCCTGGTCGCCGCCCGGCAGCGCGGCCGCGACGACATCGCCATCGGAGTCACCCTCTCGGGGCGCACGGCCGCCTTCCCCGGCGTCGCCGACCTGATCGGGCCCGTCGCGACGACCGTGCCGATCCGGCTGCCCGCCCCGGCAGGGGACGCCGGCCGCTGGGCGAGGGCCATCCAGGACCTGCTCGCCGAGGCGGAGGCGAACAGTGCCTGCTCCACCGCCGACCTGTACGCCTGGGCCGGGCTCGCGCCGGGCGGCGCCCTGTACGACAGCGTGGTGTCGATCGCCAACTACCCGCACACCGGCGACCGCGGCCCCCGGCCCGGCCTGGTGCTGGAGACGGCCGGGATCCGGTCCGAGGGCGGACGCACCCGCCACCCGCTCGCCCTGGTCGTCGAGACCTTCGACGGACTGCGGCTGCGCCTGGTCAACGACCGCACCCGCGTCGGTGACGACGACGCCCGCACCGTGCTGCACACCCTGCACACGATGCTGCACCGGCTGGCCGACGAGGCGACGGTTCCGGTCACCGACCTGACCGCGGCCACCGGCGACCTCACCCCCTTCCAGCCCCGCCGGCCCCAGACGGGCGCCCTCCCAGCGTCCGGCCGGACGGCTGACGACAGCGACCCGCTGGTGCGGGTGCTGACCGACGCATTCGCCAGCGTCCTCGGCCAGCCGGTCGGCGCCGACGACGACTTCCTCGCAGTCGGCGGACACTCGCTGCTGGCGCTGAGGCTCGCGACCCGGTTACGGACCGCGCTCGGCGTCGATCTCACCCTCGGCGACCTCCTCACCAGTGGCACCCCCAGGGCGCTGGCCACCCGGGTGCGCCACCTCCTCACCGCCGAGACCACCGCGCCCGACCCGCTACCGCCGCTCACCCCCGCCCCGCCCGACGGCACCGGGCAGCCGTTCGCGCTGACCGGCATCCAGCAGGCCTACTGGACCGGACGCAGCACGGACTTCGACCTCGGCGGAGTCGACTCCCACCTCTACACCGAGACCGACCTTCCCGAGGCCGACCTGGAGCGGCTGACCGCCGTGTGGCGGGCCCTGATCGACCGGCACCCGATGCTGCGCGCCGTCACCACCCCCGACGGCCGCCAGCAGATCCTCACCGACGTGGCGCCCTACCGGATCCACACCACGGATCTGCGCACCGACGCCGACCCCGAGACGCAGCTCGCCCAGGTACGCGAGCGCCTGTCCCATGCCCACCGCGACACCGGCACCTGGCCGCTGTTCACCATCGAGGCGGCCCTACTGCCCGGCGGGGCCACCCGCCTGTTCCTCAGCTTCGACCTCCTCATCGGCGACGCGCTGAGCTGGCAGATCCTCTACCGCGAGGCCCGCGCCCTCTACGAGGACCCGGACGCCGAACTGCCCGTGCTCGAGCTGACCTTCGCCGACTACGTGGCCCACCTGCCCGCCCTGGCCACCGGCCCGCGCTACGAACGCGACCGCGCCTACTGGCGGGCGAAGCTCCCAGCCCTGCCCGCACCGCCCACGCTGCCGCTCCTGCCCAAGCCTGCGGACACCGCCGAAGGGTCGCGGCCGCGCTTCTCCCGGTTGCAGCTGCGCCTGCCCGCCGACGACCTCGCCGCGCTGCGCCGGGTTGCCGCCGCGCACGGCGCGACCCTGTCCGCGCTGCTGATGGCCGTCTTCGCCGAGACGCTGGGACGGTTCACCAACAGCAGCACCTTCCTGCTCAACACCACCATCTACAACCGACCCGACGTCCATCCGCAGATCAACCAGATCGTCGGCGACTTCACCTCCACCGTCCTGACCGGCATCGACCTGGGCGCGCCGACGTTCGGCCAACGGTTGCGCGCGCTGCAGCGCCGGCTGTGGGCCGACCTCGACCACGCCCGCTACAGCGGAGTCGATGTCCTGCGGGACCTGCGGGAGACCCGGGACCGGACCGCGGCGGCCGCGCCCGTCGTGTTCACCAGCACCCTCGACCTGGAGGTGCCCGGCTCCGAGCCGGCCACCCCGTTCCCCGGCACCATCGGGTTCGGGATCGGTCAGACCCCGCAGGTCCTGGTCGACTACCAGACCTACCAGGCCGCCGGCCACCTCGCGATCAACCTCGACACCGTCGACGGCCGCATGCCCGACGGCCTGGTCCAGGCGATGCTCGACGACCACGCCGCTCAGCTGCGCACCCTGATCGACGACCCCGGCGCCCCCGAGCGCCCCCGCCTCAGCGCTGCCGCTCCGGCACCCGAGCTCGCCGAGCCGCTCGGCGGCGGCCGGCTCCTGCACGAGCCGTTCATCGCGCAGGCCCGCCGGCACCCGCGGCGCACCGCAATCGTCTGCGACGGTGAGCGCACCACCTACGGCGAACTCGCCGACGCGGCACGGCAGATCGCCGACCAGGTCACCGCCGCCGGGCCCGCCGGCGAACTCCTCGCCGTGCTGTGCCGCCCCGGCCGCGAGCAGGCCGCCGCCACGCTGGGCGTCCTGCTCGCCGGATACGCCTACGTTCCCCTGGACCCCGCCTGGCCCGCCGAACGCCTCCACGACCTCCTGGCCGCCACCGGTGCCACGGTCGTCGTCACCGAGCAGGAGACCCGGGCCCGCACCCAACTGCCCGCCGGCCTGACCGTCCTCCTCACCGACGGCCCCACCCCCGCCAGCGACCCGGCGATGGGCCGGGCGCAGCGCAGCCGCACGGCCGGGGACCTCGCGTACGTGATCTACACCTCGGGCTCCACCGGCCGGCCCAAGGGCGTCATGATCTCCCACCAGGGAGCGCTCAACACGGTTCTCGACGTCAACGAGCGCTTCGCCATCGGTGCGACGGACGCGGTGCTGGCGGTGTCCCCATCCACGTTCGACCTCGCCGTCTGGGACCTGTTCGGCACCCTCGCGGCCGGTGCCACCCTGGTGGTGCCCACCCGCGACCAGCGCCAGGACCCTGCCGCCTGGACCGCCCTGGCCCGCGCCGAGCACGTCACCGTGTGGAACTCGGTGCCGGTGCTGATGGACCTGCTCCTGGACACCCTGCCCCCCGGCGACACGGTCCTGGAGAGCCTGCGGGTGTGCCTGCTCAGCGGCGACTGGATCCCCCTGAACCTGCCCGGACGGCTGCGCGAGCGCGCCCCGAAGTGCCGGATCGTCAGCCTCGGCGGCGCCACCGAGGGCTCGATCTGGTCGATCCTCCACGAGATCGGCGACCTCGACCCGGCCTGGTCGAGCATCCCGTACGGCACCGCGATGACCGGGCAGAGCGTCCAGGTCCTCGACGACCAGCTGCTGCCGTGTCCCGCACACGTCCCCGGACAGCTGTACATCGGCGGCCACGGCACCGCGCTGGGCTACTGGCGGGATCCGGAGCTGACCGCGGCCGCGTTCGTCTTCGACGGCCGCACCGGCCGCAGGCTCTACCGCACCGGTGACTGGGGCCGGCTGCGCCCCGACGGCACCCTGGAGTTCCTCGGCCGCCGCGACGCCCAGGTCAAGATCCGCGGCTACCGCGTCGAGCTGCGCGAGGTCGAGACGGCGCTGTGTGCGGTGCCCGGCGTCGAGCAGGCCGCCGTCGTCGCCACCGGCGAGCGCACCAACCGGCGCCTGGCCGCCTTCGCCGTCACCGCCCGCCCCCTGGACGCGGTGCGCGCCGACCTCGCCCGCCGCCTGCCCGCCCACATGCTCCCGGCCGCGCTCACCGTCCTGCCCTCGCTGCCCCTGAGCACCGCCAGCAAGGTCGACCGCGGCGCGCTGGAGCGCCTCGCCGCAGCCCCCGGCCACCGGTCACCGCAGCCCGCCGCCGGGCCCGCCCGCCACGACACCGGCCTGGAGAAGGAGCTGCGGGCGGCGCTGGCCGCGATCGTGCCCGGACGGCCCGGCCTGGACCAGGACCTGCTCGCCTTCGGGATCACCTCCGTCGACGTGATCCGGCTGGCCAACACCGTCGAACAGCACACCGGCGGGCGCCCCGACCTGAAAGCCTTCTACGCCGCCCCGACCCTGCGCATCCTCCTTCAGCACAACTCCGCGGCCCCCGACGACTCGGCGTCGGCCGCGCCGGGCGTGTGGTCCGGCCAGCCGCAACTGACCGATCCCGCCGAGCGGGCCGCCTTCCGCGCCGCCCGGCCCGTCCACGGCCCGGCCCCCGCCTCCCGCACCCTGCCCGAACGGGTACCCGGCCACCTGGACGTGCGGGCGCGGCGCCGCACCCCGCGCACCTTCGACCCCCGCCCGGTCACCCTGGAGGCGCTCGCCGACCTGCTGGACAGCCTGCGCCGCACCCATGTCGATGGCCGGCCCGCCTTCCTCTACCCCTCAGCCGGCGGCCTGTACGCCGTCCAGGTCCACCTCCACGTGCGGCCCGGCCGCGTCCAGGGCCTGCCCGGCGGCCTGTACGGCTACCACCCCGACGCCCATGACCTCACCCCGCACGCCCCGGACATCGACCTCGACCCCGGCATCCACCTCGGCCCGGCCAACCGGCCCCTGGCGAACACCGCGGCGTTCAGCATCTTCCTGGCGACCGACCCCGCCGAGTCCGCCCCGCTGTACGGATGCGACGCCGAACCCCTCGCCCTGCTGAACGCCGGCTACATCGGCCAACTGCTGTGCCACACCGCCATCGGAGCGGGCCTCGCTCTGGCCCCGGTGCACGGCCTCGACTTCGACCGCATTCGCTGGCTGCTGCCCGGCGGCGAACGCCTCGTACTGCTGCACACCCTCCTCGGAGGCATCCCCGACCACCCCGCCGCCGAGGGAGAGCCCGCATGACCGCGACCACCGCCGCCGGCGAGCCCTCGGTCGTCACCGACATCGCGCCGCTCTCGCCCGGCCAGGAGCGTCTGTTCGACGCCGAGTTCGTCCTGCCCGACGGCTCCTGGCCCACTCCGGGCACGCCGACCCGGCTGCGCCCGATCGACAGCGGCGCCATCCGCATCGACGGTCCCCTGGACGTCGCCGCACTCCGGCGCGCCGTCACCGCGCTCGTGGCCCGGCAGTCCGCGCTGCGCACCACCTTCCGCCGGCGGCCCGATGGCGCGCCCGTCCAGCTCGTCACCGACCGCGCCCCGGACCCGATGAGCCTCGGGGCGCTCGACCTCGCGGCCGGGCAGCAGTTCGCCACGGCCGAGGAACTGCTGCGCCACGCTCCGGCCCGGCTGGTCGACCCCCGCCACGACCTGCTCTTCCGCGTCCACCTGCTGCGCCTGGACCAGGAGCGGCACGTCCTCCTGCTGCAGGTCCACCACGCCGTCAGCGACGGCTGGTCCATCGGCGTCCTCTACCGCGACCTGTCCGAGCTCTACAACGCCGCCCGGGCCGGGCGGGACGCAGACCTGCCCGCCATCCCCCGCAGCTTCGCCGCCCACAGCCGGCAGATGCGCGCCGAGCGCGGCGGCCCCGAGGAGCAGCGCCAGCTCGCCTACTGGCGCCGCCGACTCGCCCCGCCGCTGCCTGGCCACCGGGCCGAGCCGCAGACCGACGGCCTGAGCCCGGTGGACGTCGAACCGGTCCTCGTGCCGGCCGACCTCGTCCGGAGCCTGCGCGAGACCGCGGCCACCAGCGCGCAGCGCGGGGGCGTGGCCGGACCGTTCCTCGCCGCACTCGCCCTGGTCCTGCACCACGCCGACGGCGAGCGGGACGTGCGGATCGGCATGATGATCTCCAACCGGGCCCGGCCCGGAGCCGAGCACCTGATCGGCTACTTCGTGAACACCGCCGTGATCCGACTGCACGTCGACCCGACGAAGACCGCCGGAGATCTGGTGGCGCAGGCGAACACCGCCGTCACCGAGGCCATCGAGCACCAGGCCCTGCCCATCCAGGACCTCTACCAGAACCTCTGCGACACCGGCGCCCTCGGGCCGGGCCCGCTGTACCGGGTGACGCTCGCGCTCAACACGATGCGCACCACCTCGCTCACCCTGGACGGCCTGCACTGCCAGGACATCGCCCTGGAGCGGGTCGGCCCACGCCGCGCGCCGACCAGCATCGAGCAGCGCTGGGTCCTGGACGAGCACGTCGGCCATCTTGCCGGAACGCTGACCTGGCGCACCGACACCGCCACCCGGCCCGCCATCGCGGCCACGCTCACCGGCCTCGACCAGGCGCTGTGTGCCGTCACCCACCCCCGCACCACCCTTGCCGACATCACCGCCACCCTGCCTACGCCCCGGCCGGAGGCCCGGTGAGCACCGCCGCGGCAGGGGAGCCGCTCTCCGAGCTGGACGCCGCCGAGCTGCTCGACGCGTATGGCCTGACGTTGCGCCGGGCACGACCGCTGCCGGGCGGTATGGAGAACGCCCACATCAAGGCGCAGACGGCCACTGGCACGGTCGTGGTGACCGTGCTGAACAAGAAGTCGCCGGCGCAGGCCGAGGAGTACGCCCGCTTCCTGCGGCATCTGGAGCTCACCGGCGCCCCGGCACCGCGGCTGCGGCCGCTGCGCGCCAGCGGCTGGGTCACCCGGCACGGCGGTCGGCCGGTCATCGTGTGCGACTTCGTCGACGGGCGCAGCCCCGCCCGGCTACCAGTCCGCCTGGTCCACGAGGCCGGGCTCCTCCTCGGGCGGGTGCACCGCACTGCGGCGGCCGGCTTCGACAGTGCGCTGCCCCCGCACCTGCGGCTGCACGACGCCGACGCCGACACCCTGGCCACACTGCCCGATGGGCCGTTCGCCCAGTGGGCGCGCTCCACTTGGCACGCCGTCGGCCACGTCACTGAGCACGATGCCCCTCACGTCCCGGTCCACGGCGACCTGTTCCCGGACAACATCGTCGTCCGCGGCGGCCGGAGCCTGATCTTCCTCGACTGGGAGGACGGCTCGCTGGACCTGCCCCACTTGGACGTGGGGATGGCGCTGCTCGGCCTGTGCGGCCGGCGCGGATTCTCCCTGAGACGCGCCCGCCACCTGCTGAGCGGCTACCAGCAGGGCAGCGCAGCCGCGCTGAACGGCGCCCTGGTGCGCGACGCGGCCCTGTACGCGGCCGTGCTCGTCGCACTGCGCCGCCACCGCTGGCAGCGGGAGCACCGCCGCCTGCCCGCCGGGCGCTCAGCCGCCGCCATGCACCACCTCGCGAACTCCCTGTCCGACCGCTGGCCGCACCTTCAGCCGTAGGCCGGCCACCTGTGAGCCGCGCGCCCCGGCCGGGCGTGCCCCGATCCTGCAGAGAGCAGACCGCCATGCCCCGTGATCTTGTCCTGGTCGTCGTCCCGCCGAACTCCAACACCGTCATCACCGGCCGGCTGCTGACCGTCACCCGCCCCGAGGAGCACTCCGACTGGTCGGACTTCCTGTGCCTGGGCGCACTGTCCCTCGTCTCCTCACTGGCGACGATCCCCGCCCTGGAGCCGGTCTACGTCGACGGCACGATCACGCCGCTGGACGACATCCTGGAGTGCATCACCGCCCACGCCGACCGGATCCTGGCGGTCTGCCTGGGCATGCTGACCGCGAACTACGAGGCCGGCGTCCTGATCGCCCGGCACGCCAAGGACACCGACGCCCGGATCACCACCGTCGCGGGCAACGACCACTTCAGCTCCCTGCCCACGGTGTGCATGAACGCGTCCCCCAGCCTGGACTACGGCTTCGTCGGCAACGAGGTCGTGGGGCCCTTCACCGACCTGATCGGCGCCCTGCGGGCTGAGGCGCCGATCGACCCGTCGGCGTTCCCCGGCCTGGTGTACCGCGCCGACGGCCTCGTCCACACCACCCCTACGCGGGCCGAGCCGGTGTTCTCCGGCTACGACTACACCCTGGTGGACCGGGTCTTCCCCCAGACGCCGCTGTACACCAGGCAGTTCGGCCACCGGATCGCCCCGCGGATCCACGAACTGCTCGGACGCACCGTCACGGCCGGCATGCCGGTCGACATTGGCCGCGGCTGCGTGAAGTTCGCCGCCGACGACGCCTGCTCCTTCTGCTCGATCCACCCCGGGCAGCTGTGGCGCAACCAGCTCACCCCTGCCCAGGCGTGGGCCGCCATCGAGGCCGCCTGGAACGCTGGTTACGACTACCACTACCTGACCGCCGACGAACTGCCCCTGACGTTCGCCCAACTGCTGACCGGCATGGCCGCGGACACCCCCGCCTGGTGGTCTGCCCTCAGCGAGAACGAGCGGCCCCTCCTGGTCGGGTACGGCCGCGCCGACGGAATCGCCGACCCCCGCAAGACCGCGCTGCTCACCTCCCTCGGAGTGCGCCAGATCATGATCGGAATGGACGCTGGCGCCGCGACATCCCTCGCCGCGATGAACAAGCCGGTCGGCGGCCGCCGCCGCAACGTCCTCGCGGAGGCCGAGAAGCTGTACGAGCTCAACTCGCAGGCGATCACGGTCGCCCGCGACCACGGCATGCTGATCCGCGCGGGTTTCGTCGTCGGCCACATCGGCATGACCCGGGCCCTGCTGACCGAGAACCTCGAGCGGATCCTGGCCCTGATCACCGAAGGCGGCAAGCACGGCGTGTTCTCGGCGATCGACGCGGAGGTGCTCTCCCCGCAGCCCGGCGCCCGCGACTACACCTACCTCACCACCCCCGACGCCGCTCGGCAGGCTGCCGCGAAGCTCGGCCTCACGGTTGCCGACGAGGCCACCCTCGCTGCGGTCTCGGCCCGCTGGGCGCACCAGGACGTGGTGATGCCGGAGGACGCCATGCGGGACTACACCCTCGCGTTGATGCCCGAGATCACCTTCGACGACCTCGCCCAGGCCCGTGCCACGATCCGCTCCCACGCCAAGGCGTGCGGCGTGGTCATCGGCGAATGACCTCGCCCGCCCCCGCCGGGAAGGAGACGTCGTGCACCTGACCCCCGCCGAGCAGGGCCGGCTGCTGCTGTACACGGCCACCCTGCTGGCCCGCGAGCGCCACCAGCGTGGTGTGAGGCTCAACGTGCCCGAGGCGACCGCGCTCATCGCGCACGCCGCGTGCGAGGCCGCCCGGGACGGCGGCCGGCTCGAGGACGCGGTCGCCGCCGGGCGCGAGGCCCTCACCGCCGCGGACGTGCTGCCCGAGGTGCCGGGCATCCTGACCGAGATCCAGGTCGAGGCCGTCTTCGCCGACGGCTCCAAGCTCGTCGTCATCACCCACCCCCTCGGGCCGCCCGCCAACCCGGCCGATGCCCCCGGCGCCGTCCTTCCCGCCGACCAGCCGCCGCCCGAGCTGGCCGACATCATGCGGGTCGAGGTCACCAACACCGCCGACGTGCCGGTCACCGTCACCTCGCACTTCCACTTCTTCGAGGCCAACCGCGCCCTGGCCTTCGACCGCCGCGCCGCCTACGGCCGCCACCTCGCCCTGCCCGTCGGCGCCAGCACCCGCTTCGAACCGGGCACCACCCAGGAGGTCGCGCTGACCCCGATCGGCGGCGACCGCGTCGTCATCGGCTTCGCCGGTCTGGTCGACGGCCCGCTGGACGCCCCCGGCGCCCGCGAGGCCGCGCTCACCCGCGCCCACGTCGCCGGCTACCTCGACACCGGCCCTAGCACCGACCAGGAAGGCGACCTGTGAGCAGCCACCTCACCTACGCGCAGCAGCACGGCCCCACCACCGGTGACCGCGTCCGCCTGGCCGACACCGGCCTGACCCTGCGCGTCGAAGCCGACGCTCAACGCTCGGGCGACGAGTTTCTGACCGGCTACGCCAAGACCGGCCGCGACGGCATCCACTACCAGGCCCGCCTCACCGACCGGACCTGCGATCTGATCGTCAGCAACGTCCTGCTCGTCGACCCCGTCCTCGGCATCCGCAAGGCCTCGATCGGCATCAAGGACGGATGCATCGCCGCCGTCGGCCGCGCCGGCAACCCCGACACCCTGGAGGGCGTCGACGTCCTCGCGGGCACCGGCACCACCGTCATCCCCGGCGAAGGCCTCATCGCCACCCCCGGCATCGTCGACACCCACGTCCACCTCTGCTCCCCGGGCATCATGGGCGCCGCCCTCGCCTCCGGGGTCACCACGATCGTCTCCCAGAACTTCGGCCCGACCTGGGGCTGCGGCGTCACCAGCCCCGCCGAACTGCGCCACGCCCTGCGCGCCTTCGACGCCTTCCCGGTCAACATCGCCCTGCTGGCCCGTGGCTCCTCCTCCCACCCGGACCCGCTGCTGCGCGCCCTGGAGCAGGGCGGCGCCTCCGGGTTCAAGGTCCACGAGGACATGGGCGCCCACGCCCGCGCCCTGGACACCGCCCTGACCGTCGCCGACGACCACGACGTCCAGGTCGCGCTGCACAGCGACACCCTCAACGAGGCCATGTTCGTCCAGGACACCCTCGCGGTCATCGGCGGCCGCACCCTGCACGCCTTCCACGTCGAGGGCTGCGGCGGCGGCCACGCCCCGAACGTCCTGCAGCTGGCCGGCCTGGCGAACATCATCGGATCCTCCACCAACCCGAGCCTGCCCTACACCCGCGACACCGCCGCCGAGCACCTGAACATGATCGCCACCGTCCACCGGCTCGACCCGGACGACCCCGACTGCCGGCGGATGGCCCACGACCGGATCCGCACCGGCACGCTCGGCGCCGAGGACGTCCTCCATGACCTCGGGGTCATCCCCATCACCTCCTCCGACTCCCAGGCCATGGGCCGCATCGGGGAGACCGTCCGCCGCACCTTCGCCATCGCCGCCAAGATGCGCGCCCTGGACCCCGAGCCGCGCGGTGACGACAACGACCGCGTCCTGCGCTACATCGCCAAGCTCACCATCAACCCGGCCATCGCCCACGGCATGGCCCACGAGGTCGGCGCGCTCACCCCCGGCCGCCTCGCGGACATCGTGCTGTGGAACCCCGCCTACTTCGGTGCCAAGCCGCAACTCGTCCTCAAGGCCGGCTACCCCGCCTGGGGCGCCACCGGCGACCCCAACGCCTCCACCGAGACGAGCCAGCCCCTCGTCCTCGGGCCGCAGGTCGGCGCGTACGGCGCGACCGCAGCCGACCTGTCTGTCGCCTTCGTCAGCAGGTCCGCGCACGACAGCGGCACCGACACCCTGCCGACCCAGCGCCGCCGGGTCGCCGTCCGCGACACCCGCACGATCGGCCTGGCCGATATGAACCGCAACGACCGACTCAGTGACGTCCGCGTCCACCCGGACACCGGACGGGTCACCCTCGACGGCGATCCCATCAACTCCCCGCCCGCCCAGGCCACCGCCCTCAGCCAGCTCTACTTCCTGTAACCCAGGCCCGAGACCAGGAGCGCCCGTATGTCCCTCACCAGCCCGGCCCGCGACCTCCTCGACCGCGGCCACGCGACGATCCCCCTGCCCGCTGCAGACGCCGAGGTCCTCGCGGAGCTGCGCACCCACGCAGCGCGGTTCTTCACCCAGGACGAGGAGACCAAGCTCCGGCACGGCAGCAGCGACTTCAACTTCGGCTACCGGCCCTACGGGCGCCAGTACTCCGTCAGCCCTGAACGGCCCGACATGAACAGCTCGTTCACCTACTGGGCGAACGACCCGGCCAAGGTCCCCGGGCACGAGGCCGACACCGTCGCACCGTTCCTCAAGGCCCTGGCCGGGTACTGGAGGGTCGCCGCCGACGCTGCCGACCAGGTGCTGGCCGGCCTGGCGGCCCACTACGGCTACCGCGACGACCTGCAGTTCCGCACCTCGTCCTACCTGGAGATCAACTGGTACCTCCGCGAGCCCGAGCGAGACCTCCTTCAGGACCGCCACGAGGACGGCCACCTGTTCACCCTCGCCACCTCCGACGGCCCCGGGCTGGAGATCGAGACCGACGGAGAGATGAAGCAGGCGGCCGTCGGAGACGGCCGCCTGCTCGTCATGCCCGGCAGCGTGCTCACCGCGATGACCGCCGGCCACATCCCGCCGCTCTACCACCAGGTCCGCAACCACCAGCTGGAGCGGCGCATCACCACACTCTTCCTGGTCAACCCCAGGCTGGACCGGAACATCGCCCCCTACGCCACGGCAGGGGGCGAAGCCGTGGACGTCGCGGCACTGGCACGGACCAGCGGCTCGATGTTCGGGCTGCCCCCGGCACCGGTCCTGGCCCCGCCCACCGTCTGAAGCGCGACAGGGCCGGCTCAGGCCAGGGCGTCCTCGAACACCGACCGGTTCGATGCGGTGAACGCGAACTCGCGGCGGCTCCACTCGATCCGGGAGGCCAGCACTTCGGGCTCGGCGGGCGCGGTGTCGGGGGAGGCCATCAGCTCCGCCCAGAACCGGGCGTTGCGCGCCTGCCGCTCGAGGATGGCGTCGACCACCGCACCGCGTTCCGGGCCCTGGAGGCCGTAGGCGTCGGCGAGGATCTTCACCTGCTCCGCCTGCCGCTCCACCGGGACGGTGCACTTGGACGCGATGCACCACGTCCACGCGGCATAGCCGAGGTCTTCCAGGGGTGAGCCGGGCGCCGCGGTGTCGAAATCGATCCACGCGGTGGGCAGCCCATCGACGAAAACGGCATTGTTCGGGGCGGCATCGTGATGACACACCACGGGCGAGCGGCCGGCCAGCTCGCTACCACGAGTGGCGTCGTGCATGGCCCTCAGCAGCGCTCCGGCCGCCGCCACCTGACCGTCCTCCCACACCTGGAAACGCGCCGGGACCTCGCCGGGGAGAAAACTAAGAATGTCCATCCCGTCGGCCTGTCCGAGATATTTCGGAGCGCCGTCGAATCCTTGCTGTTCGAAAACCTTCAGAAGGGTGGCGACGAATTCCGAGGAATCCGATACCGGCCTGCGCACGGAATCATCGACCTTAACGACGCCGTCGGTCATCCTTCCGCCGGAAAGCGGGACCGCACCACCAGGCGCATCAGTCATTTAAGCCGCTCCCATACCTAGATCCCGAATCGGCCCATGGGTCTACAAGCAGCACATATCTACGCTAGGACACCAGGGCTCGCCTTGCGACCCAAGCGATGTTATACGAGCCACGCTGCGCAGCGGTCCCGGGGTGCCCAACTCGCCTTGTCGCGTGTAGAGTCCGGCATTCTCAAGATCGAATTTAATGCATCCGGCGTCGCAATTGATCAAAGCGCACCGGTGTGGCCTGCGGCGATGCTGAGAGCGGATGTGGGCGAGACGGCGTTCACGCCGTGGGCCGCGTAGCGAACGTCACCCGAACGGATGACGAGGCGTCGACGCGCGGCTGCGCCCGCGATCCACCGGATCGCGGGCGCAGCTGCGCGGGCCTGGTTAGGCGAGCAGGTTGGAGCGGAGGGCGTCCAGGTCGGCCTCCGTGATCCCGTGGGGTGCCAGGTAGGCGGGGATGGAGCCGAACCCGGTCAGAATCGTGTCCATCGCCGAGGCCAGCAGGGCCTCGTTGACCGGGTGCGAGTAGCGGGTGACCCCCGCCTCGTCCAGGAAGGACGTCGGTCCAGCCGTCAGCTCCAGCTCGACGTTGGACCGCACATAGTCCCCGACGACCTGGTCCCACGGGGCCCCCAGTAGCGACTGGACCACGGCCACCGCGAGACCTGTGCGGTCCTTGCCCACGGCGCACTGCACGACCGCCGGCAGCGCGGTCGGCTCGGCCAGCCGCTTGACCAGCGCCGCGATCGCCGCAGCCCCGTAGGTGGCCATGAAGGGGTACAGGGCGGCCGGGTCCACGGGCCACGGCTTGCCGTCGAAGCCCGTGAAGTCGGTGAAGCCCATCGCCTTCAGGGCGTCCAAATCAGGCAACGCCGGAATCGGAACCCATTCGATGTCGAGCCCGTGCGTCTGCCCGGGCCAGACGTCGCTTTCGACGCCGCTGCGCAGGTCGATCACCGTGCGAATGCCCAGTTCTCTTAGGCGCCCGGCCCCAACGTCGGTCAGCCGGTTCAGGGAACCGGATCGGTAGAGAATTCCAGAACGCATAGGGGAAATGCATGCGTCCCGGAAGTTGCGCACGTTCGGTACGTCCGGCAGGTGGTTCCGTGCCGTACGGAGGTGACTGGCCGACCTTGTTCCACTGTCAGGCTTTGCCATGGGAAAAGAGTAGGGCCCACGCGGCCTTTTCGTTCCCCTATTGCAGGAAAATAACTCAATTACTTGCTGTGGCTGAAAGACGTCGTCCGCGTCCCGGATGAGGGTTGGATGCGGTCGGCTGATCGGCACAGTCAGCGCCTGGTGTACGTGATCTCTGATGATTGGCCGGGCGGCTCGCTTCGGCGTGTAGTCGGCCAGCGGTTTGCCGCAGCCGGCGACGGGAACAACCGCCACTCGCGACTCGGCCATCAGGACGATCCGACCGATGGTGTTCGAGAGGTTCGCTCTCGACACGGCTCTTCAAGGCTGTCAGCTGGCTCAGTTCCAGGTGCCGCAACCCCGTCTCAGTCGGGTGCCGGGGCAGGGGCGAGGGTGATGTGCATCCACGGCACGGCGTGCTCACGGAAGGAGTGGCCCAGTGGTTCGATGCCGTTCTGGTCGGCAAGGCTGAACCCGGTGACCATGACCATGTCGGAGTCATCGGCGATGGACACGAGCTGCGATCCGCAGTCGGGGTAGAAGCCTCATCGTAGGGTCGGGTAGGTCGCATGCCCCCGGGGCCGGTCCAGATCAGAGAGTCCAGAGGGAAGCCCACCCACAGCACCGCGGGCCCGCCGGAGATCCGCGTCTCATGGACACATGAACACAAATGCGGATCATCTGGGACGCCGGTGACCTGGTAGGAGATCCGGCCGCACTGGCAGTGTCCCGTTCGAACCGGCGGTGGAGCATCCGATGCGGCTCTCGTGACCGGCAGGGATCGAGCGGCCACAGGGGGCGTGCCCAAGGCAGGTGATGTGTTGCTCATGCGAGTCCTCGCTTCGAGATGGGCCGGGGGCTACAAGGTGGTGAGGTCGATGGCGTCCGGCAGTTCGGTGAGGGGCTGCCGCGCGGCACGGGGGATCCCGAGCCGCGCTCGGACCTGGTGGACAGCGGCGAGCTGGTCGGCCGCCGGGAGTCCCCAGTCGAAGAGCTCCGAGGCCTGCTCGGGTGTGGCCAGGACCCGGATGTGGGTACGGCCGGTGGCCGGGTCGACGGAGGGCGGGCCAAGGCGAGTGAGGGGCGCGGCGTAGCGGAGGCGGGCGTACGGCTTGTCGGGGTCGCAGAGGTGGCCGAGGAGCAGGGGGGCGCCGAACTCGGCCGCGGCTTCCTCGCGTGCCTCCCGGCGCAGTGTGGCGAGCGGGTCGCCGCGGTCCGGGAGTTCGGGGGCGCCGCCCGGCAGGAGGGCCGCGCCGGTGTCCGGTTCCAGAAGCACCAGGACGCGGCCGTCGGGTCCGAGGAGCCAGCCCCAGACCTGGACCACCGAGAGCTGCTCCGGGGCGGGGCCGATGTAGAAGGGCAGGTGGTGCCGGGCGCGTGCGGTGCGAAGGGCGCCGGCCCGGTCCAGGACGGTGGGGGCGATCGGGAGGCCGTTCTCCAGCAGGGCGGGCCCGGCGGCGTTGATGCGCGCGCGCAGGGCGGACAGGGCCCGGCGGGCGTCGCCGGGGGACATCAGGTCCGGTAGCCGGGCGGGTTCGACGAACTCGACGGACGTGATCTCGCGGTCGGGCAGCCGGATGGCGGCGATCTGCTCATTGTCCCAGGTCCCGCCGTCGTAGACGTGCAGGATCTCGCCGGGAAAGCGCATGGTGGCGGGCGCGTTGAGGCTGTCGGCGCTGACCCAGTCCACGGCGAGCCCTCGGTCGACGGTCGTAGTGACGCCGAGTTCCTCGCGCACTTCCCGCCGGGCGCCCTGCGCGGGGGGCTCGTTCTCATCGACGCCGCCGCCGGGCAAGAGGCAGGTCGTGCGGTAGTCGACGTGCTGGACCAGGATGCGGCCGCGTTCGTCTGTGATCAGCACGGACGTTCCCACCCATAGGGCGGCCGCGGCGCGTAAGGCTCCGTACTCCTCGTCGGTCATCATCGTGCTGGGCGGCGTGTCAGGGGCGGGCGTGACGGTCATCTCGTCTCCGATCGTGCTGGGGGACCGCGTGGACATCGGTCGGTCAGGCGATGAGCCGGTGAGGGTCACCCGGCGCGGGGCCGGGGGTGAGCCGGGTGAAGTACTCGGTGCTGATGATCTCGTCGCGTTCTCCTTCGGGCAGGCGCGCGAGCAGGCCGGGCAGGGACCGCTCGCGGGCGACTTCGCTGCGGTGCGCGAGGATCGCCTCCATCTTCGCCGCGGCCCACGGGGAGACGTCGACGGTCGTGGTCACGTACGCCTCCGGCACCGCGAGGAGCGTCTTCCCGACGCTCTGAAGGAGCGGGCCGAGCCGGCCTACACCGGATTGCGAGTGCGTGGCCGCGTACAGGGCTGCCGGCTGCCAGGGATCGCCGGCGTGGGGATACAGGTGCGGCAGGCCGGCGGCCTCGACGGCGAGGAGGGTGATCTGGTGGGCGCGCCGGTGATCCGGGTGCCCGGTGAGCTGGCCCAGGGCGTCGTGGCCGACGACGATGTCGGGCCGGACCTCGCGGATGTGTGCGACCAGGCGGCCGACGGCTTCGTCGAGGGGCGCGTCGACGAGGCGTACGGCGCCGTCGGGGGCCGAGGCGGGGTTGCGGGCGTCGGCGTAGCCGAGCAGGCGCGGGGCTTCGGCGCCCAAGACGTTCAGGGCGTCGGCGAGTTCGGGGGCTCGGTGGCTCGTCGGGGCCCAGGTGGCGGTGACGACGCAGGTGCGGGCGCCGGAGGCCTGGTGCTGTGCGAGCACACCGCCGGCCAGCAGACTCTCATCGTCGGGGTGCGCGAATACCCCCATCAGCGACGGCAACGGCGGCTTGTTCATGGCGAAGAGGACTCCTCGAAGTGGGCTGACGGGGCAGAGGGGTCAGATGATCGGCGGCCGCCCGGCGGCGGTGAGCCGGTAGACGGTGCGCCAGCTCATCGGATGCCGCCGCTGCGTACGCCGGGTAGTCCATCCTTCGCGCATGCCGCGCAGCGTCTGGTCCAGTCCGCCCCCGCGCACGGCCCGGGCCAGGGTGATCGCAGTCCAGGCACTCAGGTAGAGGGGGAGGAGCGGGGCGGGGAGGTTGCGGTGGGCGATCCAGATCCGGTTGCGGGCGGCGAGCCGGTGGTACAGCGCGTGGCGGGCGGGTTCGGTGAGGGGGTGGTGCATGCGGATCGACGCCGCGTACCAGCCACACCAGCCCGCCTCGTACAGCCGCCAGGCCAGGTCGAACCCCTCGTGATACAGGAAGAGTTGCGATTCCCACCCGCCTGCTGCGTCGAAGGCGGCGCGCCGAATCAGGACGACACCTTCGGTCATCGAGGCGACCTTCCCCGGCCGTCCCGGATTCGAGGCGCGCAGCCGGGGGACCCAGCGGCGCGGTGTGGTCGAATCGTCCGGGCCGGTCAGCCGGGGCTGCACCCAGGCGGCTTCTGGATGCCGCTCGGCCTCGGCGACGAGCCGGGCAAGGACATCGGGGCGGGGGAAGGTTGCGTCGTTGTCGAGGAAGTACAGCCAGTCGGCCGGATCGCCCGCGTCGCGCAGCGCGGCGGCGCCTGCGTTGCGACCGCCGGGGATGCCGATGTTCTCGGGCAGGCACACGGTGAGCGCACCGGCTGGTACGACCTCGGGCTTGCAGCCGTTGCCGACGACCACCACCCGCACGTCGACGCCGCTCTGGGCAAGGAGGGTCGCCTGCGCGGCCGCTTCCTCGGCAGGGCGATCGTTCATGGTCAGAACGACGACGTCGACGCGTGGGCGGGGCATGGGTTTCTCCGGCCGTCGGGCTGGTCAGGGCGTGGGGACGGGGATGTTGGTGAGGTGCTCGGCCTGGCGGGCGATGAGCGGGGTGAGGTGAGGGTGGACGCCCCGGGAGCACGCCTGGAGGAGCTGCCCGAGGGCGATAAGCTCCCCGGTCCGGCCTGCGTCCGTGTCCAAGACGGGCCGAACTCGCGCCGGATCCGGGCGGCGGTCGCCGGCGCGGCCAGCGAATACGCATGAAGCAGACCAAGGTCGTAGCCGACGGGTAGCCGGCCCCAGTTCTCCCAGTCCAACAGGATCAAGGGTGCACGTGTCAGATTCGCCCAGTGCAGATCGGCGTGCCCGGTCGTCGTCTCCCGGATCCGGATGGGGGCAATGCCGAGGAAGCGGCGAAAGTTCCGGTCGACCCAGTTCTGCCGTACCGATTCCCGGTCGGTGGGCACCGTCGCGAGCGTCCCGAGTGCGGACTTCAGCTCCGCCCACCACGAGTTGGGCAGAGCGGTGTCCTGGTCGAGGACGGGAGTGCCGCTGGTGACCGGCGGGGTGGAGACGTACTCGGTGAGCTCCGCCCGGTAGGCGACGTCCCGGGAAGTCCAGTCGAGAACGCCGCGAAGCCGTGGCCGCGGCACCGACCGGGGTACGTGCGTGTCTGCGGTCGCCGTCCCCTCCCACAGCCGTCCGCCCGCCTTGTCGGCCTCGGCGGAGACGATGCGTAGCCAGCAGTCCCCGGCCCGGCGCCCCAGGGTGCGGCCCTGCCACCCCCATACCTCCGGCCCCGATGCGGACACCCGGAACTGCTTGGCGGCGGCCGCGTGCGCTCGCCGCATCCGGTCGAGCTCGTCGCGTTCCGCCGGAGCGGCGAACACCGCCTGCTGCACGGCTTGTTTCACCGTCACACCCCCTCCGCCACAGCGTCGGCCACCGGACGCTCAACGGGCCCGGGCAGCACAACGTCACGACCCGGCCATCGGAACACCATCCGGCAGTTCACCTTGTCCAGGACGTCGCCGGCGGGCAGTGCATCGTCGGGCGTGCCGGCCGGGTGGACCGTCAGGTCGGGATCGGCGTGCTCGTCGTTGGCCTCGGCGCGGATGTGTCGGTCCCAGGCCAGCACCGTGGTCACCAGTCGCTCGGCGAGCTCGGGCCCCTGCTCGCCGAAGGCGTACGCGAACCACTCCCACTCCTTGTCTTCTTGGCGGTCGCTGTCCTTGGTCTGGACGTGGATCAGGTAGGCCAGCGAGGCCTCGCCGAGGATCGCGGGGGCGTCGCAGTCCTTCGCGATGCCGGTCACCGCCTCGGCGGACTCCTGGTGGACGGCCAGCCGGCAGAAGCCCGACAAGGTGGTGGCCGCCAACAGCTGAAGGGAGCCGAAGTAGGAGTTCGCAGCCCTCATGGTCACGCCGGTCGCGACCTCGTGCCGCCGCCCGCGCAGCGCCTCCTCCAGGCCCTGAGTGCCGACGGCGGGGCCGTCGTCGAAGCGCAGGGCCAGCGCTCCGTCGAGCAGGGGGACGACCGGGGCAGGGCGGGCCTGCTGACCCTGGTCGCGGACGAAGCCGCAGTAGGTGAAGCGGCGGGCGTGCAGTACCTCGCCGCGCCGCTCGAACTCGATCGCCCGGGTGTAGCCGCCCATCTCCAGCGGCAGGACCAGGCGCCCGCCTTCCGTCAACTGCTCACACCAAGCTGGAGAGATGTCCCAGCAGTTGTAGGTGATCATGTAGCCGTCGAAGCCGCCGCGGGGTACGAGGCGGGCGGGCGCGCCGAGGGCCGCGTCGGCTTCGACGGCGGTGACGCGTCCGCTGCCGGCCTCCGTGAGGAAGGCGCGGGTGCGGCGTACGACCCACGGGTCGATGTCGACGCTCACCACGCGACCGTCGGGCCCGGCGACGTGGGCGATCAGCTCGGCGTTGTAGCCACCGGATCCCGCTTCGAACACGATCGCACCCGGCCGAAGACGCAGGCTCTCGAGCATATCGGCCTGGAGCCAGGCCGCGGACACCGAGCTGATGGCCGTCCCGGTCTTGTCGCGGCGGGTGGTGACGGCCCGGTCGCCGCCGTAGTACGCGGCCGCCAGGTTCACTTCCGGGGCGAAACGATGGCGCGGAACGGTCCGCAGCGCGCTGCGGACGGGCTCGGACGGGGCCCAGCCGCCGTGGATCACCGTCTGGGCCATCGCCTGGCGCAGCCGGGCGGCCTCACCCGGCTCGCCCGGCACGGGCGGCCGATCGGCGGCGAGCGGGTAGGACACCACGGGAGGCAGGTCTGGGATGACGCCGGGCCATACGCTGTCGATCGCGAGTGCGGCCGGGACGAAGACGTCCCCGGCACAGGCGAGAGTGTGCAGGTCGAAGAACTCCCAGCGGTCGAACTTGTCCGCCTCCGTGTTGGTGAGGGTTCCCGTCCACGCGGTGATACGGACGACGGCCGTGAGTCTCGGGATGCCGTGGCTGTCGTCGACCAGCATCGTTACCACGTACGCATCCGCCGGGTCGGCGGCCAGGCCCGTCTCCTCGGCGAGCTCGCGGACCGCCGCGGCCGCGAAGCCCTCCGGGCCGGAGGTCTTGCCGCCGGGCAGTTCGAGCATGCCGCGGCGGGATCGGCCGAGCAGGACCCGGCCGGCGTCGTCGGTGACGACCGCGAGGGCGCCGGTCAGGGCATGGGCGGTGGTCGGCCGCTTCTCGACGGCCCTGGTCTCGGCGTGGCAGGGGCCGCGCAGGACCAGGACGGCCAGGCCGTCCGCGTCCAGGCGTTCCACCGTTTCCCATCCGGCGGCGAGCACGGCGATCTCGTCCTCGTCCAACGCGATCCCGCGCCGCTCCTCAGGCGTGGTCGCCGCCACCGGGGTGATGACGACGAGAGCGCCGCCGTCCCTCAGCCGCTCACCCAGCCCGTGCAGGACGCGCCCCCTGTCCTGCACGAACGGGTACACCAGCCGCATCGTGATCAGGTCGTACCCCTCTTCATGCAGCGGGGCCGGGTCGTCGCGCTCGATGTCCAGGTGCAGCCAGCGCACGCCCTCGACGTCGGCGTGCTCCTCTCGGGCCCGAGCGAGGGCGCTTTCCGTGAAGTCGACGGCGTCCACGGTGTAGCCGAGCGACGCGAGGTAGGCGGCCAGCTCCCCGGTACCGCAGCCCACGTCGAGCGCCCAGCCGCCGCCGTCGGGGACGGGGGTGTGCTCCGCGAGGATCTCCCGCTCCCGCTCACCGACCTGCCGGAAGTTTTTGCCGTCGCTGAAGTGTTTCTCCCACTTGCCGCGGGCGGTATACGTCAACGTGCTGCTCCTCATATGTAGGCGTGCTCAGGGGCGTTGTGCGGCGCGGAGCCGGGCCAGCGTGCGCCGGCCGCGCTCGATGAGTTCGGGGTCGTGGTGGCCGGCGCCGTAGGAGATTCCGGAGACGGAATCCAGGACGGTCAGAATGCTGAGGTGAGCTTTTTCGTCTGGAGTGAAGCGGCGGCCGTAGCCGTCCATCACGGCCTGGAAGAGGTCGGGCCGGCCGTGCCAGGCGTCGGAGAGCCGTACGAAGTCCCGTACGGCCGGGCCGTCTTCCGACCGCTCGAAGTCGATCACGTAGAGAGCTGCGGCGGCCTCGTCCCAGCGCAGGTTGCGGAGCTGGAAGTCGCCGTGCGTGGGCACCGTCATCAAGGGAGGCAGGCCGACGGCCCTCTCGGCGGTGGCGCGGATGAACTTCTCGTCGCCGGGGTCGAGGTGGGGCAGGGCGCCCGCGAGGTGGCGCTCCAGCTTCCCCAGCGGCAGGCCGTCGGTGGTCGGCTGGGGCGGGGCGCTGTGGTGGATGGCTGCCGCGAGTTGCCCGATGCGGTGGAAGATGAGGCGCTGCTGCTCGGGCGAGTGCACGGCGCCGTGCAGGGTGCGGCCGCCCACCGCGGTGAGTACGACGGCCCGCAGCGTGGGGTCGGCGGCCACCAGCCGGGGTGCGGCTGCCCCGAGGACGGGGACCCAGCTGCGAAAGGCGTCCACCTCCCGACGGTGGAACCGGTCGTTCTGGTGGATCTTGACGTACCACTCGCCACCCTCGGTGCCGACCGCCCGCCACACGCGGCTTTCCTCCCGCGCCCAGGAAGCGTCCGTCCACGCGGTGATCCTGCCGACCGCTTGCTGGGCGAACGCGCGCACCGTTTGGTCTGGGACCGCGCCGCGGGCGGTGGGTTCAGGGAGCAGGGCCAGCCGGTCGACGGACCGGTCGTAGGCGATCGGGTCACCGGGCTCCTGGAAGTGCACGGCCATCCGCGCGCCGGCCCGGTAGGCATCCAACCCGGCGCGGCAGTACGCCACCATCGGCTCCGGCAGGGCGTCGAAGGAGAACCACCCCATGGCGTCGCACACCTGGGGCTCCATGACCTCCGGGGTGCCCTCCCACCGTTCCACCACGAAGAACACCCCGAGCCTGGCGCCGCCGGCAGGGGTTCGGTGGTGCACGGTGACGGCCGCCCGGACATCGGCCCGGTCGATGACGACACCGGCCTCCTCCCGGGCCTCACGCACCAGGGCGGCGACTACGTCCTCCCACGGTCCGTCCAAATGCCCGGACACGAGATGCCAGCAGCCAGCCGCGTACACGGTCCCGGCCCGCCGGGACAGCAGCACCTCAGGGCCTGCCGCGCCGTCGCGTACGGCGATCAGGTGGACGTCGAGCGGCTCGGTGTGCCGCTGGGTGCCGCTCACGCAGCACCGCCGGGGCGGCGCGCGAGCAGCACGGTGAACACAGTGTCCTCCGTCAGGACGCCGCCGCCAGCATGGTCCTGGAGCAGGCGGAGAGCGGTGGCCTCGAACTCGAGGTGGCGGCCGGCGAACAGGGCGGGGCGGGCGAAGCTGGTGGTGCGCAGGTAACCGATCACGTCTTCGGGCGCCCAGGCGCGGGAGACGGGGAAGCTGTGCTCGGACACCTTGCTGAACGCCGAGTCGGCCAGGTCGTCCTCGTAGGAGCGGTCCGGCCCGGCGTAGGTGCCGCGGGTGCCTGCGCGCCGGTTTTCGCCGAGGTAGCTCTGGATCAGTACCCGAAGGGCGGCTGTCCAGTCGGCCTCATAGGTCCAGAGGCTGCCGTCGCCCATGATCGCCACGACGGCGTGCGGCGCGGCGACCTGGTCGGCCATGGACAGAACCTCCGGGCGGGCCATCCAGTGGAAGGACCGACAGCAGGTGATCAGGGTGGGCGCCAGGCCGGGCGCGGCGGGCGCGAAGTCGTGGGCGGCGCCGGTGAAGACGTCGACCGTGCACGCTCCGCGGACCGGTTCGAGTGCGGCGCGGGCCGCCTGCAGCATCGAGGCGTTCACGTCGACCAGGGAGATGTGCGCCAGTCGGCGCAGGACAGGCAGCAGCGCGCGGGCCACCTGCCCGGTTCCGGTCCCCAGGTCCAGCAGGACGGGGGCGGGCACACCGTGCTGGGCGGCGGCCAAGAGGTGAATTACGGCGTCCGGGAGGCCGGGACGGTAGCGGGCGTAGTCGGCGGCCTCGGGCCCGAACAGGGCATCGTCCGAAACCGCCTCAGAGGCCGGCTGGTCGGGGCGGGTCATCGTGCATCTCCAGTCTCGCCAGGGGAAAGCTGCCAGGTCAGGGCGCCGTTCGGGCTGGTGGCCCGCTGGCCGCCGTCGGCGTCGAAGTGGAGCCGGAAGACGTCTGGCGCACCGGCAGCCCGCCACCGGCCGGCGACATCCTGGATCTCCGCCCAGATGTCCCGCGGCCCCGAAGTCGTCACATCCCACCGGCGGTGGCCGACAGCACGCACACGCATCCACGACCGGCATGCGGGCGCGCCGACCGTCAGGTTCTCCGCACCGAAGTCGCGCACCAAGCCCGGATACAGGTGGTCCAGGGCCAGCCACATGCCGCGCGCCGTGTCGGGCGGCGGCGCGAGCATGCTGCGCTGCGTCCACCCGTCGGCTGTGGTGATCTCCGCGCGGAACGCAGCGGACAGGAACAGCCGGTCGAAGCCGGCACCGGCCCGGTGACCGAACTCGACCGCCCGCAGCTGGGCCTCCACGCACCCGTCCCGTCGTCTTTCGATCAAGGCCAGGCCCGGCCACGACGGCGACGACGTCCCGACCGTCATCAGCGCGCGCCCTCCCGGCGCCAGCTGTTCCACCAGGGCCTGCGGCACGTGGCGGACGGCGAAGGAGACGAAGATCCGGTCGTACGGGCCGCCGGCGGCCCACCCGGTGGTGCCGTCCCCGGTCACCGCGGCCGACCGCCGGTAGCCGAGGGCGGACAGCCGGTCGCGGGCGGCCGCGGTGACGTGCGGGTCGATGTCGAGGGTGACGACGCCCTCATCGCCGCACACGAAGCAGGCCGTCGACGCGGTCACCCCGGCGCCGGTCCCCACATCCAGCACCCGCTGCCCGGGCCGCAGGTCCAGCTGCTGCAGCAGGTCCGCAGTCAGGGCCATCGTGCTCGACATGGCGGTGATTGCGCCGCCGCGGCGCGGCCCGGGAGCGCGGCCGAGGATCGGCTCGCCGTTGTGCTGGATCGCGACGCTGTTCCCGCTGTGCAGGCGCTCCAGCAGCTCCTTCCGGTCGGCCGGACGGGACAAGTCCAGCAGATCCCAGCACGGTGGCGTCTCGTCGGGGGCGCTGCGCCGCACGTATGCCTGGGGCATCAGGATCTGGCGCGGCAGCGCGAGCAGCGCTTCTCGCACCGGTCCGGGGCGAAGGTCTCCGCTTTCCTCGAGCCGGGCGACCATCGCCGCCCGGGCCGCCACAGCCTCGGAGGTGTCGCCGGCGGGCTGCGCCGGAAGGAGGGGTGCGCCGGAAGGAGGGGAGTCGCTCAGCACGGTGCACTCCAGAGGATCGAGTGGGGGAGCAGCGGGCATCGTCGCCGAGTTCGGCATCTTGTTCACGAGGCATCGCCTCCGAGTGCGCGCTCGTGCCGTGTGTCGTCCGTGGGCGCTGGAGTGGGCAAGGGGGGTGTCCGGGCTGCGGGCGGCGACGGCAGAGGGGCGGCGGGCGTATCCGGCATCTGCCGTAGGGCTCGGATCGGGGAGCGGGCGAGGACGACAAGCGGGATCAGGAGCAGGAGGGTTCCGGCGGTCAGGGCGGGCCGGACACCGATCCACGTGCCCAAGGCGCCAGCGAGGAGCGCGGCCGCGGGCCGGGCGCCGGACGTCAGCCAGGTGCTCACCGCCTGCATCCGCGCCTGCATCCCGGCCGTGGTGACGATCTGCCGAATGGATCTTTGGGTTGTACCAGCGGCGCCGGCGCAGGCGAGCTGCAGGAAGAGCGCCGCACCGATCGTGATCTGCCAGGCAAGGCCGGGGGAGGCGAGCAGCAGCGGGAGCTGGGTCAGCGGGGTGATCGCGAGCGCGGTCAGCATCATCGGCCCCGGCCCGCACCGGCGGGCCAACGCAGGTGCAGTGAGCGCTCCGGAGGCCGCGCCCAGCGCGCCGAGGCCCAGCACCACACCGAACGCGGTCGCGCTCATCGCCAGAGACCTCAACAGGTACAGCGCCCAGAGGGTGTTGAGCAACCCGAGGGCGAATGAGGTCGTGGCGTTGACCAGGGTCAGGGTCCACAGCCGGTCATCGCCGCGCACGTACCGCAGGCCCTCGCCAATCTCACCGCGCAGTCGGCGGGTCTCCGGGCGGGTGCGGGCGGGTTCGGCGGCCTGGATGCGGGCGGTGCACACGGCGCTGATCAGGTAGGAGGCGACGTCGCCGAGCAGGGCCCGAGCGGGCCCGAGCAGTGCGGTCAGCGCGGCGCCGAGGTTGCTTCCGGCGGTCGCGGCGACCGCGAACAGCGCGCCGACCCGGCTGTTGCTCCGCTGGATCAAGGACCGGTCCACGAGGCTGGGCAGCAGGCTGATGGCCGCCGCGTCGTGGAGCACGCTCGCCGCCCCCTGTACCACGGCGACGATCATGAGCTGCGTGAGGGTGAGGGTGCCCAGCGCGGCCGAGACCGGCACGGTGACGAGCACCGTCGCGCTGACCAGGTCACCGGTGATCATCTGTCGGCGCTTGGAGTGCCGGTCGGCGAGCGCGCCGGCGTGCAGGGCGAACAGGGCGGGAGGCAGCTGTCCGAGGAACATCAGCCAGGCGACCTGGGCGGTGCTCGCGTCCAGGTGGAGCACGGCCAGCACCGGCAGCGCCATCTGCGTGATCGAGCTGCCGGCCACGCTCGCGGCCTGGCCAGTCAAGTACCGGCGGAAGTCCCGGTGCCGCCACAGGGAAGTGCCGGCGGAGGAGAGGGGCTCAGTGCAAGGCGGCACGGGACCCCTCCCTCGGCTCCGCCAGGAGCCCTCGAAGTACGTACCTGAACTCGGTCTTGGCCCGCTGGCCGGGGCCGCCACCGGCGGGTGTGCTCACCCTGCTCACCAGCCCAGCTCGGAGTAGGGGCGGCCTTCGGCGATCGCGGTGATGGCCGTGCGGGTGTAGGAGACGATCGGGTCCGGCAGCTCGTCCCGCGGCCACCACTGCCAGGACAGGCACTTGTCGGACTCGCGCACCTTGGGGGTGCCGTCCCACCGGCGAGCTCGGAAGACGAGCTGCATCAGGGGCAGGCTGCCCGGGGTGTCGACGACGTGGACGACGTGCACGAGCTCCACGTCGGCGGGGTCGATGACCAGCCCTGCTTCCTCCCACGCCTCGCGGACCAGGCACGCGAGGGCGGGCTCCTGCTCGCACCTCCCGGCGAGGTAGTGCCATGTGTTTCCCGCGTACTTCGAGTCGGGGTGACGCAGGCCGAGCAGCACCCGGCCTTCGCCGTCTTCGAGGTGGAGGTGGACCCCGACGCCGTTCAGTACGGTCCGGCTGCCCCCGTCCCACACGGCCGGGGCCGCGGCCGGCTGGTTGTCCGGGGGGTTCTCTGCCGCGTGCCGGCGAATCAGGTCCCGGGTGGCGGGGCTCAGGCGCAACCGGTCCAGTTCCTCGGGCGTGAACCAGCGCAGCAGCACACCCTCATGCAACGCGAGCCGGTCGGGGTTGCCGTGCCACCGGCCAGCGAACACCTGCACCGGGACGCTGAGGCCGTCGATGCTGGTGGCAGTCTCCACGGCGAAGGGCTTCGCGTCCTCAAGGCGTAGGTCGGGAACCTCCTCGGACAGCTCCCGCACCAGGGTGCCCTCAAGGCTCTGGTCGTCGTGCGTGCGACCGCCGCCGAGAAGGGCGAATGCCCCCGACTCCCAGACGACGCCAGGCCTGTGGTCACGCAGATGAAGCAGGTACCGGCCAGACCCGTCGTGGATCAAGGCGGAAGCGTTCACCGGCTCCGGCACGCCGTCCAGGCCCGCCGCGAGGAGCTTCGCGCGCAGTGTCGGCGAGGTGACCTCCGGCTGCGGGAGCCACTGGGCGCCGGAGACCTCCTCGTCCTGCAGCGCGACCTCGGGCGGCTCCTCACCGGCGAGGTAGAAGACGTAGCGAACGTCGTAGTGGCGGTGAGCCGGCTCGTCCTTGGACGGGCCGGCGTCGATGTCGTGGACGTCGATGTCGATCGGAGAGCCGAGCAGCTGCCGGGTCAGGCACAGGGCGCTCGGCGCGATCCCGGCCTCCTCCGACACCTCCCGCAGCGCCGCGGCGAGCAGCGTGCGGTCCTCGGGCTCGATGTGGCCACCCGGGGCGAGCATGAGGCCGCCGGTGGCCCGATGCCGGATGTGCAGGACCCGGCTCTGCCGGTCGATGACAACGGCGCTGCACGTGATGTGCCCGGGCTGCGTCGTCCGGGCGGTCGCGTCGACGGGCCGGTCCAGCGCGGTGAGGAGCTCGGCCAGGGCGTCACGCTCGCCGGGGTGCCGACCGAGGTACGCCTCGACGGTCCTGCGGACCGCGGTGGAGCTGGGTGACATGGGCGTCGTCTCGCCTTCGAAGTCGTGAGAACGGGGTGGCGGGCAGGCTGAGGGGGAAAGGGGCGCTCGGGTGGATCAGCTCGCCGTCTCGTGGCCGGACGGCTGGGCGCCGCGGGGGCCGGGGACGCCGTCGGATGCCGCCGCGATCCCGTACTGCGCGGCTTGGGCGATGAACATCCCCCGGTACAGACCCCCCGTGCGGGACATCAGGTCCTCGTGGGTGCCGTCCTCGACGACGCTGCCCTGATCGAGGACGTAGATGTGGTCGGCGTGCATGGTCGCGGCGAGCCGGTGGGTGACGAGCACGACCGCGTGCCCTTCCTCGGCCAGGGACCACAGCCCCTCGAACGCGGCAATCTCCGCATGAGGGTCGAGGGCGCTGGTCGGCTCGTCGACCAGCAGGAACGGCGCCTGCCGGTACCTTGTTCGAGCGGACCCCAGCTTCTGCCACTGCCCGCCAGAGAGCTGGACACCGCGCTCGTACCCCTTGAACACGATCGAGTCCCAGCCGTGCGGCAGGCCCTCGACCAGCTCGAGCACGCCCGCGTCGTCGGCGGCCTTGCGAACGCGGTCCATGTCTCGGGGGCGGTCTCCGGCACCGATGGCCACGTTCGCGGCCGCCGTCATCTCCCATCGCGGGAAGTCCTGTGCCAGCACGCCGACTTCAGCGAAGATCTGGGCGCGGTCGGCCTCACGCAGCTCGACCCGCTCGCCCGACTCGCCCACCCACCACACGTCCCCCTCGGCAGGCAGCAGCAGTCCGGCCAGCACCTTCGTGAGGGTGGTCTTACCCGAGCCGTTCGCCCCCACCAGGGCCGTCACCTTCCCCCGCGGCACGCGCACGCTCACGCCCTTCAGGGAGGGGCCGTCGGCGCCCGGATAGGTGAACGAGACCGCCTCCGTCCTCACCTCCCGCACTGGTGCGGGCAGCGGGGCACCGTTGAGCGGGATCGCGTTCTCGCATGCCGCCTTGATGGCGTCCTCGGTGTCGGTGAGGAACAGCAGCTCCTCGTATAGCCGGTTGACCTGCTGCACCAGCGACGTGAGGCGCGCCGTCGACGTGCGGATGGCGATCACCGCGGTCCCGCCGACGGCGAGCGGCAGACCACCGGTCGACAGCAGCCACCACAGCAGCCCGTAGCAGGTCAGGGACGCCACACCGGCGAACCCGCCCGCGACCAGGTCCGTTGACGCCTGCGCCCGGGCCAGGCGCCGCTGCTCGGCCTCCGTCTGCTGCGACATCTCCTCGTAACTGGACAGCAGCTTCGCGCCAGCGGCGTGCACGCGGAGCTCACCGGCGGCGTGCGGGCGGGTCAGGTAGGCCAGCAGGGACGCGATCGCCCGCCGGTGGTCGACCCAGTTCATCCGAGAGAGGTAGTCACGGCGCGCGGAGCGGACCGCGCCCCACCCCTTGGGCAGCGCGATCGCCAGCAGCATCGGCAACAGCGCCCAGTGCAGCGCCGCGAGCACGACCGCGGCCGCCGCCATGCCGATCACCACGTTGCCGACCCCGACCGACAGCCGAAGCATGCTGCGGGCCGAGTCCGTGCCGAACTTCCCCGCCTCCAGGACCCGCTGGACCTCCGGCCGCTCGGTCGCCTCCACCTCCACACCCGTGACGGCCCTGTAGTAGCGGGCGGAGACCGCCCGCTCCACCTGCGGCTCCAGCCGCCCCGACATCGCCGTCGACCACGCCGACAGCACGGCGCCGGCCACCGCCGCGACCGCCAGCACCACCAGGGACGGCAGCGCGTCACGGAGCTTGTCGACAGTCGGACCGTCGGCGAACAGCTGCGCGAGGACGCCGTTGACCGCCACCAGGCCCCACGCGGCCGTCACGCCCTGCCCGAGCTCGGCCGCCACGACCCCCATCAGCGCGCGCCGGTCCGCCTCCCAGCCGGTGCGCAGCACCATGCCCACCATGTGCGGCAGCGCGGCTGCCATGTGCCCGAACTTCAGCCGCGTCAACGGGCCTTCGTGTCGGACGTAGGACTGGTCGTAGCGCAGCCGGCCCCCGTACAGCTCCCGCTCGGCGTCCGAGATGTTGTCCGTGACTCCGGCCTTCGGGCCGCTCGCGCTCTTGTCGCTGTCTGGTTCGACTGACGTCAATGTGTTCCCCCTCGTGGACGTAGTGGTGGCGTCGCGGTGTTCAACGACGCCGCATGATTTCGAGCACCTGTTCCTTTCGGACGCGTTGTGCGCCCTGTGATTCAGCGGTTTTCCGAGGGTGCGCAGTGCACCGACCCTTGCCGCGCAAGGGCCCACGGCTCGGGGGTGATTGGCCGAAACGCCGACGTTCGGTCGCTGCGGCGGTCGGCTGTCAGTCGGCGCCCGTCGCTGGGGCTTCGCGGTGTTCGCCCGGGGTGGACGGCAGGCCCAGGCGCAGCGTCATGACCGCGTGGTCGGTCAGCCCCGCTTCGCGGGCTTGCTGGTGGTAGTTGCAGGCCAGGACGCGGTCGGCGTGGGGTGTGGAGACGAAGAGGTGGTCGAAGCGGAAGCCGTTGCCCGTGAGTCCGAACCAGGAGTGGGTGACCTCGTCGGGGTGGAGACGGCGGAAGGCGTCGGTGAGGCCGGCGGCCTGGAACGAGTCATAGAAGGCGTACTCCCACTCGCCGAACACCTTGTGCGGGGGCTGATGCCCGCGCTCGACGACGTTGAGGTCCCCGGCCACGATGACGGGCATGTCCGGGAAGGCGGCGAGCAGCCTCGGCAGGCTCTCGGTGACCGCCTCCTGGAAGGCACGCTTGGCAACGTTGCGCTGTGCCTTCGGGCCACGGGAGGGCACATACAGGCCCAGCACTCCGATGTCGTGGCCGCCGACGGTGGCGCGGGCCGCCGGGGCGCGATGGGGTGTGACGGTGACCGGGCTGGGGACCGGCCGGACACCGCCGGTACGGCAGGCGATGACCGTGCGGTAGTCGGGCGTGGACGGCTGGGGAGCGATCACGGTGGCATACCCGCGCTCGGTGAGCGCGGTGACGAGGGCGTCGCCGCCCTGAGTGGAGGACACCTCGGTGAGGACGGCGATGTCGGCGTCCTCCTGGCTGGCGATCCATTCGGCCTGGCGGCGCGAGCGCTCCGGAGAGGCGTGCTGGGCGTTGAACAGCAGCAGCCGCACGGCGTCGGTGGCCGGCTGGTGGGCGCTTTCGTCGGTGGCGAGCAGGGACAACTGCTCTGCGGCGGGGGTCATCGGTCGGCTTCCTTCTCGTCGAGGAAGACCTCGCTGTACGCGTCCAGGGTCTTCTGGAGGCGGCCGAGGGTGGCGCGGACGAAGGCGAGTTCGTCGTCGGTCAGCGGGGTGCCGACGGCGGTCAGGTTCGCTTCGACCTGCTCGGGGCGGGTGAAGCCGACGAGGACGGCGGCGTTCTCGGCTCGCTGCAGGCACACCTGGAGGGCGACGCGGGTCAGCGCGGCCGGGCTGTCGCCGAAGCGCTCGCGGAGCGGCCGTATGCCGTCGGAGATGATCCGCAGTGCCTCGGGGGTGAACCAGGCCTTGCGCAGCCGGTGGTCGCCGGGGGCGAAGACGGGCGGGTGGTCGGGGTCGTACTTGCCGGTGAGCAGGCCTTGGGCCAACGGTTTGTTGATCAGCACGCTGGCGCCGAGGGAGGCGGCGAGGGCGAAGATGTCCGGCCGGCCGGCGGCGGGCGGCGGGGTCAGGGCGTTGAAGCGGGCCGCGAGGTAGTCGGGGCGGATCTGCTCGGCGAGGTGGGCGAACCGGGCGTACTTGTCGCCGCGCTGGTCCTTGGCGACGGTGACCCGCTCGGTGGCGTGGCGGTGGGGGCCGCGCATCCCCACGGCCGTGACCAGTCCCTGGCGCTGGAAGTCGAGCATCTGGGCGATGGCCGCCTCCAGGTAGCGGTCGTCGGGCCCGAAGTCGGCGTTGTGGAAGAAGTAGATGTCCAGACGGTCGGTGCGCAGGTTCTCCAGGCTCGTCTCGAGCTGGCGGCGCATGGCCGAGGGCAGGTAGGCGTGCCGGGCGGTGCCGCGGTGGTAGCCGACCTTGGAGGACAGCACCACGGTGTCGCGGGGGACGGTGGCGGTGAAGTCGCCGATGATCCGCTCGGAGTGCCCGTGCCCGTACACGTCGGCGGTGTCGATGAGGTTCGCGCCGAGCTCGTAGGCCCTCTCCAGGCCGCGGCGGGAGGCGGCGTCGTCGGCCGTGCCCCAGCCCATCGGCAGCCCGAGGTTGTTGTCGGCGCCGCCCACGGCCCAGGCGCCGATCCCGATCGGATGAACGGACAAGCCGCGGGCGAGTGTGCGGCGCGCGGGGGAAGTCGGAGCACTCACAGGAAGTACCTCTTACCTCTCAATTAGTAGCAAACACTGATGAATCGTGTGCGGGAGTGAGTATGGTGCCTCGCGTGACGACACAACCTCCCTTCACCGAACTTGACTTGAACGCGATCACTGAGCGGCGCTGGGTCGACCGCGGCGACTTCACCGACGCCGAGTTCGAGCGCGCCCGCGCCTTCTACGAGGAGATGCGCGTCCACGACGACCGCCTGGAGCGGGTGCGCGCCGATGCGGCCGCGCTGATCAGCGAGTGGACCGGGCACAAGCCGCGCGACGTCGGCTCCTTCGGCACCCGGCTGAACCTGGAGAGCTCCGACCTGGACCTGGGCATCGGCTACCCGGTCGAGGACCGCGACCGCCTGCGGGAGGTCCTGGCGCCCCACACCACGTTCCTGGGCGAGCGCAAGACCCGCTTCTCCACCTCGCGGCTGGTGTTCTCCTTCACCCTGAACGGCATCGAGATCGATCTGAGCGCGCTGACGGTCGAGGACTACGCCGTCGCCTGCCGGATGCTCGACCAGATCGACACCACCATGACCCAGGAGGAGCGCATCGCGCACACCTGGGTCAAGCACCTGCTGCGCAGCTCGGGCCGCACCGACGAGTACGCGGCCTGGAAGCTGACGACGTACGCCCGCTTCTGTCCGGAGTTCAACTGGGTGCCGATCCCGGAGAAGACCGGCGCCTGAGCACGGGGCGCCGGGCGCCCCGACCGCAACGCGGTGACGGGACGCCCGGGCCCTGGCCGGACGCTCACGCACAGGACTCGCCCGCGTTGATCAGCTCCCAGCTCGTCGCCGCCGCCCACCGGCCGTGCTCCCGGGCGAGGGTGGCCGCGTGCTCACCGGACAGGTGCCGGCCGACCTCCGCCGCGGTGACGGCCATCCGGTCCCGCAGCATCCCGGCCCGCGCCCCAAGCGCCGCCTCGATGTGTACGGACAGGGCCGCCTCCTGCTCGGGCCGCTCGAGGTCGTACTGCTCGATGGCACCGATCACGTCACCGAGGACCTCGTAGGCGGCGTCCTTCAGCACCACACGCGCCTGCCGGACGGCGTGCCTGGGCGGGCCGTCGAGGACCTTCTCCAGGCTCTTGAAGGTGTAGTCGAGGGCGAAGTGCCGGTCCACCCACCGCTGCGCCCACCCGCTGGCGACGCCAATGCGCCAGTCCCAGTAGCGGCAGGCGACGCGGCCCATAAGCGGCTCCGGCTGCCCGGTAAGCCCTTCGGCACTCGCCTGCCGGGTGTAGGCGGCGCCGATCAGGCACTCCATGCTGACGAGCATGTAGCTGATCCCGGTGTGCAGCGGCCGGCCGGTAGTGTGTGCGGCCACCCACTCCTCGTCGCGTACGCCGCGGACGATCTCGCGCGCCCCCAGGCCGGGCTCGTGGCGCAGCAACAGATCGGTGCGCCCCTGGAAGGCGTGGGTGGCCTTCAGCTCGCCCAGGCTCATGAGCGGGTCGAAGGTGATGTACGTGTACCGGGTGGGGACGCCGAGCGCGGACAGGGTCCGGATCGCCAGGGCGTTCTGCTCGGCGGTCGTCTCCTTGTTGAAGCGGGTCAGGATCGAGTCGACACCCGACTCCACGCCGAACAGCATCCGCCGAAGGCCCAGGTCGACCAGGGTGCACCACATGCGGGCCCGCTCGACGTGCCACGCCTCGTCCTGCTCGACGCGTACCGTCTGGTCGATGCGGCAGCTGGACTCCCAGGCGAACCCGGCCTCGTGCAGGGTGCGCGCGAGGTCCAGAACCCGGCTGACGGCGTCGTCGCCCGCGCCGATGATCTCCTCGTCGACCAGGTAGAGGGTGCGGGAGATGCCGGGGTGGCGGTCGAAGACCTGGCCCAGTTCGTCCAGGATCCACGGCAGCTGCCCGGGAGCGGCGCCCGCCCACAGGCCCTTGTGGCCGCGCGGACAGAAGGAGCAGGTGTTGGTGCAGCCGCGACTGGTCTCGAGCTGGGCCACACCGTGGTGGGCGAAGGTGGCCGGCAGCAGGTCGAGCTCGGGCAGGATGTCGCTGGCGGTGTCGCGGGCGACGGGCTTGGCGGTGCGGCGCCGGCCGATGGTCAGGCCGCCGCGGGCGGCACCGGTGTATCCGATGCCGGGTATCTCCTGGCGCGGGATGTCGCCGTGCCAGTGGGCCAGGACACCCTCGATGGTGGCCTCGCCGCCGCCTCGGGCGACGAGCAGGTCGGGGTAGCGCTCCAGCAGCAGCCGTTCGTTGCGGGCGGTGAGGCTTCCGCCGGCCACCACCAGCGGCGGTGCGGGCAGGGCGAAGGCCGCATCCAGGAGCTGGAGCATCAGGTCGTGCTGGCCGAACGTCGCCGAGATGCCGACGATGTCCGGCGCCTGGGTGGAGAGCTGCTTGAGCAGGTCCTCCAGCGTGACGCCTAACTGCATGTCGGACAGGGTGACCGTGCCCATCAGCGTGGAGCGGGCCGCGCGGGCCACGTCGCTGATCCCCAGAGGGAAGCGCGGCAGCGGAAAGAACTCCGGGTGGTACAGGGCCATCAGGTGCACGTCCGGCCGGGTCAGCCGGTACACGGCGGTCTCGGCCAGGTCGGCGTGCGACAGCCAGGAGTCCGGCGTGTCCAGCCGGATGTGCCCCTCGCTCCACCGCGGCCAGTGGCGCGAGGCGTGCTCGGCGCCGGACAGGTCGGCCGCGACCCACCCGCCGTTCGGGCGTTCCAGGAGCAGCAGGCGCCGGTCCAGGGTGCCGCTCACCCTCACCCGCCCCGGCGCGCCCTCCAGGTGCTCCTCCAGGCGGGCCCGCATGTCGTTGGGTGAAGTGAGTAGGGGGGCGAGGGCGGCCCTGTCGGTACCGGTCAGCGGGCGGCTGGCGGGGTGTGCGGTGGTGACGGCGCGAGCCAGCCGGTCCAGTGCCGCAGTGGTGGTGTCGGCCATGTGGAAGGTCCTTTTGGGTAGGGCCTGCCGTCCCCCGGGGTGTGTAGCGGTCCCCGGGGGAGGGCGGGCGGGCGGTGTTCGGGATGCGGTCAGGTGGTGGTGGACGGCTCCGGTGCGGTGGTGGGGCCGGCGGTCTGGGCCCGGCACCAGGTGGCCAGGTCGGCCGGGGTGCCCAGCAGCCGGGCAGGTTCGGCTCGGGTGAGGTCCTCACGGCTCGCATAGCCGTAGGCGACAGCGATCGCGGTCAGACCGGCGGCGTGGGCGTGCCGGACATCGCTGCCGGTGTCGCCGACGTACGCGCTCGCGCCCCACCGGGTGCGCAGATCGCGGAGTTTGTCGGTCTTGCTGCCCGGCTCGTCGCGGGAGAGCAGGATCCGGGGCATCGCCTCCGGGGTGAGGGTGCGGGCGAGCAGGGTGCGGACGGTGGTGTGGTGGCTTCCGGTGACCACCGCGTAGCCGGGCCCGGCGGCCAGGTCGGCCAGCGGTCCGGCCAACTCCGGGATGACGCCGTACGGTTCACCGGCGGCGGCCCGGGCGGTCAGCTCGGCGTGCCTCTTCCAGAACCGCTCGGCTATCTCGAAGTCGATCCAGCGGGTCAGCGAAGCACTCAGCACGCCCTGGTAGATGACCGGCAGATCGCCGGGCCCGGCCAGGTCAGGCAACGCCCACAGCTCCATCTCCTTGCGGGCGTCCTGGTAGCAGCGCCAGGCCCGGGCACGGGAGTCGTGCAGGACACCGTCAAAGTCGAACACCAGCATCAGCTCACCTCGCCCAGCGCCACGACCGGTACACCGCACCAGGCCAACAGTCCGGGGCGGGGCAGCAGCCGGGCGAGGTCCTCCAGCACGGCCTGGTCCCGGGACCACGCCGACGGCGCCTGGAGCGGGGCGAGTAGCAGCACGTCGCCTTCGCGCACGGCCTGAGCGCGGCCCTCGGCCCAGCTGGCGACGGCCTTCAGCGCCATCTGCGTCTCCTCGCCCGTCGGGCCGGGGCCGATCGGGCGGGCGGCGGTGCCGCCGAACGGCAACCGGGGCTGTACCAGAGCCCCGGGTGGCTCCTGCCACCGGTGCACGACGCCAGGCACGGCCGTCTCCGGGCCGCCGACCAGGTCACTCAGGACGCGCTGCAGGGCCTCAGCCGCCTGGGACATGCCGCGCTGAAGCCGGTACGCCTCCACGGCGGTCTCGGCCGCCCGCTGCGGGTTGTAGGTGCGCGGGAGCTGCGCGCCCCGTGCCGTCCCGTAGCACAGCAGCGCGACAGCGAGCGGTGCGTACCAAGTCCTGCTGCCGGGCAGGCGGCGGGCGAGACGGTCGGCGACGGTGTCCAGGCTGCTGCCGAACGCGACGGAGAGCGCGGCCAGATCGAGCAGCGGGGTGAGCAGCTCGTTGTCGCGACGGTAGGCGTGGGCGAGGTGCCCGGTCTTGCGCAGGCGTCCGGCGTCGTCGAGGAACCACTTCTCCGCCTCGCACCGGTTGTCCGGCAGCGCCGGGGCCAGCGCGGACAGCAGCTGCAGCATCCGCGCGGCGGCTGGCGCCGCCACCGCGGTGTCCGTTCCGGTCAGGGCCCGGGCCACCGTCTGCAGGACCGCGGGCATGGGCCCGCCGGGTACTGCGGAGTCCACCGGGAGCTGCCGGGCGCGGGTAAGGACGTAGTCCATTGCCTCCTCCAGCTTCCCGGGCGGCGGCTGGGGGCCGAGGGGAGCGGTGGTGGCGAGGTCCTCGCTGACCACCAGCGCGGGCGCCACGGCGAGCGTGGCCGGGACCACGGGGCTGCGCACCAAGGTGGCCGCGGCCCGGGCGGTGTCGCCGAAGATTCCGGGCGGCACCCATCCGGCGACCGCGTGCCGAATGCCCGCAGAGGTGGTCAGCCGGACGGCGGCCCGGGCCGGGGAGCGACGCCGTACGCCCGGCCACGGGGTCAGGGCTGAGTTCTCCCGCCCGGGCACGAGGCCGTCCACCGCCGGTGCCGGCCCGGCGTCCTGCCAGTCGGCGTGTGCGTTCAGGTAGGCGGACAGGGCGTCCGGCTGAAGGCGGCGGGTGGACTGCCACCGCTCGCGCGGCAGCACGGTGACCGCGATCCCCTCCTGGCGCAGTCCCTGCACGTCGGCGGCGTCGAAGACGGGCACCAGCACCTCGCCGCCGGCCGGACCCGGCACGCTCTGGGCGAGGCCGAGCAGGGTACGACCGGTCAGCGGCGGGTCGTCCACGAGTAGCACCCGCCGGTCCCGGACATCCAGGTCCTCGCCGGGCCGCACGCTCGTCACCCGCACATCCACGCCCGCGGCCTCCAGCCGGGCGGCTACCAACGGCGCCAGATAGGCCCCGCCGGTGCGCACCCCCGCGACGAGAACCGGCCCGGCGTCCCGCCGGACCGCCAGCCACGCTTCGGCAAGGGCGAGGGCGTCCTGCCACTCCACACCTTGGACGGCCAGGGACGCCGGCAGACGCACGAGGGAAGCGTCCCTGGTCAGCCGGTTGGGAATGCGGTCGAACTCGGGCGCGATGAGGGTGTCCTCGCCGGCCGCGACCCGCCGGGCGGCGCGCAACGTCATCTCCCGCAGCACTCGCGCGCCCGGCGTGCCGGTGTCGCAGCAGCTGATCCACAGCGCGGCAAGCGACTCGTAGCAGCGCAGCGCCTCCATCGGCTGCCCCGCCCGGGCCTCAAGGGCCCGGGCGAGGTGGGCGATGGTCAGCGGCCGGATGACCCCGCTGGTCATACGGTGGCCTCACGGCGGGCCACGGCATGCACCAGACGGCCCAGCTCCCGGTACGGGCTGCGGCTGGAGGCGGCCCACTCGGTCCCGAGCGCCGCCTGGTACTCCTCCTCGGCGGGCTTCCAGTCGGTGCGGTGGTCGTGGAAGATCCGCACGCCCTGCCATGGCAGGGGGGTGAGTCCGTTCGCGCGGGCGAGGTCGTCCAGGTGGTCGGGGGTGTCGCCGCGGGTGGTGATGCCGAGGTTGCCGACGCTCGCTGCCTGCCCGCTCTCGATCTGCGCCCGGGCCGACGCGTAGTCGCCGGACAGCGCCTCGCGCACGCCCACGGCGAGCCGGTTCTTCGTCAGGACGCTGAGGATGCCGCCGTCGGCGACGAGCCGGGCGAGGTGGGCGACGGGGGCGACGGAGTCGGCCAGGTACATCACGACGCCGTGGCAGACGACCGCGTCGAACGCGGCGTCGTCGAACGGCAGGGTGTAGATGTCGCCCTCGCTCAGGGTCACTCGCTCGGCGATCTCGGGAACGGCGGCGACCCGCTTGGCGGCGGCCTCGAGCATGCCGGGCGACTTCTCCACGCCGGACACCACGTGTCCGGCGGCCGCGAGGCGCAGCACCATCTCCCCGTCGCCGCATCCGACGTCCAGGACGCGGGCAGGCCGCTCACCGAGCTCGGCCAGCACGCGGCGTGCGGTGATGTCGTGGCGCAGACGGCCACGGCCGCCGCCGGAGTACGCGGCGTAACCGGAACCGACGGTCGCGAAGTCCGGGGCGGTGGAGGAGGAAGCAGCGGTCATGAGGTGAACTCCTTGTTGAGGGTGGGCCAGTGCTCGACGAGAAAGCGGAACGAGGGGTAACGGCCTCCGGCGGACAAGGCCTCTCCGGCCGCTCCGGAAGGGGTGAAGGTGCCGGTGCGGATGGCCTGGCGGATACGGACCAGGCGCGGGATCCGGGCGGCCAACTGCGGCACCCGGGCCTGGGCGTCCAGGGCCGGCAACCATGCGGTCAGCTGGTGCGGGCGCATCTCCTCCCACACCACGACGTCCGCGATCCCGCTGTCCAGGCGTACGGAGAGGAAGTGCGGAACAGCGGTTGTCCCGGGCGACGGCCCGCGGTGGCCAAGGGTGGTGACGGCTCCGGGGTAGCCGGTGCGCAGGGCAGTGAGGTGCTCGGCGAACACGGCACTGAGGTTGCAGGCCAGGCAGCCGCACACCGACCGGGCGCCGGTGAGGTCGTCGACGGTGAAGATCCGTTCAGCCACGTCCGCCTCCGGCGGCCGGGCCGTAGAGGCGGTAGTAGTCATCGACAATGCCCGCCTCGGCGAGGATCAGGTTGGTCGCGGCGACGTTGTGCCCGGGTCGCAGCCGCTCGTCGGCGCGAGCCAGGGCCACCGCGCCGACCGCGAGCCCGGCCAGGACCAGGTCGACGTAACGGTTGGACAGGGACTCGGCGTAGTGGAAGTTGATCGGCATGCCGTGCCCGAGGACGACGATCTCGGGGCCGCCGGCGAGCTGGTAGCCGGTGCCGAGCACGCCCCGGTCCATCACCGCCGTGCTCGCGGCGCGCAGCTCCTCCAGATCGAACTCGAAATTCCGGCTGGTGGTGCTGACCAGGAACGACCGCTCCGGCAGGAGCCGGGCCTCGCGCGCGCCGAAGCTGCGGCTGCCGACGCAGCCGATGACCAGCCTCGGCCGGTGCGTACGCACCAGCTGCTCCAGCGACTTACCGGTGAGGAACCCTTCCTCGTGCGCGGCGACCAGACGGGTGATGTCGGAGTCGAACACCGCGACCCGCATCCGCCGCATCTCCAGGACGCGGGCGACCTCGTGCCCGATGCGGCCGAAGCCGAGTACGAGCGCGGCCTGACCCTCCAGCTTCTCGTCCGGCAGCAGCCGCAGGGTGTTGCGGACGGCCGCGTCGGCGATGCCGTACGACTCGATCATGGACTTCATGTCGCTCTCGGCCACGCTGAACAGCGGCAGCGGCAGGTCGAGCCCTTCCACCTTGCGGATACCGGAGGTGGTCTGCTCCACCAGCCCGACGAAGTGGTCCGCCTGCCCGGGCAGTTCGCGAAGGACGGTGGGCATCACGTAGCCGCCGTCGTCCATGACCACGGTGCGCTTGCCTGCGGCCGCGACCCGGGCGGTGTGGTCCTCGATCCCCGCCCGCAGGTCCCGGTATCGCCACACGGCGATGCCGTGCCGCTGCACCAGGTGCGCGTCCACCCGGTGGGTGTGCGCGTAGGGGTACTCCTTGTCGATCACGGTCATGTGCCCCGGGTCCACGCCGAGGGCGAGCAGACTGTCGACCAGCACGAGGAAGTCGCGCATGTGGTGAATCGTCAGCAGCACACCGACGCCGGACAGCGGCTTGTCGGCCCACCGGTCGGCCAGGTGACTCGTCAGCGGCAGCTCGGACACGGCAGCGGCGACCTCGGTGGCGGTGAACGGCAGATGGCGTACGGCCGTGAAGAACGCCTCAGCCGCGGCCGGGGGGCCCTGTTCGAACGTCGCCACGATCCGGTGGGTGTGCGCGGCGGCCGCGGCCGGGTCCGCCGGGGCGGCCAGCGTCAATCGGCCGCGGCCGCCGTCGGCGAGCGTGCACTGCCACGATGCTGAGGTCTCGTCCCAGTCCATGCTCTGCACGCCGGTGGTGAGAGCGAGGCGGGCGGCGAGTTCACCGGCCAGATGCCGGGCCTCGTCCTGAGTGCCGATGATGTCGACCGCGTGGACGAGCGGCGGTTTCACGGATGTGGGCATGGACGCCCTCCTGTCAGGGGGTAGGGGATGCCCGGGGCTCAACGCTCGCCGGGAAGGGTGTAGGTGAGGCAGCGGCCGGTGACGCGCATGCCGCTGGCGGTGAAGTCGGCCGGGTCCTGCCGCGTCACCGCGCGCACGGTCGCAACCTGCCGCTCGGCGGCCAGGGCGTGCGCTTGGGCGATGAGCCGCCTGCGGACCCCCGCGTCGGCGGCCCACACCTCGGCCACCAGCAGCTCACTGCCGGTGGCGTTTCGCTGGACCAGGGCCAGCAGCAGCGACCCGGTCGGCGGGTCGAGCAGCAGCGTCTCGGCGCTGAAGCGTGCGTCGTCCCGCCACCGCGGCAGCGTCGACGCGGCGAACGACGACTCCAGACCGGCGAACCGGCGGCCGGCCGCGGCGACGTACGCCTCCAGCCCGGTGATGCCGACTGCGGTGACGGCACCGGGCCCGTCGGACGGGGTGCCGTGCAACACCGTGATGGTGTCCAGCACCTCCCACCCGGACCTGGTGAAGAACATGCCGGCGCCGTCCCGGTCCACGGGCACGTCCGTGGTCACCAGCGGATACTGCACCGCGTCCACCACCGTCTGCAGCAGCCTCAGACCGAGACTTGCTCGGCGAGCCGACGGCTCCACGACCGGACCCCACAGCCGCGCCCTCGCCTCACCGGGCTCCGGGCGCCGCACGGCACACCAGCCGGTCACCTCCTGCCCGTCGCGGGCCACCGCGAGGACGGGCCCCGCGCCGGTCAGCGCGTTCGTCAGCCGTGAGTGCACCAGGGAGGCGCTGACCGGCCGGTCGTCGCTGTACCCGCTAATGCATCGCTGAGCCAGAACCGCGAGCTCCTCACACACATCGCCATTGAGGTTCGAGAGCAGATCGATCTGCACGGAACGGGGGTCACTCATGCCGCAGTCCCTCCTGCGAGGTGGACATCGGTCATGCCGCCCGGGTGAGCGGGTGGTTGAGGATGTCGGTGAGGGTGCCCTGGTCCAGGCGCAGCACGACCGTGTGGTGGTCGGACAGGCCCTTCATGTCGATGACCTCGACCTCGCGGACGGCAGACAGGAGTTGCTTGCTGGCGTAGATCCGGTCGATGCGCGCACTGGGGCCGTGTGTGTCGCAGGCGTCGACCGTGGGCGCGACCGCGCTGGTGTCGCCCGTGGACGCGACGAGGTGGCGGGCGACGTCTTGGAGACCGGCGGTGCGCAAGGTGTCGTCCGGCCGGTCGTCCATCCGGCGAACGCCGTCCGCCCCGAGGTAGGAACGGTGAGCCCGGTGGGGCTCGTCGCGGATCTTTTCCAGGACGGGCAAGGCCGGGTCTCCCGGGGTGCCGACGACGGGGTAGCTGTTGTTGTCGCCGCCGAGCAGCGCGGGGTAGTGGACGTAGCAGTCGCCGTCCTTCACCCACTTGTCGTTCCACTTGGTCAGCCACTCGGCCTCCGCCAGACGCGTTGTGGTGGAGCAGTAGTTGAGGTGGTAGGAGCCCACGATCAGCGGGGTGGCGTCGGGGGCCGTTCCGGCGAGCTTGAAACTGCACACGGTCGGCGGGAGCGCCCACACGGGGCCGGTTTTCGGGTACTCGCTGACCGGGATGAAGAGGTCCGGGTCGTGGTAGAGGGCGGTGCAGCACTCCGGGCCGAGCAGGCTGGCCATGCCGAGCACGGCTTCGGCCGCGTCCGCGAGTTCGTTGCCGTTGTCCTGCGCGTTCCACACCTCCTGCCGCAGGAGCAGATGCAGGTCGAGCGAGGCCAGCCGGTCGTGCATCCGCTTCCACAGTGCGCGGTCGCCGCCGCCGTTGTTCTCGAAGTTGCAGATCGCCGCGTTGATGAGCATGGAGCTTTCCCCAGAGGTCGAAGTGTCAGCGGGCGGGTGTGAGGACCTGGCGGAGGACGTCGAGGTCGAAGTGAGCGACCAGTAGGGCGTGGTCGGACACCTCCCGCACCTCGTCGGTGGCCAGGACGTCGAAGGCGAGGAGGGCCGGGGCGAGGTCGGGGGTGCAGTACATGCGGTCGATGCGCTGGGCTGGACCCTGATCGTTGCGCTTCAGGCTCGCCGTCGCCGCAAGGGCGCCGGGCTGGCCGAGGATGGTGCCGGCGTGCAGGCCGAGGTCGGTGAAGACGGGGTTGCCGCCGGAGAGGATCTCGTCCGGCCGGGTGTCCGAGACACGCCGGCCGTCGCGCTCGATGGTGCGGTGCTGGAAGTGGATGCGGTCCTCGACTGTGCCCCAGTCCGGGAGCGCTACGGACTCCAGCGCTGTCTGGTGCGGGTAGCTGTTGGCGTCCATCCCCACCAGGGCGCTGCGGCCGTGGTCGGCGAGGGTGGTGAGCCGCCTTGCTTCGGTCGCGCGCAGGTCCGGGTCGTAGTGGCACAGGTGCGCCGAGGCGAGGTCGAGCGACTTGGAGCAGCCCTTGAGGCGGACGCGGGGGTTGCAGATCGGCTTCCACGGCAGGTCGTGCTCGAAGTAGCCGTCGATGAGGAACAGATTGGGGTCGACCATGACCCCGACCGGGTTCCTGCTGCGCCCTTCCCGCGGCGCGGGCATGAACGGGACAAGGCCGCCGAGGCGATTGGCCTCGGCGTACAGGTCGGCCTTCCCGCGGTCCCACGCACCGGTCAGTTCCTGGCGCAGCACGATGTGCGGTTCGATGGAGGCGAGGATGTCTCGGGCCAGGTCGCGGTGGTCTTCCCCTCCGCTCCGGCCGCGGCCGTTGTGCTCGATGTTCCAGCAGGTGATGCGCACTTGATTGGTCACAGACGGCAATCCCTGTTCGTGGTCTCGACAGTGGGCGGACGCGGCGGGGCTCACCCGGGCGGGGATGAGGATGCAGTGGAAGATCGCGTGGTCGAAGGGAGCCCGGGCCGGGGAGTGGTCGGAGACCTCGGCGACTGCGTCCTCGGCGAAGACCTCCAGGAACCGCAGGGCCGACGCGCGGGCAGGGACTGCCGGGACAGTCGTGCGCCCTCGTGCAGGGTGATGAACGGGACGGGCCGTGACGCCCCGACCGGGATCGGACTCAGCACGACGACATCAGGAGAGTCCGATCGTCTCCACGCCCGGCTGACCCGGCCGAAGCGCGTCCGCATGGGGCGCCACGTCTGGTCTGCCCAACCGGCAGTGAGGGCGGCACAAGTCCCAGGACGCCTGACGTGGATCATGCTGCCCCCGCCTGCGGCAGTTCGAGCGTGACGATGAACGGCAGGTGGTCGCTCAGGCCCCGGGCTTCCTCGGTATCGGGGACCTCGCACCCGGTCAGGGCGGGCGCGAGGCCCGGAGCGAGGAGGATGTGATCCGAGCGGTGGTCCCACCGCTCGGCGTCGCTCCAGTAGCCGGCCGTGCGTGGCACCGGGATGCCGAGCGCCGCGACAGGATCGGTGAAACCGGCGTGCACGAGCTTGGCCATCGCCAGACGGTCACTGCCGCCGTAGCTGCCGTCGTGCAGTTGCGACCGGTGGCGGGAGTGCAGTTCGGCCGGCATGACGCCCCAGTCCTCCAGCTCCTCGTCGACAAGGCCTTGGACGTTCAGGTCTCCGGCCAGGACGACGCGCCGGCCAGCGGCGCCGTACTCGGTCAGCCAGTCGGCTTCGCGGGCCCGGCTGCTGCCGTTGAACGGGGCCAAGTGGGTGTTGAGCACGGTGAGTGCGTGCCCGTCCACCGTGAGGTGGGCGCGCGAGACGGCATGGTGGAAGGTGCCTTCTGCGACATCGGGGTGGAACGCCGTACACCGCACGCGGGGCCACCGGTAGAGGGTGACCAGGTGGCAGTTGTGGCTGTTGGACGGAGCGAACTGGGCCTGCATCCCGAGAAGGTCGGCGAAGCCGAGCATGCGGGCGTAGCCGCCCTCGTCCCACCTTTTCGCCTCCTGCAGGCACAGGACGTCCAGGTTCTGCGCCCGTAGGAAGTCCGCCTGGGCGCGCCAGCGCTCACCGCCGCCGTTGAGCAGGTTGTACGTTCCCAGCCGAACGGTGATGGTCATGCCGCACCGCCGGAAGCGGCCTGGTGGTGGCCATGGACCGACGCGGTATGCCGGTTGTCGTGCGGCTGATACATCGCTGCGGGCCGGTGCAGGATGGTGCGCATCTGCGCGACGTCGAGCTCGGCCCGCAGGGGCAGGTGGTCGGACAGCCGGCGCAGTTCCGGGGTGTCGCAGACAGTGAAGCTGGTCAGGGCGGGGGCGAGTTCCGCGCTGAGGTATCCGCGGTCGATGCAGTACCTGGGGCCCTTTGGTCGCCCGGGGTGGTCGCGGTAGCCGGAGGAGGGGTTCAGCGCGCCCGGCTGGCCGAGGTGCTCGGCGGCGTGCCGGCCCATCTCGACGTATCCGGCGGCGAGCATCTCGCGGTCCGGGCGGTCGTCGGTGTGGCGGCGGCCGCCTTCGAAGTAGGTGCGGTTGGCTACGAAGGCGAGGTCGTCGTAGTCCTCCCACGGACCGCCCTCGTCGGCGCGGTAGCTGTTCCAGTCCCAGAAGTGGAGGGCGAGCCAGCCGGGCTTGGCCAGGGTGGAGCACCACTTCGCTTCGGTCAGCCGGTACTCGGCGGACCAGTAGCAGGCGTGCCCGCTGACGCAGCTGATCTGCCGCGGGCTGAAGGTGCCGTCGTCGTCGCGCAGTTTGACCGCGATGTTGGCCGGGGCGTGCCAGGGGGCCCAGCTCTGCTCGTACTCCTCGACGAAGGCGAGCGGGCCGCCGCGCTTGAGGAAGATGGCGTTGTCGTTGTTGCTGCCGGGCCGGTGGACGGCGATGTACCCGTCCATGCCCAGACGCTCGGCGAGGACGTCGAGCTGTCCGGGCTGGACCTCCTGCTGGAAGAAGATGTCCGGGTCCTGCTGCTGTACCCAGGTCGCAGCCTCCTCCCAGTTGATGCCCTTTTCGACGTTCCAGTTCAGCGCGGTGATCGTGCTTGCGTTCATGCCGCGTGCCTTTCCGGCAGAGGGGCGGCCTCCGTTGCAGCCGAGACGGATAAGGAGGCGATCGGCCCGTGCCGCTCGCGCAGACGGCGAGCCTGTTCGCTGTACGGCGGCAGGCCCGCGCCGGCCCGGCGGGTGTCGAGCTGCTCGGCGTCGGCGATCGGGTGGGGTTCGAGGAGCCCGTCGGGGCGGTACCAGTGCTGGGTTCCGTACACCTGGGCCTGCCCGGCGTTGACGAGGCAGCGATCGTGCAGGTGAGCGAGCTGGGCGCTGGTGGCGTCACCGGCTTCCACGGCCCTCCGGAGCAGACCAAGCAGCGTCCGCTGAAGCACCGGGTCGTGGTCGCTGTGCACCGCGATGTCCACGGCGGCCTGGCAGGCGTCCGCCCCCACGGTGCTGCGGCCTGGCCACTGCCCGAGCCGTTCGACGATCCGCTTCAGCCCGGCGGCGTTGTCGTGCTGGGTCTGGGCGAGGGCCGCGAGCGCGTGCGGTGACATGCCGAGGCGTTCGGCGCCGGGCGTGCGCCAGTGTTCCTTGGCCCGTTGCGCGCGGTCCAGCAGGTCCTCCGCGAGAGCGGGGTAACCCGGTTCGGACGGGCGGGGCTCGTTCACGAGCTCACCTGCTCTTCCGTGCCTGCGGTGCGGCGCCCGCACTTGGTGGCCCTGGCCTCGCTCAGGAGAGAGTGGATGGCGCCGTAGGACGGGTTCGTCGCCTTGCAGTTCTCCCGGATGGTGACGGTGCCGCCCGGGGTGCGGTAGGCGGCCACGTCCTTCTGCGCGAACTCCGCCCGCGCAGATCCGGTGAGCTTCTTACTTGTCTCGATGAAGGGCAGATCGAGGCGGCTGGGGGGAGGGTTCGTCTCCGGGCTCCGTGTCGTCACCTCCGCCGCGGGCGTTCTCGGTGAGGTCACAGGATGTTCTCCTCGCGCGCGAGGGCGAGTCCGGCGCCCAGGGTTCGGATGTGCTCGAGCATCGCCTCGTACTCCTTGTCGTCGTCGCTGATGTCGCCCCGAGAGGCGGCGAGGATGCCGTGGATCTCCTGGCGCCGGGCCGCGGCGAGCAGCCGGGCGAGCTGGGGTCGTGTGTCCGGGTCGGTCGGTCCCGTGACGTCGAAGGTGCGATCGGCGACCGTCCAGCCCAGGCGGGTCGCGAGGGCTTGCGCGGCGGCGAGACGGGGAGCGGGGTCCTGCCCGGAGCTGACCAGTACGTACAGAGCGATCCGCTTCTCGCCTGATTCACGTCGCAGGACCGTCTCCAGTTGCGCGCGTCGCAGCAAGCCCAGGCGAGACGCTGCGGCGTCACGGTGCAAAGCAGTCGTCACAGTGGTCATGCCAGGCCGCCAGCGACCGTGAACTCGGCGCACGGCCACACCGGTTGGGGCTGTACGGAGGTCGCGTGGAAGACGGCGTACTGCCCGGACGGGGCGAGCCCCGGAAGGGGAGCACGCACGGCGAGGAGAATGCCCGCCACCGCCACCGAGATACGCAAGCGCAGATCGCGCAGGGCAAGTGCCGACACCTCCCCACGGTGTTCAGCGCGCGGACGTTGTCGCGGAACGAAGGCCTGTTGCTGAGGGCCCAGGGGGATGCGGTCTGGTGGAATCGAGACCTTCACGAGGGGTTCCTTCAAGGCGGGGGCACAGGACGTGGGGAAGGCTTGTCGAGGGCTCTGCAGCCGCACGGGGGAAGAGGCGGCGTCGTACCGAGCGCGATCAGTGGACACGGTCTCCGCCTCCTTCCATCGGTCGACTGATCTGAGCGGACAGCGCTGTGGTGGCGCCGGGCATGACCTTCAGCTGGCGGACGGGCGAGGCCCACAGCAGCGCTACGGGGCTGAGGAGGAGCACCGTGCCGGTCAGCAGCGCGGCCCACACACCGACCACGGCAGCGACGGCGCCGGCGGCCAGGGTCGCCAGGAGCCGGGCCCCGGCAACCAGCCACACGGAGGTTTGCTGGACACGGGACTGAAGGTGAGATGGGCACAGTTGCTGGCGGAGCGACCGCTGTGTGGAGGCGGCCGCCGTGACCGCTACCGCCTTGACGGCGCTGGCGGCGACCAAGGTGATCAACCACCCGTGTCCGGAGCGGGCGAGAAGAAGCGGAATCCCGCATATGGGGTACGCGGCGAAGCCGACGAGCAGGACCATTCCGGTTCCCAGCCGGCGCACCATCCGGCTGGCGACCAAGGCGCCTACGAGGCTGCCGACCCCGACCGCGCCCAGCACCAGTCCGAGACCGATGTCGCCGTAGTCGAGTTCGGTCAGCAGGTAGTACGCGAAGTACGTCGTGACGATGGCCTCGGCGAACGCGTGGTAGGCCATCGTCAGGACCAGGGGCCGCTGGAGCGGATCTCGCAGTACGTGCGCCATGCCCTCACGGATCGACGTGATCATTCCGGTGCGCGGGACGGCTGAAGGCTGGGCTGCGTGGATGGTGGAGATGCGCGAGGCGCACCAGGCGCTGATCAGGTAGGACGCGGAGTCCAGGAGCAGGCAGCGGGCGGCGCCCAGCAGACTGACCGCGGCGGTCCCGACGTAGGTTCCGGCGGATCCGGCGACGGCGTAGGCCGCCATCGCCTGGGCGTTGGCATCGGGCAGGAGTTCGGGTTCCACCAGCTCGGGCACGATGGCGATCGCCGCGGCCTGGTGGAGCACCGTCAGCGCCCCCAGCAGGAGCGCCACGCAGTACAGGACCGGCATGGACAGCGTGCCGGTGGCCCAGCAGGCGGGGACCACTGTGACCACCGCGGCCGCCGCGAGGTCGGTGCCCACCATCAGATGCTTCTTGGAGAAGCGGTCGCCCGCGACGCCGGCGGGCAGCGCGAGGAGGAACGCGGGCGCCATCATGGCGGAGGCGAGCGTGGAAACCTGGCCCGGGGTGGCGTCGAGTTCCATCGCTGCGATCACCGGGAGCGCGACTGCGGAGACGGACGAGCCGGCCAGGGCTGTCGCCTCGCCCAGCCAGTAGGTCTGGAAGCTGCGGTGTCCGCGCAGGGAGGGCGCCGGTGTCGAGGAAGGGGCAACGGGAGCATCGACGCGTGCCGGCTGAGGGGGCAGAGGACTCACCGTGCCTCCCGGTCGGACATGGTCCACAGAAGGCCCGCGCGGGCGGCGTAGGCGACTGCTTCGGCCCGCTGGTGTACGCCCAGCCGAACGAAGAGGTTCTTGAGCGTGGACCGGACTTGCTCGGGGTCTCGGCCGAGCCGCCGGGCGATGCCCATACGCGTCAGCCCCTCAGCCACGAGGAGCAGGACGTCGACCTCCGAGGGCTTCAGGAGGATGCCGGGCTGCCCGAGCGTCTGCTGACGCGTCGGCTCGGCCGCGGCGGTCCGGATGCTGCTTCCGAGTCCAGGCGGGAGGCGGTGCCCGCCTTCGGCGGCCAGGGCCTTCACACGCTGGAGGAGGTCCGGGTCGTCGTGCAGCTCGGAGGTGCGCACCACCGCTGCCACGCCGTACGGCGCGACAGCGACGATGTCGTGGGCGCCGACGACGTCGGCCACCAGCACGACAGCGACGTCGGGATGGCGCTCGTAGTGGACCTTCATGGCGTCATGGCAGGTGCGGTCGACGCGGTCGGCGGTCACGACCACGACGTCCCTGGGGAATACGGCGCTGGCGCCGACGGGATCCGTGGCGGGAGCGTCGCCCCTTGGGGGTAAGCCCTCGGCGACAGCGTTCAGACTCATCGGGCGGCTCCCGCGAGCGCGGGCAGCGCAGCCCGCTGCTCAAGGCGTTCCAGCTCGAGGGCTACCTCCACGATGCCGATGTGGCTGAAGCCCTGGGGGAAGTTCCCGAGCTGCCGCTGCAGCTTCGAGTCCCATTCCTCGGCCAGCAGCCCGACGTCGTTGCTCAGGCCGAGAAGACGTTCGTACAGGGCGCGTGCCTCGTCGTGCCGGCCGATCAGGGCGAGGTCCTTGGCCAGCCAGAACGCGCAGACGAGGAAGTCGCCCTCATCACCCGGCAGCCCGTCCACACCGACGCCGTTGCCCCTGGTCAGGTAGCGCAGGACGAACCCGTCGGAGGTGGAAAGCTCCCTCTGGACGGCTTCGATGGTGCCGATGACCCGCTCGTCGTCCGCCGGCAGGAAGCCCACCTGAGGGATGAGCAGCAGCGCGGCGTCGAGTTCCTGCCCGCCGTAGTACTGGGTGAAGGTGTTGTGTTCGGCGTCGTATCCGTTGGTGCAGACGTCCTGGTGGATGGTCTCCCGCAGCTTCCTCCACTGCTCGACAGGACCGTCGGCATGGCCGTCCTCGACGAGTTTGACTGCCCGGTCGACCGCGACCCAGGCCATCACCTTGGAGTGCACGAAGTGCTGGCTGGGGCCGCGGCCTTCCCAGATGCCCGCGTCAGGCTCACGCCAGTGGGTCTCGACCGACTCCACGAGCTTGATCAGCAGGGTGTTGCTGGTCTCGTCGCGTTCGAGGCCGAACTGGGAGGCGAGGTGCAGGGTTCCGATCACTTCGCCGTACACGTCGAGCTGGCGCTGGCCGGCGGCGCCGTTGCCGATGCGCACCGGCGCCGACCCCTCGTAACCGACGAGCCAGTCCAGCGTGGTCTCCGGCATCTCGCGTTCCCCAGCGATGCCGTACATGATCTGCAGGTTCTCCGGGTCGCCCGCGACCGCGCGCAGCAGCCAGTCCCGCCAGGCGCGGGCTTCGTCGAGGTAGCCGGCCTGCATCAGGCTGGCCAGGATCTTCGCAGCGTCCCTGATCCAGACGTAGCGGTAGTCCCAGTTGCGGACGCCGCGGATCTCCTCCGGCAGCGAGGTGGTCGCAGCCGCGGCGATCCCTCCGGTCAGCAGGTTCGTCAGCGCCTTGAGCGTGATCAGCGAGCGGATGACCGCGGCCCGGTAGGGGCCGTTGTACTCGCAGTGCGAGACCCAGTCCGTCCAGAACTTCTCGGTGTCCTCGAAGGCCTGGTCGATGTCGAGCTTGTCGGGCGCGCCCTTGTAGGAGGGCTGCCAGCTCAAGGTGAAGGTGGTGCGCTCGCCCTCGGTGAGAGTGAGGTGAGAGCGGGTGGTCAGCGACTCACCGTGGGTTTCCGCATCGGTGTCCAGCCAGACCGAGTCGGGGCCCGCGACCGCGCAGGTGCGGTTGTCGGCGGTCTTCTGGACCCAGGGCACGACCTTGCCGTAGTCGAAGCGCAAGGACAGGGCGACGTCCACGTCGACCGTTCCGGTGACGGCCTCGGCGATCCGGACCAGGCGCGGTGTGTCGTCAGCGCCCATACGCGGCGGCATGAAGTCCGTGACGCGCAGCGTGCCGGTCGGGGTGTCCCACTCCATTTCCACGATGAGCGTGTCGCCGCGGTAGCAGCGGCGGTTGGCCGCAGGCCGCGAGTCGGCGGCCCCGGACACCGACGGGCCGATGTGCCAGTAACCGTTGTCGGGGGTGCCCAGCAGCCCGGCGAACACGGCCTCCGAGTCCAGCCGGGGCAGGCACAACCAGTCGATCGTCCCGTCGCGGCCGGTGAGCGCAGCCGTCTGGAGATCGCCGATGAGTGCGTAGTCCTCGATACGCCCAGCCATGGAAGTCCGTTCTGATCGATGGTCCTGCGGGGGACCGCGGTGGTTGTCATGTCGTGCGGGTCGACGCCCGCGGATCGCGGGCGCCACGGGTGCGATGACGCCGGCGGAGCAGATGACGCGAGGCTTCGCGTGCGGCGCGGATTACAGCGGGGTGGGCAGCTGTGCGGCGGTGATGATCACGGCGATGGCGATCACGAAGATGGCCAGCCGGGCGATGTCCTTGCCTCGCACAGCCGATTCACCCGCCCACAAGAGAGAGGAGAGAGGGTCGTTCCGGACGAGGCGGGTTGCCGAGCAGCCAGTCGGCCGCCTCAACCACGTCCTGCGCCAGGTGAGTGGGCTCCGGGTCGAAGTCGCGGCAGGTACGGCCGTTGGCGATCCACACAGTGCGCAGACCCGCACGCTGTCCACCGCCGATGTCGGCGATAAGACAGTCGCCGGTCATCACCCCGTGGGTGGGGTCGGCGACGCCCAGCTCGTCCAGTGCGACCTGGAACAGGGCCGCGTCCGGCTTCCGGATGCCGTACTCGCCGGAGATCACGACCGAGGCGAAGTAGTCAGTCAGGCGCGCGGTTTCGAGCTTGAGGCGTTGCGCGTCGGGCGACCCGTTCGTGATGACGCCCAGTTCCCAGCCGCTGTCGGCGAGTTGCTGGATGGCGGTGCAGATCTCGGGACGGTAGGGCACGAGCTCGGCGGAGCGTCGCCGGTAGTCGGCGTGCAGGGAGGCGATGGAGCGCCGGAGCCCGAAGGCGTTCTTGAGCTCGGCGAAGAACGCGTGGCGGGCGCCGGCATGGCACGTCTCGGCTCGCATTAGGGCGGACACCGGGATGCCGGTGGAAGCGGAGAATTCCTCCGCCCACGAGGCGAATGCCGTCGCGTGGTCGGTGAGGGTGCTGTCCAGGTCGAAGAGTGCCGCTCTGCGCATCGTGGTCACCCCCACACCGGGCCGGGGCCCGGCAGCGCGACCCCAGCCGGCACCGTCGTGGAAAAGCCCGCCGCCAGGGTGGTTTCGTCGAGCTCGGCATTGATCAGCTCGCGCATCAGCTGGCGGGCGACCACCCGGTGCAGGGCGACATCCCCGAAGCGGACGACCTGGTTGGCCAGCGGGGCCTCGGTGGGGGAGTACAGGGTGCCGCGCACGCCGATGACCGGGGCCTCGCGCACGCGCAGAGCGATGAACCCGCGCTGCAGCTCCTGGCACGCGCGCAGGGCGCGCCGGGCGCACGAGATGCAGACCGCCGGCGTGGCGGTCGTGACGCTGCCGAGGAAGGACACGAGCGCCTGGACGTTCTCATCGGCGTGCAGGAGCCAGAGCGTTCCGCGTTCGTCACGGTCCGGGTCGCCCTTGCAGACGCCGCACAAGGGTCGCCCGTCCATGACCTCGCGCTGGCGCGCGGGGTGATGCGCGGCCCAGTCCAGCTCGCCGGTCTGTGCCCCTTCCCACCGCTCCCAGAGCAGGCCGTCGACGTCGCGGTCCTCGGGCCGTTCGTCGGCGAAGTAGACGTGCCCGTTCTCGTCGAACAGCACGGTCACGTCGCCCGCGAACTCGCCCGCGAACGGGGCAATGTACAGGGGACTGCGCCGTACGGGGGGCGGGTTCGTGGACGGTGGAGCGCTTGGAGCTTGCACGGACGTCTCCTGGTCAGGCGGTGCCGGTCTCGGTCTTCTCGGTGCGCATGGCGGTGCCCGGCGCGACTCGGAGTCGGCTGGCCGCGGTCATGGCTGTTGCTGATGGGCGGCGGATGCGCGAATGGGCCCCTATGCGTCGGCGGCGACGGCTGTGAGGACGGGGTGGAGCAGGAGCGGCCGGCTGAGCAGGTTGCCGTCCTGGCTCACCCATCCGGAGGCGCCGGTCCACGCGTCCGGCCGGGCTCCGGCCGGGGGGAGGGTGAGGCTGGTGCCCGTCGTGAGGTAGGTCGTGTCCGCCGGCCAGGCGGGCTCGTCGGACTCCGGGGGGAGGAAGACCCCCCACTGACCGGCGTGCGCGAAGACCCAGCCCAGAGGGGCTGTCCGCGCGGGCCTTCCCGCGAGGGCGCTCGTCAGGAGCCGGCCGAGCCGCTCGGGCATGAGCAGGACCTCCCAGTCGGGCCCGACCCGGCGCGGCCGGCCGGCCACGGCGAGATCACTCGGCGGGTCCGGAGCGGTACGAGTCGCGAGGGTCGCGAGGGTCATGTCACGGGTCCTTGCTGGCACGCCTCGGCCGAGAGGGCCGGGGTGCCGGAGGCGGGCGGGCGGGGGGCGAGTTCGACGGCGAGCGGCGCGCTGCTGTAGCCGCGCAGGAGGTTGTTCAGGACGCGGACCGGCTCTCCGTCGAGCGTGAGGTGGGAGCAGCGAGCGGCCAGGGCGCGCAGGACGGATCGGGCCTGGAGCTCGGCGAGCGGGATGCCGGCGCACAGGTGCGGTCCGCCGCCGAAGGCCAGGTGCTGGTGGTTGCGCAGGCGCCTGATGTTGAATTCGTCGGCTTCGTCCCCCCAGTGGCGGGGGTCGCGGCCGGCGGAGCCGTACAGCAGCCACACATGGTCGCCCGCGGCCAGGCGGACGCCGCCGATGTCGGCGTCCTTGGTCAGCAGCCGCCCGAAGCCCTGTATCGGGGCTTCGAGTCTCAGCGCCTCGTGGAAGGCCGGCGTGGCCCAGCGGACGGGGTCGCGGCGGAGGGTCTGCCACTGCTGCGGATGCCGGGCGAGCTGGACGAGGCAGTCGGCGAGGCCGAGGACGGTGGTGTCGATGGCCGCGGCCGTGTACGCCGAGGCGAGCGGTATCGCGTCGCTTTCCTCGATCTGCCCCGCGTCGACGGCTTCAAAGATGGCCCCCATCCACGACTCGGGGGGCACGTTCTCGCGGATCAGCTTCTCGTGGAGCATCTCGACCATGCGGGACGCCAGCGGCAGCGCCTGCTGGTAGCGGTCACCGTTCGGGCCGAACACGTCGAACGTCGCCGCGGCACCGGACAGCAGTACCTCCCGGTCCGCGTCGGGCAGGCCCATCAGCTCCATCACCGTGTCGCAGACCATGTGCCGGGCCAGGGCGACGGCGTCGAACCGACCCGGCTTCGTGTACTGGTCCACCAGGCGTTCGGCGCGGTCGGTGATCCTGCGGGCCAGGGCCTTCATCGCGCGGGGAGCGAGCTGCTTGGACAGCACCCGGCGCAGCTTGGCGTGCCGCGTACCGTCGGAAGCGAGGACCGTGCCGGCGAGGATCTCCTGGTTCGCGAGGGTGGTGAGGGCTATCCCGCCCTCGGAGCCGAAGACGTCCGGGGCCTTGAGGATCGCGGCGAGATCGGCGTGCCGCGGTATGGCCCACACGCCGTACTCCTCCAGGCGCACGACGGCGCCGGTGCACCGCAGGGCGCCGTACGAGGGGTACGGGTCGGCCAGCACGCGGTCGTCGAACAGGCGGAGGGAGCTGGTGGGCGCGGTGCTGTTCTGCATGGGCTTCTCCCGGTCGAGGGCTGATCGGCAGTGGTCAGGAGATCGTGGCGGCGCGGGACCGGGAGATCGCCCGGTCGAGTACGACGAGCAGGGCATCGCGCACCGAGGTTCGCTCGCGGGCGTCGATCATGACGATGTCGTCCTGGTCGACGGTCTTGAGGGCCGCGGCGATCTGCCCGCGGGTGAAGTCCTGCTGCTTGTCGAAGCAGTTCACGGCGACGATGTACGGCACGCCCTTCTCCTCGAAGAAGTCGAGGGCGGGGAAGGACGCTTCGAGCCGGCGGGTGTCGACCAGGACGATCGCGCCCTTGGCGCCCTCGACGAGGTCCGGCCACATGAACCAGAACCGGTCCTGCCCCGGCGTGCCGAAGAGCATCAGCACGTCCGTGGCGAAGGTGATCCGGCCGAAGTCCATGGCGACGGTCGTCGTGTCCTTGGCCGGGGTGCCGGCCAGGTCGTCGACGCTGGTGCTGAGCTGGCTCAGGCGCTCCTCGGTGCGCAGCGGAGTGATCTCGCTGATGGCGCCGATCAGCGTGGTCTTGCCGACGCCGAAGCCTCCGGCGACGAGGATCTTCACGCTCTGCGCGGGCGGGTCGCGGCGATCAGAGGTTTTCAAGTCCGGTCCTGATTCTGAGGAGGAGTTCGGTGTCGGAGCCGTTGTCACCGACGAGGCCTTGGTGGGTGACGAGGGCGCGGTTCTCGAGTTCGGCGACGAGGGCCGCGGTGGGGGTGAGCTTGAGGCGGAGGTTGGCGGCGATCTCAGCGACGGCGATGCCGGTGGGCCGGTCGGCGAGGCGCAGGACCGTCTGCCACTTTTCCGGGACGCTGGCGAGCCGGTCCGGTGGTGCGGTCGTACGAATCAGGGTCTGCATGGTGATCCGCCTGCCGTCTTCCGCGCTCGGTGCGGCCAGGCGCGGGGCCGTCCAGGTGAAGGGACGGACCCCGCGGTGCGAGGCCACCGTGGTCAGCTCCCGGCCGCGCGGGGCGCGGTGTCCATCCGGGGCTTGAACGCGCCGGCGATGCGGACCGTCTCGCGCATGGCGTCACCGAGGCGGGCGTCGAGGGGGAGCACCACGACCAGCACGGATCCCTCACCACACGTCGTGGCGATTACGTGATTGCGCTCCAGCGTGAGGTTGACGTGCTTGAACTTGGACGTGGTGCCTTCCAGCGCCCTGGCCGTTCCGTTGGCGAGGCTGGCCAGGCCGGAGGCGGCAGCGGCGAGCGTGTCGTCCTGGCCGTCGGGCAGCCCGTAGGCGCACCGCGCCAGGCCGTCCGTGGACAGCAGCAGCATGCCGATGGCCATGGGCACGTTCGTCGCGAGCTGGTCGCGGAGGTTGTCGAACTGCTTCTCCTCGCCCGGCTTCTTCGGGGCCACGGTGTTCGGGGACTGCATGAGGCTCATCGCTGATCTCCTGGGTTGGTGTGCTTGATGTCGTCGAGGGCGTCGAACATGCCGCCGTCGTGGGCGGCGGAGGGCGGGGGCGTGGTGGGGGCCGGCGGGTTGGAGCGCTCCGGCGCGTCGGTGCGCAGCTGCGCGGCGAGGTGAGTGCCCGGGTGCCGCTCAGGCAGTTGTCCGTCCGCGCCGGCCGATGCTGGGCGCGGGGTGGGCAAGGCAGCCGTCTGGGGCGGGGACTGCGCCCCGCCCAGTGCCGTTGTGGGCTCCTGGGGCCGACGGAGCTGCAGGCCGCTTCTGGTGACGAGCTCGGACGCTGCGGGAGCGGGCTTGGTCTCCGGCTGGTCGGGAGCTTCGGCGTGCAGGGTCCAGGGCACCAGCACGATGGCCGTCACCCCGCCGTAGGGGGAGTCCCGCAGCGTCACCGTCAGGCCCATGCGCTGAGCGAGCTGGCCGACGACGAACAGCCCGAGCTGGTCCGTCTCCGTCAGCTCCCGGTACAGCGGGGTGTGCGCCAGACGGGCGGTGAGCTGTGCGAGGTGGCCCGGCCACATCGGCTGCCCGCGATCCTCGACCTCGATGGCGATGCCGGCGGAGGTACCCGTGACACGGATGACGACCTCGAACTCCTTCGGGGAGAACTTCACGGCGTTCTCGATGAGTTCGGCCAGCAGGTGGATCAGCTCGGGCGCCGCTGCGGCCTTGATCCATGCCTGGGCGCGCACGTCGTCTCGGGTCCGCCCCATGCCGGCGCTCTCGCTGATCGCGCTCATCACGATGTCCGCGATGTACAGGGGACGGTCGGAGTCCTCGTCCAGATACCCGCCGGAGAGGACCAGGAGGTTTTCCAGCAGGCGTCGCTCGCGGGTGGCGGTGTACTCCAGCGCGTAGAGATGGCCGACCAGTTCGCGATCGGAGTCGTAGCGCTGCTGCAGGGCGTCCAGGTCGGTGAGCAGGGTGCGGGAAAGGCCCGCGGCCCGGGTGGCGACCATGCCGCTGAACCGCTGGAACCCCTGGCGCTCCTGGTAGAGCGTGAGGGCCGCGTCGGCGGCCTGGTGAGCCAGGGAATGGACCGCACTCTCGATGCGCGTGAACTCATCTCCGACGTAGGCGGGTTCCCCCGGAAGAAGGGCAACGTCAGCAGCCTGGCCGTGCTGCAGGGCATCGACGATGGCTGGCAGGTGCTCCGTCGCCACGGCCGTCGCCTGGGCGCTGACCTGGCGGGAGCGCCGGATGACGGTCCGCAGGAGACCGACGATCAGCGCGGAGATGACGATGATGGCGAGCAGGCTGCCGCCCACCAGCCAGAGCACTTGTACCCGGATTTCGTCCGCCCGCTGGTAGCCGTGGGCGAGCAGTCCCTGAGTGCGGGCCAGGTTCAGTGCAGCGACCTTCTGGCTGACCCGGGCGTAGGTTCCGTCCCAGTCCTTGAGCGCGGCGATGTCCTGCAGGTCGGCGCCGTCGCCATCGCCGGGTGCGTTGATCACGGCCTGTTCGGCGCGCAGCAGCGTCTTCCAGTCCGCGCTGGCGACGATGGCGTCGTACTGCGCCTTCTCCGCCGCAGGGAGGTACGGGGCGATCCACCGCTCGTACATCACCTGCTGCGTGCCGAAGGCCGAGGCGAACGCGGTTCGGCGGGCGGGGGTCATCCGGCCGGACGGCACGGACGCGGCCAGCAGGGTGTCCTGCTGGGCGAGCGCGTCACTGGCCCAGAACAGGCCAACGAGCGGCCGGGTCTCCAGCGCGAGCGGCCCATCATCCATCGCCGACAGGGCCTGATAAAAGGCGATCATCCGCGCGATGAGGTCGGTGTAGTAGCCGGCGGCCTCGTCCGTGCTCTCCGTACGGGCGTCGACGCCCTGTCGGGTCTGCGGGAGCTTCTCCAGCCGTGTGTAGATGTCCTCGACGTACTCCCAGCGGCGCCGCTCGTCCGTCTTGAGCGTGGTGCCGGACAGCGTCTTGAAGCTCGCGATGCCCTGGTCGGTCAGCTGCCGCTGCTTGTCCAGCGCTTTCTTGTTCGCGGCCGTGGGATGCGCCAGGTACGCCGCGGTGAGCTTCCGTTCGCTCTGCGCACCCACGAAGAGCGGCAGGCTCGCTTCTCCTCCGAGGCGGCCGGTGGCCGAGTCGCGCCGCAAGCTGTCCTGCCGCTGCCAGTCCGGCCACGCATTCACCGCGACCGCGCCGATCAAGGCGGCGACCGTGATGACCGCGACCATCACCAACCGGGCGCGCACGGTCACGACGAGACGGCGCCTTCTGCGCCGCCTGGGCTGAGTGGGGGAGATGTCGGGGGTCATGAAGTCCTCGGACGAAGGGTCGGGGGAAACGGGTAAGGGTGTGGACCGGCTGCCGCGGGGGGTCTGGGAACCGCGGCAGCCGGGACGGCAGCACGGGGGATCTGCCACTCGCTTTCGGCTTCCGGGACCGGGCCGACGGTGTGCCGAGCGGTCCCCCAGAGTCGGAAGCCGAAAGCCCACGGGCGAGCACCGGCGACGGGCGGGGCGTGGTGTGTCGCCGGGCTCGGGTCTATGCGGGCGGTCCGCAATCCCCCGGCGAACCCGCCGCGGCACCGACCAACTCGGCCACACGACTCGACTGGTGCTGCGAAGGGGTTCGGGTGAGGCCGGATTGCGGCGTCCGGGCGAGCACGGGGAGGAGCATCGGCTCCGTCAGTTCCGGCTCGCCCGGGCTCTGGCGGCCGTCCACTGCCTGGCCACCGGAGGGCAGGGGGCCTTGTGTGTCCGTGCGACGCGGCAGGGCGTTCACGCGGAGAGCGTCGATCAGGGCCTGGGCGATCTCTGCGAGCCGGATGGTGAGGATCACCAGGGGCATGCGTCCATCCGGCACCGGCTCCCCACGGATGCGGCGTGCCTGGATGACCAGGGCCGGGGCCGTGTCCGTGCCTTCCAGGAGTTGTTCCAGGTGCGGGAGCTGCTGGCGCAACCCTACGAGGAGCAGCATGACGTCGTTGTCGCCGCGGGGCAGCGGCGACGTGCCCATCACTCGTTCCACCAGGTCCTCGACAGCGTGCACGGTGCCGAGAGGGTGGCGCCGCCCGATCTCGAAGGCGCGGGAAGCGGGGCGTCCACGCGAGTCGGGCTTCGGACGCAATGCCGAGAACACGTTGTCTCCGATCAAGGGGCGGGAAGAGGCCGGTCGGTCTTCCACGACCTGGTGGTCCAGTGCGGTGCCTGTGTCGGCACCGCTACGCCGAGGCCGGCCGAGGCGAAGCGGTGCCGCATCCTGCCGTCCCGCCGAACTGCCCTCGCGGACATCGGCAACGGGGCGGACGCCAAGAACCGACGCGATGAGAGTGATCACGGCAACCTTTCCGTGGACGGCGGGGCGAAGAAGCTGCGAATAGCGTTGCCGTTCCCCGGCATGCTCCGATAGCGAAATCGGACCCCACTTCTCCCCACTTCGAGTGCACGGAGGACGGCTGAAACCCCCCTTCAGCTCCCAGAGAGGCGCGGACAATAGTGCTCAATTCGGGCACGCAATCCGACGTTGATGCCCTTCTGCGTGACACCGCCGCTGGAGATCAGCTTCACCACCCCACTTCGCCCCACTTCCCTGGAAGCGGTTGACAGGATTTCCGAAGGTGAGGTAAAAGCGATCTGCGCGGCCCCTGAGATCCCCATCTTGGTATCTGCCCAGGTGAGGTGGCATCTGGTGCGAGAATGGGGCCCTCGCTGCTGGACGGGGAAATGAGCGGCAGCCTCTTACTGAAACGTCTCGACTCGTGCCAAGGGTACGAATATCGCCTATTTGTTCCCGCTTCCGTTCCCTTGGTGCGTCTCTGTGCGCGCCGGGAGGGCGATCAGTCGTCGGTGAAGTGGGGAGAAGTGGGGACGGGTTTCGCTATCACCCTCGCCGCGACATGCGCCACGGTATTCAGCAGGACGTCCCGTCCGTGCCCCGGGCATCGCGATTGCAGCGAGGAGTGATCCCACCGTGCTTGGTCCTACCAGCACTGTCTTGCCATGTGTCCATGGACGCGACGGCGGTCGCGAGGTGACGCACGCTGCGATTGACCTCTACGGCCTCGAAGCCCCGCAGAGCGCCGCCCGGCACATAGTTCGCACGACTCTCGCGGGGACGGCCGACAGCGAATACACGGACGACGTGGTCCTGGTGGCTGACGAGCTGGTGGGCAACGCCGTCGAGCACGCGGGAGCGGCGCTCGACATCTCCCTCGATGTGTATGCCTGGGGAGTGGCAATCCAGGTTCGGGATGACGGTGAAGACACCACCGCGGTGCCGGGGGCACCCCCGGCCGCCGATGAATACGACGAAGGCGGGAGAGGCCTGTTTCTGGTGGACGTACTGGCGAGCGCCTGGGGAGTCCAGCGCGACAAGAAGGGGAAGCGGGTCATCGCGATCTTCCTCTACCGGGCCGGAGACGCTGACCGATGACACTGAGCGATCTCGCGCCCCGCCGTTTGGCCCCAGACCTGACGGTGCGACCGCTGGGCATCAGCAGCGGAACCTCCCGTTGGGCCCCGAGCGCCCCTCACCCCCAGGACGCACGGCTACTCGACGGGCTGCGGCGCGCTCTGGAAGCCGGCGGCAAAGATGACGGAATGCAGTTGCTCGACACAGCCGACAGCCACCGGTGCGGCCACGCCGAGCGACTGGTCGGCAAAGTCCTCAAGGAGCACCCGGGCCACAGGGTCCAGGTCGCGAGCAAAGTCGGCCGGATACAGGGTTCTGCTCCGCACCCCTACGCCGGCCCGCGGGTCCGCCACCAACTCGAGCAGACCCTGGAGAACCTGTATCTGGACCAGTTGGCCCTCTACACCCTGGAGTCCTACGACTTCGGGCTTGGCGACCGGTACCTCGACCCTGTGATCGAGCAGATGCGGGCCCTACGCGATCTCGGCCAGATCCGAGCTATCGGGCTGCGAGGCCCAGGACCTCGCTCCTCAGAACGCTCGATAGGTCGCTTCCTGGACCTTTTCGACCGGGTCCGCCCCGACGTGCTCTGGACGCAGGCGAGCGCGTTGCTGCCGCTGGCCGATCTCGGAGAAGGTGAAGATCTCGGTGCCTTCGCTGTGCGCCACGGCGTCGGTCTGGTGATCGCCTCTCCGCTGGCACACGGGGTGCTCGCGGGCGGCTGCGTGGAGCGTGCTCGGGCCGCGTGGCCGGACACGGAGCCCGGCCATGGGGCGGTAGCTGCAGCAGTCACCCACGGTCTCGCACAGCTGGCCGCTCGGTTCGGCTCGTCTCCGCAGGATCTGACCCGGGTCGCTCTGCGGGCCATCCTTCAGCGTGTGCAGAACGCTGTGCTGATTCTCGGCATCGGCGACGAGCAGCACCGGCACGACCATGGTCTCCTCGGCCAACCCCTCACCGAGCAGGAACTCGCTTTTGCCGAAGAGGTATTCGCCCGCGTGCGGAGCGCGCTGTTCAAGCCCGACGAGCGCACTCCATCCGTGGAGGTCATCGTGTGATCCGAGCGGACGGGCTCCTTCAGAGAGCGACTCCATCGCGGAGGTAGCGCGGAACCCCGTCGTCCAGGACCTGGAGGGCGTTGACGGTCCGAGCTCGCTGGCGCTCTGGCAACAACGGCAGCGCTTCCGGGATCTCGAAGAAGCGGTGCTCGGAGATCTCCTCGTCGACCGGCTTGAGTCCGGCAACCTGCTCGGCTGACAGGACGCCGGCGTCGAAGACGAACCCGAGGAGGTCGTCCCACGGGCCGTGGGGCCCGACCCAGTCGACGACCAGGAACCGAAGATCGGCAACCGCAAGGTCGAGCTCCTCCCTGAGTTCGCGTCGAAGGGCGTCCTCGGGGGCCTCGTTGTCTTCGGCCATGCCGCCGGGCAGATCCCAGCCCGATTTGTAGGTCGGATTCACCAGAAGCAGCCTCCCGGCGTGATCCCGGATCAGCGCATCCGCAGCGGCACGCTTCCGGGCCTGCTGGGCATTGCCCTCGGCCAGGTAGGCCTCACGGCCGGGATCGCCTGGCATGGGTGCATCCTTCACTGCGGACCTTCCGGGAGCGCGAGACTGCCGAGCAGCAATCTACGGTGCTGTGCCGTGGCGGTCATCCGAGAGAGGAGCTCGCGGACCTCACGGACCTGTCGGAAAGGGTCGAAATCAGCCTGCAGCGCGTCGAGTTGTCGGCTGAGGCGCAGAGACGTCACCGACTGGCTGGCGTTCAGCAGCTCCATGCCGACCGAGCACGCGGTGTCGGGCTTCCCCTGCGCGAGGAGAACTCGCGCCAACGTGACCTGCCCGAACGCGCGGCTGCGGACCCGGCTCGCATCCCGCAGCGCCAAGGCGTGCTCCGCTTCCTTGGCTGCCGCTTTGAGCGCGCCGAGATCCAGGAGAACGGAGGCTGCCTCGCTGGCGAGTGCTGCCTCGTCGAACGGAGCCACCCATCTGGACGGCGGCGCCGTCCGCGCGAGGGCCAGGGCCTCGCGTGCCGAATCAAGCGCGCGCTGCGCCTCGGACTCGGCATTGAGCTGCGCCAGCGCCCGGGCCTCCATGGCGTGCAGGCGAGCCTTGAGGGTCGGCACCTGCGGGCCGGCCGCGAGGCGCGCGAGCCCGCTGCGGGCGAGATCTGCCGCGGCATCGACCTGACTGGTCTGCAGGGCCAGGTGGCTCATGCCGGCCATCACGTTCGCACCCGCCGTCACGTCGGTCAGACTCTGCGACAGCCGACGGGCACGATTGAAGTGGCCGGACGCCAGGTCGTCTCGGCCCGCATCGTGGGCCATCCAGGCTGCCATCTCGGTGAGGACAACCGCCGCGCCGAAAGCGGTCTCGCTGTCTTCGTCCCTGTCCGCTGCGCCGAAGAGGGCCGGCGCAACGACCGTGTTGAGGTAGTGCACCACAGACCGGTACACATGCCCCCCGCCGAGCTGGCGGTCAGCGAGGCGAAACGACTCCATGGCGGCCAGGTGAGGCGAGCTCAAGTCGTTCCCCGCCATGGGAGCCGCAGTCGTAACTTCGGGCTCCAGCGAACCGAAGAGCTGATCGGCCGGCTCGCCGAACAGATGCTCCAGAACACGGCACGTCGCCGGTCGCGGAAGGCCCTTGATGTCTCCGGCCATCCAGCGGTCCCAGGTGGACCGTGCGACGTACACGGAGGCAAGCGAGGCGTTGCCGTCGAGCTGGGCAACCTCCTTGGCCGCCTGCTTGAAGTGGACCGCGAACGTCTCGAAGATGCGCATGCGGTGGGCCTCCACCACCTCCGGGAATCGGATTGCCCTGCGCATCGTCACACTCCGCCTTCAGCTGCTCTTGCCGAAGCCGAGCAGGGGTACGTCGTACAGGTCCGCGCTGCGCCGGCGAGTCAGGGCCGGCCCGTCGTCGTCACCGACGACTTCGACGATGGGAATCTCGCAGATGAACTGCACCGTCGCGCCGAGCAGGTGCGACACCCGCCCTTCGGCGGACTTCGCCTTGAGGCCGGCCGCGACATGAATGTGTGGGGCCAGGCAGTCTTTCTCGGGGTCCCAGGCGAGCGTCCCACCGCCGAGCGCTTCAAGCGTTTCAACGTGTACTTCTTCCCACAAGGGGGCCTCGGGGTCGGCGAGGGGTTCACACGAGCCCACCAGCCGGGCCGCCCGGAGGCCGCCGACAAATGTCGGAATGTATCCGGCCCGGATGTCCTGGTCGGCGCAGAACTGCGTGAGGCCCCCCAGGAAGTCCTCCCCGTGGTCGAGAGCGAGCACGAACTGCCTGCCGGTGCGGACCCGGGCGAAGCGCATGGTGGGTGTCCTTGTGCTGGTCGATGGTGGTCAGGAGCGGTCGAGGAACGCCTTCGCGATCTCCGTGCGAGGCGTGTCGGCTGCCAACAGGGCGGCCAGGAGCAGCCGGGCCTTGTACGGGTCGAGGGTTCCCGCCCCGATCAGGCCACGGGCCAGCAAGTCGCGCTCGGAGCCGTCGAAGCCGTAAGTCGAGGTCAGGACGGGGCCGGCACCGATGCGAGTGGCGAGGACGACCGGCATGGCGGCCACCAGCTCCTCCAGCGGGCCGCACCAGCTCTCGGGGACGTGCCCAACGCCGAACGCGGCCACCACGAGGCCGGAAATCTCGTTCTCCAGGCCCTTCAGCAGCGTCCCGCTGCTACCCAGGGTTGCAGTGACGATCTCCACGTGCGGCAGGGGAGCGATGGGCAGCGGCAGGGGAGCAATCGGCTTCAGCAGCCGGTGCAACCGCACCATCCCTTCCACCACGTGGCCCAGCGGCCCTGTGTCCGGCGATGCGAATGCTCCCGGGCTAGTCGTGTGCGTCTTCCGGACGTGGCGGGCGGCATGGATCTCGTCACCCAGAACCACGAGGATCCCGGCGCCCCGAGCCTCTGAACTGCTTGCAGTCTGCACGGCGGCCAGGAGGTTCGCCGGACCGTCGGCTCCGGCCGACGCGGCATTGCGCATCGCGCCGGTGAAGACCACCGGCATCGCGCCCGGGTAGTAGAGGTCGGTGAGGTACGAGGTCTCCTCGAGGGTGTCGGTGCCCTGCGTCACCACCACCCCGTCGAAACCCTCTACTTCGGCCCTGCTGAGCCGTTCGGCGAGGCTGACGATATCGCCGGTCGTCAGGGAGGCCCCGGGCAACTGCCGGAAGTCCTCCACCGTGACCTCCGCAGTGCCCTGGAGGCCGGGAACGGCGCTCACCAGGTCGGAGCCGGTCAGCGTCGGTGTGACGCCGGGGGCCGCTGCGGTGCGCGTCATGGCGATGGTGCCGCCGAGGGTGAGCACCAGGACGGTGCGGTTCGGGGCAGGGTCTGCGGAGAACACGGAGGGCCTTTCGGACGGGGTGGCTGCGCGGACGGCAGTCATCGCGGGACTAGCCGAGCTTGCCGAGGAAGAGCAGGGTCTCATCCAGCGCTTCCACGGTGAGCAGACGACTGCGGGGCCGAACGAGGCCGGCCACGCCGTACTCGCCCAGAGCGTGGCAGCGGGCGGTCAACCAGCGCCAGTCCAGGCCCAGGTAGTCCGCGAGGGACCGTAGGCGGCTCGCCGGATCCTGGCCCACGAGCACGTCGGCTCCCTGCGCGTCGGCGAACACGGTGGCGTAGGAACGCAGATCTCCGCGGGATGCCGTACTGCGGGCCGCCCACAGTGCACCGCCCGGGGCCCGGACCCAGTTGGCCACGACGGCCCGTTGACCGGGCACCAGGGCTACTCCGTCCATCTCCGCGTACTCCGTCTTCGGCACCACCCGCACGCGGATCCCGCAGCGCTCCATTAGAGCGATCGCCAGCAGCAGCAAGATCCGCTCATACTTCTCCGAGCGCGCCACCTCGGCCTCGGGCAGACAGAACACCCGGACGGTCTGCGCTGTCGCGCTGTGGAATCGCTCAAGTGCTCGCAGGTACTCCAGCTTGTGTCGGAAGAACAGCCAGCAGGCTGCCTCTTCGCCGGTCTGCTCACGAGTCCAGAAGATCGGCACTTCGCTCGCGTCCGTCAGTTCCTGCTGGATGTGCCGGGCGCAGAACGCCGATCCCATCCAACTACTGCCGACGGTCGACAGGTCAACGAGCAGCTGGCTGGGCGCCGAGCGGGGCATGGACAGGTAGGTGTCGAGAAGGTTCTGTTCCGCATCGAGCGCCTGATCATCGGACAAAAGGCCGTCATCGAGCTGAGTGAGCGCCCAGAGAATGCCGTAGGAGAGGTCGTCCAAGAGGTACGCCGAGGGGATCGACATCGGACCGGTGTCAGGCGATCCGGGAAGAGTGGGCCTCCGAGCGCCCGCAGCGTCGCGGACGTACACGTTGACATCGTCCCGACTCTCCTCGACGCCGACAAGGAAACCACGGCGCGCCGGTCGTAAGAACCGCTCCAGGTCGCGTAGTCCGTTCTGGTCCAGCTCGTGCACGTTGGCTTCCCCGTCTCGTCTGATGACGGGAAGAAGATGGATGGCGGCGCTGGTTCCGTCCAGGCGCTGCTGTCCGGAGATCTCCCAGAGCCCAGCAGGCCCGCCGGCAGGGAGCAGCACCGTGGACGTGGGCCAGCGCGCGCCGATCCGCGCAGCCGCCGATTCCAACGGTGCCGTTGGCTCGCTCGCGTCGGGCGCCAGGTTGAACAGCTCCTCGACGGTGTGCCCGAGCATGCGCTCCAGAATTTGAGCAGCCTCGCCGCGAGGACGGCCGGACCATGTGCCCGACGACCAGCGGTCGAACGTGGTGCGCCCGACGCTGGCTGTGGCTAGCCGACGGTTGCCGGTTTCCCGCGCGAGATCACGACCAGTGGCCGCGAAATGGACGCAGAACGCCTCCCACCCAAGAAGGTCCCGGTCCTTCAGAAGGAGGCTGAACAGCGTCCGGCGCATCGCGGAAGCTCCTCCCTGGACGTATACGGGCAGCGGAGCGCCTCCACGCGTGGCGACGGGCGCTGCACACTTCGTGACCATGGCTAGGATGCTCCCTCGGGTGAGCCCTTAGCAATATGGTCGAGCAAATTGCTTAGCCATATTGCTTGTAGGTGTCGTGGAGAGCCGTCAGACTGGCCACCATGCCAGAAGCGAAGACGCCGTGGTCGTTGACCCTCAGCGAAGTCGGCCTGCGCCTTGAGGAGTTGCGCGAGCGGCGCGGCCTCACCCAAGGCGACGTCGCCGGCCATGAAGTGCTGGTCCGTCGCGGTATCAGGATCGACAAGAGCGGGCTGAGCAGGCTGGAGGGCGGACAGCGCCGCCGTGTCGCCCGCGACCTCGTCGAGGCGCTGCTCGAGGTCTACCAGGCCAGCGCCACGGAACAGTCAGAGATCCTGGCCCTTCTGAGTGCGGACACCACCCCCGCGGGCCGACCGCGCCCCGCCCTCTGGCGGCGTAACGCTCACCTCCTGGGCCCCATGCAATTCGAGGGCTTCTTGAAGATGGAGCGCCGGGCCACTGCCCTGTCGAACTTCGAGCGCGACATCTGGCCGGGCCTCTTCCAGATCGAGGACTACGCCTACAGTGTCATCGCTCAGATGAGACCCGATCTGCGCCCTTCCGAGGTCAAGGCGCTCGTCGACGTCCGTATGGACCGTCAACAGCAGGTACGAGAAGGCGCACTCTCAGAGTTCCGCGCCCTGGTAGACGAGCGAGTCCTAAGCTCATCCGTCGACGACCGAGCCGTGGCACGTCGACAACTGGAGCGCAGTCTGGAGGAGTCCGAGGACTCCCGCAACACCATCCGCATCCTGCCGGAGGCAGTCGGACTACACCCGGGGGCAGCAGGTCCGTTCGTTGTCATGGCCTTCCCCGAGGCTGCCCGACAGGTCGTGTGGGTGGAGACAATGGTCAGTTCGCTGTACTTCGACGGAGAAGAAGATGTGCAGCGCTACACAGCAGCTTTCACCAACCTGTGGGAGCGGGCGCTGGACCCCGACGAGACGCGCACGCGCCTCAAGAAAGAGATCAAGGAGCTAGAACAGTGACAGAAAAGCCGGCCCCGTCCTCATTCGACCTCGCATCGGTCGACTGGACGGTGTCCAAGTACAGCGGCGGCGGCGGAAACTGCGTGCGGGTCGCCGTCGTGGACGGGTACGTCCTGGTCGGTGACTCGCAGAACCCCGATCGACTGCCCCACGTCTACACCCCGGCCGAGGCCAAGGCGTGGCTGCTCGGCGCGAAGGACACGGACTTCGACTTCATCCTCGGTCTGTGACTCCGGCCTGAACCACCGCGCCACCGCACGACAACGGGCCGGCCCCATGGCAGATGGGGCCGGCCCGAACTGGTCAGGCGCCTTGTGCTCCGGCGTCGAGGGTTTCCGCCGCGCTGAGTGCCGCCAGGATCTGGGCCTGCCCGTCCGTCAAGGACAGGGCACCGGCGCGGATCGCCTCGACGATCCGCGCCGCGGCTCCAGCGTCATAGCCACGCTGGTCGGTTCCCGATGCGCGGTCAGCAACTCGTACCCGGCACGCAGCGCGGCCACGAGGTCGCCATCGTGGTCCTCGGGGCCGTTCGCGGTCAATGGCACTAGCCATCCGGCGGCATGGGATTGGACGATCTCGGCGTAGGGGCGGTAGTCGGTGACGGTTCCGCACCGCCCGCCAGCTCCTTCAGTGCTGCGCCGTCCGGTCCAGTTGTTCGCCAGCCATCGGTAGCGTCGGCAGACCTCCAGCCGGGAGTCCACCGACCGGTCGCGTGCGCGGGCGCGCCTTTCGATGACGACGGTTGACGGCGCGGTGCACGGGATGACCTGGCGAGGACGACACAGTGGTACCCCCTCCTCGGTTGCCTTGCCCGCTCGCAGCCGCATCTCCCGTCAAAGAAGCCAGCGGACGGTCACGAAAGATTGAGGCTTGGGGAGTGGCGCTCCCGGTTCGCCCCCGTACTGCTCAGGAACGCGAGAGGCATTGCGCTGTTCTCACTGTTCGTTTTTCGGGCGGGAGTAGAAGCGTCCTCGGCCTCTCAGATCTTTCTGGAGTAGCAATTTCTGAGACAACCCAGCTGGCAAGCTCGGGAATTCGTGTTGCCTTGCGTTCCAAGGCGTACGAAGTGTGTCCTCCGCGAGCCGACACCTGGCGGATGAGTTGGAAGTTCTGTTGCTGGTAGTACTCGGCGAGAGCAGGGGAGCTGCAGTCTCGACGTACACGGCTGATGCCTTCGCGTGCAGCACGGTCGACGACCCAGTGGGCGATGACTGCGCCGAGCTTGCGGTGGCGTTCGGCAGGGTCTGTGACGGTACCGTTGAGGTAGTAGGCGCTGTCGGCGGCTTCGGTCGCGGTCCAGGTCCAGGGCGCGGCGGTGCGAAGGATCGTGGTGCAGCCCAGGATGTGGTCGTCGTGTCCGGTGAGGACCCACATCTCGCTCGGGTGCCGTGTGCAGTTGCTGGCCAGCTCGTGGACATGCTTTCCCCAGCTATGCCAGTTCGGGAGCTGTTTGTCCTTCATCCAGTCGGAGCGGGCCTGGATCATCTCGGCGAGGCGGGGTTGGTCGTCTGGTGTGGCTGGTCGCATCGCGAGCATGCGGTCCGCTCCTGAGTGTGCTCGTCCACGAGCGGGTCAACAAGTTGGTGTGCTGGGCGGAACATTAGAGGCCTACTGGCTGGTAGCTACAACTTTCCCGCTGGAGCACTTCGAAACTCTGAATGAACCATGCCGGTACGTAGAGGGATGCCCGGAAAGCGGTCTCGGCCGGCGAAGTCGCCTGCCGCCGGGCTGGCCCGGCTGGCGTCGTTCAGGCCGTGGTGGGCACGGCTCGGCGCACTCCGTCGGCGAGGCACTGGGCGAGGAGGGCGGCCTGGAGGGCACCGGCCGACCCGGGAGAGGTCTCGATCGCATGGATGAATGCGGATCCGACGATGACCGCGTCGGCGTAGGAGCCGACGATCGCTGCCTGCTCCGGGGTGGAGACGCCGATGCCGACGCCGACGGGGAGGAGGGTGAGGGTGCGCAGGCGGTCGACGAAGGTGTTCAGGCCGGGGTGGAGGGGGCCTTGGCTGCCAGTGGTGCCGGCCGTTGCGGGGGCGTAGACCATGCCGCTGGCGGCGGCGCATACGCGGGTTAGGTGTTGGTCGGTGGCGCTCGAGGCGACCACGAACACGGTGTCCAGGCCGTGCTCTTAGGCCGCGCTCAAGACGGAATGCCGGGACGCCGGGTGGGGATGAGGTGGGTTTCGTGGTGCCCGTCCTGGGGTTCTTCCGCCCGGTCGGCGGTGGTCGGGCCCGGACGGTGGAGCCGGTGTCGGAGGCCGGCTGTGAGGTGGGAGGCAGGCTCCGGTTGCGGGTACGCCGACGGCGGCCCGGGGTCACAGTGGGCCGGGCCGCCATCGCGTCGTCCTGAGCCTGCACAAGGTGGCGGCTCAGGCGTGGGAGGGGCCGGCAGAGTTCGGGTCAGGTCATCTCTGCCGGCCGGGTGGAGAGGTCAGTCCAACTGCATGGGCACGTTGATGTACTGGGCGGCGACCCAGCCCTTCTTGCCCTTGTGGGCGCCGGATTTCACGGTGACGTAGCCCCAGGCACCGGGCTTGCCGTTGTCGCCCTTGTTGCACTGCCAGTACACGTCGGTACCCCGGGAGAGCTGGCCGGTGGCGGTGTAGCCGGTGCCGGGACCGGTGCGGAACTTCACTGTGGTGTACACGTCGGTGTTGAGCTTGATCTGGTGGGTGCAGGCTCCGCTGCCGACCGTCGCTGCGCTCGCGGTGGAGGCGGTGGCGACGGCGCCGCCGAGGATCAGCGCGCCGGTGGTGGCCACGGTCGCGACGCGGCGGGTGAGGGTATGCATGTGCGGCTCTTCCTGGTCTCGTCGGCCCGAGTACGCTCGTCGGACCTGCGCAGGGCCTCTCCGCCTCGGCACTGATGAGGTGCGGCTAAGGCGGGCGAAGAATGGTCCGGAACGCGATGTGTCTGTTTCCGGTTTCGATCTTCGTGCTGCGCAAGGAATTTGACCAGGCTCGGCTCATTGCGGAAAATCGCATGCCTGAATAGCGGGGTCAGGTGAGAGCCGTTCCGGTAATCGATGTCCAGGAACAGCAATTACAGGAAGCGGCACTTCCGGGAATTCAGGACGGGGGGCAGGCCGCGGCGACGGAGACGGCCAGGGCCCCGATGACCATGTAGGGGCCGAAGGAGACGTGCGTGCGGCGGGCGCGGCCGGCCACCATCCGCGCCACCTCCGAGACGGCGCCGACGACGAAGCCCGCAGCCGCTCCCCAGAAAAGGATCGTCCAGCTGCTCCAGCCCAGGAGCGCGCCGATGGCCGGCGCGAACTTGACGTCTCCGAGTCCCATCGCGCCGGTGAGCGCGATGAGGAGGAAGACGATGGTGAGCACGGCAGCGGCGGCCGCCGCGCGGCCCAGGCTTCCGGACTCGCCCGCTACCGCAGCAGCGGAAAGCAGGATGAGCGTTCCGCCGCAGGCGGGGAGGGTGAGGATGTCGGGGAGCCGCTGAACGGCGAGGTCGATCAGAGCCAGCGCGACGCCGCACGCGGCCACCCAGTACTGAGCGGCGGCGAACCAGCCGCTCGCCCCGCCCGCCGCTACGACGGCGAACGCGATCGCGGCCGCCGCTTCCGGCGCAAGCGGGCGCGGTCCGATCTTTTCTGAGCACGCCGGACAGCGACCGGAGAAGGGCAGGAACGGCAGCCGGCGGTCGAGGACGGCGCTGCCGCAGTGCGGACAGCTGCTGCGTGCGACCGTAGGCGCCGGCACGGACCGGGCGAAGACCACGGGGCGCGCGGCAGCACCGGCCAGGGCTCCGACGGCGGCGGTCAGGGCAACACTGAGGGCGGACAAGACGGACTCCTCGTTCACGGCCGGCCTTCCCGTGACGGGCCGGTCGGCTTCGACCCTACGACCCCTGCGCGACCGCCCCTCCTCCGCGCTGCCGGGACGGCGGCCGGGCCGTGGACATCGTGAGGCAGCAGGTCAGGCGCCTCGCGCTCCGGCATCGAGGGTTTCCGCCGCGCTGAGTGCCGCCAGGACCTGGGCCTGCCCGTCGGCCAGGGGCAGGCTGCCGGCGGTAACCGCCTCGGCGATCCTCGCCGCGTGTTCCAGCGCGATCGCCACGCCGGTCGGTTCCCGGTGCGCGGTCAGCAACTCGTGCCCCGCGCGTAGCGCGGCCGCAAGGTCACCGCCGTGGTCCTCGGGGCCGTTCGTGGTCAACGGCACCAGCCACAGGGCGGCGTGGGACTGCACGATCTGGGTGTAGGGGCGGTAGTCGGTGACCGTGCCGCACCGTCCGCCGGCCCCCTCGGCGCTGCGCCGTCCGGTCCAGTTGCTCGCCAGCCAGCGGTGGCGTCGGCAGACCTCCAGCCGGTAGTCCACCGACCGGTCGCGTGCGCGGACGCGGCGTTCGATGACGACGGTCGACGGCTCGGTGCACGTGGTGATCTGGCGCAGGACCGGCACAGCGGTACCCCCTCCTGGTCGCGGGTGAGGCTCTGATCATGACCAGTGGAGGGCAGGGCCAGCGTCCAGGATCGGACACTACGACTGTGACCCGACTCTCATCCGCCGACCGGGGCGTGAGGCTGCGCGTCGCTCCCCGTGCCGCCCGGAGAAGCCGGGTGCGCCTCGTCGGCGTTCACCCAGACTCCCTCGGCGACCTGGTAGGACCCCGTCAGCTCCTCTCCGTCGGGCAACCCGTTGGGGAAGATCCAGAACCCGCTCTCTCCCCGGTAGGCACCTGCGGCCTCGCGGGCCCGCTCGGTCTCGAAGGCCTGGCGGACGGTACTGCACAGCGTGCACGGGCATGCGGCCGGCCGCTCGGCTGCGACCCACGCTTCGTACAGCTCCTGCCCTCTGTCCGCGGGCAGCCCCCGAGCGATGGCGACCGCTTGGAGCATGGCGTCCCACCGGGCGGCCTCGGCCGCCGGCGGCTCGACGGTGCCGCAGAGGGTCCGGTGGCTGTGCTCCTGGTGAACGTGGCGGAAGACGCGTACGGACATGCCGCGAGTCTGGCCCGCCGGGGACCGGCGGAGCCAGGGGTTTGCGGATACTCGCGCGCAATGGGCTCCGCGGCGTCACGGCCGGCCGGGGGAGGGGGTCACGCCCGGACATCGCCGGGGGTCATGTCGTCCCGGATTCGCACATAGCGCACCGGGTGACGGTGCCGGCCCAGGTCGAGAGCGGTGTCGGCTTCGACCTCGGCGACGAGGTCGGGCGCCACGGGGTGGAAGGCCAACGGCTCCTTCACTCCCCACCCGGCCGAGAAGGTCCGGCCCCACCAGGGATGCTCCGCTCCCGCCGACCGCAGGGCGGCGCCCAGCTCGGCGGCCGCCTTGCGGGGCAGCGGCGTGGAGCGGGCGACCAGGCGCAGCCGGCCCGCCGCGTCGAGCCGGCCGAGCAGGAGACTCCGGGGCGCGGCCACGGCGCCGGTGACCGCGCCGATGATCCCTTCCGTCGTGAGGCGGGTCCGCAGCTTCATCCACCCGCGCTCTCCGGGCCGGTATCGCGAACCCGGGTCCTTGATCATGATCCCCTCGATCCCGGCCGTTCCCCAGGCCGGGTCCAGCCAGCCGAGGGCGACCTCCCGGTCCAAGGTCTGCGGGCACAGCGCCCACGGTGCTGTCAGCCGGCGTCCGGCGAAGAGGTCCTCCAAGGCGTCCCTGCGCCGCCACAGCGGCTCATTGAGGAGAACAGCACCGGACATCTCGAGCACGTCGAAGACGATCAGGTGGGCCGGCCGCTCCCGCGCCGCCCGCCTGGCGGTGGCACCCCGGCGCCGGGCTCGTTCCTGCAGCGCGGTGAAGTCGAGCCCATCCGCTCCCACCGTGACCAGCTCGGCGTCGAGGACCGCTTCGACGCCGAGCGCGGCCGCGGCCGCGACGAGTTCCGGGAACGCACCGCCCAGATCCGCGCCCCGCCTGGACTGGAGGAATGGCTTGGGGCCGGCGAACACCAGCGTCCGGAACCCGTCAGCTTTCTGCTCGAACAGCGCGGGCCTGGCCCCCGCAGGCGGCAGTGCAGTGACGGAGCGGGCGAGCATCGGTTCGATGGGCGGGGACAGGTGCACCCTCCACTCCTACGCCCCGCGCGTCCCGCTCGCCCGTCGTGTTCGGGCCGCCTGCTCGTCGGCACGGCGCTCCGGGGAGAACGGATCCTGCACTCTCGCCTCGGACGGCACACGATGCGGGGTCCCCGCCCGCACGCGTTTTGCTGACGGGGGGGGGCTGCCGGGCCGCGGCGTGCCTGCTCCCTCGGGGAACGACGGCTCCTTGGCCTGCGGCGAAGGGCCAGTCCTGACGCCACGGCTCCCGAGTGCCGCGCCGACTCGAAGAAGAATTCGAACACCTGATTGAATTGCGTCATGGAGCAGCAGATCTATCCCCCCGACCTCGTCCAGGCGCAGATCGCCTTTCTCCGCGCCTACCGGGCGCTCGCGGCCGACCCCCGCGCCTTCACCACCGTGCGGCGCCGTCAGCTGCTGCACCTGTCCGCCCGGGTCCTGTTCCACCCCTACTGGGCGGGAACCGTCGGCAGGGCCCGCCTTGAGGGCTTGCGGCGGCAGGCCTGGGCGCTGGAGCAGACCCCCGCCGCCTAGCCCGGTGAACGGCCGCCCCGGTCCTCTGCCTGCCCGGATCCTGCTCGTCCTACCCGACGAGCAGACCGTGGAGGTACGTCTGTACGAGAGGTTCAAGAGCGCCCAGGGGCACCCGTGGCGCTACCGCATCGGCGTGCCCTCGTGGGTGGCCACGCAGGACGGGGTCGAAGCTGCCGAGTACACGGTGTGGGTCACCGACCGGCAGCTGAGGCCGATCGACGGAGTCGACCTGTCGAACGTCCCGAACCACCGAGACCCCAGGACCATGCCTCCGCCCAGGCCGACCGGCTGGATCGTCCGGCCCGCCGGCCGCCGCGGCACGGTCGTCCACGACGCCGTCTGCCCGGCAGCAGCCGGAGGCGGACGCGAGATCGGCACCCTCGAAGCACTGGATGCTCTGATGCGGCCCGGAGCCAAGGCGTGCCATGACTGCCCGGCCGCCGAGATACTCATCCCCGCCCTGGAACTGGGCCAGGGCTACGGCTGAACCTCACCACCCCGAAAACGGTGCGCTACCGCCCCCCGATGAGGGGCCGGGTGACCTGCTCCTACCGCATCCGGCGCCCGGCCGGGCAGGGTCAGCACCCGTACTCGTCGAGCACCGCCCGGGTCGCCCGGTCGAGCGGGCGCAGCGGGTGCGTACCGCCGTCCTCGGCCGGTCCCAGGCGCAGCGTCGCGCCTCCCTCGACGGGGGTGACGGTCAGCACGCCGTCGTCGACCATGGCCCGGACGGCGTCGTGCCGGTAAGGGCTGGCGGCGAGGCATCCGTCCGCGTACTGGCGGTCGTAGCGGTCGTACGGGCCGGCGAAGTAGTAGTCGGCGACGGGCCCTTGGCCCTGCCACACCGTGAAGGCGACCACTGCCGCGACGATGCCGGGGAACAGGGCCTGGGGCCCGGGCGCGGTGATCAGCCTTGGGCCGTGCCGGTGGATCAGGGCCGTTCCGGTGCAGGCGATGAGGCCGGCCGCCAGGAACAGCAGCGTGTAGTGGGACAGCAGGTCGGCGCGCTGCCCGAAGGTGAGCGGCAGTCCGGTGCATGCGAGTACCAACCAGCCGAGTCCGGCCAGTGTCGCGCCTTGGTAGCCGTTGAGCTTGGCCGGCCACTTCGCCCGGTCCGGCACCAGCTGCTGCTCGCGCCCCGTCCAGCGGCCGGCACCGCGCAGCCGTCCCGGCTCCGGCGAGGCGCCTTCCGCGCGGTGCTCGACAAGGAGAGCGAGAACCGCGTCGCCGAAGGCGAGAGCCCTGGTGTGCACAGCAAACCGGTCGGTGCTCAGCTGGTTGAACTCGGCCTCCCGGCCGGGCTGGATCCGCGTGCCCGTGGCTCCGCTGCGGGGGAAGGCCCGGTTGAGGGGGTGCCCGGGGTCGGGGAACCCGGGCAGTGTGGGGGCCGTTCGCCCCGCGCCGAGCAGACCGGTGGCGCTGCCTGTCCGGTCAGGGATGTACGACTCGTACAGCCGGTCCACCCGCCGGTCGCCGCGGAGGCTGGCCTGCAGCGCCTCGGCCCGGTCGATGACGGCAATGAGGAGAGGATCGGACGCGGCGCTGCGCATCCGTGCCAGGACGGCGTCCCGGGGCACGGCCTGCCACACCCCGCCGAGCCGGTCCAGCACCCGGGCCTTCCACACATCGCGCAGGCACGGCCAGACGCGTGCGACCGGCAGCCGCCGGGGCGGACGCCGGTCGGTGAGGTGCGCTCGCAGCAGCGTGCTCGCGCTGCGCAGGTAGTCGGTCTCGGCCGCGTAGGAGATCGCGACGGCGGTCGTGCGCTGCCCGCTGGGAACATCCTGCACGCGTTGGGCGGCGGCCCGGGCCGCGTCCCCCTGGGCGCTCAGCTCGGCGATCGCCCGATGCCAGCGGCTGCTCACCGCCGCCCCCTATCTGTATCAGGTGTGGTGTCGCCCCTGAGGCTACCCGCACGGTCTGACACGGCATTCTCCCCCGGCTCGGTCTTACCGGCCGGGGGGAGACGGAAGCCGGGGCGGTCAGGCCGCTACGGGTTGGTGGGACCAGTTCAGGTCGACGTGCGTGGCGCCCTCGCGGACCACGATGGGGCCGTGCTCCTTCTCCAGCCGGCGGTACTCGTTGCCGCCGGAGTTCGGGTTCTTGTACCCGGCCCACCTGCCCAGGTCGGCCTGCAGCAGGGCTACGCCGGCGGCCTGGTGGGCGACGTAGATCCGCTCGGCCCGCTGCCGCTGGGTGAGGTTCTTCGGCAGCACGGAAAGGTCGATGTCGATGCTCAGCCGCTCCCGTGCCTCTTCGTCTTCTTCGTTGTCCGGCGGGTTGTTGTGCTCGGGGTCGGGCTCCTCGCCCTCGTGCTCTTCCTCCCTCTCCTCGTCGCCGAGGGCACCCTCGCCCGGCATCGGCTCCTCCTCATCGGACTGACCGGCCGCGGAGTCCTCTGCAGCGGGCTCGGCAGGCTCCCGCTCAGGTTCCGGGTCCTGCTCCGCCACCGGCTCGGGCTCGGCCGCCGGATCGGGCTTCGGCTCCGGTTCGGCAGCGGCCTGGGAGCGCGGCTCGCCCACCGCAGCGGGCTCCGGGACCTCCTGCGTGACCGGCTTCTTCTCATCCTGCGGCGGGAGCGGCGGCGCGGATGCCGGGGCGGCTGCTGGCACCGCCATGCTCGCCGGCGGCTCTTCGGCCTTCTCGGCGGTGGCCTGCGGGCCGCTGACCGGCAGCGCGTTGACCGGAGCCGCGCCGACCGCGGCGACCGCGGCGGGGTCCACGACGGGCGCCGGGTCGGCGCGTTCCACGGTCATCTCTGCCGCGGGGGCCGAGGGGCGAGGGCGCTGGGAGCCGATCACGCGGACGTTGTCGACGGTCGCCAGGAGCTCGGCCCGCCACGCCTTCCACATCCTGACCGGCGCGCCGATCGGCCAGGGCAACCACAGCAGCAGGCTGTAGGCGCGGTCCCGGTCGGCTTTGCGGCGCTTCTGCCGGCCCATGATGACCTGCTCGATCTTGTACAGCAGCATCTCGAGCAGGATCGCGTACACCAGCGGCGGAACCACCGCGAGGAACGCGCTGCCGGCTCCCGCCCCGGGGGCGTGGAGCAGGTTCATCGCCGCCGAGGCGGACACGAATCCCATCAGCAGGATCCGCGTGATCGCGGAGGAGCGCAGGGTCAGGGCCTCGAAGAAGCGGATGAGGGAGAGGCTGAGGGCGCCGGCGTCCAGGAGCAGCGCGAAACCGGTCGCCGCGTCCCAGTCGCCGCCATTGTGCGCGTGGGCGTACTCGCGCTGCGCTCCGAAGGAGAGCCAGGCGGCGATGCCCGCGAGGACGAACATCATCAGACAGCCGACGCCGAGCGCGATCACGGCGAGGCGGCGCTGCCAGGCGTTGCGGCGCTGGAGGGCGAGCTGGGCGCGCTCCTCGGCGGTGGCGTTCTGCTCGGCGGCTCTGCGCCGGTTGCCGAGCACCATAGCGACGGCGGCCGCAGCGCCGATCCCGGCCACGGCGAGGCCGGCGGGCAGCGCCCACTGGAAGGTGGTCATCGGCGGCCTCCTTCCCTGGTGAGGCCCGCCGGGGCGGTGGGCCCGGCGGGCGGGATGAAGGCGTGCTGCCGGCGGCGGCTCATGTGCGCGGTCTCCTTCGTCGGATGAACGGCCGAAGAGGCCCCTCGCTCTCTACAGGTGTGATCGAGCGGTGCGGTGTGACACCGGAGGTCAGTGAATCTGGGACGGATCATGAGGCCGCGGACCCCAAAGTGGGCTTGATCCTCTCGCCCTTGAGGAGCGTGCGGAGCAGGCCGACGGTCTCGGGCGAAGAATCAACGCCCTCTTCCATGTTGATCCGCGCCAGCTGGGCGGCCGCGCGCTCCAGGCCCTCGCGGTCGCCCATCTCGTGGCAGATGGTGAAGAGGTCCCGGTAGAGCAGCTCGCTCTGGGAGTCGACGAGCATGCCCTTGGTGACGGCCTGGGCCGCCGCCCGGTAGTCGCGGACCTGGCGGCGGCGCTCGGCGAGCTCGTGGGCAACATCGACGATGGCGCTGATCATCTCCTGGATGTCGGCCTCCGCCCAGCAGTACTTGGACGGGTCGACGTCCGCGAAGGGGCGGCCGCGCACGAGGGCCAGGGCATGGGCGAGGGCGACGTCGGCGTCCTGCCCGTCGTGGTGCATGCCCTGCTGGTACAGCTCCTTGAACCGGTCCCAGTCCGAGGTCACCGCGGGCCCGAGGCGGTAGACACCTTCGGTGACCGCGGGGAGGTAGGCGCCCTGGGGGTCGTCGGCGGGCATGTGGGGGTTGGGGCCGAGCCAGGAGCGCAGCCGCGAGATCGCGGTGTTGCGGGTGCTGGAGGTCTTGCGCAGCCCGGGCCAGATCGCGTTGTCGAGGTCCTGGCGGCCCAGGCCCGGGTGCAGCACGAGCCAGGCGGCGATCTCCAGAAGGTGGTTGTGCCGGTTGCTGCCCACCCGGCCCTGCGCGCCGGTCAGTGTCACCGGGCCGAGGACCTGGACCTGGGGGCCTTCGGGCTCGGCCGGCGGGGTGGCCAGCGCGGCCAGGACGGTGGAGGTCGCGGCGCTGGGGCGGGGGATGATCCGTGCTTCGGCCGCTGTCACGGCTGGCGCGGACACAGCGAGCGCGGCCGCGGTCAGGCCGGACTCGGCATCGTCCTCTTCGTCGGCCGGGACCGAGCCGTCTTCCGGTTCTTTTTCCTCGTCCGGGCCGTCGCCGAGCGCGGCGGCGGACAGGCCGGAGCTGGCCTCTTCGTCGTCGGGCGCCGCTGGGGAGTCGTCGTCCCGCTCGCCGAGCACTTCGCCGAGGACCGTTTCGAAGTCCTGCTCCGGCTCGGTGGTGTCCCACACCTCGGCACCCAGCGCGGACGCCTCCTCGGGGTCGCCGTCGTCCTCGGCAGGCTCGGGCACCTCCCAGCCGGTGGGCTCGCCCGCGGAGTTGCTGTCGGCGTCCTCGTCGGGCTGCTTGTCGAGGGCGGGGGAGCCCGCGACCGCGGGGGACAGAGCGCTGCCGTCCTGCTCTTCCTCCCAGCCATCACCGCTGCCGCTGTCGGCCGGGCCATCGTCGGGCGTCGGGGCGGAGGAGAAGGCGGTGAAGGCCGGCAGAGCGGTCGCCAGGCCGCTTCCCTGCGTGGCGACCGCGGTGGTCACTGCGGGGGCGGCGGCGGTCTCCGGAGCGAGCGCAGAGTCCTCCCCCACCGGGACGGTGGAGCGGGGGCCGTTGGTGTCGGCCGGTCCGGTGTGTCCCGTCCACGGCGGCGGGGGGACGTCGTCGGTGCGGCTGGAGGTGGCGATCAGCTGGACGAGCCGGTCGTAGGAGTCGGCATCCAGGTGCTGGAGCTTGACCGCGAGGTCCAGGTCGGGCAGTTCGACGAGGGTGCCGGGCTGGGCGGGCAGGGTCCAGGCGCCGGGCAGGTCGAGTTCGCCGCCCGCGGCGGTGACGACCGCGACCGAGGTGCGGGGCCGGGAGGCGAGGAGGTCCTCGAGTTCGGCGGCCGCCGGGCCGGTGGGCGGGGCGGTGGCGATGAGGATGCGGGGGATCCAGGTGTCGCCGCCGTCCTCACCCAGCCGGGCGGCCCGCAGGTGGTCGTGGCCGCCGTCGTCGAGGGCCTGGCGCTGGAAGGCGTCGTGCGCCTGGAGGTCGGTGGTGGCCGGGCCGAGGTCTGCGTGGTGCTCGATCTGGTCGGGGTAGAGGTGGTGCAGGTCGCTGCCGGCACCGGCGAGGACGATCTGCGTGTCGGGCGCCAGCCGGGAGGAGGCGAGTTCGACGGCCAGGGCGAGCATGACCGCGCGGACGTCGGCCGGGCTGCCGGCCAGGCGCAGCAGGCCGATGGCCTCCAGGTTGACCAGGACCGTGTCGCCGTCCTCGGTCTCGCCCAGGCTCACCAGGGCCGGGTAGGGCACGGTGATGTCGGCGGCCTCGTCCTCGTCGAGGAGAGCGCCGCGGGCGGGGCACACCCACACCGTCGGCTTGTTCTCGTGCTCGGTGAACGGCGCGACGGGCGGCGTGACGGCGGCCAGGTGGAGCTCGATGCCGCGCGCGGTGATGCGCATCGCCTCGACCTCGGGCAGAGGCTGGCCGGCCTGACGGCAGTTGGCGGCCAGGGTGCGCAGGGCGCGGTCGGCGAGCGCGGCGCCGGTGATGTCGGACGTCACGCGCAGCTGCTTCTCGAAGTCGGCGGTCGCACCGGAGGGCATCGGGATGCGCCGCTTGGGGCGCCGACGGCGCTGCTGGCGCGCGCGACGGGCCGCGACGACCGCGAGGACGGCCGCGGCCAGGATGCTGCCCGCCGCGGCGATCGTCTGCACGCTCTGGTCACCGCTGTCGGCGGCCTCCGCGGTGTCGTGCGCCTCAGGCACCTGGGTGGGCGTGCCGTGCTGCTCCCGCTCGCGGTCGGGAGCCGGGTCCTGCGCGGGCGGCTGCTCGCTCGGCTGCTCGGTCGGCTGTCCACCGTCCTGGCTGTCCTTGTCCGAGCCCTGGCCGGGGGTCTGGGCCGTCTCGCCCTTCTCCCCCTGGTCGGCGCCCGGGCCCGGCCTTTCCTGGGCGGGCGGCTGTGTCTGCTCGGCGCCGGGCCGCTCCTCGCCCGTGCCCTGGTCGGCGGGCTGCTCACGCGGAGGCTGCGCCTGGTCCGGCTTCGAGTCGCTTGGGTCGCTGCCGGCCGCGGCGGGGATCTTCAGCTCCCAGCCGGGGTAAATCTCGTCGGGGTCGCCGAGGGCGCGCCCGTCGTCCTGCTCCACGCCCTTGTTCGCCTCGACGATCCGGGGGTAGGCGTCGGCATCGCCGAGCTCGTCCTCGGCGATGCCGGTCAGCGTCTCGCCGGCGCGGACGGTGTGGGTCTCGGACGCGGCCTTGGAGCCGGCGGTCTGTGCCCGGGCTCCGCCCTGATCGGCGGACGGCGCGGGCGAAGCGTCGGCGGGCAGCCGCAGGATCCAGCCGGGCTGCAGGACGGTGGTGTCGGCGGTGACGAGGGAGCCGTCCGCCTGGCGTACGCCGTCGTTGGCGTCGATGATCCGGTGCCACTCGATTCCGGCGCCCAGGCGCTTCTCCGCGATGTCCCAGAGGGTGTCGCCGTCCTGGACCTGGTGGACCGGCCCGCGATAGGTCGACGAAGCCGGAGCCGGCGTCTCGGTCTGCGTGCCGGCGCTCACGGATGCCGTGGCCGCGGTGGCCGAAGCGGCAGGCGCCGCGGTGGCCGGGGTGGCCATGGCCGTCCCCGCGGGCAGAAGGATGAGGATGCCACCGACCAGGGCGCCGGCCAGTTGCTGGGAGCCCCCCAGCATGCGGATGCGGGGCGCACGGACGTGGCGCAGCGCGGCGCCCGTCTCCAGCACGACGGAGATCACGAAGCTGATCCAGCCGTACCAGCCGATGAGGGTGACCGCGCCCAGGAACAGCTGGCCGGTGTCGGGGCTGGTGAGCGCGGTGGTGATCTCGTCGACGCCCGGGACGTGGTCGGGCAGGACGCCGATGCCCAGCAGCACGGCGGGGACGCCGGCCACGAGGGCGACCAGGGCGACCAGGGCGAGGAGCGCGCGGGCGATCGTTGCTGCGGTGCTTCGGTTTCTCATGACCCCTACCCCTGGTAGACGAGGTTGGCGCTGCCGGTGCCGGTGACTGTTCCGCTGGCGCCCCCGAGGTAGAGGGCGGTGTACGTCTCGGTCACGGTCACCTCCAGGGACCCGCCGTCCTCACTCACCCGGACCGAGCCGTTGACGCCCTCGCGGCTGAGGTAGGTCCGCGCGGCGGCAACGGCCGCGTTGCGGTCCACGCTGACGCCCTGGCCGGAGATGGCCTTGCCCGCGTCGACGGCCTGGCCGCCGGCTCGTGCTGCCTCGTGCGCGACGCCCTCGGCGTGGGTGAGGGCCCGGAGCTTCCCGGCGCCGTCGTAGACGAGCGCGGCCACGAGGAAGAGCGCCACGACGGTGACGAGGACGAACAGGCTCATCGCACCGCGGTCGTCGCGCAGGGCGTGACGGATCCGCGAGGTGAGAGCGAAGCGGGCGGGTGTCATGCGGTGGTCCTGTCAGCCGCGCTGGCGGTAGGAGTCGATAGACGAGGTGAAGCTGCTGGTCATCGTCTTGGCACCGGGCAGGCCGGGCAGCCCGATGTCGGAGAGCCGCACGGTGCACGTGACCGTGGCCGTGGTGCTGGCCGGTTCACCGATCGGTGCGGCGAACCCGCCGGTGGACACGGAGACGGACGTGGCGGTGCACTGCAGACCCTGTTGGGTCAGCACGCTGCGCGCCACTTGCGATCCGGCGGTGCTGGCGGACCCGCCGGTGCGTTCCAGCGACGCGGCGCGCGCCGCGTTGCGGGCTGCGGTGTCGACGGCGTTGCTGGCCGACCCGATCCGGCCGAATGCGACGACCAGGAGCAGCACCATGATGAGGACGGGAAACAGGATGACCGCTTCCAGCGACAGCGAACCGCGGTCGTCCCTGAGTCTGTGGATGATGGTCACCGGGCCTCCGTGACACGCTCGGCGGCCGCGTCGGCGTGCTGGTCGATCCTGAGCTTCAGACCGGGGATCATCGTGTCGACGTAGCCGGTCACGCGGATCGTCACCGTCGCACCCTTGCTTCCGCTCACCGACGTGCCCGAGATGCTGCCGCCAGCACGGGAGAGGAACTCGCGGGCCTCGGCGGTACCGGCACCCGCTGACGCTCCGCGGACACGTGCCGACTCCACTCCCAGCTGGGCGGCGGACATCGCCACATTCTTGGCGTGCCACCACAGCCCGACATGTACGACCAGCAGGATGACCATCACCACGACGGGAAAGATGATCAGCATCTCCAGGGACATGGCTCCGCGATCCCGCGCGTCGCGTTCGGCGAGCGCGCGGGACCAGCGGCGGACAGTCCTGCGGAGGCGCATCACTTGATCGTGGCCGCCTTCTCGCTGATCTTGGTGGCGATCACGGCGACGGCCACACCGGCGGCGACCACGAGACCGGCGATGATCATCATGGTCTCGATGGATATGGCACCGCGGTCGTCGCGGGCATCGCGCAGCCGGTCGATGCGGGCGGCGAAGAAGGCCTTCAGGAAAGCGAAGTTCGGGTCGATACCCATCGTGTTCTTCCTTGTCTCTTGCGGGAGTTAGCTGGCCATGATCCGCGAGATCGCGGGGTAGCCGATGTAGACGGTCATGATCAACACGAGCATGGCGACGGGCATCACCATTTTTTCCGAGGCCATGTTGGCCTGGGCCTTCGCAGCGGTGACCAGGGCACCGGAGAGCGACTTGGCCTGCGCGCCGAGGGTGTCGCCCACGGCTGCGCCCTCCTCGCCGGCGATGGCGATGATGTCGGCCGGCGCCCCGAGTTCGGGGACGTCGAGTTCGAGAGAGAGACGCTTGAGGCCCTCCCACGGGCTGATGCCCTCGAGTTCGGCGCGGGTGATGGTGTCGCGGATCTTCGCGAAGACCCAGCCCTCACCGACCTCCGCGGCCCGCTTCAGGGCCTGGGTGGGCGCGGCGTCCGCGGCTCGCTCGAGCTGGACCAGGCGCAGGTATGCCTTGACGGCGTACCGGAAGTCCTCCTTGGCTTCCACGGCCTGCTGCTTGAGCTGGAGATCGGGCAGCAGCCAGAAGATGACCGCGAGCCCCAGCCCGGCGATCGCCGGGATCGCCACGGGGAAGGGGTAGCCGGCCAGGTTCGCCAGGCTCACCACCAGCACGGGAAGCAGCAGTCCGTACAGGGCGAGTGCGAGCTTGCGGCCCAGGTGTGCGGCCGGGGAGCGGCCCACGAGTTCCAGCTGCTGACGGGGCAGGCGAAGGGTGCCGTCTCCGACGGTGCGCAGCAGGAAGACTCCGGCCTTTTCCATCAGGGTGTTGGCCTGGCTGTCGCGGTTGCGTTCGAGGTTCTCCAGCCGGGTGGCGTCCATCCTCGACAGGACGTCGCCCAGGTCGGGCCGGCCCGGGAGGACGCCGCGGGCGGCGATCACCAGGCCGAGACCGGCGACGGCGCCGCCGATGACAGCGTACGGAGAGAGGGTCACGGCGTCTCCTCAGTGATCTGGCCGCCGGATCGGTCGGCCGGAGACAGGAACCGGGGCGCGGGCTCGATGATCGCCATGCGGCGCATCCAGACCTTGACCAGGACGAAGGCGATGGCGACGAAGACGAGGACGAGCTGCCCCGTGACGGTGTTGTAGGGCTCGACGTAGGTGCCGGAGAACGCGGTGACCCCGAAGATCCCCAGGCAGAAGATCGTCACCCAGCGGTCGTTGGTGCGCGGCTTCTGCCGGTCGGCCTCGACCTCCCGGCGTGAGAGGACCTCGTGCTGAAGTGCGCCGGCGAGCTCGCGCAGGGCCTTGCTCAGGCCGCTGCCGCGGTCCGTGACGTGCAGGATCAAAAGGGCGGCGACCTCGTCGACCATGGCGTCGTTCAGGTCGTCGGCGAAGGCCCGGTAGGCATGCTCGGGAACCCAGCCGGCCTGCTGACGGGAGACGAGCAGACGCACGTCCTCGCGGATCGCCTTCGGCACGGTCTCCAGGCTGCGCTGGATGGTGGCCTCCAGGCTGACACCGACGGTGTGGATGTCGGACATGCGCCGCACCCACTCCTCGATCGCCTCCAACTTCTCGATCTGCGACTTGCCGGAGCCGGACGTGTTCAACAGCCAGGGCAGACCGGTCACGACAGCGACGGTGAGCATGCCGCCGACCAGCCACCCGGTGAACAGCCATACCCCCAGGCCCGCCACCACGGCGCCGGCCAGCCGGACCTGGCCGCGCGCCCACCACGACGTCGGTGTACGGGTGTCCTTGACGAAGAAGCCGCGGATCTTGCGCTCCAGACGGCTGCGGCGCCGGACCGTCGTCGAGGGCGCCCAGCCCACGCCGCCGGCCACGGCCACGACGAGACCGCCGACAGCCGCAAGGCCCGCGAGCGCGGCGAGCAGGGAGCTGAGGGTGAGCGTCACAGCGGCACCACCGTCTCCAGCGGCGCGCCCCAGCTGCCCCACGGGCGCTGCAGCACACTTCGGTCCAGGCCGGCGCGCACCAGGTCTTCCAGGTTGGTCTGGGAGATGTTTCCGTGCGGGACGGCACGGGGTTCGCGGCGGCCGTCCTGCTCGCGCGGGGCGAAGACCATCTGGTACGAAGGCCGGCCGCCCTCGCCGATGCCCGTGACCTCCATGACGTGGGACACGAAACGGTGCTTGCGCCCGGGCTTGCCGTCCGGGGCGACGAGTTCGCTCTCGTCGACCAGGCGTACGTAGACGACGAAGTCGACGGCCTGGGCGATCAGCCGGTTGGCCAAGGTCTCGGTCATGCCGATGCCGGCTTCCAGACACAGGGTGACCAGACGCTCGATCGACAGCTGGGGGCTGCGGGCGTGGAGGGTGGCCATCGACCCGCCCTCGCCCTCGTTCATGGCGTGCAGCATCGGCACGACTTCCTTGGAGCGGACCTCGCCGACGATCACGCGACGCAGCGACATGCGCAGCAGCTGCGGGAAGAGGTCGGAGAGGTTCAGCTCGCCCTGGAGCTTGCCGTCCGCGCCGCGCTCACCGTTCGACTCGCGCCCCTCGTAGGCGACGACCTCCGGACCGTCGGGGTCCTCGTGGAGGTGGAGTTCGTACTCCGACTCCAGCGTTCCCACACGCTCGGTGCGCGGGATCTCCCGGGCCATGGCGCGCAGCAGTGACGTTTTTCCGACGCCCTGGGAGCCCACCACGATGACGTTCTTGCGGCCCCGGACCGCAGCGCGCAGGAAGTGGGCGAGGCAGGAGTCGATGGTGCCCCAGCGGACCAGGTCGTCCAGGCCCTGGCCGCGGGTGCGGTGGCGGCGGATGACGATGCTGGGCCTCGGCGTGACGTACGCCGAGGCGGCAAGGCGGGAGCCGTCAGCCAGCCGGAGGTTCAGGTTCGGCGTGGCAGGCGTCAGCGCACGCTCACCCTGTCCCTGCATACGCGCGAGGTGGTTGATGAGGTTGATCAGGTCCCGGTCCGTCTTCGCGATCGGGTCCCACGTCATCGTCGGTCGGTCGGCGTAGTCGACGCGCACCTTGTCGCCGTAGATGATGATGTTCTCGACGTGCGGGTCGTCCAGGAGCGGCTGGAGACGGCCGGCGCGGAACAGCTCGTCGAAGACGGCCTCTCGCACAGCCCTTTCCTGCTCTGGGCTCAAGTCCGTGCCGCTGGCCGCGTACTTCGTCGCCCATTCCGAGACGACCTGCCTGATGATCGACTGGCCGCGCTGCCGGCGGTCCTGCTCGGTCATGGACGCGTCCGCGCCCGCGGCTTCGCCGATCTTCATGCTGGCCCGGGAGCGCAGTTCGGCGATCACCTCATGCCCGACCGGGAGCGCGGCCGGGCCCGAGGCGTCGGCGATGCGCAGGTCCTCGGGCAGGCGGGCGGGAGAGACCTGGGCGGGCACCGGTCGCAGGACAGGTGCGCCCTGCCGGGTGGTTTCGCTGAGGGCCTGGGTGAAGAGGGTCGTGTAGTCGGGGGCCGGGGTCTCCGGCCTGATGTCGGTCATGATGCCCTCCCGGCGACCGTCGGCAATCCGGCCGGCCGCAGCTGCACACGGCGCCTGGTCACCAGTTCGTTGATCGTTTGGTGGGCGGTCCGTGCGGAGCGCAGCAAGGTCCGCGGCATCTTCTTGTAGGCCCCGTGCGTGAGGACGTCGGCACTGTCGGGGTCCCACGCGAGCATGCCGACCACGGGTGCCTGCAAGTGCTGCTGCACCTGACTGGAGTTGAAGGAGCCCTCCTCGATCAGAAGCACCCCCAGCGCGTCGGAACCCGTCCCGTGGTGGGCCAGTTCCTCCCGCAGAACCCGCACCGCGGGCGCGGCGGCCGCGATGGAGGCCTGGGTGGTCCGCACGACCATGAGCACGACGTCGGCGCGGTGCAGCAGGGGCGTCGGGTAGCGGGTCGTGCTCAGCCGGGACTCGGACTCGGTCAGGATGCGGCCGGCGTCGATGATCACGTCGTGGCCGGTCTGGTCCATCACGCTCAACAAGCGGGAGATCGGGTCCCAGGTGCGGCTGAGGGAAGCGGCCTGCGTGGGATCGGTGAGCCCCGGCAGAAGCAGCCGCTGCCCGCTGTTGTCGCGGTCCAGGCTGACGAAGTGCTGGGAGAACTCACGGGCGAGGGTGCCCTGGCGGTCCGCGGCCGCCAGGCGGTGCAGACCGACGGCTGCGCTGCCCTCGCCGCCCAGGTATCCGGCACGGACCGTGCCGCCGCCCGGGTCGGCCTCCACGAGCAGGGACGGCTTCGGCGAGGCCAGGGTGAGGGCGAGTGCCGAGCACGTGACCCCGCTGGACTTGCCCGACACCAGTGCGATGACCGCCATCAGCTGGCCGCCTTCAGCACGACGGTCACCGCGCCCCGGGCGGCCCAGGTGGCCAGGGGCGCGCTGTCGGTGCCCGCGACCGCCACATCGACGACGACCGCACCGTTCGCGTCCGGCGCCGAGACGCCCACGACGATCGCGTTGATGGTGTCCGCGGTCTTCTGCGTGGACGATCCCTTCGCCGCATCGGCGTCGTCCTGCGGCGTGTGGACGAGGGCGACCGCGTCGCCGGCGCGCAGTCGCTGTGCCGGAAGCTGTCCCGGCTTGGCGAGGATGCCCACGGTGTCGCGGTCCTTGGCGACGGGGCTGCCCTCGCGCACCGAGGAGTCGGTGACGAGCGTGCCCTTGGGCAGGTCGGCGGCGGCGGTCTTGCCGACGATGTCACCGCTGCGGCTGACCGGGACCGGCGCGAGTGCGGCGTCGGGAGCGACTTGCGCCACGACGAGGTCGCTCTTCTTCACCTTCTCGCCCGCCTTGACGTCGTGCGCCAGGGCGATCACCGGAGTCCGGTTCCCGGCCTCGTCGACCTGCCACACCGCGAGGAGCGCCCCGACCGCCGCCAGCGCCAGGCCGGCGCCGACGACAACCGGGCGGCGCCGGCGCCGGGGGGCGTCCTGGGTGATGGGGACAGGGCCGCCGGGGGCTGCCGCGGCGGGCTGGGCAGCCGTGTTCTTCTTCGCGAATGTCGTCGCCATGATTGCTGTGCTTCCTCGTTAGTTGACGACTTGGAGTTCGCCGATGTTGATCGCGGTGCCGGCGTTGCGCGTCTCGTTCGGCAGCGTGCCCGTCTCACCGTTGGTGGCGGTCCAGTCGATCACCCAGGTAGTCGTCGCGGTGACCTTGTAGGAGCCGCCGTCGGGCACCTTGGTGTAGGTGTGGCCGCAGTCCGGGGACTCCTTCTTCCCGAAGGACTGCTGGTACGGAGTGCCGGGCTTGGTGCAGGTCTCGGACGAGCCGTCGCCCATGGACCAGGTGATGGACTTGACGTGGGCGGTCGCGGTCACCGACAGGCCACCGGCGGCCGCGGTCGTGGACTGCGGGCCCCAGGTGTTGGGTGTCTCCTCGGTCCACAGCCATACGGGCATGCCGACCAAGCCCTTGGAGCCGGCGGGAGGTGCGCTGCCGATCTTGGCACCGTCCAGGCGCATCATGCTCAGGGCCCGCTGCGCCAGTTCGGCTGCCGTGGGGCCCTGCTGGCCCAGCGGATCGGTTTCGGACCAGCGGGCGAAACCGTCGGTGGGTGTGGGCCGGGCGTGGATCTGCGCCATGCACGCGAAGCCGTAGATGGCGCCAGTGGTGTGGCCGTCCCAGATCGGGTCGGACTTCGGGGGCTGCGGGTCGAGCTTGCGGATGTAGCAGCCGTAGGCCTCGCTCCAGGTGCCGACGCCGGGAATGTGGCACTCCCATCCCTCGGTTCCTGGGACGGTCGTCGCGCCTGTGGCACACGTCTTGCCGTCGCCCTTGCCGCCGCCTCCGCCGCCCCCTCCGCCGTGCCCGCCCGTGCCGCCGTTGCCGCCGCCCCCGCTGCCTGTGCCGGGTACCTCGACGCCGGCGCAGATCCAGGAGCTGTTGCAGGAGCCGACATCCGTGTCGCCTCCGTCCGCCCACGCCTGAGCGGGAAGGAGGAGGTAGACGATGCCGGCGAGCGCGGATATGACCGCCGCGGCCCTGCGGGTCAGCATGTGCGGTCCTGCTGCTGGGTTTCGACGATCATCCACTTCTCGCCGACGGTCCGGGCGGAGATCGTGGTGACGAAGCGGGTGAGCCGCTCCTTGGGCAGCTTGACCTCGTCGCCTGTTTTCTCCTTCAGGAGCTTCCAGTTGGTGACGTCGACGCAGTCGGTGATGGTGGCCTTCTTCGGCGACTCGTCCAGGCTGACCGCCGTGACCTCCGGGGAGAGCTTCGGCTCGCCCTTGATGACGTTGCCGTTGATCTTGAGTGCGACGAGTTCGGACTCGGCCTTGCCGAGAGCCTTGTCGAAGGCGTACTTGTCCAGGTCCGTGCCGACGGGGCTGGCCTTCGCGTATGCCTTGACCTGCGCGTCCCAGTAGCTGCGGTAGACCGCCAGGACGTCGGCCTTGGCCGCGGCCTGCGGGTCGGCGCTCTTGCTCGCGCTCGGGCTGCTCGAGGCCTCGGGCTTCTCCTTCTCGCCGCTCCCGCAGCCGGCGGCCGTGACCGCGACGCTGAGAGCCGTGGCCGCGACCACCGCACGACGCAGCCAGTGGTTCGTGCCGGAAGCGTTTGAGATCGACACTGGCGTATCCCCCTTGTGAGTAGTGGTGACGGCTTGGATCGTAGGAAACGGAGGCGGGGCCTCAGGCAAGGGCACGGCCGGAGCCGGGGGTGACAGGTGCCGGACGTGCGGCGAGGCCGGACTCCGCCGGACACCGGACGCCTGCCGGCAGCCCGGCGGTGCGCTGCGGCCCGGGGGGTACAGGTACGGCTCCGGGCGCGTCGAGGCGCGCGGCAGGAGCGGCCGGGTGGCCGAGGCTGTTTGCGGAGCCGGCGTGCCTGGTCGTGGAGCCGGCGGCGGTCTGGTTCAACGCGACTGTCCCCCTCGCGGTCTGGGACTGGGCGTCTCCCACAACGCGATCAGTCCGAGCCTGATTCTGGCCAGAAAGATCAGGCGCAGCCAGGCTCCGTTTTTTCCGGTAGACGCACTTCCGGTATATGCCGCTGGCGCGGACGAGTGGAAAAGACTGTGGCCAGGGCCTTCAGGGCTTGATCAGCAAGGCCGCTCCCGATGCGCGCAGAGCGTTCCGCGCGGCCTCCTGGTCGGCGCCGGTGATGGCGTTAAGTCGACGTTCGACGAAGGGCGTGGAGGGGTGGTCTTTGCCGTAGACCGACTGCAGGAGCGCCAGGAGAGACGTTCCGGTCCTGACGGCGTCGTGCGCGTTGGTGACGGTGAGCCAGGAGGCCGCAGCGTTGCGGGCCTGCCGGCGGATCTGGCTGTGCCCGGCATCCAGAACCCGCTGCCAGGCACCGGCGGCGTACACCGAGACGTCGGTGGCCATGGCGGGATGCCCGGCGAGCTGGGCGCAGAAGGCGACGAGTTCGAAGGCGTGGAGGGTGTAGTTGTGCAGGGGGCCGTGGCTCTCGGCGAGCTCCTCGCTGAGGGTCCGGGCGGCTGTCAGGGCTTCCTCGCACCGGTCGGCGCGCAGCATCTGGCGGAGGCTCTCGATGCGGGGGGCGAGGAACTCCGGGACGGCGGCGGGGACCGGCAAGGCGATGGAGGCGGGGCTCATGAACTCTCCCTGGGCGAGGCGGCTTCGAGCGGATGCCGCCACCGGGGGGCCGGTGGCGGCATCCGGAATCGAGTCCAGCAACGGAGTGCTGCTCGACCGCGCACGTCAACGGGCGTGGGAGTGCCCTCGGTGCCTGGGTGGGCGCTCCCCCGTGCATGCACGGCGCGCCGACATCGGTAGTTGACTGGCTCTCGCGGCGCGGGGCAAGCCCCGCGCCCCCCAAGCGGTTCATATTTCAATGATTGGAACGGAGTGGGCCGCGCTGTTTCACCAGCCGGAATTGGCGGGGTGCGGCCACCGGGCAGCAGATCAGGGTGTGAGGGGGCCGGCCGAAGCGCGGTCCCAGGCGATGCGTGCCGCGTGGTCCATCAGCTCCAGCAGGTCCGGCGCGGTGGAGTCCTGGTCGAGGTGGCGGTACTCGGTGCTGAGGGTGATCGCGAGCCGCTCGGGAAGGCCGAGGCCGGGGTAGCGGTCCTCCTTGATCAGGATGCGGGCCGCCTCGACGGCGGTCCGGCCCTGGCCGTGCATCACGTATGCCTGGTCCGCGAGGTCGTCGAGGTAGGCGACGTAGCGTCGCAGGCCGTCGGGGGTCATCAGCGGTCCGTGGCCGGGCACGATCCACTCGGGGTCGAGGTCCAGGATCCGCAGGCAGGCGGCGGAGACGCGCTCCAGGGGGCCAGCCCAGTGCGAGGGGTGGTCTCCCGCAAAGACGATGTCGCCGGCGAAGACCACGCGCTGCTCGGGCAGATGGACGACGAGGTCGCCGACGGTGTGGGCCGGTCCGACCTCGTGGAGCTCCGCGGGTATGTCGCCGACGCCGAGGTCGTGGCGCCCGGTGAACGTCGTGGTCGGCGGGAGAACCTGTATGCCCGCGAAGTCGAACCTGCCGAAGTGCTCCCGGAAATACCAGCCGAGCGGCTGACCGGGGTTGGTGTCGTGGATGAGCGCCTGCAGCTGCTGCGGCTTCGGCTCCAGGCACTGGTGCGCGAGTGCGGCGTGGGTGGCGAAGACCTCCGCGCCGGGAAGCTGTTGAAGACCCCAGGTGTGGTCGCCGTTGGCGTGGGTGACGGCGACCCGGTCCAGCGGGACACCGGGACCCGCGGCGGTGCGGGCTGCGGTGAGGAAGGCATCGGTCAGGGCGGGTGTGTAGGGCGTGTCGATGACGAGGGCCTGGCCCCCGGAGACGACAAGACCGCAGTTGGCCAGGCCCCAGGTCGCCCCGTGCCCGGGCTGCCAGGCGAAGACGCCGGGTGCGATCTGCTTCAGGTCAGTGGTAGCCATGAGCATGCATTGTGCGGGCCCAGGCCGCCCGGACGAAATCTCTCCGCCGGGCCGGCCGCGGGCCCGGCGTCAGGGGTGGGGTGTGAACGGGAGGAGGAAGAAGCGGGCGCCCGGGCTGCCGAACGGCTGGGCGGCGCACATGGTGACGGTGCCCAGCTGGGACGGCGCGTGCCGCTCGCAGCACCGGGTGCGGTGGTCCTCGGTGCCGCGCGGCGCCACGTAGCCGGCATGCCGCATCGGTCGGGCATCGCCGTCGGGGTGGATGTACGCGAGGCTGTGGTCGCGGTAGATCGGCCCCGCCACCGCGTCGTCGTTGACCTCCTTGTCGAGCAGCCGGAGATCCTCGTTCTCGGGGTGAGCGGCCACCGCCGTGCGCAGCTGGGCTGCGACCTGCGGCGCCCAGCGTGTGTCCCAGTCGACCAGGTGATGCTCGCGCGCGTCCTCACGCAGGAGCATCCACCGGATCAGGTTGCGTTCGGGCAGCTCCGGAGACTTCCCCTCGGGCTGCGGGAACATCCGCTTGAAGTCCTCGTTCGCGGCCAGCACGTTCCAGGCGACGTCGTTGATGTAACAGGGCTGCCCGGACACGCCGTTGACGGCCACTTGCCACGCCGGGTCGACGTTCGACCCCGCGCACGGATCCATGGGGAACGGGGGCTCGTAGCCGATCGCGTAGACGTAGAGCGCGGTCCGCTCGCGCTCCTCCATGTTCAGCACCTTGGCCACGCTGTCGAGGAACAAGGTGCTCGGCTGGGACGTGTTTCCGCGCTCGAACTCGGCGTAGGTCTTCTCCGTGACGAACAACGCCTGCGCCACCTGGGCCTGCGACAGCCCGCGCGCGCGCCGGCCCCGGCCGGTGCGCTTGGGCCAGCCGAGCTCGACCGGGTCTATCTGCTTGCGCTTCCATTGCAGCAGCTGCTGCAACGCCTCCTTCTGATTCAACTTTGAACCTTTCCCCGTGTCGCCATCCCCGTGCTGACCCCGCGATATACCGGAAGCGCTCGCTCCTGAAATTCGAGGACCGGAAAATTCAGAGCCTGGTGAGCAGGATCTTGGCCGGTAAGAATCGGCCACTGGATCGAATACGCGTTGTGGGAGACGCGAAGGTCCTCCACAACCGCGAGGGGGAGTTCGCGTTGCTGCATCCCGTTGCCACCCCGCCCGAGCGCACCGGCGGCACCGTGGCACGCACCATGGCGGTGCTCAGAGCGCTGATCTGCCTCGGTCCGGGTGAACACCCTCTGGCGTCGGTCGCCGAGTCCGCGGACCTTCCCGCGCCGACCGCTCACCGGTATCTGCAAGCCTTGATGCGGGAGGGCGCCGTCGAACAGCGGGGGCCGCGCGCTCGATACGCGCTGACTGACGCGCTGCACGGTCCCTCCCCTTCCACGCCTTCCCAGCCCCTCCAGACTGGCACGCCCTCCCCTGCGGTGAGGGCCGAGATCGTCACACTACAGTCGAGAACAGGCCAGGTCGCATTTGTTTACCGACCGCACCTGATCGGCACTCCGATGAGGATCTGCGCGGAACGGGCATACGGCCCACACGCTGACGAGATCCTTACATCCCCTCAGATCGCACTGCGTTCTCTTGAGTCAGCGCCACTGGAGGCCGATGCCGCCGGCATGGCGATCCTCGCCTGTCTCGGCTCCGTCGGCGCCAACAAGATCGACACCGCGTACGTCCGTGAGGAAGGTCACGCGATCAGTCCTTCCCCGCTTCCGGGCCGCACCATGATCGCCGCGCCCGTCTGGTACGGCTCGGCCGTCGCCGGTTCCGTCGCTCTGCTGGCCAAGGACGGGCCCATGCGAAGAGCCGCGACCCGCGCCCGGTACGTGACCGCCGTGATGGACACCGCCGCGGCGATGAGCGGACACCTCACCCGCTCCGGTGCGCGCCGGGCCAGCTGATTGACTACAAACCCCCACAGAGCAGTACAGAAAGGCGCCATTCCGTGTCCCGTTCAGTCCTGATCACCGGCGGCAACCGCGGCATAGGCCTCGCCATCGCCCGTCACCTCGCCGAGGTCGGCGACCGCGTCGCCGTCACCTACCGCTCGGGCGAACCCCCGGAGGGCTTGCTCGCCGTCCGCTGCGACATCACTGACACCGACCAGGTCGACGCCGCGTTCAAGGAGGTCGAGGAGCAGCACGGCCCCGTCGAGGTCCTCGTCGCGAACGCTGGCATCACCAAGGACCAGCTCCTGATGCGTATGAGCGAGGACGACTTCACCTCCGTCGTCGACACCAACCTCACCGGCGCCTTCCGCGTCACCAAGCGCGCCTCGCGCGGCATGCTCCGCGCGAAGAAGGGCCGCGTGGTTTTCATCTCCTCCGCCGTCGCCCTGCGCGGCGAGAGCGGCCAGGCCAACTACGCCGCCTCCAAGGCCGGCCTCATCGGCTTCGCCCGCTCCATGGCCCGCGAACTCGGCTCCCGCGGCATCACCTTCAACGTGGTCGCCCCCGGCCTCACCGAGACGTCCATGAGCCAGCAGCTGAGCGACGAGCAGCTCGAGAACCTCAAGGCCCAGATCCCGCTCGGTCGCCTCGCCCGCGCCGAGGAGATTGCCGCGACCGTCGCCTTCCTCGCCTCCGAGCAGGCCTCCTACATCACCGGTGCCGTGGTGCCTGTCGACGGCGGCGCCGGCATGGGCCACTGACCACCATGACCGCCCGCCACCCTGGAGACCGATGAACGCATGACCTGACAGGAGGCAGTCCCCCGTGGGCTGCCCCGCGGCAGCAAGCCCCGGTGTGTCCAGCACCTCGGCCCGCTCGCCGCACCTCTGCCACCACCGGGCGAGTGTCCAGCCCACCCGGTGAAGAACCCGGTCCGAAGACCGGGCAACACCGCCCCTGCCAGGGCGGATCACCTTGGTTCCCGAAGAACCCGGCCCCACCGAAGAGGGGCTCGCGCATGCCCGAGAGGAGGGCGTGCCCTGCCCATGATGCAGCATGCCCACGCGCCGGTCCACGCAGCCGCCGCTCCGCCGTGCCCTCCGCGCGGACAAAACCGAATATCCTCGAACAACCGATTCACCCCGGTCTGTGAGCACGCGGACCAGGAGATCGGCACCACCGCGTCCCGGCGCACCCGGCGCGGTGACTTCCTGCGCGCCGCCACCTGGGCCATCACCCAACGCCTGCACCCCAAAGCCGGTGACACCACGCTGCGCGTCGCACGCGACCTTGCCGCCCGCCTGAACGCCGACGGGCACGTCGCCTACTGCCGCGACACCATGTGGCGCCGCCTCGGCATCAGCCGGCGCACCCTCGAGCGGCACATCGCCGTCCTGCGCGAGCTCGGCCTCCTCGTCTGGACCGTCCACGGAAGCCGCACCAACACCCGTCCCGCCGGAAGCGGCGAATGGGCCGGCACCGCCACCATCTACGCCGCCGTCGTCCCGCCTGCCTGGGACGACGCCCTCGGCCACCGCGTGAGCGGCCACGGCTACCACGCCCGGCACATCGGATTCACCGACCGCGGACGGCAGATGGCCATCGCCGACGCCCGCCGACGCGCCCGCCCGTCCCGCCGCCGCGATCGCCGTGACACCCCTTCCTGTAAGACCAACCACCCACGTCCTACAGCTGAGGTGAGAGAGAAGAACAACAACACCAGCGCACCCCGCGGGACGCGACCGCGACCCCGCCGCCGACACGAAGTACCCGAGCCCTACCGGGCCACTCCCTGCCAGGCCGCGCACGCCGTCTCGATCGCCGCCTGGGTGCGCCCCCGGGTGCCCTGGACCCAGGGCGAGAGCCTGCGCCGCCTCGCCTTCGCCCTGCGGCCCTGGATCACCAGCGGCCTCTCCGCCGCCGACATCGCCGCCGACCTTTCGGTCTGGCGCGTGCCCCGGCGGCCGGCCTCACCGGCCAGCGTGATCATGGCCCGCTGGAACGAGGCCGCCACCCAGGGCGTGCCCGCCGCACCCGGCACAGGCGAGGACACGCCTTGCGGGGTCCCGCCCAACGCGGCCTTCCTGGCGGCCATGGACGCCGTCCGCGCCCGTCTCACCAGCCTGTCGCCGCCCGTCGTGGCGGAACCCGATCCCCCCGGCTTCGTTATCCGTGACCGGATCCTTGCCTCGTTCGCGGAGGCGGACCGGGCCCGCCGCGCGCGCACTGCCGAGCAGTGCTCCACCTTCGCCGAGTGGGAGGCCATCTGCGACGCCCGAGAGCGAGCCCTCGAATGACCCCGCGCCGGCCCAGTTCACGCACGTACGGCACCCACCAGGCCACGGCGCCGGTGAGGAACCCGACCGCGAAGCTCTCGGACCGGAACACGCTGCCCCCATTCAGGACGACTCGGCCGTCGGGGCGGCCTCGGGCACGGACTCCTCGACGGCCGCCCCCTGCGTCTTGCCTTCAGCGCCGCGCCGGCGCGTGCGGATGACCGCCCGCACCGACCGGAACAGGGCCCGGACCAGCCGCCACAGACCGACCGCGCCGCAACCCACCGCCGCGCCGCTGGTCCCCAGACGCGCGAAGGTCTCCAGCCAGCCCGGCCAGTGCAGGTAGCCCAGCGTCAGCGACGTGCCGATCAGGCTCAGGCTGAGCACCATCAGGACGCTGCTGTGCCCGATCACCCCCCAGGTGCGCTTCAGTTCGGCGTAGGCCTCCGGATTCGCCTCCCGCCACGGGACGCGCCGGCCGGTCTGCTCGTGCTCACTCATCGCTCTCTCCGCTCCTTGCAGTCCGAGCTCCGTCGTCTTGGGCCCCGCCCAGTACCTCCCGGGCATGGCGCAGGCCTGCTTCCAACTCCTCCAGTTCCAACCGTGCTTCGTCCAGCACATGCCGGGGCAGCAGCCCTGTGGGCAGCGCGGGCCTGACGGGCACGGCGGCAGCGCGGTCGTCGCGGATCGCCGACTCCACCGCTTCCTCCTGCCGTTCGACCTCGACGGCCTGGTCGACCAGGAGTGCGAGCGACTTCGCGTACCCGAGGAGAAGGCCGCGGGCTTCCACGTCGTCCGACGCCAGCGGCACCAGCCCGGCCGCGTCCCACACCAGTCGCGGCAGCACTGCCGCCACACGCGTCAGTTCATAACGCTCACTGCGCTCGGCGAGCATGCGCAAACGCTGCTCGTCAGCCAGCAGCCGGAAGAAGACCGCCGCGTACGCCTCGCTCGTCCCGACCACGCGCACGCGACGCCGGGTGAGGCGTCGGACGGCCGCAGGCAGTCCGACGGCCGCGGCCACGCCAGCCGCGCTGGCCGCGAGGAGACCGGTGGCCGCTGGCAGCAGGGAGGTTGCCGGGCCAAGAGCGGCGAAGGCGGCCACGGTGAACAGCGCGGCCCGGCCGACCGGGAGAGGGCGGGGAAGGTCGAGGCCTCCCAGCGTCCAAATGCGCAGGGCAGCGCGACGCCCCCACACCGTCCGGCACGCCCAGCGCCCCAGCCGGTGCTGCTCCGGGTCGAAGAGTCCCACTTCACTTAGCGCACCCGCGCGGTCCGGCCCGAAGGTATCCCAGCGCAGCCAGCCGCCCCGGGTCCGCTCGCGTATCAGCAGTGCTTCCACGGCGGCCTTCTCGGTGGCCGGGTCCGGGAGCCGGCCACCGAGCTCGGCGCGCACGGCGTGGTGGAGCCGGGCGGCTTCCCGGACCGCCTGGTTCCACCGGTGGAGGTCTGCGTCGAAGGGCAGCGGCTGTACGGCCGGCCTCATCGCCGGGCCGCCTCGGCCGGGCAGGACTCCAGGGCGGTGCGCAGGGCCGTCTTCTCCGACGGTGTGACCGACAGGCGGTACTTGGTCTTCACGCGGACCTGCGCGGTCGCGTACCAGCAGTGCACCTCGGCGCGCGGAGGCATCCATGCAGCGGCGTCTTTGGCGCCCTTGCCGGCGTTCGTCGGACCGTCGGTAGCAACCAAATTTTCAAGATCGTTCGCGAAGTTCAGCCTCTGCTCGGCGGTCAGGTTCCGGGCTCCCGACTGCCACCCGAGCGCCAGTGGGACGACGTGGTCGATCTGTACGGCCATCGACGTGCGAGGGCCGCGCTTGAAGTCGATCGTCCGGCCCGTGTACCGGTCGTGAAGGACGCCGGACAGGACGGTGCAGCCGTCCTCGGCCCGAACGATGTCGTCCAGGTCGCGGGCCAGGACGTCCTGACGCGTCGGACAGGAATTCCCCGACATCTCGACTGTGCCCGCATCGCTCCATGCCGGTCCGAAGGCGTCGCGGCTGTATCCGGCGAGGGAGGTCTGCGCCCGGACCGTCAGGTTGTTCAGATGGGCCAGCGCGGCTCCGTCCCCGGCCGCGGCCGGGCCGCGAGCGGGGGCGGCTTCGGCGACGGAGCCGGGGGTAGTGAGCGGTCCGCAGGCGGAGGCGGCAAGTGCGCCGGCGAGCACGAGGCCGGCGGCCAGGAGGCGAGGGGCCATGTAAGGGAGTCCTGTTCGGGTCGGAGAGGGCACCGTTCACCTGTTACAGGTGTGGCGAGGTCCTGCGGTGTGACAGTCCGCCCGAACTTTTCTGGGTTCCTTCAGCCGAGCGTGCCCTCGAAGGTGGCCTTGGAGCCGCCCGCGTCGACGGCCTCTACTGTCACCGGGCCGCCGACGGCGGACTCCGGGACGCGGAAGGAGACGGTCTGCGTGGCGGTGCGGTACGGGGCGATCGCGGCGTCGCGGTAGCCGTACACCGGACGGACGGTGTCGGCCAGGTGCAGGTCCTGGCCGGACAGGATCCGCAGGGTGGTGCCCAGGCCGGGCATCGGGTCGCCGGAGCGGTTGACCACGCTGAGCTCCAGGCTCCCGGTGCGTGAGGCACCCTCGCCGCTCACCGTCACCTTGCCCACGCGCACCTGGCCGTTCCACTGCCCGAGGGGCGTGACCGACTGGCCGGCCGGCGCACCCTGGGGCGCCTGGGTGGCCGGGGAGGCGGCGGTGCCCGGCAGGGCGCCTTCGAAGAACAGCGGTTCCGGCTCGGCCAGCCCTTCCTCGGTCGCTTCCACGGTCACCGTGACCGGCAGGCCCTGGGCCTGGTCGGGAAGCACCAGTTGCACGTCCCTGTCGACGGACCCGTTGGGGCGCACCTGCTGCGGCTCGTCGGCGGAAGAGGATGCGTTGCTGTCGGTGGCCTCGGCAGCGGTGCGGCCGAGCGTTCCGTAGCGGGCAGTGACGGCGGTCCGCGGCGCGGTGGCGACCTGTGCCCGCTGGTTGGCCACGGTCACCCGAGCCGTGTACGCGCTCGCGCCGGCCGGCACCCCGGGCACGGCCCCGGCCGGCAGCCGCTCGAAGCCCTGCAGCGTCACCGTCCACGCCCCGTCGCCGAGCGGCAGCGCGGTTCCCGGCTTCGCGATGCTGTCCGGCAGCACCGTGGAGGGCGAAGGTCGGGCATCAGGGGCGCTGATCGTCGGCTTGGCGTCGGCCTTGGGGCCGCTGTCGGAGTCGGCGCAGCCGGAGACCAGGACCGCGCCGGCCAGGAGCGCGATCGGAAGGGCGTGGCGCAGGCGCATGGTGAACATGGTTCCCCCAAGTCAGGTTCCGGATCTCGGTCGAGGGGGATCATGCCAAAACGCGTCCGGCCGGGGCCGGACGCGTCTTCTGGAGGTGTCTGATTCGGGCCGCCCGCCGACTGTGCGGGCGGCGGGTCACAGCGTGATGGGGATGGGGACCAGGAAGTACTCGGTGTCGTCGACACGAACGCGCAGCGGGTGCCCGGGCGTCAGGGTGAACAGCCGGTGGTGCACGGTCGCCAGGGAGTTGCGCACGGACAGCGCAGGTTCCAGCGCGGTACGGACGGCCGCGCGGGAGGTGTCGGACAGCGGGTTGCGCTCGGCGATCTCGGCGCACTGGTCGAGCTGGGCGTCGGTCAGGTCGGGCCCGAGGCCCTGGCGGAGGGCCTCGACGGCGACGGCCGGGGCCAGGACCGCCCGGTTGTGATCGCGGCATACGTGGCCGGGCGTGCCGTGGGGCTGGAAATGACGGGCGGTGCCGATGGAGGTCAAGGGGAACTCCCGAGGGTGAGGAGGGCGGCGTCAGTGCACGCGGATCGTCGCGGTCTCTGCGACGGTCAGAATGTGCGCGGGGAGCGTCGGGCGGCCTTCGAGCATCGCCCGGTACATGCGGTGCACTCCGTCGATCAGCAGACGGGCGGGGCCGCTGTCGAACTCCAACGTGGCGATGATCACCGGCTGGCTGAGATCGGTGCCCATCGCGTGTTCGGCGCTGAAGTGGGACTGGTCCGGGCCGAAGACGGGGCACCAGGACGGGCCGTCGTAGTCCGGCCTGAGCAGGCTCAGGTGGTAGGCGGCCGACCAGTCGTCTACGGGGGTTTGCTCTGCGGCGCGGGGGCGCTCCTCCAGGAGGCGCATGGCCCCGTCGATGTCGAACAGCCAGCGTCCGTACTTGAACAGCTGGGGGGAAGGGTTGGTCACGGTTTCTCGCTGACGGGTCGGGGATCGGTGAGGGAAAGGGGGCGGGTTGCAGTGGCCGGCAGGCACGAGGGCCGGTCGGGCGCCACCCCGGAGTTGGGGCGGCGCGGGCCGTTTCAGCGGGGGCCGAGCGGGATGACCAGGACGCCGACGTGAGGCAGGCTCATCTCGGCCAGCAAATGGGCGGCCCTGCCGTCAGGGGTGCTCGGATCGCCGGGTTCCAGGCGTATGGCGCCCCGGTGGGGGCCACGCGAGGGGTAGAGCTGCACCGTGTTCCCCGGTGCGTTGTGCTCGAAGACGCTGATGGCGGCGTAGTCGAACCCGCCGTAATTCGGGTAGCGCTCAGCGACGGCCGCAGACAGGGCGGTGACGAGTTCCGGGCTCGGTGAGGCGACCGAGCGGGGAAGTGGGCAGCGACGCGGCCGGATCCGCAGAGCAAGGGCGCGGATCAGGACGCTGAGGACGCCGAGGCCGAAGCCGATGGCGAGAGAGGCTGGCTGGATCACGGTGTTCCCCCTGGGGTTGCGGCCGGGCTGGTGGCGGAGCGTGGCTCTAGGCGCCGGTGGTGGTCACGGCGGCGTGGACGAGGCGGGCGAGCCCCCGGCGTCGCTGGCGCTTGGTCAGTCCCTGCACGCTTCCGGCGTTCTCGTGACCGGCGGCGGCTGTCAGGCCGGACACGAGGGCGTGGACCAGTTCCTTGCCCTCGCCGCTGGGCGCAGCAGCCGTCAGGGCCCGGACGAGGGGCCTGGTGGCCGCGAAGTACGCCTTGACGAAGCGGGGGTCCCGCTCAGCCGCGACGGCGGTCAGCACGCGCATGACCGGGAGGTGACCGCTCCAGCCGTCGAGTACGGCGTCGACGAGCCGAGTGGCGCCGGGCAGTCCGTCCGAGGACCAGGCGCCGTCCTCGAAACCGGCGAGCGCCGCGTTCGTCTCCTCGACCAGGAGCCGGGACGCTTCGAGGACGACGCCCTCAATGTCGGCGAAGTACTGGTAGAACGTCGCGGGCGACGTGCCCACCACGTGGGCGATGTCCATCACCTTGATGTCGCGGTAGGGCCGCGTGGCGAGAAGCTCGATCGTCGCGTCCAGCAGCTTCTGGCGGGTCTGGAGGCCGCGCTGGTTGGGCACGCGGCGCTCGGGGGTGCGGGTCACGATGCGGTTGGGCACAGCCGTCTCCTGAGCTGGAGGGAGGAAGGGGAGTGGACCAGGTCTGGGGCGATGCCGCCGGACCCGAGGAACAGTCACATTACACATTGAAAAACAAATAAGCAACACACGGAGGGGGGTTCACGAACTCCCGCCGCCGGCCGAGGGTCAGCTTCCGCTTGCGGGGAGTACCTCAGGGCCGAAGCGACGCTCAAGGAGGGCGAGTGCGCGCGAGCGCTGGCCGTCGACCCAGGCGCGCTGCCCGGGAGTGAGGGAGGCGTGGACGGCTACCTCGTAGTCGGACGGCGCCTCCCAGAGGGGGACGACGACGACGGCGATCTCGCGGGCAGCCTCAACCCAGTCGGCGGCCGCGTCCGCCGGAACGTTGAACAGCGGAGCGCCGGGGCTGGCCGGGTACGGGTCTTGTTCGAGCGGGCCGGGTGTGCGGGCCAGCTCTGCGGCATGTGTACGAAGGTGTTCGGCGGGACAGGTTCCGTCGACGTACTGCTGCTCAACTGCCCTCCCGTGTTCGCGCAAGAGGGCGACGTGTTCGGCGGGGAGCTTGAACTGCTCGTGCGTGCTGCGGCAGTCGCGTCCGTCCCGGCCGTGTCGCCGCACGACCTCGCCGTCCCGCCACTCGTATCCGCCACCGAGTACCACCAGGACGTGGTGGAGGGCCTGGGTGCGATTGAGTACCGAACAGGGGCTCTCCCGGATCATCTCGCTCAAGGTGTCTTCGACGCCTGCCATGAAAGACCTCCTAGGTTGTGGTGAGTTGAAGCCGTCCCGGCTCACACTGCCTGGGCGGACGAGGGGTGACCGTTGGTGATCCGGAATCCGATAGCGCGGGGTGCCGACATGTATGACTCTACATATTGAAACGTTAATAAGCAACATCCGGCGGGTTGGCATCCCCGCCTTCGATCTGCGCTCGCGCGGCCCTGGCGGCTGCGTTCGCGTTCTCGGCGTGGAAGGTGTCGGTCCACCGGGAGAAGTCGCCTTCCCCGCCGTCCAGTTCGACAGCGGCAGTGGCGTGTTCGCCCGGAAGGACACCGGCGATCAGCAGCGCGTCGACGCGGTCGTATCGCAGACCGAAGACCGTGAACACCCCTCCCGTGCCGGGCGGCTCGACCTGTGCAGGCGGCCCGGCCGGACCCGGACCGAGGCCGGCGAACATCTCCTCCAGTGCGCCGGTCGGCTCCGCGGGCTCCGGTCGGCGCCCGGGGCCGGCATCGCGCAGGGAGCACCACACGCGGAACAGGGACACCACGGCCGAGCCGCTCGTGGTGGTGGGGTCGAAGCGCAGCATGACGGTTCCTCCGAGGCCTTGAGGAAAGGGAGCGCCGGATGGTGTCCCGGCACGGAGTGACGGGGGCATTTCTCACGCCTCGGGCCGCGGCGCCTTCGGGGCCCGGGCGGACATGCGGTGCGTGAGGGCATGCGCGCCGGCGAACACCGCCCCTGCGCCGAGGGCCAGGTAATCCGCTGCCCGTCCGCGCAGGACGAGTGCCTCACCATGGCCGAGCAGCAGCACGGTGCAGACGGCGAAGGCTCCGGCCACCAGCGCGGCGTCCAGAACGGCCGCGGCAGCGCCCCACACCCAGTGGGCGCGAGCCGGGGCTACCTTGCGCTCGTCCCGCCTGCGGAGAACGGCGCACGCCCGGTGCCGGGCAAGCCGGCGCGTTTCGACGACAAGGACAGCGACCGGGACGACGAACAGCCACATGACGGGCTGCTCCACCAGGACGCCGCAGCCGGCGAGCAGCGCCACCAACCCGTAGACGGTGTGCAGCGGCTGGCAACGGCGGTGCCGGACGGTGCGGGGACGGAGGTCTTCGGACATGGCTCTCCTCAGCTGAAGACGATCGGGTTGCTGGGCTTGGCGCACGGGTCGTGCAACCTGTGGCCGGGCGGGACGGTGCCCGCCCGGCCACAGGGGGACGGTCAGGCATTCGCGGCGCGCCGAGGCGTCGCCGGGGGGTGGCGGAGCCGGGCGCGGCGCAGCCGGTCCGACCACGGAGCGTCGGCGGGCCCTACGGGATGCTCGGGGATGGTGATCTCGTAGTGCGGGCAGCTACCGGGCTTCTCCCCCTCCAGGAGGGCGTGCCGGTGGGAGTTCGGGCACTGCTGGCGCTCGTGCTCCTCCCTCCAGTAGCGGACCGCCAGCGGGCGGCCAGTTCCGCCATCGCGTGCCCGGCTCGGCTGCTCCTCCCGGAAGCGCTCGCCCGCGTCCGGGTCCACCCACCAGTTCTCGACCTGACCGGAGTCGCAGATGCCCCGTCGCCGTTCGGCCTCGCGCTTGCTGGGCTTGAGCTGGTGGACCTGGTGGGCCAGGACCCGCACCGTGGACCGCTTGTGCTGGGTCAGCAGCTCCCACAGGGCCCGCACGTGGCGGAGCATCAGCTCCTGCCCGCCCTGGCGGCCCGATCCGCTCAGGTACCGCTCAGGGTCGTGGGGGTCGCGAAGCCGGGTCTCGGGCTCCAGGACCTCGCCGGGGCGCGCCAGCAAGGTCTCGTACGGCGAGAAGGGCAGCTGTAGCAGCGACTCGTCGCACGTCAGCGCGGTGACCCACGTCCAGGGGGCGTCATCGGACGGAGGCTGCACCGGTTCCAGGAGCCGGTCGGGACGCAGAAGGAACCAGCCTTCTTCCGCCGGGGGCGACCACGGGCCCCACACGTAGCCGACGATGCGTCGGCCGTTGGGCAGCGCGAGGGGGATGTCGAGGAACAGCATGCCGCGCGAGGCGGGGAGGTGTGCGGGATCGAACGGGGTCGTGCTCTTCTCCGTCCGCCGCACCACGCGGCGCAGTGCCATCTGGCCGAGGGAGTCGCCAATCTGGAAGAGGCGGGCGGAGGAGGCCCGGTCGGCTTCCTGGCGCAGCTGCGTCACCACGGCCGCCTCCAGGCCGTCCGGATGTCCGTACGGCGCCAGCCGCTCGCGCTCACGGCGGTACACCTCGGCCTTCGTCTGCGCCCAGTCGAGGCTCTGCCTGTGGGCTTCCACGTACCGGCGGCGCCACGTACGGATGCGGTGCTGATCGGGAGTCTCCCAGGTCCCGTTGTCCGCGCGTGCGAGACTCCGGCCCGGGGTGACTTCACCGGGGCGCAGCCCCAGCTCGCGGAACCGGCGGACCTCGGCGTCGGCGTCATCGACGACGACGTCCGGCGGGTCGATGATCATCCGCTGGTGCCTGTCGTTCGGATCGAGTGCCCATTCCATGCCCGCGAGCTGCGCCAGCACCGCGCGAAGGGTCTGCTGGTCCGTCGTCTTCAGGAAGTCGAGAACGAGCAGCTGGACCGTGCTCGGGTACGCGTCGGCCGCCGCGAACCGCAGTATGCGCTTGAGGAACGCGCCGCCCGGGCCGTGCTGGCCACCGGACAGCGTCAGCAGCTGATCCGCCGCCCGCTGGTCGCCCAGTGCCGCGTTTGCCAGGTGGTCGTACACCTGCCGGAAGACGGCCATCTCCTCTTCTTCGGTAAGGATGCGATCGAGGGCGCCCCGTACCCGCGCCGAGGATGCCGGTGGGACTTCTGCCGCGACCGGCGGCCGCACCAACAGACCGGCAGCGGCGTGCAGCTCCCGGTACAGCTCCAGCTGGAGTTCGGTGAGGATCAGGAGGTCGTTGGGCTTGACCGGAGTCCGCTTGGTGGCATGAGCCGCGAGCGCCAGAAGCTCGGAATCCGACAACTCGGGCATGTTCGAGTGCATGTCATCCCTACCTGGACGTGGGGTGTTTGGGGAGAGATCGCGGGCGCCGAGCACCAGGCGATGACATGACAGTACACATTGAAAAAAGAATAAGCAACATCGAAGTGGGGGCCGCGCCTGGCGGGTACGAGCACCCGTTCATGGCGCGGCCGTTCAATGCGCTGTACCGCGCAGGGGCCGAGACGGGATCACGCTTACCGCGCGACGCCCGCCCCGGCCCCCTTTGCGTCAGGCCAGATAGTCGGCGACCAGGTCGGCGAAGTCCTCGGGGGCGAGGACCGTGACACCGAGCGCGGCCGCCTTGACTGCCTTCGAGCTGGGCTTGCCCCCGGTGGACGGCGCGGCGACGAGGATGGACGTCTTCGCACTGACGCTGCTGCCCGCGCGGCCGCCGGCCTTCTCGATCAGGGCGTTCATCTCGGACCGCCCGTAGGCCTCCAGCCGCCCGCTCATCTTGCCGGTGACCACCACGACCTTGTCGGCCAGCGGACCTGCACCCTCCGCCGCCGGCGCCCCCTGGGGCTCGGTCATGTTGACGCCCGCCGCGATCAGCTTGTCGATGACCGGCGCCAGTGCGGCAACCTGCTCGACGATGACCGGGGCCTTCTCGGGGCCGATGCCCTCGACGCCCTGCAGAGCGGCAGCATCAGCTTGCCGGATGGCCTCCATGGTCCCGAAGTGCCGGGCGATGCGGCGGGACATGCTGCGCCCGGTGCCGAGCACGCCCAGTGCGCAGAAGACCCGGCTGAGAGGGAGTGTCTTGGCCGCCTCGATCTGCTCGGCGAGCTTGACGGCCCGCTTGGCACTCTTGGACGCCTCGGTGAGCTGCTCGACGGTCAAGGTGAACAGGTCGGCGACGTCGTCCACGTTGCCGGACGCGACCAGGGCCGCCACGTAAGTCTTGCCGAGGCCGTCGATGTCGAGCATCTCGCGCTGCGCGGCGTACTCGATCAACGCCGGGAGCGCGCACGCGGTGCCCTTCGCGCATCGCCACCGCTTCTGCGCCTTGTTGATCTCGCCACCACAGTTCGGGCAGACCTCAGGCAGCGGCACCTCGCGCGCCCCCTCCGGACGCAGCTGGACCACGGCCCCCTGCACCCGGGGGATGATGTCGCCGGCCTTGTAGACCGTCACGGTGTCGCCGATATGGAGGTCGCGCCGGCGAATGTCGGCGGGGTTGTGGAGGGTGGCCCGGGTGACGTTGGAGCCGTCGATCTCCACCGAGGTGAGGATCGCGGTCGGCGCGAGGACCCCGGTGCGGCCGACCTCCCACACGACGTCCTCCAGGACGGTCTGCCGTTCGACCGCGGGGAGCTTGACCGCGATGGCCCAGTGAGGGAAGCGGGAGCTGAACCCGGCCGCCGTCTGTTCTCCCGTGTCGTTCATCTTGATCACCACCCCGTCGATTCCGACGGGCAGGTCCGCACGCATGGCGGCGATCGCGTCAACCCGCTCCTGTGCCGCGGCCAGGTCGGCGACGACGTGGAGCCCTGCCGGGGAGTCCGCGGTCGTCTGGATGCCGGCTGCGGCCACGGCGGCCAGGGTCTCGGCGTGCGTGGCTCCGGCGGGCAGGAACGCTACGCCGTCCAGTTCGACCGCGCCGTAGGCCCAGAACGTCATCTGGAGCCGGTACGGCCGGTCCTTCGCCCTCAGCGTCCCGGCCGTGCCGTTGCGGGGATTGGCGAAGACCTGCGCGTTGTGGGCGGCACGGACCTCGTTCGCCTTCTCGAACTGCTCCTGGGTGAAGGCGACCTCGCCGCGGACCTCGACGGTGACCGGCTCGGCCAGACGCTCGGGGAGGCCGTCGATCTGGCCGATGACGTGGCTGATGTCCTCGCCGTGACTGCCGTCACCGCGGGTGATGATCTGCACGAGACGGCCGTCGCGATACCGAGCGGCCACGGCAGCACCGTCGATCTTCGGCTCCACAGTGAACCCGCCCTGCGGCGCGCGGCCCATACGGCGCTGGACCGAGGCGCCCCATGTCACCAGGCCCTCGGCGTCGAAGACGTTGTCCAGGCTCAGGAGGCGAGTGGTGTGCGCGACGTCGCCGACGGGCGCTGCACCGTCGGCCACGAGCCCGGTGAGGGAGTCCGGGGAGACCTCGGCGGGATTCTCTTCCTCCCAGGCCTGCACCGAGCGTCGGAGCTGATCGTACGAGGCGTCGTCCAGGACGCTGTCGCCGTCACCGTAGTACGCCTGCGAGGCCTCGCGCAGGAGCTGGAGCGCGGCCTCGTACTCGATGCGGTTGGACACGGCAGACTGCGCCTGAGCGGCGGGAAGAGTCGTCATGAGGGTGATCCTCTCTCAAGGGTCTGACAGTGGCCGCGCGCCCGGATGCAAGGGCACGTAGGGCAACGCGGGTCACCGAAGATGAGTGGATGGCTTGATGCCGGGACGGGCGGTTCACGCCCAGCGCCCCGAACACAGCGGGTGAAGAGAAGGAGGTAGCAGAGGATTGTTCGGCCCCAGGCAGTGCTGAGGGGTGAAGAGGGCGGCGAACGGTGACGCCGACGAGTGGATGCGGAAACCGCATCCCTAGCCGACGAGTCGCGAAGCCTCCGCGCTCACCAGGGGGCGCCGCATCGACGGCTCAGCTTGCCGCAGCAGAGCCACCGTGCGAGCGAGCGAGGAACGCGGCACTGTGCGCAGCAGCACGGAGGCAACGCCGTCTCGGAATGCGTAAGTACCGGGGCGACCGGGGACGGCACGGAGCAGGCCGCTCAGAATCACCTCGGCCAGGTGGCTCGGACACGGAGCCGTCCCGATCGAGCGGTGCACCAACTGCATCACCGGCAAGTGGGGGACGCCTGCCGCCAAGTACCCCGCGAGACGGACCGCTTCGGGGGAAGCAGTGGCGCGGAAGCGGAGGACCAGTTCCTCAGCAGCGAGCCCCGTCAGAGAGGCGGTCCCTTCGGCCGGAAGTGCGGGCGGAATGAAAGCGACCGCCGCCGGGACCTCGGTCCCGCCGCTGCCGAGGAGCGCGAACCAGTTCTCCAGCCAGGGAGAGGCGGGTTCCAGAACCGGCACAGGGATGCTGTTCGCCCCCGTGTCGGGCGCACTGTCGTACGCCGTGAAGCGCAGTTCGGAGTTGGCGGCTGCGGCGGCCGGGGCGTGGATGCTCCCGGGCGTCCCGGGCAGCGCCGTGCGCTGCCACATGCGCTCCGGCAGCGGCTGAACTACCGCCACCGGGCGTACACGCGCCCAGCTGCGCAGAGTCTTGTACCAGCGTTCACTGGCCGGGCCGGGGTGCCACTGAGGGCCGGAGCAGTCGCTGAGCAGGAGGGTCACCAGTCGGTCGTCCTCCCCCTGTCGTCCTCGCAGCGTGCCATCGGCCTTGAGAACGACCACCGTCACACTCTGGAAAGGGCCACTCCGGGCGAGGGACTGGCGCAGCTCCCGCAGCAGCGGTCCCCACATTGGCATCGTGGGCCCGGCATCGAAGACAAGCTGGAGGCGATACGCCGGAGCCCTGTTCAGGGTTGAGGCCGTGTTCGTCCGTATGGTCACGTCGTCTCCTTGGGGCCTTGGTGAGGGGGCGAGGCCCGGACCGGACGGGGGGTGTCGGTCCGGGCCTCACGGCCCCGGCCGTCGAGGGGAGAGCCACAGCCAGGGCGAGCCGCGCGAAGCGGCCCCTTCGGAATTGGCTTGGTGTGGGGCGGCTTCCCGCCCTCATGACAACTACAATACATGCTGGAATTGGAATACGCAACATTCGCTCCTGGGTCGGGCCGTCACAAGTACCTGACCACCCCGCCCCGTTGTGTCTCCCCTTTCGGCGAACCTGGTCGCCGGAGAAGCCCAGGAGCGGCGGCGCGCCCCTCCGCACGCCGGCCCCTGCGGTCGCCTAAGCCGCACCGTCCTGGGTCTGGCCCTCGACGCGATGCAGCACGTGCGGGGCGATGAGGTCAGCGCCGCCGTCATCCCACCGCACGGCCTGGAAAGCGTACGGGGCGGCGCCCTCCGCCATGCCGAAGGTGTGCCCGGAGCGTTCCGTCCCCCGGGCCCGCATGACCACGTGCGTTCCGTCCGCGTAGTAGGTGAGCGCGGGATCGAACATGGTCGCGGGGCGGGTCACGTCCGATGCCAGGGGGCGTGCCCGGATCACGATGTCGGCGACCTTGTCGGCGTCGACACCAGGGATGTTCATGCGCCGGTCGGGCTCGACCTTCCAGGACAGTCCGGGGAACAGGCGGTTCACCTGCGCGCGGACCCACTGCCACGCCTCGTCCGAGGCCTCCTCGGTGGGCTCGTTCGCAGATGAGTGCCAGCCCTCGGCACAATCCGCGCCCTGTTCGCCGAGGAGGGCCATCACCTCGGCGCGGGTGATCTCGTCCGGGAGCTGGGTGCCGGCCTGCAAGCGGTGGACGTACCGGTGGAAGAGCTGGAGGGCCAGGGACTCGCCGTCCAGGTGGTGGGCGTAGACGATCCGCAGGACCGTCCCGTGTCCCTCGGAGTCGGGGACCAAGGTGGCGATGGCGGGCGGCGGTGTGGTGTTGATGGCCATGAGAAGGCTCCGTTTCGTGCAGGGATGAGGAGGTGAGCGGCGGCCGGCCGCGGGATGCGGCACGGCCGCCGCGTCGGGTCAGGAGGATGGAACGAACTGCCACGGCCAGAACGGCGGGCGGGTCGTGGTGGGGTACAGCACCGGCCGGGCCTTCTGCTCGGCGCTCGCCCGCTCGGCGCGCCCTTGTACGGCCTGCTCCAGAAGCCGGGGATGCTTCAGGGCATCGCCGCAGGAGACGGTCACGTGCGGGCCGAGCCTCCAGAGCTGCGCGTTCACGGCGCAGCACGCGGCGTTGAGTGGGTCGAGGTCGTTCAGCCACCAGCGGTACTCGGCGGGGTCGGCGCCGAAGTACCGCATCGTGGCAGCGGCGGCCCGGGTCATCGTGCCCGTCCCAGCCGCGGGTTCGAGGAGCAGATCGCCGGGCCTGCGGTCGCTGGAGAGAAGGATGTCGCCGACGTTGTTGGCAGCCGCCGCCGGAGTGAAGAACTCGCCGGTCGACTGCCGTTCGCTGTAGCTGCGCATCCGGGTGATGAGCAGGCCGAGGACATCGTCGGACTCGGCGCGGGCGGTGTCGGAGCAGTACTCCAGCAGCCCTGCGCGCACGAGGATCCGGGCTTCTCTGAACTTGCGCTGGTGAGGTGATCGAGTCAGGAACGCCCGTGTTCGCGGTTGAGTTCGTGGTAGCCGCGAAAGTCGAAGAAGCGCAGG
>NZ_JBIVWS010000015.1:0-192329 GCF_044768905.1 Streptomyces sp. NPDC090994
CCCGGGCACGTGCAGTACACCCGCAACATGGTCACCGGCGCCTCCACCGCCGAGCTGACGGTCATCCTCGTCGACGCCCGCAACGGCGTCGTCGAACAGACCCGCCGGCACGCCGCCATCGCCGCCCTGCTGCGCGTCCCGCACGCCGTCCTCGCCGTCAACAAGATGGACCTGGTCGGCTACGAGGAGTCCGTGTTCGCCGCCATCGCCGAGGAGTTCACGGCCTACGCGACCGAGCTGGGCGTCCCCGAGGTCACCGCGATCCCGATCTCGGCGCTGGTCGGGGACAACGTGGTGGAGCCGTCCGCGCACATGAACTGGTACGGCGGCCCGACCGTCCTGGAGCACCTGGAGACCGTGCCGGTCAGCCACGACCTGGCGCACTGCCACGCCCGGCTGCCCGTGCAGTACGTGATCCGGCCGCAGACCGCCGAGCACCCCGACTACCGGGGGTACGCCGGTCAGATCGCCGCCGGTTCCTTCCGCGTCGGCGACCCGGTCACCGTGCTGCCGTCGGGGCGGACGACCAAGGTCAGCGGGATCGACCTGCTCGGCGAGCCGGTCGACGTGGCGTGGACGCCGCAGTCGGTGACGCTGCTCCTGGAGGACGACATCGACGTCTCGCGGGGCGACCTGATCGTGCCCGCCCAGGACGCGCCGGCCACCACGCAGGACGTCGAGGCGACCGTCTGCCACGTCGCCGACCAGCCGCTGACCGTCGGCCACCGGGTGCTGCTCAAGCACGGCACGCGCACGGTGAAGGCGATCGTCAAGGACATCCCGGCCCGGCTCACCCTCGACGACCTGTCCCTGCACCCGCACCCGGGGCAGCTCGTCGCCAACGACATCGGCCGGGTGAAGATCCGCACCGCCGAGCCGCTGCCCGCCGACTCCTACGCCGACTCCCGGCGCACGGGCTCGTTCATCCTGATCGACCCGGCCGACGGCACCACGCTCACCGCGGGCATGGTCGGCGAGTCCTTCGCGTCCCCGGAGCCGGTCACGGCCGAGGCGGACGACGACGGGTGGGACTTCTGACCATGGTCTCCGCCGCGCGTCGCGCTCTGACGGTCGTCGCCGTCCTGCCCCTGCTCGCCCTGGCCGCCTGCGGCTACGGGTCGCAGGCCACGGTGGACGACACCGTCAAGGTGGTCGCGGGGGCGCCGAAGACCGACGGTCTGGACGCGGTCCGGATCGGCTACTTCGGCAACGTCACCCACGCCACCGCCCTGGTCGGCAACCGCAAGGGCTTCTTCCAGAAGGCGCTGGGCGGCACGGAGGCCAGGTACGCGGTCTTCAACGCGGGTCCCTCCGAGATCGAGGCGTTGAACTCGGGGTCGATCGACATCGGCTGGATCGGGCCGTCCCCGGCGGTCAACGGGTACGTCCGGTCGGGCGGGAAGAACCTGCGGATCGTCGGCGGTTCGGCCTCCGGCGGGGTGAAGCTGGTGGTGAACCCCGAGAGGATCACGTCGGTCGCGGACGTCGAGGGCAAGCGGATCGCCACCCCGCAGCTCGGCAACACCCAGGACGTGGCGTTCCTCCACTGGGCCGCTGAGCAGGGCTGGCAGGTCGACGCGCAGAGCGGCCGGGGTGACGTCACCGTCGTACGCAGCGACAACAAGGTCACCCCGGACGCCTTCCGGACCGGTTCGGTGGACGGCGCCTGGGTGCCGGAGCCGACCGCGTCCCGGCTGGTCGCCGAGGGCGGCAAGGTGCTGGTCGACGAGGCCGACCTGTGGCCGGACAAGAAGTTCGTGATCACCAACATCGTGGTGTCGCAGGAGTTCCTGAAGGAGCATCCGAAGGCCGTCGAGACGGTGCTGAGGGCTTCGGTGCAGACCAACCGCTGGATCGAGGCCCACCCCGAGGCGGCGAAGGCCGCGGCCAACGAGCAGCTGGCGGCCGACTCCGGCAAGGCGCTGCCCGCCGGCGTCCTCGACCCGGCCTGGGAGTCGCTGCACGTGACCGACGACCCGCTGGCCGCCACCCTCGACGTCCAGGCCCGGCACGCCGTACGGGCCGGGCTGCTGGAGGACACCGACCTCAAGGGCATCTACGACCTCACGCTGCTCGACAAGGTCCTGGCGGCCGAGGGCGAGCCCGCGGTGGACGACGCCGGGCTCGGCGTCGAGTAGCTCCGTTCCCGCCCCTTCCCCTACCCGTCCCAGGAGGTGACGACCATGGCCACGACCCTCGCCCAGGCCGCCGACGGCACCGAGGCGGCCACCCACGCCGCCCGGATCACGCACGTCTCGAAGTCCTTCGCGGGCCCGGCCGGGCAGCAGCTCGTCCTGGACGACGTCAGCCTCGACGTCGCGCCCGGCGAGTTCGTCACCCTCCTCGGCGCCTCGGGCTGCGGCAAGTCCACGCTGCTGAACCTGGTGGCGGGCCTGGACCGGCCCAGCGCCGGGACGATCGACACGGACGGGCGCCCGGCGCTGATGTTCCAGGAGCACGCCCTGTTCCCGTGGCTGACCGCGGGCAAGAACGTCGAACTCGCCCTGAAGCTGCGCGGCGTACCGAAGTCCGAGCGCCGGGACAAGGCGGAGGAACTGCTCACGCTGGTCCGGCTCGGCGGCGCGTACGGCAAGCGGGTGCACGAGCTGTCCGGCGGGATGCGCCAGCGGGTCGCCATGGCCCGCGCGCTCGCCCAGGAGAGCCGGCTGCTGCTGATGGACGAGCCGTTCGCCGCGCTGGACGCGATCACCCGTGACGTGCTGCACGACGAACTGACCCGGATCTGGCGCGAGACGAAACTGTCCGTCCTGTTCGTCACGCACAACGTGCGCGAGGCCGTCCGGCTCGCCGAGCGGGTCGTGCTGCTGTCCTCCCGCCCCGGCCGGGTCGCCCGGGAGTGGACGGTGGACCTCCCGCACCCGCGCCGCATCGAGGACGCGGCGGTGGCGGAACTGTCCGTCGAGATCACCGAAGAACTGCGGGGAGAGATCCGTCGTCATGGCCGGCACTGACACGACACCGGGCACCGGCACGACGCCGGTGAAGCAGGACACGGGCGACCTCGCCGGTCTGGAGGCGGGCCTCGACGCGCTGGAGACCCGGCAGCCGGGGCGTACCGCGTCCTTCCGGCAGACGCTCACCCAGAAGGTGCTGCCGCCGGTCGTCGCCGTACTGCTGGTGCTGGCCGGGTGGCAGGCGCTGATCTCCTTCGGGATCGTCGACGACCCGACCAAGCTGCCCGCGCCCGCCGACGTGTGGCACGTGGTGCACCAGGCCTGGCTCGAAGGCACCCTGCTCGGCTACATCTGGACCAGCGTCTCACGCGGCCTGTCCGGCTTCCTGCTGGCCCTGCTGATCGGCACGCCGCTGGGGCTGCTGGTGGCGCGGGTGCGGTGGGTGCGGGCGGCGATCGGCCCGATCCTGTCCGGCCTCCAGTCGCTGCCGTCGGTGGCCTGGGTGCCGCCGGCCGTGATCTGGCTGGGGCTGAACAACTCGATGATGTACGCCGTGATCCTGCTCGGCGCGGTCCCGTCCATCGCCAACGGGCTGGTCTCCGGCGTCGACCAGGTCCCCCCGGTCTTCCTGCGGGCCGGGCGCACGCTGGGCGCGACGGGGCTGAAGGGCACCTGGCACATCACGCTGCCGGCCGCGCTGCCCGGCTATGTGGCCGGCCTGAAGCAGGGGTGGGCGTTCTCCTGGCGGTCGCTGATGGCCGCCGAGATCATCGCGTCCTTCCCCGACCTGGGCGTCGGGCTCGGGCAGTTGCTGGAGAACGGCCGCAACGCCAGCGACATGGCCATGGTGTTCGAGGCGATCGGGCTGATCCTGGTCGTCGGCATCGCCGTCGACCTGCTGGTCTTCAGCCCGCTGGAGCGGTGGGTGCTGCGCGGCCGCGGCCTGCTGGTGAGGAGCTGAACGCGTCATGTCCCGACCGGTCCTGCTCGTCATCGCCCACGGCAGCCGCGATCCGCGGCACGCCGCGACCGTGCACGCCCTGGTCCGCCGGGTCCGTTCGCTGCGCCCGGACGTCCGGGTGGAGACCGGGTTCCTGGACTTCAACGTGCCCTCGGTGCCGGGGGTGCTGGAGTCCCTGGCGACGGAGGGCGTCCGGGACGTCGTGGCCCTTCCGCTGCTGCTGACCCGCGCCTTCCACGCCAAGGCGGACATCCCGGCGGTCCTCGCGGACGCGCCGCCCCGGCTGCGGATCCGGCAGGCCGAGGTGCTGGGACCGTCCCCGCTGCTGCTGGCCGCGCTGGAGCGGCGGCTGTACGAGGCGGGCCTGACGCCCGCCGACAAGTCCTCGACCGGGGTCGTACTGGCCTCGGCGGGGTCCACCGACCCGGAGGCGATCGCGGTGATCGCAGACATCGCGCGGGAGTGGCGGCACACCGGTTGGTGCGCCGTGCGGCCCGCGTTCGCCTCCGCATCCCTGCCGCGCACCGAACAGGCGGTGCGCGAACTGCGCGACCTCGGCTGCGCGCGGATCGCCGTCGCCCCGTACGTCCTGGCCCCCGGCCGCCTGCCGGACCGCATCGCGCGCGGCGCGGCCGAGGCCGACGTGCTGGCGGACGTGCTCGGTCCGGCGCCCGAGGTGGCCCGGCTGCTGGTGGAGCGGTACGAGGCGGCGCGGGTGGCCGTGGGGGCGTCCGGGCGGGGGGCCGTGGGAGCGTCCGCGCGGGTGGCCGTCGGGGCGTGACGCCGGCCCTCGCCGCCGCTGCCGGGCCCTGCCGTCAGCCCTGCTGGACCTGCTGGACCTGCTCGAAGAGGGCGAGGGCCGCGGCGGGGTCCGGGCTCACCAGGCGTTCCAGTCCGGCCGTGGTGATCTCCGCCCACCGGGCGGCCCGGGCCCACATCCGTTCCTCGAAGGCGCGGACGGTGCCGTCCGGATCGTCGGGCCCGGTGGCGAGGGACTCGGCGAGTTCGGCGCCGTCCAGCATCGCGAGGTTGGCGCCCGCCCCCAGCGGCGGCATCAGATGGGCGGCGTCGCCGAGCAGCGTCACCCCGGGGACGTGGGTCCAGGTGTGGGCCACGGGCAGGGCGTACAGGGGGCGGCGGACGAACGCGCTGCCGTGGCGGAGGAGGTCGAGGACGGGGGCGGCCCAGCCGTCGAACAGGGCCAGCAGGGCCGACCGTACGGCCTCGGCGTCGGCCTCGGCGTCGGCCGGGTCCGGGTCCCGCTCCGGGGCCGGGCGCCGGTCCAGCGGGGCGCGGTACTGGGCGTACACCTTGACGTGGCCGCCGCTGTTGCGCTGGGCGACGAGGGCGCGGTTCACGCCGTACACGGCCACGGAACCGTCGCCGATCAGCCGGGCGAGGCCGGGGTGGCGGGTGTCGACGCCGTCGAGGGAGGTCTCGACGGTGGTGACGCCGGTGTAGTGCGGCGTCACCGGCGAGACGGCCGGGCGGACCCGGGACCGGGCACCGTCCGCGCCGACCACGAGGTCGTACGTCTCCTGCCGCCCGTCCTCGAAGTGGACCCGCACGCCGTCCGGGCCCCCGGGCACCACCTTCGCCACGCCCCGGCCCCACTGGACGTCGAGGGGGCCGAGCAGCAGGTCACGGAGTTGGCCGCGGTCGATCTCGGGGTTGGCCCGCTCGTCCGGAGCCGGCCGCCAGTCGCGCAGGACGGTCCCGTCCGTGTCCAGGATGCGCATGGCCTGCCCCTCGGGACGGGACAGCGCCTGGAACTCCGCGAGCAGCCCCGCCCTTTCCAGCGCGCGCTGGCCCTGCCCTTCGCGCAGGTCGAGGGTGCCGCCCGGGGGGCGGGCGTCGGGGGCGGCATCGCGTTCGAGGACGGTGACGGGGTGGCCGTGGCGGTGCAGGACACGGGCGAAGGTGAGGCCGGCGGGGCCACCCCCGACCACGGCTATACGCTGTCTCCTGATACACCGTATCGGCACCCTGTGACGCTCACAACGGAACGGCGTGACCATGACTGTCTGGGACCGGCCGGAGCCGCCGCCCCGCCCCGTGCCGCTCGACCGGGCGCGGATCGTCGCCGCCGCCATCGAACTGGCCGACGAGGGCGGGCTGGAGGCGGTGTCGCTGCGCAAGGTCGCCGCCCGGCTGAACGCGGGCCCGATGCGGCTGTACGGATTCATCTCCACCAAGCAGGAGCTGTTCGACCTGATGGTGGACGAGGTGTACGCCGAGATCCTCCCCGAGGAGCGGCCCGGTGACTGGCGGGAGGCGCTGCGCGTGCTCGCCCACCGCACCAGGCGGGCCGCTCTGCGGCACCTGTGGCTGGCCGACCTGCTCGGCGGGCGCCCGGCCCTGGGGCCGAACGGCCTCGCCGTGTCCGAGGCCACGCTGTCCGCGCTCGACGGCCTCGCCGACATCGACACCGTCCTGCGTGCCGTGGAGACCGTCAGCGCCTACTTCACCGGCGCAATCCGGCGCGAGGCCGCCGACCTGCGGGCCGAGCGTGCCACGGGCCTGTCCAAGGGCGACTGGCAGCGCGCCCGTGGCCCGCACGTGACGAGGACGCTGGCCACCGGCCGCTTCCCGGCACTGTCCAGGGCCGTGCACGACGGCACGCACGTGGACGCCGGGACCGCCTTCGCCACCGGCCTGGAGTGGGTCCTTGACGCCGTGGCCGCCAGGCTCACCCGGCCGCCGGCGTGACGATCTGCTCCCCCGCCCTCGGCTCCCGGCGGGAGCCGAGGGCGGGGGAGCAGGTGGTGTGCGCGGGGCGCGGGGGCGGAGTTCGGGGAGTGCGGATGCGCGGGTCTCGGGTCCGGCGTGCGCGGGTTACGGAAAAGTCTTCCCTCCCCGGTCACCGATCTGCTGGGATGGTTCTTCGCAGAACGAGCGCGGGGGGAAACAGCACAGGTGGGGGCAGGTCGGGTATTCGGGCATCATCTGGGGCTGCCGGGTGCGCTGTCGGGGCTGCCGCTGAGTCCGCTCGTCCCGGGTTACGCCGAACTCGCCGCCGCCCAGCACGCGGCGGGCGCCCGGCACGCGGCCGAGATCCTCTTACCGTCCGGCGGCGGGCTGCGGGTCCTGGACGGGCTGGCCGTGCCGTCCGGCCCGCGCGGCCACCGACGGGTGGACGGCGCGCTGCTGGACCGCGTCGCCCGCGGCGCCGGTCCGGCGGCGGAGCTGGCGCGGCTGCTGGCCGTGGCGCACCGGCGCGACCCGCTGGCGCTGCGCCGGATCGTGCTCTACCAGCTGATCGGCCTGGTGCAGGACCGCGCGCCGGACCAGTGGCAGCAGGCCATCGCCGAGTCGGGCATCCACGCCGGTGAGGCGGCCGGGCTGCTGGCGGCGGCCCGGGTGCGGCCCGTCCTCGACCGGGGCCAGCGGGCCGCCGCGGAGTCGCTCGCCGACGCCTGGGAGGAGCGCCGCCTGTACCGGGCCCGCATGTTGCTGGAGCGGCTGCCGCAGGGCGACGACCCGGCGCTGCGGGCGCTGCGGACGGAGCTGGCCGGCCGGCTCGCCGCCCTGGAGTCGGCGCTGGAGGCGGCCCGGCGTGCCGTACGGCGCGGGGACACCGAGGCGGCCACGGAGCAGTATCTGCGGGCGCTGGGCCAGGCCGCGGACGACCGGCGGGCGCTGCACGGGCTGATCCGCGTCCACCGGCCCGAACCCGGCCGCCCCGCTCCCCTGCGTACCGAACTCGCCCTCGGCCACGTCGCGTTGGCGTGGCCCGTCGAGAACGACGCGGGCACCGGTTCCTGGCGGCTGCTGTGTCTGCTGAAGGACGAGCGGGGCGCCACCGGACACCGCGAGGTGCCCGCCCTGGCCGGTACCGCCCGGGACACGAAGGTCGTGCCCGGCACCACGGTCCGCTACGCCGCCCTGCCGCTGCGCGACGGCCAGGTGGCCGGGCCGCCCCTCGTGTCGCACCGGCTGCCGGTCACCCCGGAGGTGGGCGACCCGGCCGTGACCGACGGGCCGGGGCGGGTGACGTGCGCGTGGACGTGCCCGCCCGGCGCCACCAGTGTGACGGTGGAGCACACGGGGCCGCGGAGCGCGGCCGAGCGGCTGGACGCCCGTTCCGACGGGCTCACCGCGACGGGGCTGGCCGTCGGCGCCCACGCGTTCCGGGTCAGCTGCCACTACCGGGCCCCCGACGGCACGTCCGTCGCCTCGCCGGGCCGCCTGCTCACCCGTACCGTCCACCCCTGGCCGGAGCCGGTCGGCACGCTCACCGCCGAACCCGACGGCGACGCGCTGCGGTTCGGCTGGACCGGGGCGTCGGGCGCCGACGTCCGGCTGGTGGAGTGGCCCGGCGACGCGCCGGCGCCCGGCACCGAACTGCGCACCGACGAACTGCCGCCCCGCCTGGACGAACCCGGGCCCGAACCGTCCGGGACGGCGCACCCGGACCCGGACGGACCCGCACCCGAGCCCTCCCGGACCGTACGCCCCCGCCGGGGCGGGCACCTGCGCGTCGCCGCCGTGGCCGTACGGGGCGACCGGGCCCTGGCCGGGCCCGTCGTCGACGTCGAGGTCCTGCGTCCCGTCACCGCCCTCGCCGCCCGCCGGCTGCCGGACGGGGAGGCCGCCGTCACCCTGGACTGGCCCGAGGGCACCGGACAGGTCACCGTCGCCTGGGAGCCCCTGCCGGGTCCGGAGACCGCCGGCGCCGACGAGGGCGGCGAGCGGACGGTCACCGCGCACGCGTACCGGCGCGGTGGCCTGCGGCTGCCCGTCGGCCCGCACGCGGTGCGCCTGCGCGCCTCGGTCGCCTCCCAGGTACCGGAGGCGGTGGTGCTGCCCGCCGCGACCGCCGAGGTCCTGCTCGCCGCGGACACCGCCATCGGCTACCAACTGGTGCGCTCGCCGGGCCGGTTCCTGCCCCGGAGCCGCCGCCGGGCCCTGCTGCGGGTCACCCTGCTGGGCCCGGACCCGGCCGGCGCGGACCTGCCCGAGTTCGTGTGCGTGGTGCGCGGCGGCACCCTGCGCCCCCGGGACGCGAGCGACGGCACCACCGTGCTGCGGATCGCCGGCCGCGACCTCACCCGGCACGGCGGCACGGTCGAGCAGGAGCTGCCGGCCGCGCCCGTCCCCGCCCCCTACACCCTGCGCGGCTTCCTGCTCGGCGAGCACGCCACGGCCGTACGCCTCGAAGAACCCTCCCCCACGAGCCTGGTGGTGCGCTGAGCCATGACGACCGTCACCTGTCCCTACTGCTTCACCCGCGCCTCGGCGGCCCGGCTGCCCTACCGCTGCCAGATGATGCCGAGCGGCGTGCGGGGCGCGCCCTGCGGTCCGGTGCGCGACGACGTGTGGGCGGGGTTCACCGGGCCCGCCGCTCCCCCGGCGGCCCGGATGCGCGGCCCCGTCTTCCACGCGCCGCGCAGCGTGAGCCGGGCGCTCGGCCGCTCGGCCGGCAACGTGCCCTGCCCCAAGTGCGGGGTCGGCACGACGGTCCGGGTCTGCGGGACCTGCCACAACGACCTGCCCAGCGAATACTGCGACCAGGACAGCCGCATCATCGCGCTGGTCGGCGCGAAGGCGTCGGGCAAGAGCACGTACGTATCCGTCCTGGTCAACGAGTTGAACCAGCGCGTCGGGCAGGCGTACCACGCCTCGCTGGCCGCGATGGGCGCGAGTACGCAGCGGCGCGACAAGGAGATGGCCGAGGACCTCTACGAGCGGCTGCGGCTGCCGGACGCCACCCGCCCGGCGGCGCTCGGCTTCAGCGACCCGCTGCTGTACCGGCTGAGCCTGCCCCGGCGCGGCCGGCCGGGCGGCGGCACCCGGCACACCACGCTGGTCTTCTTCGACGCGGCGGGCGAGGACCTCGCGGACGCGGAGGCGATGGACCGCTACACCCGCTACCTCAGCGCCGCCGACGGCATCATCATGCTGGTCGATCCGCTGCAACTGGGTTCCGTACGGGACCGGTTGCCAGTGCACGACGGTCCGCCGCTGCCCGCGGTGGAGGCCCCGCCGGAGCAGATCGCCGCCGATCTGGCGACCCAGTTGCGCGCGCACGGCCGGCGCGGGGCCCGGGGCCGGGTCGGCACGCCGATCGCGGTGGCCGTCACCAAGACGGACATGCTCGGGGCGCTGCTCGACCCGCACTCGCCGCTGCTGTCCAACGCCCCGCACCGGGAGGGCGTCTACGACGACGTGGACCGGCTGGCCGTGCACGAGGAGATGCGGTCGCTGCTGGCCGACTGGGACTCGGGGACGCTGCTGCGGCGGCTGGAGCTGGACTTCGCCGAGGTGTCCCTGTTCGGCCTGTCGGCGCTGGGCGCCCCGCCCCCGGCCGACGCCCCGGCGGACGCCCCGAAGTCGGGGCCGCGGCCGGTACGGGTGGAGGATCCGCTGCTGTGGCTGCTGAGCCGCCGGGGGCTGCTGCGGGTGCGCGGCGCCGGGAAGGGACGGACCGAGTGAGCCTCGCCCAGTTGCACTACACGTCCGCGCCGCCCGGGCCCGACGGCTCGGGGTTCCGGTTCACCGCGGTCAGTCCCGGCGTACCGCAGGGGCTGCTGCGGGAGGCCGAGCAGCTCATCGGGTACGAGCCGCCGCGCGACCTGCCGGCCCGGCCGGACGCGGCGCAGCTGCGGGACTTCCCGAAGGCGCTGGGCTTCCACGAACTCTCCGACGGGGGACGGCTGCTGAGCCGTACCGTCTACACCGGCGCCGACTACAGCGGGCGCTGGGGCAACTTCCACGCGCACGCCCTGTACCTGCCGCCGGGGACGCGGCTGCCGGACGGGGCGCTGCCCATCACGGCGTGGGAGTCGCCGCGCTGGGCCGACGCCACGCCCGCCGACCGGCGGCCCGTGCCGGTGGACCGGCTGGAGCCGTCGGGGCTGCTGCGCCGGGACGCCCTGGTCGCCTTCGCCGCGTCCCGCGCGGACCGGCTCGCCGCGTTCTTCGCCGACCTGCGGGTGCTGGCCGAGGACCCCGACGCCTGCCAGGTGGTGCTGGTGGAGCACGACAGCGCGGCCGTGGCCCAGTGGATCGCGCTGGCCTGCGCGGTGCTGCCCCGGGAGGTGGCGCACCGGCTGACCTTCACGACGTACACGCGCCGGCCGCAGCAGGCCCGCCAGCAGATCGTCGGCGCGCTGCCGTCGTCCGAGCCGTGCGCGCCGGGGCACCGGCTGCGGGTCCACGACTGCACCCGGCCCGCGAGCGGTTCGGCCGGTACGGTCCCGGACGCGTGGGCCGACACCTGCGCGCGGGTGTGGTGCGCGGCGCGTCCGGAGCTGTTCCGGGACGCCTCGCTGGACCTCGGGTGCCTCGCCGCGTCGGCGCTGGCCGCCGGGGTCGGGCTGCGCGCCGACGCCCGGGCCGCCGCCGCCCGCTGGGCCGGGGAGCGGGTCGGGTCGCTGCCCGAGGCGACGCTGACGGCGCTGATCGGCGTGCTGAGCGCGTCCGGCGGCGACGAAGGGGGTACGTCCGGTACGTCCTCGCAGGACGCCGGTGCCGAACGGGCCGCGCTGGCCGCGCTGCTGGACCGGGTCGAGGGACGGCTGCCGACCGCCGTGACGGCACCGCTGGCCGGGCGGGTGCTGACCTCGGCGGTGCTCGGCGGCGGGCCGGTGCCCGCGCTGCGCGCCGGGTCGCTGACGCCGGTGGTCCGGGACGAGCTGGCCCGGACGCTGGCCGCGCCGCTGCGGTCCGGCATCGCGGACCCGCGCGAGCCCGCCGTCGGCCGGCCCCTGCTCCTGCTGGGCACCGCCGACCTCCTCGACGTCGACTGCCAGGACCTGCTGCCGGAGCTGGCGGGGCGGCTGTCGCGGGCACTGGTGGCGGGGCCGGACGGCTCCGCCGCCGGGTCCGGCGGGGAGGGCGGCGCGGGGGCCGGTGGGCAGGGCGGCGCGGGCTCCGGCGTCTACGGCAGCGCGGGGACCGGTGCGTACGACACCGCCGGGACCAGCACCTACCGCACCGCCGGGACCGGCGCGGAAGGCGCCCGGCGTGCTGCCCCGCACGGCACGGCGTACGGCACCGCCGGGACCGACGCGGAAGGCGCCTGGCGTGCTGCCCCGCACGGCACGGCGTACGGCACCGCGTACCGGACCACGGACCCCGCCCCCGACGCCCTCCGGCCCGGCGCCGCGCGCGACGCCGCCGACCCCGCCGGGGAGTCCGACGGCTGTCCGCCCGCCCTGCTCGACGCCGTCGAGGGGCATCCCGCCCTGCGCATCGCCCTGTTCGGCGCCCTGGACGCGCTGGCCGCCGCCGACCCGGTCGCCGTCTCCCGGCGGCTCGCCGGCTCGCGGCTGCCCGTCGCGTTGCAGCCGGGCTTTCCGCACCTGCGGATGTGCGTGCTGCCGCCCGAGGCGCGGGAGCCGGGCGACCGGCTCACCCGGTTCCACGGGGTGCTGCGTGCCGCCGCGGTCTCGCCGCACGCCGAACCGGCCGTCCTGGGAACCGCCCTGCACCTGGTGTGGCCGGGCGAGCTGCCGACCGCCCAGGAGGCCAGTCTGCTGCTGAACCAGCTGGGCTCGGACATCCACCGCGCGGCCGGCACCCGCGACGTCCTGGTCGACGCCGCCCTCGCCGCGCCCCCGGACGACCCGGACGTCCCCGTCCTCGCCGCCGACCTGCTGCGCTGCTTCCCGACGGAGCTGCGGCCGGGACAGCGGGCGGCGCTGCTCCTGCTGGAGTTCACGGGGCTGCTGGGCACCGAGGGCGAGGGCGAGGAGTGGGTCGGCCGGGCGCTCGACCTGCGCGACGGGGCCGCCGAGCCGGTGCCGGACACCGTGACGGAGCGGGTCTGTGCCGCGCTGGCCCGGCGGCTGGTGGACGGCCCGGCGCCGGACAGCGAGCTGTACGGGCTGGCCCGGTCGGGCGAGCCCCGGCTGCTGGCGGCGTACGAACGGGCGGGGCGCTCGGAGCGGGTACGGGACCGGCTGCGGACGTCACCGGCGTACGCCGCCGCCTGCTTCTGCGCCTGGAGCGCCTGCCCCGGCACCCACCCGGCCTGGGACGAGACGCGCACCGCCCTGCTGACCAAGGTGCTGCGTCCGGTGGTGCGGGCGCTGCCCGCGGCGGACCTGGCCGGGATCGAGGACGCCCTCGGCCAGGCGGGCGGCGGCAGGCTCGACGCGTTCCGCTCCTGGAACCGGCCGGGCACCCTCGGCCGCCTGGCGGGCCGCTTCTCCGGCCGCAACCGCCGCGCCGAACGCCCGCCCGTGCGGCACGGCGACATCGAGCCGCCGGCCGAGGAGGGCCGCCCGTGACGCCCGCGACACCGCCGAAGCGCGACGGGGGAACCCCATGACCTCCGACCTCGCCCCGCTCCTCCTCCTCGGCGGCTGGACCGCCCTGATCGCCGTGGGCGTGTGCGCCGGCCGGACGGTGTGGGAGCTGGCGGCGGCCGGGCTGGGTGCCGTCTGGCGGCGGCTCGGGCCGTGGCGAACGGGGGACGGCGACGGGCGGCTGCGGACGGCGAAGCAGCCCGAGCCCGCGCAGCTCGCCTACTGGTGGCGGCAGATGTGGGTTGACGCGTCGACCGCCGCCCGGCACGGCCTGCGGACCGTCTGGCGGAACCTCGTCGACCGGTGGCTGCGGCGGACCGCCCGCAACCTGTTCACCGGACGGCGGCCGGACGGGCGCCGGGTGGACATCCCGGTCAACCGGTTCCTGCTGGCGGTGTTCGTCGCCCCCGGCACCGCCGCCGGCGCGGCCCTCGGCGCCGTGCTGGCCTGCGCCGCCCTGACCGCCGTACTCACGGTGTTCGCCCTGCTGCTCGGGCTGGTCTGGCTGGGCTGGGCGGCGTCCGTACCGGCGCTGCGCGGGCTGGAGCGGGGCCGGCGGCTGCTGCGCGGCATCCGCGTCAAGTGCCCGCACCCCGGCTGCTACCGCCCCGTGCCGCTGGCCCTGCACCACTGCCCGAACTGCCGCGCCGAGCACCGTGCGCTGCGGCCCGGCCGGTACGGCGCCCTGTGGCACGTCTGCGACTGCGGGCACCGGCTGCCCACCGGCCGGCTCGCGGGCGGCGGCGGGCTCACGGCGTACTGCCCGTACTGCGAGCGGTGGCTGCCCGAGGCCGCCGCCACCACCCGCGTGGTGCACGCGCCGCTGATCGGCGGCACCTCGTCCGGCAAGACAATGCTGATGACGGCCATGACGGAGGGACTCCAGGCGTGGGCGCGACGCGGCGGGCTGTCGGTGGAGTACGCCTCGGACGACGACCGGCGCACCGCCACCGGCCTGGCCCAGGAGGTACGGCGCACCGGCTGGGCGCACGCCACGACCGGCGGGCAGCCGCGCGCCCTGATGCTGCTGGTCCGCCGGGGCCGGCGGCGCCGGCTGCTGTACCTGTACGACCCGATGGGCGAGTCGGTGAGCGAGGCCGAACGGGTGCGCGGCCAGGGGTACTTGGCGCACGCGGACGGGGTGGTGCTGGTCGCCGACGTGCTGGCCGACCCCAAGGTGCGCGGCCTGCTCTCGCCCGAGGAGGCCCGGCTGGTGACGGACGCCCGCCCGTCGGCGCAGGGGCCCTGGGAGACGTACCAGCGGCTGACCGGGGAGCTGGCGGCGCTGACCGGGCGGCGGTCCCGGCTGCCGGTGGCCGCGGTGGTCACCAAGCGGGACGTCATCGACGGGCTCGCCTCCCTGCCGGTGCCCGGTGCGCGGATCGACGAGTGGCTCACCGAGATCGGGCTCGGCCCCCTGGTGCGCGCCCTCGGGCACGACTTCCGGTCGGCGCGCTACTGGACGGTGAGCGCCCACGCCGCCACCTGCGCGGGCCCGTTGGAGAGCGAGCAGCTGAGGGCGGCCGAACCGGTGCTGTGGCTGCTCGCCGCCTCGGGGCTGCGTACCCGGGGCGCGGCGGAGAGGACGTACACGACGGCATGACCCGGGTGACCCCATCCATCGGACGCGGGCGGCGGCTGGTGGCGGCGCTGTTCATCGCCTCCCTGGCACTGACCCCCGTAGCGGTGGCCGCGCTGGTGTGGTGGCTGCTGTGACGGGCCCGCGCGCACCCCTTCCCCTCCACGCGACTACCGGAAAGGCGACAACCACGTGAGCGACATCCCCGGCGGGCCCATGGCGAACCGGCCGGTCCACTTCATCTGGCTGCTGGACTGCTCGTACTCCATGCAGGGCGACAAGATCGCCAAGCTGAACTACGCGATCCGGGAGGCCCTCCCGGAGATGCGGGCGGTGGCGGCCGACAACCCGGCGGCGCAGTTGCTGCTGCGCACCATCACCTTCTCCACCACGGCCCAGTGGCTGCACCAGGCGCCGGTCCCGGTCGACGACTTCACCTGGCAGGACGTCGAGGTGGACGGCATGACCAACCTGGGCGAGGCGCTGACCCTGGCCGCCCGCGAACTGCAGACCCCGCCGATGCCGCAGCGCGCGCTGAAGCCGGTCCTGGCGCTGGTGTCGGACGGTGTGCCCACCGACGACTGGCGGGCGGGGCTCGCGGCGGTCGACGCGACGCCCTGGGGCCGCAAGGCGGTCCGGATCGCCATCGCGATCGGCCACGACGCGGACAAGGGCGTGCTCCAGGAGTTCATCGGCAACCCCGAGTTCAAGCCGCTGGAGGCGCACAACGGCAAGCAGCTGGCCGCGGCCATCCGGTGGGCGTCGACGGCGGCGGTGAAGGCGGCCTCGCAGCCGATGGCGGGCCAGGAGGACCCGACGGTCAAGCAGCCGTTCGCCCCGCCGGTCCTCGACGACGACGATGACGACGACGTGTGGTGACGCTACGGGTACGGCCCTGGGAGACGCTCGGCGAGAGCGTGCGGGGCATCGGCAAGCGGTGCAACCAGGACTGGTACGTCTGCGAGGGGACGGGCAGCGCGGACGACCCGCTGGTGCTGGCGGTGGCGGACGGGCACGGCTCGCCCGCGTACGCCCGCAGCGAGCTGGGCGCGCGGTTCGCCGTGGACCGTTTCACGGTGCTGGCCGCCGAGTTCGGCCGCGCGGCCCGCGACCCGCACGGGCCGGGGCGGCCGGCCCGGCTGATGACGTACGCCCGCGACGACTTCCCGCGCGCCCTGGTGCGGGAGTGGCGCGCGGCGGCGCTCGGGCACTGGGACCGGCACCGGCCGGTCGCCGACGACGGGGCGCCGGAGCCGGGGGACGACGAGAAGCTGCGGCTGTACGGCACCACGCTGATCGGCGCGGTGCTCACGCCCTGGCTGCTGGTGGCCTGGCAGATCGGGGACGGTGACCTCGCGGTGGTGGCGCACGACGGCACGCTGGAGCGGCCGTTGGCGCCGGCCGAGGAGGCGCTCGGGGACGAGACGGACTCGCTGTGCGGGCCGCGGGCCTGGCGTCAGGTGCGGACGCACTGGGCGCCGGTGTTCGAGCAGGCCCGGCTGCCGCGGCTGGTGGTGCTGTCGACGGACGGGCTGTCGAAGAGCTTCGCGTCGGCCGACGGGTACCGGACGTTCGTCGAGGACCTCCAGGGCCGGCTGGCCGTGGACGGCAGCGCGGGGGTACGGCACCTGCTCCCCGAGTGGCTGGCGCACGCCGCCCGCCACTCGGGGGACGACACGACCCTCACCGCGGCGCTGCGGCCCCCGGACCCGGGCGTCGAGGCGGAACTGGAACGGAAGACGGAGAGCTGAGAGATGAGCGGCATGCTGGACGGCGGCACGCGGCTGGCCACCGAGAACGGGGACGAGGTCGAGATCCTCGCCCTGCTGGGGGCCGGCGGGCAGGGGGAGGTGTACCGGGTCGCGACCTGGACCGGGGAGAAGGCCCTGAAGTGGTACTACCCGACCTCGGCGACGCCCCAGCAGGAGGCGATCGTCCGGGAGCTGGTGCACCGCGACTTCCACGACGACCGCTTCCTGTGGCCCGAGGCCCACGTGGGTCCGTACCGCGGCTCCTTCGGCTACCTGATGGACCTGCGCCCCGAACGGTTCAAGGGGCTGCCCGAGCTGTTCCGCCGCCGGCTGCGCACCAACACCCGGGCCCTGCTGCGGGCCTGTCTCTACACGGTGGAGGCCTACCAGGCGCTGCACATGCGGGGCGTCGCCTACCGGGACATCTCCTGGGGCAACATCTTCTTCGACCCGGCCACCGGTGAGGTGCTGGTCTGCGACAACGACAACGCGGTGGTGGAGGGCGACGTCAGCGGCATCTCCGGCACCATGAAGTTCATGGCCCCGGAGCTGGTGCGCGGCGACCCGGGCGCCCGGCCCGGTACCCAGTCCGACCTGCACTCCCTGGCCGTGCTGCTGTTCATGCTGCTGATGAACCACCACCCCTTCGAGGGCCGCCGCGAGCTGGGCATCCACTGCCTGGACGACGCGGCCGAGCGCAAGCTGTACGGCCGTGACCCGCTGTTCGTCTTCGATCCGGCCGACGACGCCAACGCCCCCGACCCCATGGAGCACACCACGGTGCTGGCCACCTGGGAGGCGACGGCGGAGCGGCTGCGGGAGCTGTTCCGCCGGGTCTTCACGACGGGCCTGCGCGATCCGGCGGCGCGGGTGCGCGAGTCGGAGTGGCGGGACGCGCTGCGGGCGGTGCTGGACGCGGTGGTGGAGTGCGCCTCGTGCGGGCGGCAGAACATGACGGAGCCGGGCGAGAACCCGCCGCCCAGGAACTGCTGGGGGTGCGGGGCCCAGGTGGTGCTGCCGCCCCGGCTGGTGGTGACCACGCCGCCGCCGCGCGCCGGGCACCACATCCGGCTGGGGCGGGCGGCCCGGGTGCAGGCCCACCATCTGGCGCCGGAGCCGGAGCGGCACGACTGCTCGGACGCGGCGCTCGTCGCGGAGCTGGTGGAACACCCCTCGAAGCCGGGCCGGTTCGGCATCGCCAACCGCTCCGAGCGCACCTGGACGGGCAACCGCTCCGACGGCACCCTCCAGCGGATCGCGCCCGGTCAGACGGTGCCGCTGCGGGCCGGTCTGGAACTGGACCTCGGGGAGGGGGCGCGGGCGGTGGTGCACGCCAGGTGAGGGACCGTCACAGCCCCAGTGCCCGCTGGATCTCCTGAGCCAGGGCGAGGCTGCCGCTGCCCGCCGCGACACCGACGCCGATGGTCTCCAGGGCCGTCCGGATCCGGCCCCGGTCGACGGCCCGCCCCTCCTGCCCGGCGCGCACCAGCTCGCCCTGGACGGCCTCGGCCTCGGGCGCCAGCGCGGGGTGTTCGCCGCGCAGCCGCTCGACCAGCCGGTCCGCGAGCGCCAGCACCGCGGCCGGGTCCGCCCCGTTGTTGATCTCGATGTGTCCGTGGTCGCCGAAGTTGGACGGCCCGCTGATGTTCCCGTGGAAGTTGTACGTGCTCATGGTGTGGGTCCTCCCTGCTGCCCCGGCGCCGCCGCCGGGCCTCCCTGGCCCTGCGGCCCGCCGTTGACGGTGATCTGACCGCCGGTGCCGATGTTGCTGGGCCCGGTGATGTCACCGGAGATGTTGTAGGTCTGGGTGCTGATGACCTGCTGCGCCCGGTCGAAGGAACTGGTGTCGACGTTGTGGTCCTTCAGGAAGCGCTCGGTGGCCACCAGCCCGCCCTGCTGGAGCCGGAAGAGGTAGTCCTGCGCGTCGATCCGCTCGGCGTACCCCGCCTCCGCCCAGTCGCTCAGCCGGGCCCGCACGCTGTCGTCGGCGCCGTGGTCGACGAGCAGGTGCTGGTCGGTGATCTCCCGCCGCCGCCTGGCCAGCCCCCGCGCCTCCTGCCGCGCCCGGCGCCGGCGTGCGCGCCGGCGTCCCGGCGCCCGGCGCAGGTCGGGAAAGAGGTGCGAGCCGGCGTACGCGACCAGGCTCCACCACCGGTCGAACGGGGCCACCGGCAGCCGGTCCACCCGGTCGAAGCGCGCGCCGAGCGGCGGGATCACATAGGCGGCCACCTCCCAGGTGAGGTGGGGCCGGTGCAGGATCGCCCGCAGATACATGCAGACGACGATCCGGCCGCCCTCCCCGACCCGCTCCAGGCACAGGTGGGTGCGCATGCCCGCGCCGGGGGTGTGCAGGCCCGCCTGCACGAGCTGTTTGGGGACCTGGGCGCGGGGGCGCGCGGTGCGGTCGGGGACCAGCTCGGGCAGCAGGTGGGCGTGGCTGCCGAGGACGTAGAGCCGGTTCCTGGCGCGCAGGCCCTCCAGGCCGGCGATGGACTCCATCTGCCGGGCCACGTAGGTGTGCAGGTCGACGGCGTCGAAGGGGAGCAGCGGGAGCGTGCCGCCGCCGGGTGCCTCGGCCGGCCGGCTGACGTCGACGGGCTGCCAGACCACCTCCTTGATCTTCGTGCCGCTGCCGACGAAGGGGGTGGTCAGGGCCGCCGCGTCGGCGTAGGGCAGCGCGTTGGCCCGTTTGAGTTCGTGCAGCCACGCCTCCGCCTCGGGTTCCACGGGCGGGGCGAGCTTCTCGGCCCTCTCGGTGCCCACGAACACCGCGCGGGCCGCGTCGCGGGCCTGCGACTCGGCGCGGTGGATCAGCCACCAGGAGGCGCCGAGGACGGCGAGCGGTCCGTAGATCCCGACCGCGGCGACCGTGCCGTGGCCGCCGGTCAGTCCCCACAGGCCCACCAGGACGGCGCCGGCCAGGGCGGCGGCGAGCCAGGTGAGCTGCCTGTCCAGCGCGTCGCGGCGCAGGACGGCGGCGCGGGCGTGCCGGGCGAGGGCGACGAAGTTGATGCCGAGGGTCAGGCCGGGCGAGGTCAGCCGGTCGCCGGTGAGTTCCCGGTCCGTCCAGCGGGCGAGTTCCTCGTCCAGGTGGACCGAGGCGCACAGTCGGCGGGTGACCCCGTCCTTGCGGTACTGCGGCAGCGCCGGCAGCGCCCTTCCCCCCACGGTGACACGCCCTTCCCCCGTACTCCCGGCCCACCTTAGCCAGGGAGTCAGGGTGCCGTCAGCTCCACCAGCTTGACGACGGTGTTCCAGTTGCGGGTGGTGGCGACGAGGCCCTTGGTGACGCGGGGCCTGGACAGGAGTTCGGCGAGCCGGGAGCGGCCCAGGCCGTCCGGCGCGTAGAGGTAGAGGGCGCGGTCGCCGAGGCGGAACTCCTCGGGGAGACAGGCCGCCCGGTCGATCTCCGCGAACCGTTCGGCGCCGGCCTGCTCGGAGAAGTAGGTGACGTGGAGCTGCTTGGGCGCCAGGCCGGCGGCCGGGAAGGGGCACCGCTCCATGACCGCCCGCAGATAGGCGTGGTCGCGCACGATCACGTCGACGGCGAACCCGAACCGCCCCTCGATCGCGTCCGCCAGCCCGGCCGCCAGCTCCTCCTCGGTGCCGTGCTCCGCGGTGAACACGGCCTGGCCGCTCTGCAGATGGGTGCGTACGGCGGTGTGGCCCAGGTCCGCCATGAGGGCCCGCAGGTCGGCCATCGGGACCTTCTTCTTGCCGCCCACGTTGATCCCGCGCAGCAGCGCCGCGTACGTCGTCGTCATGCGCACACGATAAAGCGACCGTCGTGCCCCGTGGGGGCGGGCGCGACGGCCGCGGTCCGCACCGGCGGACTCCGCGAACTGTAGCCGCTGCCCGCCGCTCCCGCGACGGCCGGCCTCCGGTGTCCCGGCGGCCTCGCCCACGACGAGACGCCCGCGGCGGTCACGCCGCCGGCCCGGGACGGCGCGGGGAACGGGTCGGTCGGGGTGTGAGGGTTCGTCGGAGCGACGAGGGCCCGTCGGCCGTGCGCACGGCCGACGGGCCCTCGTCGCTACTCTCCCCGGACGGCGGCCAGTTCGGCCTCGATCAGGTCGGCCGCCCGTCGCGTACCGCCCTCCTCGGCCATCTCCGCCTGGATCTCCGTCAGCCGCCGGGCCGCCTCCGGGTCGTCGACCAGGGCGAGCGCGGCCGTGCGCAGCGCCTCGGCGGTGGCCTCCTCGGTGAGCAGCTTGCGGGCGACACCGAGCGCCTGGAGCATGTCCGCGTTCCCGAACTGGTCCACGGCCTGCGGTACGGCGATCATCGGGGTGGCCGTGGCCAGCCCCTCCTGGCTGCCGCCGGCCCCGGCGTGCGTGACGAACAGGTCCGCCTGCCTGAGGATCGCCAGCTGCGGGACCCAGGAGCGCACCTCCACGTTCCCGGGGAGGTCCCCCAGCTCGGCCCGGTCGACGTGCCGGCCGACCTGGAGCACCAGGTGCCAGCCCGGCAGCCCGCCGAACGCCCGCACGCACTCCCGGTAGAAGGCCGGCTGCTTGGTGAAGGACGAGCCGAGCGACACGAGCACGACCTTCTCGGCACCGGCCGGCCGCTCCCAGCCGCCCTCGGCACTCCGGTCGCCCTGGCAGGCGCCGACGAACGTGTGCGCCGACTCGTCGACCCGGTCGGCATTGGGCTGGAGCGCCTTGGGGATCAGCACCAGGGAACGGGCGGGGCGGCCGACGAACGGGTCCGGGTGCTCGGTGATCCCGTTCTCCTCCAGCCAGGCGTGGAACCGGGCGTAGTACGCTTGACCGCGCTCGGTCTTCAGCGGCTCCTCCCACATCGGCTCGCCGACCTCCTTCTCGTACCCGTCCCAGGCGACGAGGTTCGGTGAGAGGGAGATCGCGGGCACGCCCCAGCGGTGGGCGAGGACCCGGGCCGGGTACGAGGTGATGTCGTGCAGGACGAGGTCCGGCTCGTCGCCCTCGTACGCCTCGATGAGCTGCGGAAGCGCCTGGATCGCGTCGTCCAGGAACGGCTCCACGTTGTCCAGCAGGGTGCTGCCCCAGTCCGCCGGGTCGGCGTCGGGGCCGGGGAGCGTGCTGTGCCACAGCTTGGGTTCGGCGCCGGTCCCGGCGACCTTCTCCGCGAGTGCGGGCGGGATCGCGTACGTCACCCGGTGCCCCCGCGCCACCAGCTCGCGGATCACCTCCAGGCTGGGATTCACGTGGCCGTGGGCGGCGATGGAGAACATGGCGATGTGGGAGCGACTGGTCATACCGACGACCGTAACGAGACGAGACGTCTCGTGCAAGCTTTTTACCGTCACGGTGCCAGCACCTCGTACAGCCGCAGCCAGCGCGCCGGCGCCACCTCGCCGACGAGCACGCCCGGGTCCAGGCGCGCGGCGCGGAAGGCCGCGTCCACCCGGCGCCCGGGGTGCTCGCGCCGCAGGGAGGCGTGCAGCGAGCCGCCGACGCCGGAGAAGCCCAGCTCGACCAGGCGTCGCCAGTCGCGGTACGCGCGGGCGTCGAGGAGCGGGGCGGGCCGGCGTTCGATGCGGATGATCCCGGCGTCGACGCGCGGCGCGGGCCGGAAGCCGTACCGGCTCACCCGCCCCGCCAGACGCCACTCGTGACGCGGCCAGGTCGTGACCGTCAGCAGGGTCCAGCGGCCGTAGTCGCCGGTGCGTTTGCGGGCGTATTCCAGTTGGGTGAGGAGGGTGGCGTCGGTGAGGCCGGGTGCGGTGAGGCACCAGTCGACGATGTCCGCGGTACGGGAGAACGGCACGTTCCCGGCGACGGAGTACGGCGTGCGCGGGGGGCGTGCGGCCAGGAAGTCACCGCCGACGACGCGGACGTGCGGCGCGCGGGCGAAACGGGCGCGCAGCCCGGCGACGAACCGGGGGTCGATCTCGTAGGCGGTCAGTTCCCGGGCGCGGCGGGCGAGCGGTTCGGTCAGCGCGCCCTTGCCCGCGCCGACTTCGAGGACGAGGGGCGCGGTGCGGGGGTCGGGGACGGCGAGCCGCGCGAGGCGCTCGGCGGCGGCGCGGTCGGCGAGGAAGTTCTGCGAGAGCGTGCGGGCACGCGAAGAGGGGCGGGCCATGGCCAGCGGTCCTTGTCTTCCGTGAAAGGCGAGAAAGGGCAGCCGAAGGCCCTGACCGGAAGACGAAGGCGTGGAGAGCGCTGCGTGGAGAGCGCGCGGCGCTACGGAGCTACGGGCACGCGGCCCGGGCCGGTCAGGGCACCGAGGCCGCCACGCATCCGGATGGAGTACGTGCAGCCCCGGCCGAGACCGGAGTCGAAGATCGCGTTGAACGCTGCCACGGGGACGACGCTAGGCGACGGCCGCTTCCCGGGCAACGGGTTTTGCGAGCGCCCCGCCAGGGGCGCGGTGCTGTGCCAGGTGCGGCGCTGTGCCAGGTGCGGCTCCGCGGCATGGGCGCGACACGCCACGACGCGCCGGCACCCGCGACCGGACCCGCGTCCGCACCCGGACCCGCGTCCGCACCCGGACCCGCCGCACCCCGCACCCGGACCCGCACCCGGCACCCGGCACCCGGCACCGAAAGGACTCACCGCTGATACCGGGCAAGCACCAGGTTCCCGTCCTCCTCCAGCCGCTCCCGCAACTCCCCCGCCCCGATGGCCCCGCTGTAGTACTCCTGGAACGCGGGCGTGGCCACCTTGTCCTTCCACTCGGCATACCCCCGCACCGACTGCGCGGGCGCCGACCGCAGATGTCCCGCCAGCGCCGTCCCGACGGCCCACCCGTCCTCCTCCGTACGCAGCGCGGGGTCCCGCAGCGCCGTCTGCCCCGTCGGCAGCATCCAGTCGCCGAGGGCGAGCCGCACCATGTTCCGGGGCTGGAGCAGGAAGTCGAGGAAGGCCACCGCCTCCTCCTTGTGCGCGCTGTCCCGCGCGACGGACAGCGTCTGCGGACTGACCCCCTGGGTGAGCCCGTCCGCCCCGGCCGGTGCGGGCAGCACGCGCCACTCGAAGCCCTCGGGCGCCTGCTGCTCGATCTGCTGGCGGTAGGAGAAGCCGAGCGGCACCATCGCGTACGTGCCGCCGAAGAACCCGGGCAGCGTGTCGGAACCGCCGCTGCCCAGGGTCGTCGGTGAGGCGCTGCGGTCGGTGTTGACCTGGTCGTGGATGGTGCGCGGCACCACCTCGTCGCCCGCCTCGACGCGGACGGTCACCTTGCCGTCCGCCCCGCGGTGGAAGAGCTGCCCGCCCGCCGAGAGGGAGAGGTTGAGCGAGGCCGACACGGGCTCCTTCAGCGGCCACGCCACCCCGTACCGCCCGGATCCGCTCAGCCGCTTGGTCACCTCCCGGAACTCCGCCCAGCTCCACGGCCGTTCGACCGTCGGTGTCCGGACGTCCGCCTCCGCCAGCCGCCTCGCGTTCGCGATCAGCACCCGTGGCTCCTGGAGGAACGGCACCCCGTAGATCCCGTCGCCGAAGGTGACCGTCTCCCAGCTGCTCGCCGGGATGTCCGCGCGCAGCCGCTCGGGCAGCAGGTCGCCGAGGTCGGCCAGGTAGCCGCCGTAGGCGAAGTCCGCGAGGTCGTCGGAGGCGTCGTGGATGATGTCCGGTGCCTCGCCGCCCTCGAAGGAGGTGAGGAGCTGGTCGTGGACGCTGTCCCAGCTGCCCTGGACGTACTCGACGTGGATGTCCGGATGGGCGGCGTTCCACTCCGCCACCAGTTCTTTGTTGGCGGCCACGGACTCCCGCTGCCAGGCCAGCGACTGGAAGCGGAGGGTGATCCGGCCGTCGTCCGCGCCGTCCCCGCCTCCGGCGCAGCCCGCGAGGAGCAGGAACAGTACGGCGGTCAGGGCCGCGATCCTCGTACGCATCAGCTCTTCACCGCCCCGGCGAGCATGCCGCCCGTGATCCGTCGCTGGATGAGGGCGAAGACCACCAGCGAGGGCAGCGTCGCCAGGAAGGCCGCCGCGGCGAGCGGGCCGAGGTCGGCCACGCCCTCGGCGCCGAGGAAGTGGGTGAGGACGACCGGCAGGGTCTGTTTCTCCGGGGTCTTCAGCAGCACCAGCGCGAAGAAGAACTCGTTCCAGGCGGTGATGAACGCGAACAGCGCCGTCGCCACGATCCCGGGCGCGAGCAGCGGCGCGGTCACCGACACCAGGGTGCGCAGCCGCCCGGCCCCGTCGACCGCCGCCGCCTCCTCCAGCTCGGCCGGCACGGCGCGCACGTACCCGGCCAGCATCCACAGCGCGAACGGCAGCGACCACACCACGTACACGAGCACCAGTCCCGGCACCGAGTCGATCAGCCGCAGGTTCTTCAGCACCAGGAACAGCGGAATGATCAGCAGCACGAACGGGAACGCCTGGCTGACCACCACCCACCCCGTGACCGCCTTGGTGAGCCGGGAGCGGTGCCGGGTCATGACGTAGGCCATCGGCGTCGCGATCACCACGGCGATCAGCGCGGCGGCGAGCGCGGCCAGCAGGGAGTTGAGTCCGGCGCGCAGCAGCGGCTGTTCGTCGAAGGCCTGACGGAAGTTGGCGAGGGTGGGGTCGCGGGGGATCCAGGTGGGGTGCGGGCTCGCCAGTTCGCGCGGTGGTTTGAACGCGGTGGAGATCAGCCAGAGGAACGGGAAGGCCAGGAAGACCAGGTAGGCGAGGAGTGCGGTGTACTGGCCCGCGCGGGCCCGGTTCGAGGTCTTCACGCGTCCTCGCCTCCCTTCAGCCGGCCCACGAGGAAGACGGCCAGCAGGACCGAGATCACGGCGACCATCACGCACCCCATCGCCGCCGCGTAGCCGAACTGCCCGTAGCGGAACGCCTCTTCGTAGGCGAAGAGCATCGGCAGCCGGGTGCGCCCGCCGGGGCCTCCGCCGGTCAGCACGTAGACCAGGGCGAAGGAGTTGAAGTTCCAGATGAGGTTGAGCGCGGTGATGGCGAGGGCGACCGGTCTGAGGGCCGGCCAGGTCACCGTGCGGAACCGGCGCCAGGCGCCCGCGCCGTCGACCGCGGCGGCCTCGTGCAGTTCGCGCGGGGTGTTCTGGAGCCCGGCGAGCAAGGTGACCGTGGTCTGCGGCATGCCCGCCCAGACGCCGACGACGATGACGGCGGGCAGCGCGGTGCCCAGGCCGCTGAGCCAGTCCCGGCCGTCGCCGAGGCCGAGGTCGCGCAGGGTCTCGTTGAGGACGCCGGCGTCCGTGTTGTACACGAGGCGCCACATGATGCCGACGACGACCTCGGGCATGGCCCAGGGGATGATCGCCAGGGCGCGGGCCGGCCAGCGGAGCCTCAGGTCCTGGGAGAGCAGCAGGGCGAGGCCGAGGGCGAGCAGGAACTGCGGCACGGTCACGCCGATCGCCCACAGCAGGCCGATGCGGAACGACTCCCAGAACAGCGTGTCGTGCAGCAGGTCCCGGAAGTTGAGGGCGCCGATCCACTGGGTCGGCTGGGTGCGGCCCGACTGGGCGTCGGTGAAGGCCAGCAGGACGCCGTAGAGCAGCGGGCCGACGCTGAGCACCAGGATGGGGATCAGGGCGGGCAGCACCAGGAACCAGGCGCCGGGGCCGGGTGCGCGGCGCGCTGGTCCGGTCACCGCCCCGGCCGTCCCGGCCGTCTCGGCCACGGCCGTTCTCGTCACGTTTTCCACCCCGATCTGCCGTTTTGTTCACCCTGAGGGGGCCTGGTCATGGTCGTGAAGGCGACGCGTCCCGTCAAGGGACCTCGCACACCGCCCCGACCTGTGCGAATGCGACACTGGGGCGGGATTCGGAGCACGGAGGCGGACGATGGACGAGGCACGGGCGCGGGAGGTACTGGACGCGGCGGGAGTGCTGCCCGGCGCGGCGGCCGGCGCGCGGCTGCTCACGCTGGGCGAGAACGCCGTGTTCGCCGCCGGCCCTCTGGTGGTCAAGGTGGGCCGCGACGCCGGGCTGCTCGACCGGGCGCGCCGGGAGCTGGCCGTCGCGCTGTGGCTGGCCGAGGCCGGGGTGCCGGCGGTCCGGGCCGCCGTGCCCGAGGCGCTGTCGGTCGAGGGCCATCCGGTGACCGTGTGGCACCGGCTGCCCGAACCGGTGCGGCCCGCCGAACCCCGGGACCTGGCTCCGCTGCTGCGGGTCGTGCACGCACTGCCTTCCCCTTCCTTCGGACTGCCGCCCCGCGAGCTGCTGGGCGGTGTGGAACGCTGGCTGCGGCTGGCGGGCGACACGATCGACCCCGCCGACGCGGAGTTCCTGCGCGCGCGCCGCGACGGCTTCGCGGCGGCCGCCGCCGCGCTCGTCCCGGCGCTGGAGCCCGGCCCGATCCACGGTGACGCGCTGCCCCGCAATGTGCACGTCGGCCCGGACGGTCCCGTCCTGGTCGATCTGGAGACCTTCTCCAGCGACCTGCGCGAGCACGACCTGGTGGTGCTCGCCCTCAGCCGCGACCGCTACGGCCTGCCCGCCGAGGCGTACGACGCGTTCACCGGCGCCTACGGCTGGGACGTGCGCGACTGGGACGGCTGCGCGGTGCTGCGCGGGGCCCGGGAGACGGCCAGTTGCGCCTGGGTGGCGCAGCAGGCGCCGAGCAATCCGAAGGCGCTGGCCGAGTTCGAACGCCGGGTGGCGTCGCTGCGGGACGGGGACCCGACGGTGCGGTGGTATCCCTTCTGAGGCCCTTTGCGCGCTGCCCCGCGCCCGCCAGCGTCCGGACGACGGCGCGCGGCGCTCAGACCCGCTCGTCCACCGGCTCCCGTACCGGCCACGTGCCGTCTATGACGGCCGTGGCGTCGCCCTTGCGGCGCAGGAAGCTCTGGAAGTCCGCCGCCCATTCGGCGTACCACTCGATCTGCCGGTGGTGCAGCTCGGCCGGCGTCAGGGCCGCGACCTTGGGGTGGCGGCCGGCTATCGCGCGGGCGAGGCGGGCCGCGGCGAGGGCGTCGGCCGAGGCGTCGTGGGCGGTGTCGAGCGGCACCCCGTACTCGGCGCAGACCGCCTCCAGGTTGCGCTTGCCGCGGCGGTAGCGGTCGACGGAGCGGTCGATGGTGTACGGGTCGATGACGGGGGCGGGGTCCGGGCCGCCGAGGCGGTCGCGCAGGGACGGCAGGGCGTGGCGCCGCAGTTCGGCGGTGAGCAGGGTGAGGTCGAAGGCCGCGTTGTAGGCGACGACCGGGACGCCCGTCTTCCAGTAGGCGACGAGGACGTCCGCGATGGCGTCCGCGACCTGGTCGGCGGGCCGGCCCTCGGCGGCGGCGCGCTCGGTGCTGATGCCGTGCACGGCCACCGCGCCCGCCGGGATCTCGATGCCGGGATCGGCCAGCCATTCCCGGTGCCCCAGCGGCTCTCCGGCTCTGACCTCGATCACGGCGCCCGTGACGATGCGGGCCTCGCGCGGATCGGTGCCGGTCGTCTCCAGGTCGAAACCGACCAGCAACTCCTGGTGCCAGCCCATGGGTGGCCCCCCTTCTCGGTGCGTTCCCCCAGTGGCCTCCACCTTCGCACGGGCCACTGACAATCCGGCGGCCAGCGCCCGGGACGGCGGCCGCGGAGGGGTCAGGAAACCGGCCGCGAATCCGCCCACATCAGCTCGAACTCCTCGCGATAGGTGGGGAAAAGCCCGCCTTCTTCCGCGAGGTCCGACTTGACGACTTTGCCGCCGTTCCGCCCGTTCCGCAGGACCAGGACCGGAGCTTCCATCCCCCGGGTGCGGCGCAGGTAGGACTGCACGACGGCGACGCCGTCGGCGCCGTCGCCGTCGACGAGGTAGGCGGTGAAGCGGGGCGTCTCGTCGAAGACCTGGATCTCGAAGGCCCCCGGGTCGCGCAGCCGGGAGCGGACCCGGCGCATGTGCAGGATGTTGGTCTCCACGGCCCGGCCCAGCTCGCCGCGCTTGACGCCCAGTTCGCGCTCGCGCCGCTTGAGGGCGCTGGAGGCCGGGTTGAGGAACAGCAGCCGCACCCGGCCGCCCGCCTCGGCCAGGCGGACCAGCCGGCGGCCGGAGAAGTTCTGCACGAGCAGGTTGAGGCCGATGCCGATGGCGTCGAGGCGGCGGGCGCCGCCGAAGAAGTCCTCCGCCGGGAACTGGCGCAGCAGCCGGACCCGGTCCGGGTGCACGGCGACCACGTCGGCGTACCGGTCGCCGACCAGGTCCTCGACCGCGTCCACCGGCATGCGGCGGGCGGAGGGCACGTCGCCGCCCGCGCCGAGCATCTCCAGGAGCCGGGCCGCGGCCCGCTCGGCCTGGTTCAGGACCGCCTCGGACAGCGCCCGGTTGCGGGAGACGACGTTGCGGGTGACCTCCAGCTCGTCCAGGGCCAGCTCCACGTCCCGGCGGTCGTCCAGGTACGGCTCGAAGCAGGGCCAGTGCTGGACCATCAGTTCGCGCAGCTGGGGCAGGGTCAGGAAGCTGAGCACGTTGTCGTCGGCCGGGTCGAGCAGATAGCCCTTGCGGCGGCTGACCTCGCGGACGGCGACCGCGCGCTGCACCCACTCCTGGCCGGCCGGTCCGGCGGCCGCGACCACCCATTCGTCGCCGCCGTGGACCGGTTCGTAGACCGGCCGCAGTACGGCGGCCACGACGGACCTCAGCCGCTGTTCGACGAGGTTCAGCCAGATGTAGGCGCGGCCGGCCCGCTGGGCGCGGGTGCGCACCTCGTGCCAGGCGTCGGCGTCCCACTCCAGCTCCGGACCGATCGCGCCCGCGTTCATCGGCCGCGCCAGGGACACCGCACCGGCCGGGACGTCCGTGGAGCTCCCCTCGTGACCCTCGTGACCCTCGTCACCAGGGGGCAGCTCCAGCCCTCCCGAGCCCACCCGCGCACCGCCTTCCGCTCCCCCGACCTGCCCGTCTCAACGATCAAGGAAGGGTACTCCGCGAGCGGTGCGCGGTGCAGCCTGATGCACAGGCTCGTTCACCAACTGGACGCCCGTCCCCGCTCGTTCCGCGCGTCCGGCGGTGCCCGAGTGAGCGGATTCATAGCCGTGACAGGCGGCCGGACCAGGGAACCCCTGTGGTCCAGGGAAAGTCGGCCACGGATCCTGAGTGCTTTCCTCACTTTCGGGGAGACTCGGAGCCAAGGCGCCCCCACCGGCGCCGTACACCTGAAAGAGTCGTGTCCATGCAGGTCTGGCCTGGAGAGGCGTATCCACTCGGTGCCACGTACGACGGCGCGGGCACCAACTTCGCGGTCTTCTCGGAGGCCGCCGACCGAGTAGAGCTGTGTCTGCTGCACGACGACGGTTCGGAGACGGCGGTCGAACTGCGGGAGAGCGACGCGTTCGTGCGGCACGCGTACCTGCCGGGCGTGATGCCCGGGCAGCGGTACGGCTACCGCGTGCACGGCCCGTACGCCCCGGAGCGCGGGCTGCGCTGCAACTCCGCGAAACTGCTCCTCGACCCGTACGCGCGCGCGATCAGCGGCGCGGTCCGGTGGGGCGAGGAGGTGTACGGCTACCACTTCGACGAACCGGACCGGCGCAACGACCTGGACTCGGCGCCGCACACGATGACGTCGGTCGTGGTCAATCCGTACTTCGACTGGGGCGACGACCGGCGTCCGCGCACGGAGTACCACCACACGGTGATCTACGAGGCCCATGTCAAGGGCCTGACGATGCGCCACCCGGGGCTGCCCGAGGAGCTGCGCGGCACCTACGCGGCCCTGGCGCACCCGGCGATCATCGAACACCTCACCGAACTGGGCGTCACCGCGCTGGAGCTGATGCCGGTGCACCAGTTCGTCAACGACCACCGCCTGGTCGACATGGGGCTGAACAACTACTGGGGCTACAACACGATCGGCTTCTTCGCCCCGCACAACGCCTACGCCTCCTGGGGCGACCGGGGCCAGCAGGTGCTGGAGTTCAAGTCGGCGGTCAAGGCGCTGCACGAGGCCGGGATCGAGGTGATCCTGGACGTCGTCTACAACCACACCGCCGAGGGCAACCACCTGGGTCCGACGCTCTCCTTCAAGGGCATCGACAACCCGTCGTACTACCGGCTGACCGACGACCCCCGCTACTACATGGACACCACGGGCACCGGGAACTCCCTGCTCATGCGGTCTCCGCACGTACTCCAGATGATCATGGACTCGCTGCGGTACTGGGTCACCGAGATGCACGTCGACGGGTTCCGCTTCGACCTGGCGGCCACCCTGGCGCGGCAGTTCCACGAGGTGGACCGGCTGTCGTCCTTCTTCGACCTGGTGCAGCAGGACCCGGTGGTCTCCCAGGTGAAGCTGATCGCCGAGCCGTGGGACGTGGGCGAGGGCGGCTACCAGGTGGGCAACTTCCCGCCGCTGTGGACCGAGTGGAACGGCAAGTACCGGGACACCGTGCGGGACCTGTGGCGCGGCGAGCCGCGCACCCTGGCGGAGTTCGCGTCCCGGCTGACCGGTTCCTCCGATCTCTACCAGGACGACGGCCGCCGCCCCCTCGCCTCGATCAACTTCGTGACCTGCCACGACGGTTTCACCCTGCACGACCTGGTCGCCTACAACGAGAAGCACAACCACGCCAACGGCGAGGACAACCGGGACGGCGAGAGCCACAACCGGTCCTGGAACTGCGGCGCCGAGGGCGAGACCGACGACCCGGCGGTGCGGGAGCTGCGGCAGCGGCAGATGCGGAACTTCATCGCCACGCTGCTGCTCTCCCAGGGCGTGCCCATGATCAGCCACGGCGACGAGTTCGCCCGCACGCAGCGGGGCAACAACAACGCCTACTGCCAGGACAACGAGCTGGCCTGGGTGGACTGGCCCGACGAGGACCCCGACCTGCTGCGCTTCACGCGCGCGATGGTGTGGCTGCGCAAGGACCACCCGGTCTTCCGGCGCCGCCGCTTCTTCCACGGCCGCCCGGTGGAGGGCACCCACGACGACCTGTCGGACATCGCCTGGTTCACCCCCGAGGGCCGGGAGATGACCCAGCGGGACTGGAACTCGGCGCAGGCCTCGGCGCTGACGGTGTTCCTGAACGGCAACGCGATCTCGGAGCCGGGGGCGCGCGGGGAGCGCATCGGGGACGACTCGTTCCTGCTGATGTTCAACGCCTCGCCGAAGCGGCTGGACTTCGTCGTTCCGGTGGACCACGGCCGGCAGTGGGAGGTGGTGGTCGACACCGCCCTGCCGGACGGGGTGTCCGCGGGCGAGGCCCGCAAGGTGCAGGCCGGAGACCGGCTGTCCCTGGTGGACCGGAGCCTGGCGGTGCTGAGGAGGCCCGTGTGAGGGACGCGTACGCCTGTGTGGGGGGCCGGTGACACGAAAGGCGGCGGGGCGGGTACGTAGCTCTGCATGACACCTGAGCGACCCGACCGGGCCCCCACGGCCACGTACCGGCTCCAGCTCCAGCCCTCGTTCCCGTTCGGCGCCGCGGCGGCGGCCGTGCCGTACCTGGCCTCGCTCGGCGTATCCCATCTGCACCTGTCCCCGGTCCTGGAGGCCGTACCGGGGTCGGCGCACGGGTACGACGTCGTCGACCACGCGCGCGTGCGCGAGGAACTCGGCGGCGAGCAGGGGCTGCGGGAGCTCGCGCGCACCGCGCGGGAGCACGGTCTGGGCCTGGTGGTGGACATCGTGCCGAACCACATGGCGATGTCCCCGCGGCACAACCGCGCCCTGTGGGAGGTGCTGCGGGAGGGGCCGGAATCGCCGTACGCGCGGTGGTTCGACATCGACTGGGAGGCGCAGGGGGGACAGGTGCTGGTCCCGGTGCTGGGCGCTCCCGTCGGCGAGGTCCTGGACCAGCTGCGGGTCGACGGCGACGTGCTGCGCTACCACGACCACGCCTTCCCGCTGCGGGAGGGCACCGCCCGCCTGCCGCTGCCGCAACTGCTGGACGCCCAGTGGTACCGCCCGGTGTGGTGGCGGCTGGCCCGGACCGAGCTGAACTACCGGCGCTTCTTCAGCATCTCCGAGCTGATCGGCGTACGCGTGGAGGACCCGGAGGTCTTCGAGGCCACGCACGCCACGGTGCTGCGGCTGCTGCACGAGGGCGTGGTGGACGGGCTGCGCGTCGACCACCCCGACGGGCTCGCCGACCCCGACGCCTACCTGGAGCGGCTGCACGAGGCGACCGGCGGACGGTGGACGGTCGTGGAGAAGATCCTGGCCGACGGGGAACCCCTGCCGGACGCCTGGCCGGTGGCGGGGACGACCGGGTACGACGCCCTGCGGCACGTGGACGGGCTGTTCACGGACCCGGCGGGGCATGGGGAACTCGTCGCCGCGTACCGGAGGTTCGCGGCCCCGCAGACCGACCGGGGCGGCGAGTGGGCGGCGACCGTGCGGCGGGCGGCGTACAAGGTGCTCACGCACGAACTGGCCACCGAGATGAACCGGCTCACGCGCGTGGCGCACCGGGTGTGCGAGGCGTCGCCCGACCCCGCGCTGCGCGACCGCGCGCCCTGGGCGCTGCGGCTGGCCCTCCAGGAGCTGCTGGTCCGCATGGAGGTCTACCGCCCCTACACCTCGACCGACCCGGCGCGGGTCGTCACCGAGGAGGCGGCGGCCGAGGCCCGGTCGGCGTTCGCGGTGCCCGAGGAGGCCGGCGCGGTCGACGTCGTACGGGACCTGCTGCTCGGCCGGGCGGGTGACGGACCGGACGCGGTGGAGCTGCGGACGCGGTTCGCGCAGACCGCCTCGGCGCTGCGGGCCAAGTCGGTGGAGGACACCGCCTTCTACCGCTATGTGCCGCTGCTGTCGGCGAACGAGGTCGGCGGCGACCCCGGGCAGCCGGCGGTGCCGCCCGGGGTGTTCCACGCGTACTGCGCGCGCGTGCAGCGCGACTGGCCGCTGACCGGCACGGTGGTCTCCACCCACGACACCAAGCGCAGCGCCGACGTACGGGCGGCGCTGGCCGTGCTGACCGAGTGTCCCGGGCGGTGGGCGGAGGTGCTGGACCAGGCCGCGAACGGCGTCGAGGAGGTGCCGGACGGGCAGCTCGCGTGGGCGGCCTGGCAGACGGTGTTCGGGCTGGGCGGGCCGGCGGACGGGGAGCGGGTCCGGGAGGCGCTGCTGAAGCACGTGCGCGAGGCGGGCATGTACACCAGCTGGACCGAGCGGGAGCCGCCGTACGAGGAGGCGGTGGCGCGGTTCGTCACGGCCGGGCCGTGCGGGGCGCCCGGCGAACGGGTCGCCGCCTTCCGCGACGCGCTGGAACCGCACGTCCTGGCCAACGTCCTCGGCACCGCCCTGGTGCACCTGACCATGCCGGGCGTGCCGGACCTCTACCAGGGCACCGAGCGCGAGTACCGGGCCCTGGTGGACCCGGACAACCGCCGGCCGGTCGCCTTTCCGGGCGGGGGCTCCGGGGGCTCCGGGGACTCCGGGGACTTCGGTGCGAAGGAGGCGGTGACCCGGGCCGCGCTGGCGCTGCGGGTCCGGCGGCCCGGTGCCTTCGGCGGCACGGCGACGTACGAGCCGCTCACCGCCGAGGGGCCGGCGGCGGCCCACTGCACCGCGTACGTCCGCTCCGGCGAGGTGCTGACCGCGGTGACCCGGCTGTCCCTGCGGCTGGCCGAGGCGGGCGGCTGGCGGGACACGAGCCTGCCGCTGCCGCCCGGCCGGTGGGCGGACGTGCTGACCGCCGGGCGGGAGTTCAGCGGGCACGCGCGCGTGGCGGAACTCTTCGAGCGGCTGCCGGTGGCGCTGCTGGAGCGGGTGGGTGCGGCCGGCGACCGGTTTGGGAGCGGGGAGCGGTAACCGGGCGCGGGGGGCGGCTCACACCCGCGCGTCCGCCGACGTGCAGAGGGTGCCGTCCGGAGGCCGACGTGCAGGCGTGCAGGCGTGCAGGCGCCGGAAGGTCTCCGCGTACGGCGCCAGTCGTCCCCGCAACGTACCGCGCCGCGCCGCCCTGCCCTGTGCCCCGCGCCGCCCCGCAACGCGCCGCGTCCGTTCCGCGCGGGCCGGGACGTCGCTGCGGTGCCTGCCGTGGTCCGCGTCATTCCCGGTGCAGCGGAACGGCGGCCTGCGACCCCCTGCCCGGGTCGCCCGGACCGTCCGGACGGGAGGCGGCGGACATGTGCCGTCCCGCCAGGTCGAACGCGGCGAGCACCACCCGCGACTGGAACTCCGCCTGCCGCGCGACCGGCACCCAGCGCGCCGCGCAGCAGTCCCGGTAGTCGTCGCTCCACCGGTCGACGAGCCGTTCCAGCTCCGGCAGCACATCGGCCGGGTCGCGCCCGGACACCGTCACCGCCTGGTGCAGCAGCCCGGCCGTGCGCAGGGCGAGCCGCCGGCCGGCGATGCGCAGGGCGGCCAGGTGCGCGGTGCTCAGCGGCGGCAGCTCACGTCCCGAACCGTCGTCGGCCTGGGGGTCCCAGGCGTCGGCGAGCCGGGGGCAGACCAGCAGGTAGTCGTCGACCGGCGCCAGCAGGCGGGCGGTGTCCGCGGTCGCGGGCAGGTGCGGGCGGAGCCGGGCGACCAGGCGGTGCAGGAGCCGGGTGTCGCGGCGCAGGGTGCCGCTGACGGCGCGCAGCACCGCGTCCCGGTCGGCGGGCGGCGAGCCGTCGGCCACGGCGTCCACCGCCCACATCGGTGCCTCGACGACGGCCGTGACGGTGCCGTACCGCCGCGGGTGGGTCCAGGTCGAGTCGACGGCGGCCTCGGTGATCGCCGCGGTCAGACTGCCCCGGCGCGGCGGCGGTATCCGGTAGACGGCCGGGCCCAGCACCGGCCAGTACAGGGCGTCGTAGGAGCCCAGTTCGCGGGGTATGCCGAGGCGGACCGCGGCGTGGGCCAGGCGGCGGGCGAGGCCGGGCAGGTCGTGGGTCAGCTCGGCGAAGCCGCCGCCGACGTCGGCGCCGTGCAGGGAGCACTGGAGGAAGGGCCGCAGTTCGTCCTGGAGGGCGAGCAGGGCGCGGGTCTCGGGGAGCGCGGCGCGGTCCGCGCCGTCGGGCAGCCACTCGGGCTGTTCCATGAAGGACGGCCGGAAGAAGTGCCGGACGTAACGGCCCAGGGTGTACGGCCCGGACAGCCAGCCCTCGTTGCGGCGCAGGCCGTCGGGGTCGAGGCAGAGCAGCAGGTTCCAGGTGGCGTCGGCGCCCTCGGTGAGCCGGGCGTCGCCGAGTATCCGGGCGGCCAGGCGCAGGACGGTGGCGCCGCCGACGGGCTCGTTGGCGTGCGGTCCGGCGACGACGAGGGCCTGGCGGTCACCGTGCCCGAGGGAGAGCAGCCACAGCGGCTGCCCCGCGCGGGAGGTGCCGACGCGGCGCAGCCGGGCCCGGCCGGGGTGCCGGGCGGCGAGCGCCGCGGCCCCGGCACGCAGCTCGTCGACGGTCGGGTAGCGCGGGAGGGGCGGCAGGGCACACACCTCCACGATGGGGTGCCGCCGGTTCACGGACGTGTGCGGCGTACGCACAGTCAGTCACGAGTCGCGGGGTACGTCAACACCGCCTCGGGCGCGGTGGAACGGCGCCGTGCGCCCCCGCCGCACGGCGTGCGTACGGCGTGGCATACGACGTGACGTACGGCGTGACGTACGGCATGGCATACGACGTGACGTACGGCGTGGCATGCGACATATGGCACACGGCGCGCGGGTCGCGCGGGCCGGGGCGCGCTCGGCTCAGTGCGCGGAGAGCCGGAACGCCATCCGGCCGAACTCGACCTGGTCGCCCTCGCGGACCACGGCGGCGCCGACGACCCGCCGCCCGTTCACGTTCGTGCCGTTGGTCGAACCCAGGTCGCGCAGCACCCACATGCCGCCCTGGCGGCTCAGCTCGGCGTGCACCCGGGAGACCGTCTCGTGGTTCAGGCGCAGCCCGCTGCCCGGGTCGCGTCCTATGCGCAGCGGATGACCGGTGACCGGGTGGGGCAGCAACAGCTTGGGCAGCCGCTCGGCCCGCCAGGCCCGCCGCAGCCGTACGCCGAAACCGGAGACCGCCTCCACCGAGCCGAACACCAGGCGCGCCACCCGGCCCTCCGTGTGCAGGTCGGCGGTGAGCGCGGCCAGTTCCTCGGAGCGGCGGGCGGCGAGCGCGAGCTCCATGCGGTGGACGAACGTGTCGTGCGACAGCCGCCCCATCGCGACCCCGTCGCGGAGCAACCGCAGCGCCTTGTCGCGCTCCGCGTCGGACAACCGCGCGGGGTGCGTGGGGAACTCGAAGGACGACGTCACGAAGCTGATTGTCGGTCAGCGCGCGCGGGGTGTCCAGGAAATGGCGGTGCGCCGTCCGCGCGCGACCGGTCCCGACGGACGACGACGGACCGCGGGGGGCGACAGCGGACGGCGGTTGCGGTGGAAACGGCCTGTTCGACGGCGGATCGGCCGTCTTTGCAGGACCATGGGACGGGCTACGTCACTGTGAGCAGACGAAGGGGAACCGTCCGTGCAGTTCGAGGTGTGGGCACCTGAGGCCGACCGTGTGACGCTCCACTGCGACGGGGTCGCGCGAGGGATGGAGCGCGATCCGGAGCGCGCGGGGTGGTGGCGGGGGGAGGCGCGGGCACGGGACGGCTCGCGGTACGGCTTCGCGCTGGACGACGGCCCCGTGCTCCCCGATCCGCGCTCCCGGCGCCAGCCGGACGGCCCGGACGGGCTGAGCGCGGTCGTCGACCACGCGCGGTACGCGTGGCGCGCCGACTGGTCCGGGCGCGCGCTGCCCGGTGCCGTCCTGTACGAGCTGCACGTGGGCACGTACACCCGCGAGGGCACGCTCGACGCCGCCGCCGAGCGGCTGGACCACTTGGTGCGGCTCGGGGTCACCCACGTGGAGCTGATGCCGCTGTGCCCCTTCCCGGGGCGGCGCGGCTGGGGGTACGACGGGGTCGCGCCGTGGGCGGTGCACGAGCCGTACGGCGGCCCCGAGGCGCTGAAACGGTTTGTCGACCGGGCCCACGGGCTGGGTCTCGGCGTCGTCCTGGACGTGGTCCACAACCACCTGGGCCCCTCCGGCAACCACCTCCCCGCCTTCGGCCCGTACTTCACCGACCGTCACCACACTCCTTGGGGCGTCGCCGTGAACCTGGACGCGCCCGGCTCGGACGAGGTCCGGGACTATTTCGTCCGGAGCGCGCTGGCGTGGCTGCGCGACTACCGGATCGACGGGCTGCGCCTGGACGCGGTGCACGCGCTGGTCGACACGCGCGCGTGCCACTTCCTGGAGGAGTTGTCGACGGCTGTGGACGCGCTGGCCGGGGAGACCGGCCGGCCGCTGTTCCTGATCGCCGAGACCGACCTCAACGACCCGCGGATCGTCACCCCGCGCGCGGCGGGCGGCCTGGGCGTCCACGCCCAGTGGAACGACGACTTCCACCACGCCCTGCACGCCGCGCTGACCGGCGAGTCGCAGGGGTACTACGCCGACTTCGCGCGCGACCCCCTCGCCGCCGTCGCCAAGACACTGACCGGCGGCTACTTCCACGACGGCACGTACTCCAGCTTCCGCGGCCGGCACCATGGGCGCCGGCTGGACCGCTCCCGGATCGCCGCGCACCGGCTGCTGTCCTACGCCCAGACCCACGACCAGGTCGGCAACCGCGCCCAGGGCGACCGCCTCGCCGCCCTGGTCTCCCCCGGCCTGCTGGCCTGCGCGGCGACGCTGACGCTGACCGGGCCGTTCACCCCGATGCTGTTCATGGGCGAGGAGTGGGCGGCGGGGACGCCCTGGCAGTACTTCACCGACCACACCGATCCCGAGCTGGCGGAGGCGGTACGGCGGGGCAGGCGGCGGGAGTTCGCCGCGCACGGCTGGAAGGAGGAGGACGTTCCGGATCCGCAGGACCCGGCCACCCGCGACCGCTCCTGCCTCGACTGGTCGGAGCCGGAACGCGAGCCGCACGCGCGCGTACTGGACTGGTACCGCCGGCTCATCGCCCTGCGCCGGGAACGTCCCGACCTCACCGACCCCGCCCTCACCGGCACGAAGGTCGCCTACGACGGCGGGGCGCGCTGGCTCGCGTTCCGGCGCGGGGACATCCGGGTCGCCGTCAACCTCGGCGCCGAGGAGGCGGCGATCCCGCTGGGCGGCCGTCCGGCGCGGGTGCTGGCCGCCTGGGAGCCGGTCGAGGCGCCGGGGGCGGAGGGGGTGCTCCGGGTGCCCGGGGAGTCGGCGGTGGTGCTGGTGCAGGAGTAGGGGCGACCGGCTCCGGGGAGGGGAACGGCGCGCGTCGGTCGCGCGAGGTAGCGCGTCGGTCGCGCGAGGCAGCGCGTCGGTCGCGCGAGGCAGTGCGTAGTAGCGCGTGGTAGCGCGTAGTAACGCCACGTAGCGCGGGCGATCGGTGTCCGGGGCTCGGGGGCTGGTGGCGTCCGTGTCCAGGGCGGCAGGACGTCAGGGCGTCAGGGCGTCAGGGCCCGGTGGCGTCCGTGTCCGGGCCGTCGGTGGTGGTGTCCTCGCGGAGTTCAGTGACGCGCTCCAGGAGGATCGGCTCCCAGGCGCGGTGCAGGCGGTCGGTGAGGAGCAGCGGTGGCTCGGCGGCGGGGCCGGTGAGGGCCTCGGCGCAGTGCAGGACGCCGTCGCAGCGGGCCAGCCACAGGCCGCGCAGACAGGGACGGGCGCCGTAGCCGGCCAGGGTGGCCGCGCGGACGGCGGCGGGCGAACCCACGGCGAGCGCGAGCGAGGCGATGTCCTCGGCGGGGTCGCCGACGGCCACGCCGGTCCAGCCCAGCACCCCGCGCACCCGGCCGTCGGCGCCGACGACGAGGTGGTCGGCGGTGAGCCGGCGGTGGACCAGGACCGCGGCGCCGGACTGGGCGGCGAGCTGCGCGGTGGCCGCCGGGGTGAGCTGGGCCAGGCGGGCGGCATCGAACTCGCCGGCCTCGGCCAGGCGGGCGGCGGCACGCTCGGCGGCCCGGCGCAGCGCCTCCAGCGAGCGCGGGGAGGTCCGCGGCACACCGACGCTCTCCGCCCGGCGGACGGGCACCTCGCGCAGCCCGCCGAGCAGCCCCGCCAGGTCGGTCTCGCCGACCGCGGACACCTCGTGCTCGTCGGCCGTGCCGCCGGGCACCCTGGTGTCCAGCGTGCAGGGCAGTCCCGGCGCCCACTCCCCCCGCGCCACGCTCACCGGTACGGCGACGGGGACGTGCGGCCGGACCAGGTCCCGCAGCCGCAGCTCACGGTGCCGACGGACGGCGGCCTCGCGGTCGGGCGCGAGCCGCAGCACATGGCGGGTGCCGACCCACCAGGCCGTTCCCGTGCCGGTGCCCGGGTCGACCGGCCGGACGTCGGGCCCGTCCGCCGGCCCGGCCCGGCCCTCACCGAGCAGGGAACGGGCCAGTGGGCGGACGGTCTCCGCGGTGGGACTGGGTGCCTGGGTCATGGTCGCGCCGTTGTCTTCCGGAGACGTGCGGGGACAGTGGGGCCGGTGGGGGCCGGTCAGTCCACGATGACCAGCCCCCGCTCGGTGTCGTTCAGGCGCCGGCCGCCCTCCTCCGTCACCGTCACGATGTCCTCGATGCGTACCCCGAAACGGCCGGGGAGATAGATGCCCGGTTCGACGGAGAAGCACATCCCGGGCACGAGGTGCTGCCGTTCGCCTTCGATCATGTACGGCGGTTCGTGCGTGGTGACGCCGATGCCGTGCCCGGTGCGGTGGATGAAGTACGCGCCGTAACCGGCCTTCTCGATCACCGCGCGGGCGGCCCGGTCGACCTCCTGGCAGGCGACCCCGGGCCGCACCGCGCGGAACCCCGCCTCCTGGGCCTCGCGCACGATGTCGTGGATCCGGCGTTCCTCGTCCGTGGGCGGGCCGACGTGGACCGTGCGGGAGGTGTCGGAGCCGTAGCCGCCCAGCAGGCCGCCGAAGTCGAGGACGACCATGTCGCCGTCCTCGATGATCCGCTCGCCAGCCTCGTGGTGCGGGTCGGCTCCGTTGGGCCCGGAGGCGACGATGGTGAAGTCCACCACCGTGTGCCCGTGCTCGCGGAGCAGCCTGTCGAGGTCCGCGGCCACGTCCGCCTCCCGGCGGCCTCGGAAGGGGACGCCGCGGATCTCCTCGAACGTGGCGTCGGCCGCCGCGCCGGCGGCGGCGAGCAGGTCCAGTTCCGCCGTGTCCTTGACGGCGCGCAGCATCGGCAGCGCCTCGGTGAGGGCGGCGTAGGAGGTGCCGGGCAGGGTGCGCTGGAGCCCCAGGAGGTGCATGGCCCAGGCGTTGTCGCTGACGCCGAACCGTCCCGAACCGTCCAGGAGGGCGGCGGTGACGGCGTAGGGGTCCGTTCCGTCGGTCCAGTCGCGCAGGGTCAGGGCGGGCGCGCCGGGTGCCTTGCGCGCGTCGGCGGCCTCCAGCGTCGGGACGACGAGGACGGGGTCCTGCCCGGGGGCGAGCACCAGCAGGGTGAGCCGCTCGGTGATCGCGGTGGGCGTGTAGCCGGTGAGCCAGACGAGGTCCGGTCCGGGCGCCACCAGCAGCCCCGCCAGACCGGCGTCGGCCGCCGCCCGCGCGGCGCGCTCCAGGCGCGCCCGGTAGTCGCCTGTGGTGAACGGAACGGGCGTACTGCCGGTCATCCGACCTCCCTGTGCGGGCGAAGGGGCCACGGCAGCATCCTGCCCGGAGCGGAAGGGCGGCGCGAGCCGGTTACGGGGGCCGCGGCCCGCCCCTCCCGCACGCCGCCCTCGCGGACCGGCGAACGGTTCTCAGCCGCCGTCCCCTGCCGGGCAACCGGCCCGGTGGTCAGGTCACGACGCCCGGCACCACGGTCAGCTGCTCGTAGCCGCCGCTCACCCGACGGACCGTCACCTTCACCCGCACGCCGGGCCGGGCGCGGGCGACGGCTCGGGCCAGGTCGGCGGCGGAGTCGACCCGGGTCGTGCCGAAGACCAGCAGGAGGTCGCCGCGGACCAGGCCGGCCGCGTGTCCCGGGCCGGGTGTCTGGACGTCGACGACCAGGGCACCGGGCCCGTCGTCGTCCACCGCGGCCACGCCGAGCGTCGCACCGGCGGTCGGCGGGGCGGCGGACGGCGAGGTGGCGGACGCCGGGGTGGACGGCGCGGCGGACCGGGGGTGGGCCGAGGGCGGGCCGCCCCGGAGGGTCACCGCGTCCGGGCTCCCGCCCCGCTGCCGCAGTTCGGCGAACTCGCTCATGCCCGCCACCGTGGTGCCCATCGCCCCGATCCCCGCCCCGGCCAGCACCAGCACCGCCCCGGCCAGCGCACCGCACACCACGGTGACCAGCCGGCGCCGACGCCGGCGCGGCGGCTGCGGGGGCCGGGCGGGAGCCTGCTCGGCAGCGGCTCCGGGGTCCCGGCCCGGCATCGGCTTGGGACGCAACACTGTCTGTTCCATCGATCGCCTCCGACAGGAGCTCTACCCGGGCCCCCGTCGGGCGACGAGCCACGAACGAGTGAGACTGACCGGCGGTCAGAAGCGGTAGGCCCCGTGGTCCGGGGCGGGGCTCAGCCCGTGGCCCCCTCTCCATGACCGCCGTGGGCGCCGCCGTGGTCGAACTTCAGCGCCTCGGGCGGCATCACGACGAAGGGCCGCATCATGCCCATGTCCTCGTGCTCCAGCAGATGGCAGTGGTACATGAACCGGCCGTAGGCCCCGTCGAACCGGCCCATGATCCGCAGCATCTGGTCGCCGGGCACCCGGTAGGTGTCCTTGTGGCCCAGTTCGTTGGGCGCGGGCACGATCGTCGTGCCCGCGTCGTACCGGATCGGGGTGCGGGTGCCGCCGATGGCCGGGTCGAAGCCGGAGACGTCGTAGGCGTCCCGGCCCAGGAGCTGGAAGTCGGCCAGGTGGATGTGCATGGGGTGGACGATCGGCGCCAGGTTGAGGAAGCTCCACTGTTCGTGGCTGCCCTCGGCGATGGTGTAGCCGAGGGCGTCGTTGAACGTCCGGGCCGTGCGCCGGTAGGTGCGGGGCGTGGTGTCGTCCGGGCCGATGATCTGGATGACGCCCTCGGTGGGGACCTGGATGCCGCCCGGGTCCTTCACCTCCGTCATCTCCCACATCTCCGGGTGTCCGCCGGAGCCCTTGGTGCCGGGCGGGGTGAGCACGACCAGCCGGTGGCCGTGGCCGATGGCGTGGGTGAGCCGCCGGAAGGAACCGGAGAGCACCTCGGGAACCTCGAAGGTGTCGGGCTCGGCGCCCTTGCCGACGCGGAACTCCATGACCGCCGGGTACCGCACGTCACCCTCCGGGTCGGGTACGCCCGCCGGCTGGTTCGGCCCCTTGTTGACCAGGCGGAGCCTGCGGCCGGCCAGTCCGCGGAAGTCGACGAGCAGGTCGAACCGCTCGGCCGGGGCCGCGACCAGCGTCGGCAGTTCCTCGCCGAAGACCGGGACGGGGCGCGGCAGCAAGCCGCCGTCGCTGCCGATCTGATGGACGATGCCCGGCACCGGACGGTCGTCCTCGTCGATCAGGACGAGGTCGTAGATGCGGGCGTTGGACGCGTTGACCAGCCGGAACCGGTACCAGCCGTCGTCCACCTCGGCGTACGGCCAGATGCGGCCGTTGACCGTGGTGTACGGGCCGGTGAAGGGGATGGTGACCGGCTTGCCCGTCTCCGGGTTGCTCTGCTGGACGATCACCGTCTTGTGCAGCAGCCGTCCGTTGAGGCGGCCGTCCTCGTCGGTGTCCAGGTTCCGGTCGGCCAGCAGCAGCGGGATCTCCCGCTCGCCGCGGGGAAGGCGGAGGGCGTCCTCCTCGTCGTCACGGACGAGGTAGGTGCCGTACAGGCCCGTCATCACGTTCCACCGCGTGATGTTCATGGCGTGGTCGTGGTACCACCACTGCACCGCCTGGTGGTCGTTCGGGTATTCGGAGAGCTGGGCGTCGCCGAAGCCCACGGCGTTGTCCGCCCAGCCGTCGTTGCCGCCGCCGGTCTGGGCGCCGTGCAGATGGGTCACCGACCAGGCCGGGAGGGCCGCGACGTCCTTGTCGGGCTCCACGCCCTCGCGGCCGGGCTCGGTGGTGGCGGGCGGCATGCCCGGGGCGCGTACCGGCACCTCGACGGAGGTGACCGGGTACTCGCTCTCCTTCGGGACGCGGTTGGTCCACGCGATGCGGACGCGCTGTCCGCGCCGCACCTCGATGGTCGGGCCCGGCACCTGTCCGTCGTACCCCCACATCAGGGTCGGCGGCAGTTGCGGGTGCAGGCGCACCCAGGTCGGGCGCAGGGCGATCTCCGTCTCGCGCAGGACGTCACCGGACGCCGGGCGCAGGACGGGCGGGACGGTCAACGGCGCCGCGTACGGCGTCAGTTCGGTCGCCCTCTCGGTGTTCTCGGTGATCGCGTCGGTCGTGGTGACCGTGGTGACCGTGGTGATTTCGGACAAGGTCGAACACCCCCGTGTTCTGCTCTCTGTTCACCTCGTGTTGCCCGTGTACCTCACTGAGGAAGACGCCCGACGCGGCCCCGGAGTTCCCGGAAAGACCCGTTCTGCACGGAAAGATGTGGATCAATGGAGCACGGGCACCGCCGGGGCCCGGTCCGGGAGGAAGAGGTGGCTGCGTCCGGCCAGGTACTCGGCTTTGTAACGGGGGACCTGCTGGTGCCAGTTGAGGATGCCCGCCATCCAGTTCTGCAGGTCGGTGACATAGCCGCGCATGATCTCGCGTGCCTCTTCGGAGAGCTGGAAGTCGTCGTAGACGATGGGGAGTTCGTGCGCGACCACGTGCTCGAACTGGCGCATGCGCTGGGTCATCAGGTCGTGGACGACGTGGAGCGCGGTCGGGTAGTCGATGCCGAAGAAGTTCTGCACGACGAGGATGGCGTTGTGCATCTCGCCCTCGTACTCGATCTCCTTCTGGTACGAGAAGATGTCGTTGAGCAGGCAGGCGTAGTCCATCGCCGCGTTCTCCAGGGAGCGGACCGGGCCGCTGCGGTAGACCTCCGGCGGTACGGCGGGCCCGTGGCCGGCCCGGCACAGGCCGAGCGTGAGGTCGGACCCGAAGGTGTCGCGCCGCATCTCCAGGTAGTCCACAGGGTCGGGGACGCGGTGGTGGATCTGGTTGGTCAGCTCCCACACCCAGGCGGCGGTCATCTTGTCGATGGCCTCCCTCAGGGGGCGCCGCTGCCGCGGGGTCATGCCGGCCGTGGTGCGCGCCCACAGGTCGATCAGCGAGCGCTCCATGGCGTTGGCGGGCGGCGGGACCGGCTCGCCGTCCAGCGGCATGCACGCCGACAGGCGGGCCGTGGTCAGCCGGGCGGCGGCCAGGTCGCGGCGGTGCCCGTAGACCAGCGGGTAGTAGTCGTCGCCGTAGGTACCGAACGCCAGCCAGCCGGAGGCCAGGTCGAGCTGGTCCTGGGTGGCGTCCGGGTCGAGGCCCGCGGCGCACAGGGGCAGGTCGCAGCTCAGCAGCTTGTCCTCGTCCCACACGCCCTCGCTGAGCATGCCCATCCGCAGCGTCCACTCGGACAGATGGCGCCGGGAGCCGTCCAGGGCGGGGCTGAGGGTGAGCGGGAAGGGCATGTAGATGTCGGGGATGCGGGACGGGCCGACCCGCTGGAACGGCACGTGCGTGTGGGGCCGCATGCGCTCGGCCCCGGCGGCGGCGAGCAGGGCGGCGACGTCGGCGGCGGAGGTGCCGGGGCCGGTCGGGGACGCCCAGGGGGCGGTGGTGGCCCGGGCGTTCTCGTTCATGTAGCGGCTGGAGCGCATGTGCCACTCGTGGCCGCCGGACTGCCAGTCCTGGAGTCCCTTGGTGTAGGCGGCGACGGCGGCGACCTCGGGCGGGGTGAGGCCCTGTTCCAGGGCCACCGCCGGGACTTCCGTGAACGCGGTGTGCTCGAACTGGTGCAGCCGGGAGGTGAGGACGTCGTTGACGATGTCGGCGGCCTCCTGGGTGGTGCAGCCGAAGAAGGTCTCCAGGACCAGGACGCCGTTGCTCAGTTCACCCTCGTCCTCGACCTCGCGCTGGTAGGAGAAGAGGTCGTTGCGCAGGTGGACGCCGTCGGAGAAGGTCTCCATCAGCACCCTGAGCGGCCTGGTCCCGGCGACCGCGGGCGGCACCTCGGCGGTGGCGTACTCCACCAGTCCGGCCGACCAGGGGGCGCCGCCCACCTTGCGGCGCATCTCGATGTACTCGACGGGGTTGGCGATCCGCCCCTCGTTGATGTTGGACAGCTCCCACAGCGACTCGTTCAGCAGGTGCTCGGTGGCGACGGCGAAGCGGCGGCGCCAGTCGGCCGACATCGCGGGCACCGTGCGCCGCCACAGGTCGATGAGACCGGCCTCGACCGGGTTCTCCGGCTCGGGGACCTCGGCGGCGAGGTCGAGCGGCATGAACAGCGGGAGCCGGTCCAGGTGGGCCTTGCCGGCGACGCGGTCCTGGGTGCGCTTGTACTTCTCCAGGAAGTGGTCGTCGAAGAAGAACACCCACACGTACCAGTCGGTGATCAGGGAGAGGGCGGGTCCGTCGCAGTCGGGGTGCGTGTAGGCGCAGAGCAGGCCGTAGTCATGGGCTTCCAGGTCGGCCTGGTCCCAGACTCCGGAGCCTTCCAGCATGCCCATGTCGCGCGCCCACCGCGTCGAGTGGGCGCGCGCCTCGTCGACATGGCGGTTCAGCCGTGCGGGATGCGGCAGGTAGAAGTGCGGGAGTTCGAAGGGCTGCTGCGTCATGGCCGGGCCCTACCCACGGCCTTTCGGGGGCATCCTCGGGGTGGCACATGATCACACCATCGCGTGAATCACGGCGGATCACGGAACTCCGGCCGCTCACGGTCCAGTAGTGACCGTCGACACCTGGATCAGCGCATGCGTCCCGCTCGTGCGCCACCGTTGCCCCTCCGCGGCGACGAGCGCGGCCTCCGTCTCGGGGGCCAGGCCGGTGATCACGTCGGACTTCAGGGTGCGCAGCGCGGCCACCGGGCCGGGGAAGTACGCGGTGACGTCGGCGAACGGCGTGGTCGGCGGCCACCGCCGGTCGCCGACCAGCCGCCGGTAGTTCAGGTCGCCCTTGAAGACGGTGAGCGTCGCGGCGGCGAACTCGGCGCGCAGGTCGTCGGGCATGTCGGAGTACGGCAGCGGGGCGCAGGAGAAGGGGTGGGCGCGGACGGTGAGGCGGCCGTCGGTCAGCGCGTCCCACAGCCGGCGTCCGTACCCGGCGGCGGCGCCCCGCGCGCCGGTCAGCCGCCGTACCGCGTCCAGCACGTCGGCGGGCGTGGCGTCGGAGACGTAGTACGGGTACGGCTTCACGTGGAGCACCGCGCGGGTGACGTGGCCGTGGGTGAGGAGGTGGTCGATGAGGAGGAGGTCGGGGACGAGTTCCCGGCCGGCGTTGTCGGCGACCAGGCACAGGGTGCCGGTGCCGCCCGCCGCGGAGGCACCGCCCGCTCCGGGGGCGGAGGGCGGCAGCAGGGCCCACAGGCGCGCGCTGTCGTCGGCGACCAGGGGCGGGGCGTCGGCGCCGGACCCCGTCGCCGGGGCGGAGAGGCGGAAGCCCAGGTCGGCGCGGTTGCCCCAGAGGGAGCCGTGCAGCAGGGCGTCGGCCCGCCGCTGCGCCGGGAGCCCGGTGAGGCCGTCGAGCGCGGCGAGTTCCTCGTCCGTCTCCGGGGCGCCGAGTTCGGCGAGCTTGACCGGGCGGAAGGGGTCGACGCCGCGCCAGGGACCGGGACCGAACCAGCCGGTCGCGTCGAGGAGCCGGCGGTAGAAGTAGCTCTCCGACCACAGCCACGGCACCTGGAACCAGGAGCGGCCGGTGTACTCCCCCAGCCCCCAGGCCGCCCACCGGTCGTGGTCGTCGGCGTCGGTGCCGGCGTCCGGGGGTTCGATGCCGCCCCGCAGGCAGTTGTCCAGCAGGGCGTCGAGCGCGCGGCGGCGGTCGGGGCCGTAGGGGAGGTTCTCGCGCACCTGCCGGATGATCGCGGGGTGCCGCTCGGCCAGCACGGAGTGCGGGAAGGAGCCGGGTTCGTCGGCGAGCAACACAGGCGGCGGGGCGGACGGGGAAGGCGAAGGCGAAGGCGAAGGCGACGGCGACGGCGACGGGGTGTCGGGCATGCGGCTCACCGTAGCGCGGCGGTCACAGGGGGCTCGGCTCCCGCTCCAGGCGTACCGCGAGGCGGGCGTAATGCGGGCGGCGGGTCACCGGCACCAGCGCCCGGATCAGCAGGCGCCACATCTCGGCGACCCGGCGGGGCTGGCGGGTGACGGGTTCCAGGGTGCGGCCCACGACGCGGGTGCCGACGAAGGAGCAGACGAAGCTGTGGGCGACGGCCTCGACATCGATGTCCGGGTGGAGGTCGGACTCCTCGACCGCGCCGACCAGCCGCGTGGAGGCCAGCTCCAGCCACTCGGTGAAGGGGTGCCGCAGGGGCGGGCGTACCGGCACGCCCGCGGTGGCGAGCCGCAGTCCGGCCCGCAGCACCGGGCCCTCGACGGAGAGCCGGGTGACGCCGAAGGTCAGCCGCATCAGGGCTTCGAGGGAGGAGTAGCCCCGGCCGTCCATCTCCCGGGCCATCCGGCGCGAGGTCCTGGACTGTAACTCCATGATGGCCTGGGCGAGGTCGTCCTTGGCCGCGAAGTGGAAGTACAGCGCGCCTTTGGTCACGCGCGCGTGCTGCACGATGTCGCTCAGGCTGGTCGACTCGTAGCCCTGGCGGTCGAACAGGTCGGCGGCGGCCGCGATGATCGTCGCGCGGGTCTGCTCGGCGCGTAACTGCCTCGCCATCGGTGGAACACTCCTGGGCTGGAACCGAACGGGCCATGCCGTGTGTTCTGACCCGCAGCAGACAATAACTCACCTTGTCATCAGCCTGTTTGGCGAGGTCGCGGGCCGGCCGGTGCCCCGGGGAAGGACTCCGGCGCCGCCGGCCGGCCCGCACGCGCGCGTGCCGCGTGACCGTGCTCGGACGGGTCGGGTCAGTTGACGAAGACCGTCCCGCCGCCGGACGTCGTCACCGGGGCGTAGTCGGCCGTGAAGTAGCCGTTGGCGAAGCAGAGCGCCGAGCCGGAGACCTTGGTGAAGTGCTGGTCGTTGAAGTGGATGCCGTTGTCGCCGTTGCTCGCGGTGCCGGACAGGGAGGGTGCCTCGTAGACGCAGTTGATGGTGCCCAGCAGGGTGCGCAGGGCGACCGTGGCCCGGATGGTGGAGCCGCTCGGCGGGGTCACGGTGAGGGTGCCGTCGGAGGCGACGGTGGCGGTGTAGGGCAGGTTGCCGAGGCTGATCTGGTTGACGCCGAGCACACCGGTGACGTTGGTGGTGCAGCTGGCGGCGGCGAAGGTGTGGGCGGTGACCGACTCGGTGGCCGTGCCGGGGGCGGTCGGGTTGCCGGTGACGGTGGCGGCGAACTGCGAGGACGTGCAGGAGAGGCCGGATGTGCCGGTGGCGCTGGAGTAGAAGGTGGCGTTGGTGCCGCTCGCCAGCGGGGCGGTGAGGGTCTCCCCCACCGCGACGGCCGTACCGCCGACGGAACCGGTGGTGAGCACGGAGGCCGCGGCCGCGCCGGTGGTGTCGGCGGCGACGGCGGTGAAGGCCGTGGGAACGGACAGCGCGGCGACGGCCGCGGTGAGGGCCAGGAGGGTGCGCTTACGCATGCGGGTACCTCTTTCTCCGGATCGGGGGAACGTCGTGACCTGGGTGGGGAGGTGCGGTGGCGCATCGTGCGGTGGTGCGTGGTGCGTGGTACGTGGTGCGGCTGTGCGTGGTGCGTCGTGGGGTGGTGCGTGGTGCGGCGTGCCGTGGTGCGTCGTGCGTCGTGCGGTGGTGCATCGCGCGGTGGTGCGGTAGTGCGGTGGTGCGGCGTGCGTCATGCCTGGACCGTCCGCGAGAGCACGTGTCGGAGAGCGCGCCGGTGCGTGTGCCGGTGCGCGTGGTGGAGCGAGTGAGCGCGTTGTGGAGCGGGTGCCGAGCACGTGCCGGGGCGCGTGGAGCGGGACGGCGGGACGCGCGTGGAGCGTCCCGCCGCCGTCATCGGTCCGTGACGCCTTCTCCGTACGTGACGGACCGAGAGGCGGGCGACCGCGCCGCGCCACGGGGGCGGGGCGGGCCGCTCGTGCGGGAGCAGCCGCGACGGCACGACGGGGCGTGGGGCGGTGCCTCGCGATGAGCCGGGCTGTCCGGGAACGCGGACGGGTGCCGCGGGAACGGATCCGGCGCCACGGATCCGGGAAACAGGGGAAGTTCTAGAACCGACGAGTAGCCAACGTCAATACGTCGTGCACCAGTTGACGTTCGGAACGGCGATTTGGCCCGAACCGGTGAGGGCCGACGGCGCCGACGGGCACACAACCCCCACTCTTTACCCACAACGTGCTTGACCGCCGGACGTAACCACCGGTAACTTCCCGATCGGTTACTGGTGCGTAACCCGAAAATCCGCACGGCCGCCGGGAGTTGGGCGGAGGTTCTCGCACCAGCGCTGTCCGCGCCAGGACAACGTGCCGTCTCAGCCCTATCCGCATCGACTATGCCTCTGGAGCAGACATGGCCCCGTCCTCGGAAGCCACCCCGACCGCCGACCAGACCCCCGACAGTCCGGGGCCGAGACGCGGCCGGGTCCGGCTGCGCCGGGCCGCGGTGATGGCGGTGCCGGCCGCCGCGGTCACCGCCACGCTGGCCGTTCTCACCGCCCAGGGCGCGCTGGGGGTGCAGTTCGCCATCTCCGGCATGCCCTTCACCGTCACCGCCACGGAGCTGGACGGCACCGGCTTCGCCCAGTTCGGGGGCCTCGACCACATGGCCGAGGGCAGCCCGAACGCCGGGGACACCGGCGGCGAGGTGCTGGTCGTCACCTCCGTGATCAAGGACGCGAAGCTCACCAAGCTGTGCCAGAGCGTCGACCTGGGCGGCACCAACCTGCTGATCACGGCGGGCGACAGCGGCACCCGGGTGTCCGCGAGCGACCTGACCACCGACTCCACGTTCCTGTCGGGCGACGCCTCGTTCAACAACATCGAGATCGGCAACGACGCCAGCACCCTGGACAAGGCCGGATCCAAGGGCCGTGGTCCGATCGGCGTGTTCAGTCAGCAGGCCGACACCGTGCACATCGACAAACTGCGCCAGACCAACTACGCCACCACCGCCGCCGTGTTCAAGCTGCCCGGCCTGAAGCTGCGGTTCAGCGAGTCGGGCTGCTGATGACGGACGACCGGCGTACGGGAGCACGGGCCGCCTTCCGCCGCTGGCGGTCCCGGCGTCCCTTCTGGGGCGGGCTGCTGCTCCTGCTGGGCGGGGCGGAGGTGTGGTTCACCATGAAGGCGTCGCTGAAGGTGGTGCTGCACATCGGACCGCAGGGCGTGGCCGGCTACCTGCTCCCGACGGTGATGCTGCTGTGCGGGCTGCTGCTCCTCGTCAACCCGGCCCAGCGCCTCTTCTACTCGATCATCGGCGTCCTGGTCTCCCTGGGTACGTGGCTCACCTCCAACCTCGGCGGGTTCGTCATCGGGCTGCTGCTCGGTGTCGTCGGGAGCTGTCTCGCCTTCGGCTGGCTGCCCGACCAGGAACCGCGCCGCCGGCGCCGCCGGAAGCGGGCCGTCCGGTCCGAGGCCGTCCCGCGCCCCTTCGAGCGGGGGGCGGGCGAGACGGCCTGAGCCGGCCGAGCGGGTCCGAGCGGGTCCGAGCCGGTCCGCGGCGGTCCGCGGCGGTCCGAGCCGGTCCGAGCCGGTCCGCGGCGACGGGATCCCGAGGCGTTTCTCGCCGACGGGATCCCGCGCCGTTCCGCCGACGGGGCCCGTTCAGAACCCACCGTTGCGGCTGACGCGGCCCCTTCAGGCCCCGTCGGTCGACGAGCGGACGGCGAGCGGTCGACGAGCGTTCGACGAGCGGTCGGCGAGCGGACAGCAGGCCGACAGCGACCGGACGGCGACCGGACGGCGTCCGAATGGTCACGATGCGGTAGTGACAAGCCCCAGCGCATCGTTGGTCACTTGACTACCGGTGGTCACACGCGATTGGCTCCGGCCAGCGAGACACACCCAGTTGGCGCACAGGTCGTCCCACGACGGTGGCCCCTCGCCCTGTTCCTCCTGCTCGGCCGCTCAGCGAGGTGCCGCACCCCCATGAACACTGCTCCCCCGCCGTTCGCTCCGTCCGCGCGGGCGCGTCTCGCCGCCCTGACGGCCGCGGTCTGCCTGCTCGCGGCGGGCTGCTCCGGCACCGGCGTGGACGGCGAGGCCGCCTCGCACAGCGCCGGGCCGGGCAGCGGCCGGACGAGGATCGCCCTGATCACCCACGGCGACGAGGGCGACGCCTTCTGGGATCTGGTGCGCGAGGGCGCCGAGGCGGCGGCGGCCAAGGACGGCATCGACCTGACGTACGCCGGCGACGCCGACACGGCGGGCCAGGCCGAACTGGTCCGGGACGCGATCGGCGACCGGGTCGACGGCATCGCCGTGACCCTGGCCAAGCCGGGGGCGATGAAGGGCCCGGTCACCGAGGCGCGGAAGGCCGGCATACCCGTCGTCGGGCTCAACTCCGGCATGGACGCCTGGCGTTCCGCGGGCGTGCTGTCGTACTTCGGACAGGACGAGGGCGTGGCCGGCCGCTCCGTCGGCGACAAGCTCGACGCCCTCAAGGCCGAGCACACCCTGTGCGTCATCCACGAACGGGGCAACGTCGCGCTGGAGGCCCGCTGCGCCGGGGTGAAGAAGACCTTCGGCGGCCTGACCGAGATGCTCTACGTCGAGGGCACGGACATGGAGGCGGTGCGGGACGCCGTCGCCGCCCGGCTGCGGCAGGACACCCGCATCGACGAGGTCGTCATGAACGGCGCGCGGTACGCCCTGACCGCCGTCAAGTCGGTCCGCGACGCGGGCAGCAGCGCCAAGGTCTCCACCTTCGACCTCGACGAGGACCTGGTCGCCGCCGTCAAGCGCGGGGACGTGCAGTTCGCGGTCGACCAGCAGCCCTACCTCCAGGGTTACCTCGCGGTCGACGCGCTCTGGCTGTACCGCACCAACGGCAACGTCAGCGGCGGCGGCACCGAACCCGTGCTCACCGGGCCCGCGTTCGTCACCAAGGCCAACGCGGACGCGGTCGGGCGCTTCGCCGCGAACGGCACCCGGTGAACCGCCCGTGAACCACCGCGTGAACCACCGCCTGAGCCACCGCGTCAACCACCGCCTGAGCCGCCGCGTGAGCCACCGCGTGAGCCGCCCTGTGGTCCGCCCCTCGCCCCTCGCGTCCGCTCCCCGCCGCCCGTTCTCCCCGATCGCCTAGGACGACGATGTCTGCACGGACAGGTGCCCCGCGCCGCCTCGGCCGCCTCGGCTCGATACGTCTCTCCCTCATCCTCCTGGCGCTCGTCCCGAGCGTCACGCTGGCCGTGATGTGGGGCGTGACGACGAACCGGATGCTCTCCGAGGGCCTGGAGCTGCGGTCGCAGACCCGGCTGAGCCAGGCCACCGGGGCGATGGGCACCGAGGCCGCCCTCGCCCTCCAGCGCGAGCGCGGCGTCTCGGCGGCCTGGCTGGCCACGCCGGGCGGCTCCCGGGCGGAACTGGAGGCGCGGCGCAAGGAGACGGACGCCGCGGTGGCCGAGCTGGTCGGGCAGACCGACACCATCCGGCAGGCGTCCGCCCGTGTCTCGGAGCGGCTGTACGCGGTGCTCGGCTCACTGGGCAGCCTGGAGTACTACCGCGACCAGGTCGACGACCCCACCGACATCACCCCCGAGCAGGCGCTCGACCAGTACTCCTCGATCGTCGACGAGCAGATACACGCCTTCCAGGAGCTGTCCCAGGTCGACGACGGCGACCTCACCTCGCAGGCCGGCCCGCTGGTCGCGCTGGAGCACGCGGCGGAACTGACCTCCCAGGAGGACGCCCTGCTCACCCTGGCCTGGCCCTCCGGGCAGCTCGACGAGGCGGAGTGGGCGGCGTTCTCCGAGGCGGTGCACACCCGTCGCTGGCTGGTCCAGGACCAGATCATGTCCTCGCTGCGCGGCTCGGCGAGGACGCAGGTCGAGGCCATCCTGGCCGGTGACGCGTGGAAGACCCTGGAGGCGGTCGAGGACCAGGTGCTCGGGGCCCGTTCCGCGGACGGCGAGGACACGATCCGGCTGCCGGACGCGCGCGAGCGGTGGACCGCCGCCTTCGACGAGGTCTCCCTGCGGTACGCGGCACTGATCCAGGGGCAGACGACGGGACTGCTCGACCGCAGCGCCGAGGAGGCGCGCGGGCTGCTGTTCACGGCGGGCTGGCTGAGCGCGGGCGGGCTGCTCGCCCTGCTGCTGTGCGTGGTGGTCTCCTGGCGGATCACCCGCTCGCTGTCCCGGCGGCTCACCGGTCTGCGGCGGGCCACCCTGAGCCTGGCCGAGGAGCGGCTGCCCGACGTGGTGGCCCGGCTGGAGCGGGGCGAGACGGTCGACGTGGAGTCGGCGACCCCGCCGCTGGACTACGGACGGGACGAACTCGGCCAGGTCGCCCAGGCGTTCAACGCCGCGCAGCGCACCGCCGTGCACACCGCCGTGGAACTCGCCGACACCCGGCGCGGCTTCCAGAAGGTGATCCTCGGCATCGCCCGGCAGAGCCAGAACCTGGTCAACATGCAGCTCGGCAAGCTCGACGCGCTGGAGCGCCGGCACACCGACCCCGAGGTCCTCAAGGGACTGTACGAACTGGACTCCGTGGCAAGCCAGTTGCGCCGCTACGAGGAGAACCTCGTCATCATCAGCGGTGAGCAGCCGCGGCGCAGCTGGCGGGAGCCGGTCGCGCTGATCGACATCCTGCGCGGCGCGGTCGGCGAGGTCGCCGAGTACCAGCGGGTGGAGGTGTCCACCGAGTACACCGAGGGGAGCGACGAGGAGGTGTACCTGGCGCCGCCCGCGGTCGCCGACGTGATCCATCTGCTGGCCGAGCTGATCGACAACGCCACCGCCTACTCGCCGGCGCCCGCTCCGGTCGGGGTGCGGGCGTCGATGGTGGCCAAGGGTCTGGCCGTCGAGATCGAGGACCGGGGGCTGGGGCTGTCCGAGGAGGACTACACCTCGTTCAACGAGCAGCTGTCGGTGGAGCCGCAGTTCGACGTGGTGGCCCTCGCCGGCGACCTGCGGCTGGGCATGTTCGTGGTCGCCCGGCTCGCCCACCGGCACGGCATCACGGTCACCCTGCGCCCGTCGCCGTACGGCGGCACGACGGCGATCGTGCTGGTGCCGCACGAGATAGTGGTGCGGGAACTGCCCGCCGGCCTCGCCCCCTCCGCCAGCCTCGCCCCCTCCGCCACTCCCGCCCCGTCGGCCACTCCCGCCCCGCCCGTCCCTCCCGCCGACACCGCGACACCCCCGGCGCCCTCGTCCGCAGCCGCCCCGGCACCCGCAGCCGCACCCGCACCCGCACCCGCACAAGCGCCGCACCCCGCGCCGGCCCCCGCCGCCCCCCGCCCCGCGAACGGCTCCCCCGCCCCCCTCCCCCGCCGCGTCCCGCAGACGAGTCTCGCCGCCGAACTGCGCGAGGCACCGCCCGGCGCCCCCGGCGGAGCCGGCGAAACCGCCGGAACCGCCGGACCCGGCGGACCCGCCCCCGCGCCCGAGGACTCCGACAGCTACCCCGACTTCACCGCCGAGCGCGCCGCCGCCTCCCTCGCCGGTTTCCAGCGCGGCACGCTCCAGGCACGTGACGAGGAGCCCGAGGAGCGGGACGGCCGCTTCCCGGACTCCGCCCGCCACCCGCTCACGAAGGACACGCCATGACACGCCCCACACCCGCCACCCACACCCAGCTGGACCAGTTGCTCACCGGACTCGTGGAGCGGGTCGCCGACGTGAACCAGGCCGTCGTGCTCTCCGAGGACGGCCTGGTCGTCAGCAAGTCCACCGGCTTCCTGCGCGACGACGCGGAACGGCTCGCGGCGACCGCCTCGGGCCTGATGAGCCTGAGCAAGGGCGTCAGCATGGACTTCCGGGGCGGCCCGGTCCGCCAGGCGCTGATCGAGATGGCCAACAGCTACCTGATCCTCACCTCCGCCGGTCCCGGCGCCCACCTCGTGGTGCTCACCGGTCCGAACGCGGACGTCGGTGTGGTGGCGTACCAGATGAACATGCTGGTGAAGAAGATCGGCGAGCACCTCAGCGCGGCCCCCCGGTCCGGCACGGCCGTCGGCGAGTGACATGAGGGAAGGCGACGCGGAGGGCCGGCTCGTCCGGCCGTTCGCCCTGACCGGCGGGCGCACCCGGCCCAGCCGCGCCGACTTCACCCTCATCACGACGGTGACCGCGGTGCACCCGCCGCCCGAGCGGGCGGCGCGGGGCCAGCCGGAGCACGCCCGCATCCTGCGGCTGTGCGCCGAGCCCGTCGCCGTGGCGGAGCTGGCGGCCCTGCTCGACCTGCCGGTGAGCGTGGTGGTCATCCTGCTCTGCGACCTGCTGGAGGACGGCCGGATCACCGCACGGGCGCCGCACGCGGTGTCGCACACCACCGCCGACCTGGACCTGCTACGGAAAGTGAGGGAAGGCCTTGGCCGGCTCTGACCACCCCGTGAAGACAGCGCCCGCCGCCCCCGACGCGGTGAAGATCCTCATCGCCGGCGGCTTCGGCGTCGGCAAGACCACCATGGTCGGGTCGGTCAGCGAGATCGCCCCGCTGCGCACGGAGGAACCGCTCACCATGACGGGCCTCGGCGTCGACGACCTCGCCGGCATCGAGGAGAAACGGTCCACCACGGTGGCGCTGGACTTCGGCCGGATCACCGTCGGCGACGACCTCGTGCTGTACCTGTTCGGTACGCCGGGGCAGCAGCGGTTCTGGTTCATGTGGAACGACCTGGCGATCGGGGCCCTGGGCGCGGTGGTCCTGCTGGACGTGCGCAGACCCGAGTCGAGTTTCGCCGCCATCGACTTCTTCGAACGGCGGGGCATCCCGTTCGTCGTCGGGGTCAACGGCTTCCACGGGGAACACCCGTATCCACCGGAGGAGATCCGCGACGCGCTGGCGCTGCCGGACCACGTCCGGGTGCTGCTGTGCGACGCGCGCGAGCGGACCTCCTCACGGGACGTACTGATCGCCCTGGTGGACGAGTTGATCGCCGCGGCGGACGGCTGACCGGGGTCAGCCCAGTTCCACCGACGCCAGCCAGCTCTTGGCCACGTCCAGCGGGTCCTTCTTCTCCAGCTGCACCTGGGCGTCGAGGTCGAGCAGCGTCTCGGTGTCCAGCGCGGCGGAGACCGCGTTCAGGGCGGCGACACCCTCCTCGGAGAGCCCCTCCTTGTTGACCAGCGGGGTGACGTTGGCGAAGCCGAAGAAGTTGTCCGGGTCCTTCAGGACGACGAACTTCTCCTTCACGATGGTCGGGTCCGTGGTGAAGATGTCCGCCGCCTGGACGGTGTTCTTGGTCAGCGCCGCCTGGGTCAGCGGACCGCCCGCGTCCAGCGCCTTGAACGACTTGAACTTCAGCCCGTACTCCGACTCCAGGCCCTTCAGCCCCTGCTGCCGGGTCTGGAACTCCGGCGAGCCGCCGATCACCAGCTCCGGGGCGATGTCCTTCAGGTCGGCGAGGGTCGAGTCCGAGGTGAGCTTGTACTTCTTCGCCGTCGCGGCGTTGACGCTCACCGAGTCCTTGTCCTCGGCCGGCGAGGGCTCCAGCAGCGTCAGGCTCTTGTCGAGCGCGGCCTTGGCCGCCGTGTTCACCGCCTCGGCGGAGGTCTGCTCGGCGTCGGCGTCGAGGTAGGCGAGCAGCGAGCCGTTGTACTCGGGCAGGACGGTGACGGAACCGTTCTTCATCAGCCCGTACGTCGTCTCGCGGCTGCCGATGTTGTGCTTGTAGGTGACCTCGATGCCCTTGGCCTTGAGCGCCTCGCCGTAGATGTCGGCGAGCAGGGTGCTCTCGGCGAAGTTGTTCGAGCCGACGACGACCGTGCCGGCCTCCGCCTTCTCCCCGTCCAGGGGGTTGTCGCCGCCGTCGTCACCGGAGGAACAGCCCACGAGCAGCGCCGCCGCGGCCGTGAGTGCGACGGCCGCCGCACCGGTGTGCCTCGTCCTGGACCTGCTGCTTCGTGCCGTAGAAGTCATTCACCGATCCCATCCCGCCGCTTCTCGGTCAGTCAAGAGCGGTCTGATTACGGTTTCCTGACGCTCCGGGTGCCGGACATCACCCCGGCCAGGAGCCCGGCGGTGGCCTCGGGCGCCTCCACCGGGAAGTGGTGGCTGCCCAGGTCGACGAGGACGATGTCGAGGCGGTCGCCGTAGCGCTCGATCGCCTCCGGCGCCGTGAGGTCGCGGACCGCGAACACGGTGACCGGCTGCCGGGTGTCGCGCAGTGCCGCGTCCATGTCCCAGCGCACCAGGCCCTCGATGGCACGTACGCCGGCGGGCTGCCGTACGGCGGCCATCTTCGTGACGTAGGCCTCCTTGCGGGCCGGGTCGAACCCGGCCGGTGAGCCCGCCTCGACCAGACCGCGCACCGCGCCCGGGAAGTCGTCGCGGAACAGCCGTACCATCGCCTCGGTCCGCTCCAGGCTCTGTGCCGGGAACAGGGACAGGTAGACCAGCGAGTCGAGGGCGACCACGTGCGTGACCGTGCCGGGGAGCAGCCGGCCCACCTCCACGGCGACCGCCCCGCCGAGGGAGTGCCCCGCCACGACGGCCGTGTCCGCAGTCTCGGCCTCCAGGACCGCCGCCACGTCACGGGCGAACTCCGTGATGGTCCACACGTCCCGCGTCGACCGCGAGGCGCCGTGCTCGGCGAGGTCGACCGCGAGGACGCGCAGGTGTGCGGGCAGATGGGCGGTCACCGCGTCGAAGTCCTCGCGGCGGCACGCCCAGCCGTGGACGAGGACGAGGACCGGGCCGTCGGCCGGGCCGCTCGCCGTGTAGTGGATCGTCGTGTGGTCCGATCGCCGCACCTGGAGGTGGTGCCTGGTGCGTACGTGCGTGGTCATGGTGGCTCCTGTGAGTGTCGCCGGGGTGGGCCGGCGTGAGGGCGGCCGCGGGCGGGTCAGGCGGCCCGGCGCCGCGTCCGGAACTGGCGGAAGTGGAGGAGAAGGGCGGCGAGGACGACCAGCACGATCGTCAGTGCGTAGATCTCGGTCGCGGTGCGCAGGCCCAGTGCGGTGACGGCGATGCCTCCGAGCACGGCGGGCACGCTGTTGCCGAGGTAGTTGATGATGTTGGCGGAGGCGAAGACCGCGCTGCGCTCGTGCGGCCTGGCGATCCGGGCGAAGGTGCCGATCGTGGCCAGCGCCGAGGCGCCGACCCCGACGCCCGCGACGACCGTGCCGGCGGCGGCGAGCCCGACGAGGTCCGCCATGGTGCCGACGAGCGCGGCCAGGACGCCGACGCCGAGCAGGGCGGACGACGGGGCCAGCAGCGAGGCGGCGGAACGGGACCGCAGGACGGCGACCGCGAGCGCCCCGGTGCCGGTCAGCAGGGTCACGACGATGCCGCCGGACAGCCGGCTGTGCAGCCCCAGCAGTTGGGCGGCGACGGACGGGCCGAGGGAGAGGAACAGCCCGGCCAGGGCCCAGCCGGCGATCATCACCGGCACCACCGGGACGATGTCCGCGCGCAGGTGCGCGGGCAGCGCGGCCCGGGGGCGCAGGGAGGCGACGGCACCGGGCCGGCGTGGTGAGGTCTCCGGCAGGACGGCGGTGACCAGCGCCGCCACCGCCATGACGCCGAGCAGCACGGCGTAGACCAGCCGGGTCGGGGCGGGGCCGAACTCGACCAGGACGCCGGAGCCGAGGGCGCCGAGGGCGAGCCCGGCCAGCGGCGCGACCGAGGTGACGACGCCGGCGCGTCCCCGGGCGTGCGACGGTTCGAGGTCGACGAGGGCGGCGCTCAGGGTGGTGCTCGCCGCCCCGGTGGCGACGCCCTGGAGGATCCGGGCGGCGGCCAGGACGTACACGTTCCCGGCGGTGAGGAACAGGACGAGCGCGACCGCCTCCAGCGCGATCGACGCGGCGAGCACCGGCCGGCGGCCGACGTGGTCCGAGAGCGCGCCGACGACGAGCAGCGAGCCCAGCAGACCGGCCACGTACAGGGCGAAGACGACGGTCAGCACCCAGGCCGAGAAGTGCCATTGCCCCTGGTAGACGGAGTAGAGCGGGGACGGCACGGCGGACGCCGCCAGGAAGGCGACGAAGACGGCGGCCACGGCGAGGAAGGCGCCCCCGCGTGCCACGCGGCGCCGGGCCGTGCCGGACGGCGTCGCGGACGGATCGGATACAGCGGTGTCGACGGACATGAAAGCCTCGCAACGATCTGTGCGTTAGTGGTCGCACGCTAGCACAAACGCACCGATCGCTGCATTATTAATGCAACGATCACTGCGCCACCGAACGCGCGCAGCTCAGCCCCGCCGAACCCGCGCAGCTCAGTCCGCCGAACCCGCGCAGCTCAGTCCGCCGAACCCGCTAGCGCAGTGATCAGTGCGATACTGGCCTGATGTCCACCACCGCTTCCCCCGCCCCGCAGTCCGGGAGCCGGCCAGGAGGCCGTTCCGCCCGCGTCCGCGCGGCGGTCCACCGGGCCGTCAAGGAACTGGTCGCCGACGACGCCGCCGAGCCCCCGACGATCCCCGTCGTCGCCGCCCGCGCCGGAGTGCACGCCACCACGGTCTACCGCCGCTGGGGCACCGTCGGCGAGCTGCTCTCCGACGTCATGACCAGCCGCTTCTCCGGCGACATCGTGGTGCCGGACACCGGCTGCCTCCGCGGCGACCTGGAGCGGTACGCGTCCGACCTGGCCAAGGACCTCGGCGACCCGGACACCCTCGCCCTGGTCCGCGCCACCCTCGGCACCGGCGGGGAGCAGGGCGCCGCCGCCTGCTCCGCGGACCGCCGGCGCCAGCTCGAAGCGATCCTGGAACGGGAAGAGGCCCGGGGCGGCACCGCCCCGAGCCTCGAACACACCACGGACGCCATCCTCGCGCCCCTGTACTACCGCGCCGTCTTCACCGGCCTGCCGCTCACCACCGAGTGGGCCCGCGCCCTCGTCGCCCACCTGCTGCCGGACGAGGCGGCAGCCCCCTCGGCAGCCCCCTCGGCGGCCCCCTCGGCCGACTCAGCGCCTGCGGACCCCCGGTGACACCGCCAGCCGGCCGGCCGCCCAGAACAGGGCCAGCGTGACCAGGGCCAGGACGGCCACCAGCGTGGCGCCGCCCACCACCTTCTCGTAGTCGCGCTGGTAGAGCCCGTCGACGATGTACCGGCCGAGGCCGCCCAGACTGACGTACGCGGCGATGGTGGCCGTCGAGACGATCTGGATGGCCGCCGAGCGCAGTCCGCTGAGGATCAGCGGCAGGGCGACCGGCAGTTCGACCTGGAGCAGGACGCGGGACTCGCGCATGCCCATGCCGCGGGCGGCGTCCACCGGGGCCGGGTCGACGGAGCGGACCGCCTCGTAGGTGGTGACCAGGATCGGCGGGACGGCGAGGACGACCAGCGGGATCATCACCGGCAGCAGGCCGAAGCCCATCATGATGACGATCAGCACCAGCAGTCCGAAGCTGGGCAGCGCGCGGGCGGCGGTGGCGACGAGGGCCAGCGCGTTGCCGCCCCGCCCGGTGTGCCCGGTGACCAGGCCGACCGGCAGGCCGATCAGGGCGGCGAGGCCGAGGGCCAGCAGCGAGTACTGGACGTGTTCCAGCAGGCGTTGCGGGATGCCGTCGTAGCCGTGCCAGTGGGCGCTGTCGCTGAAGAAGGCGTTGACGAAGTCCAGGACGTTCACTCGGCCACCACCGCCGGGCGGCGGGTGCGGGTGCCGCGCGGCATCCACGGGGTCAGCAGGGCGCGCAGCCCGACCAGGACCGCGTCGCAGGCGATCGCCAGGAGGGCCGTGGTGATGACGGAGTTGGCGGCCAGTTCGGGCCGGTCGTACTTCTGCGCGGCGGCCAGCAGGTTGCCGAGGGCGCCCTGGTTGCCGATGAGGGCGCCGACGCTGACCAGCGAGATGCTGGAGACGACCGCGACCCTCAGGCCGGCCACGATCGCGGGCACGGCGATCGGCAACTGCACCTGCGCGTAGCGCCGTACGGGCCCGAAGCCCATCGCCGTCGCGGCGGCCAGGGTCTCCTGCGGGACCGAGCGGACGCCGTCGACGATGGCCGGGACGAGGACGACCAGGCTGTAGACGGCCAGCGGGATCATCACGGTCAGCTCGGTCTGGCCGGTGTAGTCGATGAGGACGACGAAGAAGGCCAGGGACGGGATCGCGTAGAGGACCGTCGTCACGCCGAGCACCGGCGGGTACAGCCAGCGGAAGCGGACGCAGAGCTGGGCCAGCGGCAGGGCGAGGACCAGCCCCGCCAGGACCGGCAGCAGGGCCTCGCGCAGGTGCAGGCCGATCAGTCCGGGCCAGGTGTTCTGCAGGTCGCTGGGGATGTCGAAGAAGCCGTTCACGACACGGCCCCGGCGGCAGCCGCGGTGTGTTCCGCGTGCGCGGCGCGGATCGCGTCGCCGATGACCGTCTGCGAGACGACGCCGGTGACCTTGCCGTCGGCGTCCACGGCGACGGCCCAGCCGGTCGGTGACAGCACCGCGCAGTCGAGGGCGGCCCGCAGCGAGTCGGTGCCGGGCGTGAACGGCCGCCCGTACGGCAGCAGCCGCGCCGGGTCGATGTCGCCCGGGGTGAGTCCGCGCGGCTCGCTCCAGCCGAGCGGCCGTCCGTCGGCGTCGGTGACCAGCACGTACGGGGACTTGGCGGCGGCGCCGAGCCGCTTGGCGGTGGCGTCCACCGGCACCACCGGGACGGTCGTCAGCTCCAGGCCGGCGGAGGGGAAGAAGGACAGCCGCCGCACGCCCCGGTCGGCGCCGAGGAAGTCCTCGACGAAGGCGTCGGCGGGGCCGGAGAGCAGTTCGGCCGGGGGCGCGTACTGGGCGAGGTGACCGCCCTCGCGCATCACCGCGACCATCGTGCCGAGTTTGATGGCCTCGTCGATGTCATGGGTGACGAAGACGATGGTCTTGCCCAGTTCCTCCTGGATGCGCAGGAGTTCGTCCTGGAGGCCCTTGCGGACCACGGGATCGACGGCGGAGAACGGCTCGTCCATCAGCAGCACCGGCGGATCGGCGGCCAGCGCCCGGGCGACACCGACGCGCTGCTGCTGGCCGCCGGAGAGCTGGTACGGGTAGCGCTTGGCGAGGGAGGAGTCGAGGCCGACCCGCTCCATCAGCTCCGCCGCCCGGTCGCGGGCCTTCTGCTTGCTCCAGCCGAGCATCCGGGGCACGGTGGCGATGTTGTCGACGATCGTCCGGTGCTGGAAGAGACCGGCGTTCTGGATGACGTACCCCATGGAGCGGCGCAGGGTGGTGACGGGCTGCCGCGTGACGTCCTCGCCGTCGAGGAGGATGGTGCCCTCGCTGGGCTCGACCATCCTGTTGATCATCCGCAGGGTCGTGGTCTTGCCGCAGCCCGAGGGACCGACGAGGACCGTGATCGAGCGGTCGGGTATCTCCAGCGACAGCCGGTCCACCGCCACCGTGCCGTCCGGATACCGCTTGGTGACTGATTCCATCCGTATCAAAGCGCCGAATACCCTTCGGGTGGGGCGGACATTCCGGGAAGTGCCGGCCAGAGGTCGTACGGGCAGTCGCGTGCGCGGCTGCCGGGTGAGTCTAGACGCGGCCGCCTCGCTCACCTGCCCCGGCTTGCGGACCGTTACGCCGCCGCCCTCACGCCCGTTGCCCCGCGCCGCTCCCGGCCGACCGGCTGCCGGCCCGTCACGCCGCCGCCCCCCGGCCGGTTTCCGCCACCGGCAGTCCCGGCGAGCGCAGTACCCGGCGGTCCGCGTCCACCGCGAACACCTCGCAGCCCGCCCGTGCCGCGGCCCAGGTGACGCCCTCGGGGCCGAGCGCGAAGGCGGCGGTGGCGACCGGGTCGGCCTCGGTGAGGGTCGGGGCCACCACCGTCAGGCTGAGCAGGCCGGTCGCCGGTGCCCCGGTACGCCCGTCGATGATGTGGTCGCCGCGCTCGTAGCGGGCGGAGGTCGCGACCGCCGCGTCGGTGATGTCGAGCACCGCGCACAGCCGGTCGGCATGCTCGGGGTGCCGTATCCCCACCCGCCAGGGACCGCCGACGGCGACCACGTCACCGCCGGCGTTGAGGCAGAAGCGGCGTGCCCCGGCCGCCGTCAGCATCTGGGCCGCCCGCTGCACCGACCAGCCCTTCACCACCGCGCAGGGGTCGAGCCCCCGCCCCGGCAGCCGGGCGTCGAACGCGCCGCCGGTGGCCGCCCGGTACTCCTCGCACAGCGCGAGCACCTCCCGCAGGTCGTCGCTCGTCCGGAACGGCTCGCCCCGGTCCAGCCGGCACACCTCGCTGTCGGCCCGGAAGGGACTGAACCGGGCGTCGGCCTCGCGCAGCCAGGCGAAGACGGCGTCGGCGGCCCGCTCGGGCACGTCCTCGTCGTCCACCCGCAGGGAGACCGGGAACCCCATGACGTGCTCGACGCGCCGCATCTCAGGCGCCGCCGGCGTCGAGGGCGGCCTGGAGGGACTCGCGGTAGCCGTCGCTGGTGACGGTGGCGCCGGAGACGGTGTCGATGTCGGCGCTCTGCGCCTGGAGCGTCTCCTCGACGAGCTGCGGCACGGCGGCCGTGGTCTGCGGGTGGTTCGGCTGCTGGAGCATGGTGACGGCGGTGATCCGCTCGCCCTCGAAGGTCACCTGGACCTGGACGGGACCCTTCTCGGTGTTCACGGTCGAACCGGCGACGGTCCGCTCGGTGGTACCGCCTGAGGAGGACACCGTGGGTGTCGGGGCGGGAGCGGCCTCGGTGGTCGTGGTCGTCGTGGTCGCCGTCTCGGTCGACGGCGCGTACCGCCACACGGGAATCAGCCCCGCGATGCTGAGGACCAGAACAGGGATGGCTCGTTTCACAGCGCGCTCTCGTCTCTCGTCTGTCGTCGCCGCCTCAGCCGGCCAGGCTGAAGCGCTCGAAGTGGATCTGCGGCCCGGGCACGCCCAGCTCGCGCAGGCTGCCCAGTACGGCGTTCATCATGGGCGGCGGTCCGCACAGGAAGACGTCGCGGCCGGTGAGGTCGGGGACCAGCCGGGCCAGCTCCGCCGGGGCCAGCCGGTCGGGCACCGGCGGCCCGGTCACCAGGTGCAGTTCGGCGCCCTTGGCGGCGGCGAGGTCGCGGAGTTCGTCGTACAGGACCGCGTCCCGGTCGGCGGTGACCCGGTAGACGACGACGGCGTGCCCGTCCAGCTCCTCCAGCAGTGCCCGGATCGGCGTGACGCCGACGCCGCCCGCGATCAGCACGGCGTCCGGCCGGGTGCGGTGCAGCGCGGTGAAGGCGCCGTAGGGACCCTCCGCGAAGACCCGGGTGCCGGGCTTGAGGTGCCGTAGCGCCGCCGTCCCGTCCCCGGCCGTCTTGACGGTGAGCCGGAGGGCGCGGCCGTCGGGCGCGGCGGACAGCGAGAAGGGGTTCGCCTGCCACCAACGGTCCCGGGTCAGGAACCGCCACAGGAAGAACTGCCCCGCCCGCGCGGGCAGCCGCTCCAGGTCCCGCCCGGTGACGTACACGGACACCACCTGGTCGTTCTCCGGCACGACGGCCGTCACCCGCAGCCGATGCCGCCCGTTGCGCCACAGCGGCAGCGCCAGCCGGCCGGCGAAGACCGCGCCCAGCGCGCCGCCCCACAGGACGTACCAGTACGCCGTCCCCCACGACGAGGACGCGAAGCTGGTCCCGGCGGCGACCTGGTGGGTGAAGGCGAGCACCACCGCGACGTAGGTGTACAGGTGGAGGAAGTGCCAGGTCTCGTACGCCATCCGGCGCCGTGCGGCACGGGCCGAGGCACCGCCGATCACCAGCAGCAGCGCGAAGGCGACCACCGCCCGCAGCACGCCCTCGACGGTCTCGGCGAGGTCGACGAGCTGGTTCAGCGGGTCCAGCGAGGACGCCTGCGCGTACCCGAAGGTGATGAGCACGACGTGGGCCAGCAGCGTCCACAGCACGCCGAAGCCGGTCCAGCGGTGCCAGGACGTCAGCCGGTCCATGCCGATCCGCCGGTCCAGCCAGGGCAGCCGGGCGACCAGCAGCAGCTGGAACGCCATGAACAGGGCGCCGTACAGCCCGGCCAGCCGGCCCAGCACGATCAGCGCGTTGGAGGCGAAGCCGCCCTGGACGAAGAGGACGGCCACGACGGCCGCGTTGGCGGCGAGCAGCGCGTACAGGCCGGTACGGGCCACCACCCGGGGGCGGAGAGCCGGAGCGGGGGGCGGCTGGACGACACGGGGAGCGCGCGGGGCAGTGGTCACGCCCCTGAGCTTGACCCGTGCGCCCTGTCGTTTTCCTGTCGGACGGCTTTCGACTGGTTATCGATCCTGGTACGGCGATGACCTGGGACTCGGCTGTGCGTCCCGGGTGACGCACTATGGGCGGGTGGAAAAAGTACGACTCCTGGTCGTGGACGACGACCCGCCCATCGCCGACCTGGTCGCCACGGTCGCCCGGTACGAGGGCTGGGAGGCGGTCACCGCCCACTCCGGCGAGGAGGCGCTGCGCACCGCCGCCGCGTTCCGTCCGGACATCGTGGTGCTCGACCTGATGCTGCCGGACCTCGACGGCTTCGGCGTCCTGGACCGGCTGCGCCGCTCGGGGACCCAGGTGCCGGTGGTGTTCCTCACCGCCCGCGACCAGGTCGCCGACCGGGTGGCGGGGCTGACCCGGGGCGGTGACGACTACCTGGTCAAGCCGTTCGCGGTGGAGGAGCTGATGGCCCGGCTGCGCACCGTGCTGCGGCGCAGCGCCGGACCCGGCTTCCAGCGTTCCGTACTGAGCGTGGCCGACCTGACGATGGACGAGGACACCCGCCAGGTGCGGCGCGGCGAGACCCTGCTGTCCCTCACCCCCACCGAGTACGAGGTGCTGCGCTACCTGATGCGCAAGTCCCCGACCGTGCTGACCAAGGCGCAGATCCTGGACCACGTGTGGGAGTACGGCTTCGGCGGCCGGTCCAACGTCGTCGAGCTGGTCGTCAGCCGGCTGCGCCGCAAGCTGGACGAGGCGGGCGGCGGCGGGCAGCTGATCCACACGGTGCGCGGCTTCGGGTACGCGCTGCGCCGGGCGGCCCCGTGATACGGCCGGCCCGGCCGGTACGGCGGCTGTGGCGGGCCTACCACGGCTCGCGGCTCGGCACCCGTCTCGCCCTCGGCCTGGGCGCGCTGTCACTGCTGGCGTTCGCCGTGGTCGGCACGGCGCTGACCACGTACATGCGGGACTACCTGGAGGCGCGGCTCGTCGACCAGATGAAGCTGGCGCAGGTGGTGCAGACCAAGGACGCGGCCGAGCACGGCACGGTGCAGCGCAAGCCGTACTACGGCTGGTACACGGCCGTCTACGACGTCTCCGGCTCCTCGGCCGACCTGCGCAAGCCCGCCGAGGTGCCCTCGGACCCGGGGGCGCTGACCGCGCTGGCCGAGGAGATGGCCGACGCGGACGAGGACATCACGCGCACCGTCCGGATCGACGGGCGGGGCCCGTACCTGTTGCGGGCCTGCGAGGTGGAGCCGGGGGTGGTGCTGGTCAGCGCCGCGCCGCTGGGCGACGTCGAGAACACCATGGACCATCTGATCGCCGTACAGGTCGTCGCCTTCGGCCTCGCGCTGCTGGCGCTGGTGGTGTTCGGGCGGCGGATGCTGCGGCGCGGGCTGCAGCCGCTGAGCGACATGGCGCACACCGCGCACGGCATCGCCTCGCACGACCTGACCGAGTCCGCGGCCCGGCTGCCGCTGCGGGACTCCGGCAGGGACGGCGGGCGCGAGGTGGCGGAGCTGCGCACCGCGTTCAACGCGATGCTGGAGCACATCGACGACTCCCTGGCGGTACGCGCCGAGGCGGAGCGGCGGCTGCGCCGGTTCGTCGCCGACGCCTCGCACGAACTGCGCACCCCGCTGATGTCGGTACGGGGCTACGCCGACCTCTTCCAGTACGCGGCGGCCAACGAACCCGGCGAACGGGAGAAGCACCTGGCCCGGCTGCGCGCCGAGGCGGCCCGGATGGGCGTGCTCCTGGACGACCTGCTGCTCCTCGCCCGGCTGGACGCGGCCGAGGTGGAGACCCCGCTGCGGATGGCCGACACCGACCTGACCGACCTGGCCCGCCAGGCCGCCGACGCGTTCCGCGCCTCGCATCCGGGGCGTCCGCTGACCCTGACGGCTCCCGCCGAGCCGGTACGGCTGCGGCTCGACCCGCAACGCATCCGCCAAGTACTGGACAACCTCCTCACCAACGCGGCCGTGCACACCCCGCCCGGCACGGAGGTGACCCTGCGCGTCACGCACGACACGCAGACGGCCCGGGTCGAGGTGGCCGACGCGGGCCCGGGCATCCCGCCCGCCGACCGGGCACGGGTCTTCGACCGCTTCTACCGCGTCGACAAGGCCCGCACCCGCGACCGCGGCGGCAGCGGGCTGGGCCTGGCCGTGGTCCGCTCCCTGGTCCTCGCCCACGGCGGCACGGTGGAACTGGACAGCGAGCCGGGGGCGACGGTGTTCAGCGTGACGCTGCCGCTGAATCCCTGACGGTGAACCGTATGAACGCGGACCACTCCGTGGGGCGGAAGGCCAGACGGGCGCGGGCGGGGGCCTTGGAGTCGCGCACGTGGACGGTGCCAGGTGTGGTGGCGATCTCCAGGCAGGCTCCACCCTCGTTGCCGCTGTAGCTGCTCTTGACCCAGGTGAGGTTGCTCATCGTTCTCCCAGCGCGCGTTTCGGTCAGGATGAGGGAATCTCGCATGCTACGGACCGTATGAAAACGGACCACTCCGAGGCGCTGAGGGCCAACTGCGCGCGGGTCGGGGCCTTGGAGTCGCGCACGTGGACGGTGCCGGGTTCTGTGGCTACCTCCAGGCACTCGCCGCCCTCGTTACCGCTGTAGCTGCTCTTGATCCACGTGAGGTCGGTCATCATTCCCCCAGCGAGTTCTCGATCAGGGTGAGGGACTCGCGCATGGTGAGCGCCTGCGCCCTGATGCTGCCGAAACGTGCGGCCAGGATACGTACTTCCTCCGGGTCCGTGATGAGCCGACTGGAACTCTGGACCTCGGTGTACCCCAACTGACCTTTGCCTTTGGGCGTCAGCAGGACGAACGAGCCGCCCATTCCCGCGTGCTCGGCGCGCTCGGTCGGCATCACCTGCAATTCGACGTTGCGCAACTCTCCAAGCGTGAGCAGCTGTTGCAGCTGCTCCTTGTGGGCCTCCGGCCCGCCGAGCGGTCGCCGGATCACCGTCTCTTCGACGACAGCGGTGATCATCGGCGGTGGCCAACCAGTCAGGATCTCCTGGCGACTCATCCGAGACGCCACCCTCTGCTCGATGGTCGCGTCGTCCAGCAGCGGCTTGCGCATCTCGTACAGCGCCCGAATCCGTCGCTCGGTCTGCAACAGGCCAGGGACGTCGTGGTTGTTGTAGAAGTTGATCTCAACGGCTTCTCGCTCGATCCGCGCGTAGTCCTTGAACCACGCCGGATGCCGCACCCGCGCCTTCGCCTTGGCCTTCTCGATGTCCTCGATGACGGCCTTCAACAGGCCGCCCGCGTCGAGCAGTTCGTCCGCCGCCTTCAGGAAGTCCGGCTGCGGCGTCCGTCTCCCCCGCTCGATCGAGGAGACGAGGTCCTCGCTGTATCCCAGCCGGTCCCCCAACTCCTTCTGCGTCAGCCCGGCCCGCTCCCGCAGCAGTTTCACCTGCTTGCCGATCGCCCGCATGAAGTCGGCGCTCAGCTCACCCTCGTCGGACATGTCCCGTGCCCCGTCGTGTGACGACCGACGCACCGGTACCGCTCACGCTCCGCACCGGTACGCAAACCCTCCGTACCGAAGGAATTCCTGGTCAGGGTAGAGCGGTGCGGCCACGCTCGGTGAGGTGAAGTCGCAGATCTCCACCCGAAAGTTCACCCAGCTCCTCAGCGCCACGCCCCGGGGTGCCCGTCTCGCCCGGCTGCTGACCACGCAGCAACTGAGCGAGTGGGGCTGGCCGCCTTCCTGCCCGGTCAGCGAGGACGCCGCCCTGGTCGTCGCCGAGCTGGCCGCCAACGCGGTGACGCACGCACGCCTGGAGGGCCGCTGTTTCCGGCTCTCCCTCACGGTGGACGTGCCGGAAACGCTCCGCGTCGAGGTGGCGGACCCGCGCGGCGACCGTCCGCTCCCGCCCCTCGGCACCAGCCTCGACGCCACCGCGGAATCGGGCCGGGGCCTGTTCCTGGTGGCGGCGCTGGCCGACCGCTGGGGCACGGCCCCGTACCCGCCGTCCGGCAAGACGGTGTGGGCCTGCCTCGCCCTCCGGCCGTACTGACTCAGGCGGACCAGGGCACCCGGCACACGTGCGGCCGGTCGCCCTCCGGACAGAGTCCCCGGAGTACCGCCTTGCGGACCGCCCGCCACACGCGCAGGGAGCACCGCAGGCGGACGTACAGCTCGACCACCTTCCGGCGCCCGGGGTCTTCCCCCGGGTGCTCCCAGGCCCACTGCTCCACCAGGTGGTCGTAGTCCTCCGGGAGGGCTGTCACGACGGTCCGCTCGACGACGCGGGCGCCTCGGACGGCCACGGCCTCGTCGACGACACCGCCGGCCCACGCCAGTCCCTCCGCGTCGCCGTAGAGACCGAGCCGCAGAGACCGGGTCCGCATCAGCCCGCGTTCTCGGCCGGCTCCAGCCGCAGCGAGATCGAGTTGATGCAGTACCGCTGGTCGGTCGGGGTCGGGTAGCCCTCGCCCTCGAAGACGTGGCCGAGGTGGGAGCCGCAGCGGGCGCAGCGGACCTCCGTGCGGACCATGCCGTGGGAGCGGTCCTCGATCAGCTCGACCGCGGCGGAGTCCTTCGGGTCGTAGAAGGACGGCCAGCCGCAGTGCGACTCGAACTTCGTGGTCGAGGTGAACAGTTCCGCTCCGCAGGCGCGGCAGGAGTAGACGCCCGTCGTCTTGGTGTCGGTGTACTCACCCGTGAACGCGGGCTCCGTGCCGGCCTGCCGCAGGACGGCGTACTCGGCCGGCGACAGCTCCGCGCGCCACTGCTCGTCCGGCTTCTCGACGTCGTACGCCATGAGTGCTCAGCTCCCCTGCTTCTTCTTCTACTGCTTCTGCTGCTTCTGCTGCTGCTTGAGACGGTCCAGGATCAGCGGGCCGAGGTCGGTGACGTCGCCCGCGCCCATGGTGAGAACGAGATCACCGGACCGTGCCATTCCCGCGACCGCCTCCGGTACCCCGGCCGCCTCGTGCAGCGGGGTGACGTCGGCGCCGGCCGCGCGGGCGGCCTCGACGATCAGGTCGCTGGTGACGCCGGGGATCGGGTCCTCGCGGGCCGGGTAGATGTCGAGGACCAGGGAGGCGTCGGCGAGGGCGAGGGACTGGCCCATCTCCTTGGCCAGCTCCTGGGTGCGGGAGAACAGGTGCGGCTGGAAGACGACGAGGATGCGCGCGTCGCCGGCCGCCGCGCGCATCGCCTCCAGGTCGGCGGTCATCTCGGTGGGGTGGTGCGCGTAGGAGTCGATGACCTGGACGCCGGCCGCCTCGCCCTTGAGCTGGAGCCGCCGCTTCACGCCGGTGTAGGCGGCGAGGGCGGGGGCCAGTTCGGCGGCCGGGATGCCGAGGGCGGCGCCCGCGGCCAGGGCGGCGACCGCGTTGGAGGCGTAGTGGCGGCCGGGGACGGAGACGGTGAAGGTCAGTTCCGTGCCGTCGAGGGCGACGGTGACCTCGCTCTTCAGGCCCTGGGGGACGACGGAGAGGATGCGGACGTCGGCGTCGGCCGCCTCGCCGTACGTCACCGTGCGCACCGAGCCGGCCAGGCGGCGGGTCAGTTCGCGGGCGCCCTCGTGGTCGGCGGAGACCACCAGCGTGCCGCCGGGCACGATCCGGCCGGCGAACGTCTCGAAGGACTCGTAGATCTCGTCCATCGAGGCGTAGTTGGCGTGGTGGTCGAGTTCGACGTTGAGGACGATGGCGACCTCGGGGGCGTACTTGTGGAAGCTGCGGTCGCTTTCGTCCGCCTCGGCGACGAAGATCTCGCCGTCGCCGTGCAGGGCGTTGGAGCCGGGCGCGTCCAGGTCGCCGCCGATCGCGTACGAGGGGTCCAGGCCCAGGTGGGACAGGGCGACCGCCAGCATGGAGGTGGTGGTCGTCTTGCCGTGGGTGCCGGCCACCGCGAGCGGACGCAGGCCGTCCATCAGGGCGGCGAGGGCATCCGAGCGGTGGACGACCGGGACGCCCAGTTCGGCGGCGCGGGCCAGCTCCGGGTTGTCGGCGCGGATCGCGGAGGAGACCACCACACAGCTCGCGTCGTCGGCGAGGTGCCCGGCGGCGTGCCCGATGTGGACCGTGGCGCCCAGCGCGCGCAGCGCCTGCGCCGTCGCGGAGTCCTTCGCGTCGCTGCCGGCCACCTTGGCTCCGCGCTGCGCGAGGATCTTGGCGATCCCCGACATTCCGGCGCCGCCGATGCCGATGAAGTGCGGTCGGTCCATGGCGGTGGGGAGGCCGGGTGCCATGTTGTCTCCCTGTGCGTGCGGTTCTGTGCGTGCGGTTCTGTACGTGCCTGTCTGCGCCGGTCAGCCTATGCGGTGCCGGGCGCCGTCGCCGACCTGGCCGGGGCACGCCGCGCAGCCGTGCGCGGCTCCCCGCGCACCCGCCGACCGGCCGGAGGGCTCACGCCTTGCTGTGCGAGAACAGCTTCAGCACCGGGACGCCGACCTTGTGCCGGGCCCGGGAGGCCCAGTCCCGGTGGAAGAACTCCTCCACGTAGTGCGGGTCGGTCAGCACGATCACCTCGTCGGCGCCGATCTCCTCCACCAGGGTCTTCAGCGCGTCCAGCGGGTGCTCGTCGATCAGCCGGCCCACCGCCTCGTGGCCCGAGGCGCGCAGCGCGGTGAGGGACACCTCCAGGGCCCGCTGTCCCGTGGTCAGCGCCTCCTCGCCCTCGGGCGTCTCCCCCTCGCGGACGGCCTCGTCCAGTTCGCCGAGCGCGATGTCGTCGATGGCGCGCAGCAGCCGGTCCGCCTGGTCGCCGCGCGGCTGGAGCAGCACGTAGAAGGAGACGGCCTCGTCCCCGTGCAAGGTGGTGACGAACTCCACGTCGGCGGACGTCAGGGCCTTCTCGATCATCAAAACGCTTGTGAACACCAGGCGCCCCTTCTCCCTCGCGGGCCCGCGGGCCCCAAACCCTCCGTGAGCCGTGTCCGGCCCTGCCGAAACCATCCTGCCCCGTGATCGCGCAGGTACTGCCGGAATCAGTGTGCCCGTCCCCAGCCAAGCGGAACGGAATATTCCGAGTATTGCCGCGCCCCGTACACACGGCGCGTCAGACCCTCCGGTACCGGCTGAAGAGGAAGCCCTCCTCCTCCAGCAGGGAGGCCAGCTCGAACCGCCGCGGCACCGGGACGGACGGCCCCCCGGCGATCCGCTGCGCGTCCCCCGCCGTCAGCAGCGGGGAGACGGTCAGGCACAGCTCGTCCAGCACCCCGGCCGCGACGAACTGCCCGAGCAGCCGCGGCCCGCCCTCGGTCAGCAGCCGCCGGTGGCCCAGGGCCGCGAGGGCCTCCACGGCACGCGCGGGATCCACGCCGGGCCCGTCCCCGGCGACCACCACCCGGGCGCCCGCCCGCTCGGCGGCGGCGACGCGGTCGGCGGGCGCCGCGGCGCCGGTCAGGACCAGCGTGGGGACCAGGGGCGAGGTGAACAGCGGGAGGGAGAAGTCCAGGCCGAGGCCGGCGCTGACCACCGCGATCGCGGGCACCGGGCCCTGCCCGGCGGCCTGCCGGGCCGCCGCGAACTCGGCACGCGCGCGTGCCGGCCGGTACCCCTCCTGGCGTACGGTCTCGGCGCCGACGACGATCACGTCCGCGAGCGCCCGCAGCGTGCCGAAGATCCGCATGTCGGCGGCGCTGGAGATGGGCTGGGAGCGGCCGTCGTGCTGGGCGGCCCCGTCGAGCGTGGAGACCATGTTGGCCCGCAGCCACACGCCCGGCCCGCCGCCCCCGGAACCGCGATCCGGCCCCGAACCCGAACCCGACCCCGACCCCGAACCCGAACCCGGCTCCGGCTCCGGCTCCGGCTCCGGCTCCGGCTCCGGCTCCGGATAGGCGTACGCGGCGGCCAGCTCCGCCAGGCTCCACTCCCGGTCACCCCGGTCGCCCCCTCCCGGGGCCCCCTCGGTGGTCTCTGCCGCTGCTGTCTGGTCGGTCACAGGGAACAGGCGTCGCATGCGGTGCAGTGTTCCACGCCATCTACCATGATGAACCGTGTCGTCTCCCTCCCCCGCCTCCGGCCCCGCCGCCTCCGGCTCCGCACCCATAGCGGGCACCGCGGGCACCGCCCCGCTGTCCCTGTGCTCCCGTGAGCCGCACGTCCCCGCCGACCGGCTGGTGGCCGAGATGGTGCCCCCGCCGCGGTTCGACTCGGTCCGGTTCGACACCTACGTACCGGACCCGAACCAGCCCAGCCAGAGCGAGGCGGTACGGGTGCTGGAGGGCTTCGCGGCCGGGCTCGGCCAGGCGGCACCGGCGGGCGGCGGCAGGCGCGGCCTGTTCGGTCTCGGGCGGAGCAAGGCGCCGAAGACCCCGGCCGGCCCCCGCGGCGTCTACCTCGACGGCGGCTACGGCGTCGGCAAGACCCATCTGCTGGCCTCCCTCTGGCACGCCACCGACGCCGAGCCGTCCCGCAAGGCGTTCGGCACCTTCGTGGAGCTGACCAACCTGGTCGGCGCCCTCGGCTTCCAGCAGACCGTGCGGACGCTGTCCGGGCACCGGCTGCTGTGCATCGACGAGTTCGAACTGGACGACCCGGGCGACACCGTCCTGGTCTCCAGCCTGCTCTCCCGGCTGGTGGAGGCGGGCGTGGCGCTGGCCGCCACCTCCAACACGCTGCCCGGCAAGCTCGGCGAGGGCCGGTTCGCGGCGGCCGACTTCCTGCGCGAGATCCAGGGCCTGTCGGCGCACTTCCGCACCCTGCGCATCGACGGCGAGGACTACCGCCACCGCGGCCTGCCCGAGGCCCCGGCGCCGTACTCCGACGAGCAGGTCACCCGGGCCGCGCACGCCACCGCGGGCGCCTCCCTGGACGCCTTCCCCGACCTGCTGGACCACCTGGCCCGGGTCCACCCCAGCCGCTACGGCGCGCTGACCGACGGCCTCGCGGCGGTGTGCCTGACCGGGGTGCGTCCGGTGCCGGACCAGTCGACGGCGCTGCGGCTGGTGGTGCTCGCGGACCGGCTGTACGACCGGGAGGTGCCGGTGCTCGCCTCCGGGCTGCCCTTCGACCGGCTGTTCAGCGAGGACATGCTCAAGGGCGGCTACCGCAAGAAGTACTTCCGGGCGATCTCCCGGCTGACCGCACTGGCGCGCGACGCGGCACGCCTGGCCGACACCCGCTGAGCGGCGGGCCGCGCCCCAACCCCCTGAAGTCAAGAGGGCGTTCACGCCAGGCGCCCACTCTTTTCAGGCTCTCCTCAGACACGAAACACCGAATTAACCCTGCAAAGGACTGTGCCGGGTTAACGTCTTTCTTGACCAGCCATTGACCAAGTGTTGGTTCTTGTAAAACGTTCGAGGTGAGCGAAGGGGGGCATATGCCACGAGGTACGACGGCCAGAACCGTGATCTCACTCCTCGCCGCCGCCCTGCTCACCTTCCAGCTGTTCGCACCCAGCGCGTCCTTCGCAACCGCGCACACGAGCCGTGATGTCGTGGCCGACACCCAGTCCGGAACCATCCCTTCCGGATGGGTGGCGCGCATCGAGACCGTCACGTGCCACGACGCCGGCCGGCCCGGGGACCCGACCGGTCCCCCGCGGGTCCGCGACCGGCACCGCACCGCCACCGCCCCGGAACCCCGGTCGGCCGAGCGACCGCTCCTGAGGCAGCGCATCCCGGCCGTCTTCGAGCAGGTCCAGTCCGGCATCGGGCACTCACGGCCGCCGAGATCCCCGGCGGACCGTTCCCCCGCGGCACTCCAGGTGTTCCGCTGCTGACAGTCCGGAGCAGCAGCCCCACCTCTGTCATCGACCGTCCGACGCGCCCCCACGCGCGCCAGGAGGAAAACACCCTCATGCAACCCCTCATCGACCACGCCCGCACGTACGGACAGCGCCCTGAGGAGTTCGCCAGGTACGCCGAAGGCCAGTCCCCCGACGTCCTGTTCATCACCTGCTCCGACTCGCGGGTCGTACCCGCGCTGATCACGGGCGCCCGGCCCGGCCAGCTCTTCGAGCTGCGCACCGCGGGCAACGTCGTCCCGCCGTACACCGCGGAGCGCCCCACCGGCGAGGCGGCCACCATCGAGTACGCCGTGCAGGTGCTCGGCGTCGACGACATCGTGGTCTGCGGCCACTCGCACTGCGGGGCCGTCGGCGCGATGGTCCGCGGCGACGACCTGAACGCCGTACCGGCCGTACGCGACTGGCTCAGCTACGGCGCGGACCAGCCGAAGTGCTCCGACCCGGCCGACCCGGCGGTCGCCGAGCCCGTGCAGAACCACGTACTGGCCCAGCTGCTGCGACTGCGCTCCTACCCGTGCATCGAGCGGCGTCTGGCCGAGGGCAGCCTCCGGCTGCACGGCTGGTACTACGAGGTGCACACCGGCACCGTGCACGCACACCAGGCGGACACCGACACGTTCGACGTCCTGTGAGCGCCGCCGTGTCCCGAATATCCAAGTACCCGTTCCTGCGGCAGGACTTCGCCGCCTCCCTCGTCGTGTTCCTGGTCGCCCTGCCGCTGTGCGTGGGCGTGGCCGTCGCCTCCGGCGTCCCGGCCGAACTCGGCCTGATCACCGGCATCGTGGGCGGCATCGTCACCGGTCTGCTGCCCGGCAGCAGCCTCCAGGTGTCCGGCCCCGCGGCCGGACTGACCGTCCTGGTCTACGAGGCCGTCGACACCTACGGCCTGCCCGCGCTCGGCGTGATCGTGCTGGCGGCCGGGCTGCTCCAGCTCGGCATGGGCGCCCTGAAGCTGGGGCGCTGGTTCCGGGCCATCTCGCTGTCGGTGGTCGAGGGCATGCTGGCCGGCATCGGGCTCGTCATCATCGCGGGCCAGCTCTACGCGGCGGCGGGCCTGGAGGCGCCCGCCTCCGGACTCGGCAAGATCGCCGGGCTGCCGGGGGCGGCGGCCGACGCGTTCGGCTCCACCGACGCGCTGGCCTCGCTGGCGATCGGCGCGGGCACCATCGCGGTGATGGTCGGCTGGAAGAAGCTGCCCAAGCAGGCCCAGACCGTGCCGGGCGCGCTCGCCGCGGTCGTCCTGGCCACGCTCGCCGTCCTCGCCTTCGGGCTGCCGGTCGCCACGGTCGAGGTCAACGGCCTGTTCGACTCCATCCAGCCGCCCGGCGCCGACGCCTTCGGCGAACTGGCGAGCGTCGGCATCATCGGCACGATCATCGCCTTCACCCTGATCGCCTCCGCCGAGAGCCTGTTCAGCGCCGCCGCGGTGGACCGGCTGCACAACGGTCCGCGCACCGAGTACAACAAGGAACTGATGGCGCAGGGCGCGGGCAACGCGATCTGCGGAGTGCTCGGCGCGCTGCCGATGACCGCGGTCATCGTGCGCAGCTCGGCCAATGTGAACGCGGGCGCCAAGACCAAGGCGTCCCGGGTCATGCACGGTGTGTGGCTGCTGCTGTTCGCGGCGCTGCTCCCGGCCGCGCTGGCCTACATCCCGCTGCCCGCGCTGGCCGGCATCCTGGTGCACGCGGGCTGGAAGCTGATCCCGTTCCGTCCGCTGGTGACGCTGTGGCGGACGCACCGGGGCGAGGCGCTGATCCTGATCGTCACGGCCCTGTCCATCGTCGCCGTCAACATGTTCGAGGGCGTGCTGATCGGTCTGGCCCTGTCGGTGGTCAAGACCGCCTGGGAGGCCTCGCACCTGAAGACGGAGATCGTCGACAAGGGTGCCGGTCCCATCCAGGTGTACCTGTCGGGGAACGCCACCTTCCTGCGGCTGCCGAAGATCCTCGACAGCCTGGAGTCGCTCCCGCAGGACCGGCCCATCGAGCTGGACCTGTCCGGACTGCACCACCTGGACCACGCCTGCCGTACCGCCCTGGAGAACTGGGCCGAGCGGCACAGCGCCACCGGCACGGACCCGGTGAAGGTGACGGAACCGGCGCAGGTGGGGGCACAGGCCCAGGTGAAGGAACCGGCCGGGGTGACCGAACCGGCGGGCTGACGCCCGGCTGAGACGTCCGGGCACTCCACGCGCCCCCGTGGGGTGCCCGGACCTGCCACCTGCGCCGCACGTGGTTCCCGGGTCTTCTGTGAAGTGATAAACACAGCGGGTCACAGTCCTGTCCGCCAGCAGGAAGGTTTCCCCATGTCCGTGTCCCCGCGTCCGGCGAACCCTCGCCCGGCGTCCCGACGTGACGTACTCGCCCGCTCCGGTGCCCTGGGAGCGGGCATCGTCTTCTCCGGCGCCCTGACCGAACTCTTCACCGGCACCGCCGCCGCGCAGTCCCTGGGCCACACCGGATACGGCCCGCTGGTCCCCGACCCCGACGGGCTGCTCGACCTGCCCGCCGACTTCCGTTACCGCGTGCTGTCCCGGGAGGGCGAGCCCCTGCGGTCGGGCGAAGGGCCGGTCCCCTCGAACCACGACGGCATGTCCGCCTTCCCCGCCGCCCGGGGCCGCGTCCATCTGGTCCGCAACCACGAGAACCGCGCCGACGGCCGCGTCCCCGTCCCCGCCGTCGAGGGCCTCACCTACGACCCGGCCGGCCAGGGCGGCTGCACGGCGCTGACCCTGGACTCCGGCAACCGGGTGCTGTCCGAGCGGGTCGCGATCGCCGGTACGGCCGTGAACTGCGCGGGCGGGCCCACCCCCTGGCACACCTGGCTGACCTGCGAGGAGACCGAGGACAAGGCAGGCACCGACGGCTACACCAAGGACCACGGCTTCGTCTTCGAGGTCGACCCCGCCGACCCGCACCGCACCGGCGCGGTACCGCTGACCGCGATGGGCCGCTTCCAGCACGAGGCGGTCGCCGTGGACCCGGGGCGGGGCGTGGTCTACGAGACCGAGGACGCCTTCGAGCACCCCTTCGGCCTCTTCTACCGCTTCCTGCCCGACAAACCGCTCGGCGGCACCGGGTCGCTGCGCGCGGGCGGCCGGCTCCAGGCGATGCGGGTGCCGGGCGTACCCGACCTGTCCACGATCCAGGAGACGGGCGCGACGTTCGACGGCATCGCGTGGGTGGACGTCCCCGATCCTCTGGCCGCCGGGACGCCGATCCGCTTCCAGGACTTCGGCCGCGGCGGCATCACCCACGCCCAGAAGCTGGAGGGCTGCTACTGGGGCGGGCGCTGCGTGTACTTCGTGTCGTCCTTCGCCCGCGGCGCGGACGGCTCGGCGGCCGACCACCACGGCCAGATCTGGCGCTACGACCCCGAGCGGCGCCGGCTCACCCTGGTGATCGTCTTCGGCCCGGACACCGACGTACGGCTGCCCGGCGAGTCCCCGGACAACATCTGCCTGGCGCCCTCCGGCGGCCTGATGGTCTGCGAGGACGGGGGCGGCGCCCAGCACGTCTTCGGGGTGACGCGCAAGGGCGAGGTGTACGCGATGGCCCGCGGCCGGCAGAACATCGGGACGGCCGGGGAACCGGAGTGGGGCGAGTTCGCCGGGGTGACGTTCTCCCCCGACGGCGGGACGATGTACGTCAACTGCTACACGCCGGGGACGACGTTCGCGGTGACGGGACCCTGGCGGGCGGCCACCGGGTGAACGCGGCGCGGCGCGGGGTACCCGGAGCCGCATGACGGAGAACGCGCGGCCCAGCGGCTCGTACTGGTTGGAGACGGCACCGGGTGAACCCCACCCCGCGCTGACGGAGGATCTCGACGTCGACGTCGCCGTGATCGGCGGCGGCGTCGCGGGACTGAGCGCGGCGTACGAGCTGACGCGGGCCGGGCGGAGCGTGGCGGTGCTGGAGGCCGGGCGGATCGCCGCGAGCGTCACCGGCCACACCACCGCCAAGCTCACCGCCCAGCACACCCTGGTCTACGACAAATTGCGCCGCACCCGGGGCCCCGAGGGCGCCCGGCTGTACGCCCGCTCCCAGACCGAGGCGATCACGCGCGCCGCGGCGCTGGTGGACGAGCTGGGCATCGACTGCGACTGGGAGCCCAGGAGCGCGTACACCTACGTCTGCGACGCGGGCCGGGTGGACGAGGTGCGGGCGGAGGCCGCTGCGGCGAAGGAGGCGGGGCTGCCGGCCGAGTTCGTGACGGAGACGGGGCTGCCGTTCCCGGTCGCGGGCGCCGTGCGGGTCGCGGGCGGCGCCCAGTTCCACCCGCGCAAGTACCTGCTGGCCCTCGCCGGGGACCTGCTGGCGCGCGGCGGCCTGATCTTCGAGAACACCGTCGTGCACGGGCTGGACGAGGGCGAGCCCTGCCGGCTGTCGACGGACACGGGAGCGACGGTGCGGGCCCGGGACGTGGTGGTGGCGACCCATTACCCGATCTTCGACCGGGCGCTGCTGTTCACCCGGCTCTCCCCGCGCCGCGAGCTGGTCGTGGCCGGTCCCCTCGACGCCGGCCAGGACATCGACGGCATGTACATCACCCCGGACGAGGGCACCCGCTCGGCCCGCACGGCGCCCCTCGACGACACGGGCCGGCGTCTGCTCATCGTCACCGGGGAGCACTTCACCCCCGGCACGGGCGACACCCGGGAGCGGTTCGAGCGCCTGTCCGGCTGGGCCCGCGGCCACTTCCCCGGCGTCACCCTCACCCACGCCTGGGCCACCCAGGACATCGACCCCACCGACACCGTGCCGATGGTGGGCCCGCTGCACCCGGGCGCGCACCACACCTACGTCGCCACCGGCTTCGGCGGCTGGGGGATGAGCGGCGGCATGATGGCGGGCCTGCTGCTCACCGCGCAGATCACGGGCGCCGGCAGCCCGTGGAGCGAGCTGTACGACCCGCGCCGGCTGCGCACCCAGGTCCGTGAGGCGCCGCAGTTCCTCCAGACGCAGGCCGAGGTGGCCCGGCACTTCGTCGGCGACCGGCTCAGGCCCGCGCCCCCCGTGGACGCCCTGCCGCCCGGCGAGGGCGCGGTCGTCCGGGCGGGCGGCGACCGCGTCGCCGTCTACCGCGACGAGGCCGGCGCCCTGCACGCCGTCTCCCCGCGCTGCACCCACCTGGGCTGCCTGGTCGGCTTCAACGCCGCCGAGCGCGCCTGGGAGTGCCCCTGCCACGGCTCCCGCTTCGACACGGACGGCAAGGTCATCGAGGGCCCGGCGACGAAGCCGCTGGAGCGGCGGGAGATCTGACCGGCCGCCCGGCCGGGTGACCGTACGGCCGGGTCGGCGCCCGGCGGCGGGGAAACCGACGAAGCCACCCATACGTTCGTACGATGATCACTCTCGTACGTCGTGCGGTCCTGGTCTCTCTCCTGGGCGCCGCCCTCGCCGCCTGCGGCACCGCCGAGGCACCGCGGCGCCCGGCCGCCTCCTCCTCTTCCTCTGCTCCGGCGCCGTCCGTTCCGACTCTCGCGCCCGGTCCGGCCGGGCTCACCCCGGTCTTCTCGCACGGTCCGCGCGCCGGCGAGCGGACCGTGGCGCTGACCTTCGACGCCGACATGACCGCCGACCAGGGGCCGCGGGCGGCGGCGGGCGAGCGGTTCGACAACCCGGAGCTGATCGCCGCGCTGCGGGAGCTGAAGGTGCCGGCGACGGTGTTCATGACCGGGCGGTGGGCCGAGGAGTACCCGGACCAGGCCCGCTCGATCGGCCGGGACCGGCTCTTCGAGGTCGCCAACCACTCCTACAGCCACTACGCCTTCACCGACGACTGCTACGGCCTGCCGGCCGTGTCCCGCGACCGGATGCGGGCGGACGTGGAACGGGCGTACGCGGCGTTCCGGAAGGCCGGGGTCCAGGACCCGATGCCGTACTTCCGCTTCCCGGGCGGGTGCCACGACCCGGCGGCGCTGAAGGAGCTGACGGCCGCCGGAGTCACCGCCGTGCAGTGGGACGTGGTGAGCGGCGACGCCTTCGCGACCGACGCGGACGCGGTGGCCCGGCAGGTGCTGGACGGGGTCCGGCCGGGGTCGGTGGTGGTCCTGCACTGCACCCGCAGCGCCGCCCCCGTCACCGAGCGGGCGGTGCGGACGATCGTGCCCGAACTCCGTCGGCAGGGCTACCGCTTCGTCAAGGTCTCCGAGCTGGTCGGCGCCGCGAACGGGCGGACCTGACGGTTCTACGCCGGAGACTTGAGCGACAACGACTACTGCCTGATCGACGACGCGGGCAGGCCGCCGAAGGCGGAGGGGCCGCCGTACGCGATGGGGGTCCCTCCCGCTCGAGCGAAGCCGAGAGCGGGGGAGTTTCCTGTGCCGGGAGCCGACGGAGTACCCGGAGTCGTACAAGGGCGTCACCCTCTGCCCGGCCTGCGAGTGGCTGGAGGCGCAGCGGACCGCGTGTCCAGGGTGAACCGGCCCATCGCCGTAGCGACGGCCCACCCCGTCGGCCGTGGCTCACGTCGCATGGCCCGTGTTCTCCCGGGTCCGCGGCGGCTTGGCAGACTGGGCGCGTGAACAACGACGCGACACCCGTTCCCGACAGCTCCGCACCCGGCGGCCCCGCCGCCGACAGCCCGTTCCGCGCCGGACCCGGGGACCGGGACCTCGCCCCGCAGTTCGTGCTGCCGCTGGTGGTCCGCATCGAGCGCGCGGCGCCGCCGGCCCGTACCGACGCGCTGGAGACCGCCGCCCGGGCGGTGCTGGTGATGCTCGCCGACGAGCGGTCGGTGGGCGAGGGGGAATGGGCGCGGGCGATGCGGGACTGGCAGGACGCCCGCATCCGCAAGGTGGTGCGGCGGGCGCGCGGCGCCGAGTGGCGGCGGGCCGAGGGGCTGCCCGGCATCACGGTCACCGGCAAGTCGGCTGAGGTGCGGGTCTTCCCGCCGGTCCCGCTGGACGGCTGGCCCAAGGAGCTGGCCAAGCTCCAGGTCTCCGGCACCGAACTCGACGACCCCGAACCGCCGGGCGACGCCGACCGGTCCGGGCCGGTGCTGTGGATGAGTCCCGAGGTCGAGATGTCGGCGGGCAAGGCGATGGCGCAGGCCGGGCACGGCGCCCAGCTCGCCTGGTGGGAACTGACCGGCGAGCAGCGCGCCGCCTGGCGTGACGCGGGCTTCCCGCTCGCCGTCCGCACCGCGTCCCCAGCCGACTGGCCCCGCCTCACCGCGGGCGGCCTGCCGGTGGTCCGCGACGCCGGGTACACGGAGATCGCGCCGGGGTCGTGCACGGTGGTGGCGGACCACCCGGAGCTGCGGTGACGCGGTGCGGGTGACGTGATGGCGCGCGCCGAACCTCAAATCTTGCTCTGAACGCCCGCGTTCCATGGTTCGGCCCCGCTCGCGGCGGCGATACCCCCGGCATGTACGCAGGAGAGGGGGTGGAGGCCGTGCACCGACTGGGAACCGGTATCGGATGGCGCCCGGAGATCGCGGACGCCGTCGAGGCGATGCCGGGCATCGACTGGGTCGAGGTGGTGGCCGAGAACGTGTGCCCCGGACACCTCCCGGCCTCGCTGCTGCGGCTGCGCGAGCGGGGCGTCACCGTGGTGCCGCACGGTGTCTCCCTCGGCCTCGGCGGCGCGGACCGGCCCGACGCGGGGCGGCTCGCGGCGCTGGCCGAGCGGGCCGAGGTACTCGGGTCACCGCTGGTCACCGAGCACATCGCGTTCGTCCGCGCGGGCGGCCCCGGGACCTTCTCACCGCGTCTGGAGGCGGGGCACCTGCTGCCCGTGCCGCGTACCCGGGACGCCCTGGACGTGCTGTGCGAGAACGTCCGCATCGCGCAGGACGCGCTGCCCGTGCCGCTGGCCGTGGAGAACATCGCCGCGCTCTTCTCCTGGCCCGGCGAGGAGATGACGGAGGGGCAGTTCCTGTACGAACTGGCCGACCGGACCGGCGTACGGCTGCTGATCGACGTGGCCAACCTGCACACCAACCACGTCAACCGCGGCGAGGATCCGGCCGAGGCGCTCGCCGCGCTGCCGCTGGAGGCGCTCGCCTACGTCCATGTCGCGGGCGGTTTCGAACGCGACGGCGTCTGGCACGACAGCCACGCCCACCCCGTGACCCAGCCGGTGCTCGACGTGCTGACCGACCTCGCCTCGCGGGTCGCGCCGCCGGGGGTGCTGCTGGAGCGGGACGAGGACTTTCCCGAGCCGGCCGAGCTGGAAGGGGAACTGGCCGCGATCGGGGCGGCGGTGGAGAAGGGGCGGGCGGCCGGGGGCCGGGAGACCGTACGGCTGCCGGGCGGGGCGGCGGGCAGCGCGGCGGCAGGCAGCGGGGCGGCGCACATCGGGGCGCGGACTGCGGCTGCGGGCGAAGGCACCCGCAGGCGGCTCGCCCTCGCCCAGACCGCCCTGCTCTCCTCGCTGGTCGCGGGGACGCCCGCGCCCGAGGGGTTCGACCGGGCGCGGCTGGAGGTGCAGGCCCGGGCGCTGGCCGGGAAGCGGGCCGGCGTGGTGGCGAAGGTCGCGCCCGAACTGCCGCGGCTGCTGGGCCCGGCGTACCGTCCGGCCTTCCTCGCGTACGCCCGGGAGAGGCCGATGACCGGGGGCTACCGCCGGGACGCCCTGGACTTCGCCGCGCACCTGGTGCGGAGCGGGACCGTGGCGGACGCCCGGGTCCGGCGGGAGGTACGGCGGTGGTGGCGGGAGCGGTCGGGACCGGTGCCCCCTTCGCGGCGTCCGGCGGTGCGACTGGTGCGGGCCACGCGACGGGTGTTGCTGGGGCGCTGAACTTCCCGGAACGGAACGTCACATACCGGCAACACTGGGTCCGGATGCTGAACAGAGCGTGGCGTGGGCCCTTCTCCTTGGCATAGAAAAACGGCATGTTCTGGGTCCTCCTCCTGCTGCCGGCCTGGGCCGTCGCCGGTACGGCGTGCACGCGACTGTGTCTGGCCGCCGCCCGCGCGGCGGACGGCGGCGCGGACGCGGTCCGCGGGCGTGAACTCGACCTCTACGAGGCCGCCTTCCTGTCGGGCGGCCCCGCGCGGGTCGCCGACCTGACGATGGTGTCCATGGCCCGCCAGCGCCGGCTCCTGCTCGCGCACACCGGCTGGGCGACCGTCGTCGACCCGCGCGGGCAGGACGAGATGGAGCGCTCCGTGATCGGGGCCATAGGTCCCGGCGGACAGTCCCGGATCGCGCCGGTACGGGCCTCGGCCGCGGCGGCGGACGCGGTGCGGGGGCTGGCCGAGCGGCTGGTCGGCGCGGGCCTGGCGGTACCGGACGGCGTCCGCACGGTCGCCGCCGCGGTCCGCCGGGTGCGGCTCGCCGCGCTGGCGGTGTGCGCGCTGGGCGCGGCGGCGCTGGCCCTGCCCGCCTCCGGCGACGTGCCGCGCTACCTGATCGCCCTGTGGTTCGCGCTGCCGCTCGCCCTGACGCTGAGCTGCCTGGCGATAGCCCGCATCGAGGTCCACCCGTACTCGGCGTGGGCGTCACCGGCCGGACAGCGGCTGCTGTACGCGTTCGCCCGGCGGGCCGGCCGGCCCGGGGACGCCGCGGATCTCACCTCGGTCGCCGTCCGCGGCGTCCGGGCGATCGGTGAACCGGACCTGCGCGCGGCCTTCGCGCACCGCGAGGAGTACGAGGGCCTGCGGGACTGACCCGTCGGGGCCGCGCCCGGCCACTCCCCGGAAAGACGCGGCGCCGACACCCGCCGGGGTGCTTGCCTTCCCCGACCTCCGAACGAAACATCCCTTTTGTCGCACTTTGCGCACCGAAGGGACACGCGATGAGAGCAGCCGCCCTCTACTCGGCCGTCGGCTCCTTGCTCCTGGCCGCCCTCACCGCCGCCCCCGCCGACGGCGCCGACGGTGCCCCGGAGGACCGGGGTACGCGTACGGATACGGCCGAGCGGCGGGGCACCGAGGTGGCCGCCGCACGGGCCGCGGCGGCCGGCGTCGGGTTCGGCGACTGCCCGGACGCCGACGAACTGCCGGGCAGCATGCGCTGCGGCACGGTCACCGTCCCGCTCGACTACGCGCGCCCCGACGGCAAGCGGATCGAGCTGACCGTCGGCCGGGTCCGGGCCACCGGCAAGGACCCGAAGGGCAGCGGGCGGGCGGTGCCCCGGCAGGGCGCCCTCGTCTACAACCCGGGCGGGCCGGGCGCCTCCGGGCTGCACTTCCCCCTCATCGGCATGGTGCCCGAGTGGAAGCGCCTGGCGGCGGCGTACGACCTGGTCGGCTACGCGCCGCGCGGCGTCGCCCCCTCCGCCCCGCTGAGCTGCCAGGACCCGGAACGCTCCGTCCAGGGCCCCCGGCCGTCCCCGACGCGGCCCTCCGCGGCGTACAAGAAGGAACGTGCCGCCGAGGCCGCGGCGTACGCGCGCGGCTGCGCCGAGCGGGCGGGCGACGCGCTGCGCCACTACCACTCCCTCAACAACGCCCGGGACCTGGAGGTGATCCGGGCCGCGCTGGGTGAGGAGAGACTGACCTTCATGGGCGCCTCGTACGGGACCTACTTCGGGGCGCTGTACGCGGAGCTGTTCCCGGGGCGGGTGCGGCGGATGGTGTTCGACTCGGTGGTGAACCCGGACCCGGCGGGGATCTGGTACCGCAACAACCTCGCCCAGTCGGCGGCGTTCGAGCGGCGCTGGCGGGATTTCCGGACGTGGATCGCCGCGCACGACGACGTGTACGGGCTCGGCAGCACGCCGAGCGCGGTGCGGGACAGCTACGAGCGGGCCAGCCGGTCGCTGGCGGCGCGCCCGGCGGGCGGCACGGTCGGACCGGCGCAGCTGCAGAAGTCGTTCCTGCGCGCCGGGTACTACGACGACCACTGGCCGCACCGGGCGCGGGCCCTGTCGGCCTATCTGAAGGGGAACCCGGGGCCGCTGGTGGAGCTGGCGGGGCCGCTTCCGGAGACGGCCGCGGAGACGGAGAACGCCGGCGCCGTGTACACGGCCGTGGAGTGCAACGACGCGCCCTGGCCGACGGATCTCACGGTCTGGGACCGGGACAACACGCGGCTGGCGCGGCGGGCGCCCTTCGAGACCTGGGAGAACGCGTGGACCAACCTGCCGTGCGCCTTCTGGCAGGCGCCCCGGCAGCGGCCCCTGGACGTGCGCACCGCGCCGGGCGAGCTGCCGCCGGTGCTGATCCTGGCGGCCGAGCGGGACGCGGCCACGCCCTACGCCGGGGCGCTGGAGCTGCGGCGCCGGCTGTCGGGCTCGGTGCTGGTCACCGAGCGGGACGCCGGCTCCCACGGCATCGCTGGCGGCCCGAACGCGTGCGTCAACGCGCACCTGGAGGCGTATCTGCTCGACGGCCGCCTCCCGGCGCGGGACGCGTCCTGCGCCCCGCGCCCGGCCCCGGTGCCCGCGCCGGAGAGCTGACCGGGCCTCTGATTCCGGCTGCTGGTCAGGCCAGCCCGGCCACCAGCTCCGGCAGGTCCTTGCGGCGGCCCGTGTAGAACGGGACCTCCTCGCGGACGTGCAGCCGGGCCTCGGAGCCGCGCAGGTGGCGCATGAGGTCGACGATGCGGTACAGCTCGTCGGCCTCGAAGGCGAGGATCCACTCGTAGTCGCCCAGCGAGAAGGAGGCGACCGTGTTGGCGCGCACGTCGGGGTAGCCGCGGGCCATCTTGCCGTGGTCGGCGAGCATGCGGCGGCGGTCCTCGTCGGGCAGCAGGTACCAGTCGTAGGAGCGCACGAAGGGGTAGACGCTGATGTAGTTCCGCGGCGTCTCGTCGGCGAGGAACGCCGGGATGTGCGAGCGGTTGAACTCGGCGGGGCGGTGCAGCGCCATGTTCGACCAGACCGGCTCCAGGGCGCGGCCCAGCCTGGTGCGGCGGAAGAGGTTGTACGCCTCCTGGAGCTGGTCGCTGGTCTCGGCGTGCCACCAGATCATCACGTCGGCGTCGGCGCGCAGCCCGGAGACGTCGTAGGTGCCGCGCACGGTCACGTCCTTGGCGGCGAGCTGGTCGAACAGCTCCTGGACCTCGTCGGCGTACCCGGCGCGGTCCTCGGGGAGCGCGTCCTTCAGCTTGAAGACGGACCAGAGGGTGTAGCGGATGACCTCGTTGAGGTCCTTGGCCAGCTTGCCCTTGTTGGGGATGCGCTCGGCCGCGGGGGTGGAGGCGTCGTCACTCATGACCTTATTCTCCCGCTCCATTCTGTGGGCTCCGCACCGGGTCGGTGGTGAGTTCCTCCACACCCCCGAGGCCGTCGTGGACCTGGTCGGCGGCGGCCCGGGCACTGGCGATGGAGGCCGGGACGCCGACGCCGTCGTACGCCGCGCCGCACACGGCGAGGCCGGGAAGCCCGGCGAGGTGTTCGCGGACGCGGGCCACGCGCGCGTGGTGGCCGACGGGGTACTGGGGCAGGCCGTCCTGCCAGCGGGTGACGCGGGTGGCGACGGGCGCGGCGGTCAGGCCGGTGGCCCGCTCCAGGTCGTGCCGGGAGACGGCGACGAGTCCGGCGTCGTCGCGGCCGAGGATCTCCGTCTCGCCGTAGCGGCCGACGGAGGTGCGCAGCACGACCAGGTCCGGGTCCTCGCGGTCGATCCAGCCCCACTTGCGGGAGGCGAAGGTGGACGCCTTGATGGTGCGTCCGTCGACCGGCGGCACCAGGAAGCCGCTGCCCTCGGGCAGCGCGGCGGCGTCGGCGCGGCGGTAGGCGAGGGTGATCAGCGCCATGGAGGCGTATTCCACGGCGGCCAGCTCGGCCGCGGCGGCGGGCGCCTCGGCGCCCAGCAGCGCGGCGGCGGCCGGGGCGGGTACGGCGACGATCACCGCGTCGGCGGCCAGCACCCGGTCGCCGGCGACGACGCGCCACCCGGCGGGCGCGGTGCGGCGCAGCTCGGTCACGGGGCTGTTCAGCAGGATCTCGCTGCCGCGGGCGCGGACGGCGTCGGCGACGGCCGGGGGCAGGGTGCCGATGCCGCCCTCGATGCCCATGAAGACGGGGCCGCCGGGGCCCGGGGCGGCGGCCGTACGGCCCTGGATGGCGCGGACCGCCTCGGTGAGCGACGTGTGCGCGCGGACGGCGTCGAACAGCTGGGGTACGGCCGAGCGCATCGAGATGCGGTACGCGTCACCCGCGTACACCCCGCCCAGCAGGGGCTCCACCAGGCGGTCGACCACCTCGCGGCCGACCCGCGCCGCCACGTACGCACCGACCGCCACGTCATCGCCGACCTCGGTGGGGGGCAGTTCGGCGTCGCGCTCGACGCGGGCGAGCCCCTCGTCCGACAGCACGCCGGACAGGGCGGCGGCGGTGCCGGGGACGCCCATGACGTGGCCCTTGGGCATGGGCCGCAGGGCGCCGCGGGTCCACAGCGAGGCGGTCGCGGTGGCCGGCGGCCGGAGGCGGTCGCCGAGGCCCACCGCACGGGCCAGGCCGACCGCTTCGGGGCGGCGGGCCAGCATCGACTCGGCGCCCAGGTCGACGCGCACGCCCGCGATCTCGCCGGGCAGCAGCTTGCCGCCGACGCGGTCCGACGCCTCCAGCACGGTCACCCGCGCGCCCCGCTCCGACAGCCGGTGGGCGGCGGCCAGACCGGCGATCCCGGCTCCGACGACGACGACATGCCCCGTGCCCGCACGGGTCCGACTTGCGCACATGTTCCCACCTTCTCAGACCCCACTGACAGGGGCCGAAGGGGCCCGGTGTCCGGCACGGGCGGCGCCGCCCCGGTGTCCCGCGCGCGCCGGCCGCCCCGGTGTCCCGCGCGCGCCGGCCGCCCCGACTCGCGGGCGCATCCGGCGGCGCGAAAACCCCTGCGCCCGGCATCCGGCGCACGCCCGTGCCGGGCACCCGCGGACCCCGGGTGCCCGTGGGCCCCGGGTGCCCGTGGGCCCCGGGTGCCCGTGGACCCCGGGTGCCCGTGGACCCCGGATGCCCGTGGACCCCGGATGCCCGGTACCCGCGCCCCCCGTTGTCCGGCGCGCGTCCGGACCGTGACCGCATCGGGATCCGCGCACGCCAACGTTCCGGCCCGCCCCGGCGTCGAAGGAGCGTCAGTCGTCACGTCCCCGGGGGAGACCCGCATGCGCGCACACCGTTCCGCACGACCCGTTCCGGCCCTGGCCGGGCTTCTGCTGGCCGCCGCCCTCGCGCTCACCGGATGCAGCGCCGGCGGTGACGACTCCGCCGGAAGCAGCAGCGCCGACAAGGCGGCCGGCCAGGAGCAGGGCGCCCGGCAGGGCGCCGGTGCCGGTGCCGGGGCCGCGAAGGGCTCCGAGGCGACCGCCCCGGCGAAGCTCCCCGCGCAGCACATCATCCGTACCGCCTCCCTGACCGTGCGGGTCGGGGACGTACCCAAGGCGCTCGCCGAGGCCCGTACCGTCACCGAGGACGCGGGCGGCTACGTCGGCGAGGAGACCACCGGCCGCGACGAGGACGGCGACGAGCACACCGAGGTCGTGCTGCGGGTGCCCGCCGACGCCTACGACCGGGTCCTCACCGGCCTCGCGGGCACCGGCACGCTCCTGGAACGGAACACGAAGGCGCGGGACGTCACCGACCAGGTGGTGGACGTGGAGAGCCGCATCACCTCGCAGCGCGCCAGCGTGGCCCGGATCCGCGAGCTGATGGACCGGGCGGAGCGGCTGAGCGACGTGGTGACGCTGGAGGGCGAGCTGAGCACCCGTCAGGCCGAGCTGGAGTCGCTGCTCGCCCGGCAGGCGTCCCTGAAGGAACGCGCCGCCCTGGCGACCATCACCCTCTCCCTCACCGAGACGCCGCCCCGCCTTGACGGCACGGACGACGACCCCGGGTTCACCGACGCCCTCGCGGGCGGCTGGGACGCGTTCGTGGCGATGCTGCGCTGGCTGGCGGTGGTGTTCGGCGCGGTGCTGCCGTTCGCGGCGGTGACGGCGCTCGTCGTGCTGCTGTGGGTGCGGCTGGTACGGCCCCGGCTGCCGCGCCGCCCGGCACCCGCGCCCGCGACGACCGCCCTGGGCCCGCTGCCGACGGCCCGCCCTGCGCCGCGGCCGGCTCGCTCGCCGGAGAGGCCTGCAGAGGAGGCGCGGACGGAGGAGCGGGAGGAGGACTGAGCGGGACCCGGACGCCCCGCCCCCGTAGCGTGTCCGCATGGACATGAACGGTGCGACGGGTGGACGTGAGCGGCTGGTGGTGATCGGCGGCGACGCCGCGGGGATGTCCGCGGCGTCGCAGGCACGCCGGCTGAGGGGCCCCGACGAGCTGGAGATCGTGGCGTTCGAACGCGGCCACTTCTCCTCCTACTCGGCGTGCGGCATCCCGTACTGGGTCGGCGGCGAGGTGGACGACCGGGACCGGCTGATCGCCCGCACCCCCGAGGAGCACCGCGCCCGCCACATCGACCTGCGCATGCGCACCGAGGTCACGGAGATCGACGTGACAGGCCGGCGGGTACGCGCGCGTGACGTCGATTCCGGCGCCGAGTCCTGGACGGCGTACGACAAGCTCGTCATCGCCACCGGCGCGCGGCCGGTCCGGCCCGACCTGCCCGGCGCGGACGCCCCCGGGGTGCACGGCGTGCAGACGCTGGACGACGGGCAGGCGCTGCTGGACACGCTGGCACGCGCGCGTGGCCGGCGCGCGGTGGTCGTCGGCGCCGGGTACATCGGCGTGGAGATGGCCGAGGCGCTGATCAACCGCGGCTACGAGGTGACGGTCGTCAACCGCGGCCGGGAGCCGATGTCCACCCTCGATCCCGACATGGGCCGCCTGGTGCACGACGCCATGGAGGGCCTCGGCATCACCATGGTGAACGACACCGAGGTCACCGAAGTGCGCACCGGCGAGGACGGGCGGGTGAGCGCGGTGGTCGCCGGCGACGCGGTGCACCCGGCGGACGTGGTGGTGCTCGGCATCGGCGTCACCCCGGAGACCTCGCTCGCCCGGGCCGCCGGGCTCCCCCTGGGCGGCCACGGCGGTCTGCTGACGGACCGGGCGATGCGGGTGCGGGGGCACACCGACATCTGGGCGGGCGGCGACTGCGTGGAGGTCCTGGACCTGGTGTCCGGGCAGTCGCGGCACATAGCGCTCGGCACCCACGCCAACAAGCACGGCCAGGTCATCGGCACCAACGCGGGCGGCGGGTACGCCACCTTCCCGGGCGTGGTCGGCACGGCCGTCAGCAAGGTCTGCGACCTGGAGATCGCCCGGACGGGGCTGCGCGAGAAGGACGCCCGCCGGGTGGGCCTGGAGTTCGTCGCGGTCACCATCGAGTCGACCAGCCGCGCGGGCTACTACCCGGACGCCTCCCCCATGACGGTGAAGATGCTCGCCGAGCGCCGCACCGGCAAGCTGCTGGGCGTGCAGATCGTCGGCCGGGAGGGCGCGGGCAAGCGGGTCGACGTCGCGGCGGTGGCCCTCACGGCGGGCATGACGGTGGAGCAGATGACCGGGCTGGACCTGGGCTACGCCCCGCCGTTCTCGCCGGTGTGGGACCCGGTGCTGGTGGCGGCCCGCAAGGCGGCGCGGGCGGTCGAGCAGGCGGACTGACGCCTCACGCCGTGCCGTTGATCCGGTCGATGACCTGCCGCGCCTGCTCCGGCGGCCGGGCCGGCAGCGACGACACGGGGGCCGGCGCCGGCTGGGCGACCGGGGGCGGCTGCTCCCCGGCCTGCCGGGCGTGGGCGGCGGCCCGCGCGGAGCGCAGCCGGTGGCTCGCGGCCTCGTCCAGGGTGACCGGCCGCTGCCGTTGCGCGGCCAGCCGCCCGGCCTCCTGGCCGAGCCGGGCGACGTCCTCCCAGGGCAGCCGCAGTACCAGCGCGATCTCCGCCTCGCCGTCGGGCAGGGCCCGCGGTGCGGGGGTCACTCGGTCGTCCATCGCCTGCTCCTCACCTCGTCCGCGCGGCACGCCTGCGCCGTGCCGCGGCCGGTCGGTGAGTCATACGCGTCACCGGGCGGCGGCGTTCAGCCCAGCGGCTGCTTCGCCGGCGCCGCCCGGGGCAGTAGTCATCCGTGGTCATCCCCGTCCATGACGTGAACCCGGTGCGCAGCACCCCGTGGGTCACCTACGCGCTCATCGCCGCGAACCTCGCGGTGTTCCTGTCCATGCCCGGCATGGCCGACTCGCTCACCGGCGCCGGCGGCCTGGTCCAGCAGTGCCATCTCCAGGCGTACCTGGACCACTGGGCGGCCGTCCCCCAGGAGCTGATCCACCACCGGCTGCCCCGGCTCGTGCCCACCGGCGACGTGGGCGTCGGCACCCAGGGGCCGGGCTGTGTGATCGCCCCGCCGGACTACGACAAGTCCCCGGAGCTGAGCGTCCTGACGGCGATGTTCCTGCACGGCGGCTGGCCGCACCTGCTGGGCAACATGCTGTTCCTGTACATCTTCGGCAACAACATCGAGGACCGCATGGGCCACCTGCGGTTCCTCCTCTTCTACGGCGTCTGCGGCTACGCGGCGACCTACGGCTTCGCCCTGCTGAACGCCGGCTCGGGCGCCCCGCTGATCGGCGCGTCGGGGGCGATCGCCGGCGTCCTCGGCGCGTACCTGCTCCTCTATCCGAGGGCCCGCGTCTGGGTCCTCGTCCCGTTCCTGATCTTCCTGCCGCTGCGGCTGCCCGCCTGGATCGTCCTGGGCCTGTGGTTCGTCCTCCAGGCGTTCTACTCCGCCGGCCAGGGCCTCTCCGACGCCGGCACCGTGGCCTACGTGGCCCACGTCGTCGGCTTCGTGGCCGGTCTGCTGCTGGCCTGGCCCCTCAAGCCCGGCACTCCCCCGCCGCCGGACCCGCCCGGCATCCTCTTCGGGAGGCGGGCGCGCCGGTGGCGGGCGGTGTGAGAACGCGAGGGCACCCGGAAACACTCCGGCCGCGTCACCTGCTGTCGGGCAGGCGACGCGGCCGGGGCGGTCCGCGGGCGCGGGGACGTCAGCGCGCGGTGCGCGTGTGCACGTACTCCACGAGGCGGGTCAGGGCGTCCGGGTCGGTGGTCGGCAGGACGCCGTGGCCGAGGTTGAAGACGTGGCCCTCCAGCCCCTCGGCGGCGGCGAGGATCTCGTCGGTCTTGGTCTCGACGGCCTCGCGGGAGGAGAAGAGGACGGCCGGGTCGAGGTTGCCCTGGAGCGCCTTGCCGGGGCCGACGCGGCGGGCGGCCTCGTCCAGCGGGACCCGCCAGTCGACGCCGACCACGTCCGCGCCTGCCTCGCCCATGAGACCGAGCAGCTCACCGGTGCCGACGCCGAAGTGGATGCGCGGGACGCCGTAGCCGGCGACGGCGTCGAAGACCTTGGCGGAGGCGGGCAGCACCGAGCGGCGGTAGTCGGCCGGGGCGAGGGCGCCGACCCAGGAGTCGAAGAGCTGGACGGCGCTGGCGCCCGCCTCGATCTGCACCTTCAGGAAGGCGGCGGTGATCTCGGCGAGCCGGTCGAGCAGGTCGGCCCACAGCTGCGGGTCGCCGTACATCATCGCCTTGGTGTGCTCGTGGTTGCGGGACGGGCCGCCCTCCACGAGGTAGCTGGCGAGGGTGAAGGGGGCGCCCGCGAAGCCGATCAGGGGGGTCGCGCCGAGTTCGGCGGTGAGCAGGCCGAACGCCTCGGTGACGTAGGAGACGTCCTCGGGGGTCAGGTCGCGCAGCCGGGCCAGGTCGGCGCGGGTGCGGACCGGGTTCTCGACGACCGGGCCGACGCCGGGCTTGATGTCGAGGTCGACGCCGATGGCCTTGAGCGGGACGACGATGTCGCTGAAGTAGATCGCCGCGTCCACTCCGTGCCGGCGGACCGGCTGGAGGGTGATCTCGGTGACCAGCTCGGGCCGCATGCAGGACTCCAGCATGGGGATGCCCTCGCGCACCTTGCGGTACTCCGGCAGCGAGCGTCCGGCCTGGCGCATGAACCACACGGGCGTGTGCGGCACCGGCTCACGCCTGCACGCCTTGAGGAAGGCGGAGTCGTACGTGGCGGTCGGCGGCTGGCCCGCGGGGCTCTGGTCGGGGCTCTGGTTGGCACTCACGACGGAAAGTCTCGCACGCCCCGGCCACCGTCCCGGACCGCGGGGCGCACCGGGGCGGGCGGCCCTGGTGCCGCGCCGGGCCGTGCGCCGCCCTCTCCGTCCGTGCGCCGCGTGATCCGGACATCGCGTCCTGTCGCGGGTGTCCTCCCTGCGCCGGGGCCGCGTTCCGCTTAATCTTCCCCGCATGGCTGCGGCTCAGGGACGACTGTCGGACGGCACGGGCGGAATGGACGAACCCAAGGACGACAAGGACGGTGCGGACGGCGTCGGATATCCGGACAGTACGGCTCCGCTGCCGTTCCGGGCCGCCGTCGACGCGTTGCGGGCGACGCGGCTGCGCCCGCAGGTCGAGGTGGAGGCGACCCGCCCGCCGCAGCGGCTGGCGCCGTACGCGTACGCGCTGGAGGCCGCGGTCGTCGACGGCGACGAGGACCTGGCGGACGGGCGTCTGGTGCTGTTGTACGACCCGGCCGGGCACGACGCCTGGCAGGGCGCCTTCCGGCTGGTGACGCTGGTGCGCGCGGAGCTGGAACCGGAGCTGGCCACCGACCCGCTGCTGCCGGAGGTGTGCTGGACCTGGCTCACCGGCGCCCTCCAGGGACGCGGGCTGTCCTACGGCGAGGCCGGCGGCACGGTGACGCGCGCCAGCTCGCACTACTTCGGCGGCCTGTCCGCGCGCCCCGCCGCCTCGCAGATCGAGATCCGCGCCTCCTGGACCCCGCGCGAGGGCCTGGGCGGGGTGCCGGACACGGCCGCGCACCTGGGCGCCTGGTGCGATCTGCTGGCCCAGGTCGGCGGACTGCCGCCGGCCGGTCCGGGCGACGCGTCGGTGGTGACGCTGCCGCAGCGCCGGGGGCCGCAGTCCCGCTAGCCGGAGGCAGAGGAACGGAGGGTACGGCTTGCGCCGTACCCTCCGTTCCTTTTTCCCTTCTTTTCCCTCGAACAGGTCAGGTCACTTTGTCGATACGGCCACTTCCGGGCGCGTAACGACGCAGACCGAAACCGTTCGGTCTTCGAATGATCGATCGCCTGTCCGAATTGCTCGGATTGTTACTCACCAGATCGTGATCATTCTCTAAAGGACGACAGGTTTGATGCCGAAGACGACTGTGACCTTGAAAGCACGGTTCGTCCCGGCTTCTTCCCCATGAGCCGGCCCCGTCCCCGCACCCAGGAGGCCTGGTGTCCGTTCTTCTTGAGCAGCCCGCAAGCCTGGTCGCCTACCGCCCGAACAAGCCGACCGCCATGGTGGTCGTGGCCGACCCCCGCGTCCGTTCCACCGTCACCCGTCATCTGTGGGCGCTCGGTGTGCGCGACGTCATCGAGGCCTCGTCCGTCGCGGAGGCTCGTCCCCGCATCGGCAACCCCCGCGACATCTGCGTCGCCGACGTCCACCTCCCCGACGGCTCCGGCCTGACCCTGCTGTCGGAGACCCGAGCCGCGGGCTGGCCCAACGGGCTCGCCCTCTCCGCCGCCGACGACATCGGCGCCGTGCGCAACGCCCTCGCCGGCGGCGTCAAGGGCTACGTCGTCACCGGCACCCGCACCAACGTCGGGCTCCCCACCCGACCCGGTGCCGCCCCCATCGGCGCCGCCGCCGCCCGCCTCCACCGCCGCCCCCCGGGTGCCCCGAGCCACCCGGGCGGCTACCGCGAACTGTCCGGCCGCGAGGTCGAGGTGCTGCGACTGGTCGCGGAGGGCCAGTCCAACAAGGCGATCGGCGTCTCGATGGGCCTGTCCGCCCTGACCGTCAAGAGCCACCTCGCCCGCATCGCCCGCAAACTCGGCACGGGCGACCGCGCCGGCATGGTCGCCGTCGCCCTGCGCACCGGCATCATCCACTGACCCGACCCGCCCCCGACCCACCTGGTGCCCGTCGACGGAACGTTCCGTCGGCGGGCACCAGGCATGTCACGACGTGAAGATCATTGGCAGGCGGGCACGGGAGGACGTGAAAACCCGTCGGACCGGCCGCGCGCCCTGATAGAAATGCGCATCGGCGAGCGTCACCTCACGGCCCTCGCGCTGCCTCCCCCTCCCCCTCGAACGGAGCCGTCGTGCCCAAGCCCTTGTCCGTCTCGACTTCCTGGGGCCTTGCCGCCGCGGCCGCCGTCGCACTGCTGGCGGGCTGCTCGGCGGAGGTGACAGTCGGGTCGGAGGCCAAGCTGTCCAAGGACGAGGTGGCGGACCAGGTGGCCGAGAAGCTCGCCGCGGCGACGGGCCAGCCGAAGCCGGACGTCACCTGCCCCGAGGACCTGGCCGGCAAGGTCGGCACCACGATGCGCTGCGAGCTCACCGCGACCGACGGCACCAGCCTCGGCGTGACCGTCGAGGTCACCTCCGTCGACGGCGACACGATCAAGTACGACATCCAGGCCGACGAGACGGTTTCCTGAACGGGACCGGACGGGCTCCGCGAGAGGGCATGGGGGAAGCTGATCGCATGAGTGGAATCGAAGCAGTCGTCATGCTGGTGTGGTGGGCTGGTGTCGCGACTCTCGTCGTGTGGGTGTCCCGGCGCAAGGCCCGCAAGAAGCGGGAGGCACGGGACTCCCACGAGGAGCTGCGGACCTTCGCCGAGGGACGGGGCTGGAGTTACGAGGAAGTGGTGGAGCGCCTCGTCGGAGGCGGGCGGTGGTGGCACCGGACCACAGGCGTTCAGGGCAACAACGTCGTCAGTGGGACCCACCTCGGCTTCGACTTCCGGGCCTACGAAGTCCATCAGAACCACAACGACATGGACGACACCGTCAAGACAGTCAGCGTCCATTCCTGCTGGTGCCTGGAGCTAGGTACAGACGTTCCGGACCTGCGCGTCCACCGCGACGGCTTGCTCGACACGCTGGAGCACGGACGCGCCATGAAGGTGGGCATCCCGAAACTCGACAAGGACTTCCACATCGTCTCCCGCGATGAGGAGCGCGCCCGTGCCGTACTGCTCGGTGGCCTGGCGGAGTTCCTGATGTCCGACCGTCGTGCTCCCGAACTACAGCTCCACCTGTCCGACGGCCGCCTGTTCGCCTGGCGCGAGCGGACCGCACTGAGCTCCGAGACTCTCATCGATCCTCTGGACTATCTCGTCGACGCCGCCAACGTCATGGGGATCAGGGCGCCCGGCCGCCCCGCGCAGGCGCCGTAGTGCGCCTGCGTTATCGTCAACGCGCTCAAAAAAAGGGGGAAATGGATGGGCCAGTTCGATGTCGAGCCGTCCGAACTGCGGTCAGCCGCCGAAAAGATCAGGGACGCCGCAGCCCGTAGCGACGGCGTCAAGCTCGCCGAACTCGGGAAGTCCAGCGACGACTTCGGCCACGGTGACGCGGCGGAGGAGTTCGGTCTGCTGATGGCAACCTGGACGGAAGCCATCAAGAGCCCGATGAAGGAGGACGCGGACAACTCAGCGGACAAGCTTGACGCCAACGCCGCCTCCTACGAGCAGGCCGAGCGACTGTCCCAGAACAACTTCACCGGGCCCGCGATCGTCGGCCCCGGCATCCACTGACGGGGAATGATGGCGGCACGACTTGGCGAGACCCGGGACCCGCGCGAACTGATCCCGGGCAACCCGTCGAAGCTCAGCGGCGACGCCGACCGGCTCGACGGACACGCGACGACCCTGGACGGCATCGGGGATGAGCTGGGCTCCGTCCGCGTCCCCGGATGGCAAGGACAGGCCAGCGAGGCATTCTGGGAGGACTTCTCCGGCCAGAAGACGAAGTGGTACCGCAGCGCGGACGCGCTGGGCGCGGCCGCGCGGGCTCTGCGTGACTACGCCGGGGTACTGGAGTGGGCTCAGGGGCAGGCCGAACAGGCCATCCTGCTGTACGAGGCGGGCGACGAGGACGGCAGCGAGCGACTGCTGGAGACGGCGCGTGGCCGTGTCGAGTCGGCGGGTGACACGGCCGCGGGGAAGTTCAAGGCGCAGGGCGGTGGAAGCGACGACGCACCTGACTGGCTCTTCTTCGCGTCCGAAGCGGCGCAGGACGACTCGGGTCTGACCACTCGGCAGTTCGCCGAGCTGGAAAGGGCACCCGAGCCGCGCGATCTGGGGGCCTGGGGCAACCAGAGGAACCTGACGCAAGAGCAGCGGGACGCGTTGCGCGAGCACAAGGGACCGGGCATCGCCGTGGCCGGCCCCTCCGCCTCGGGCAACGCCAAGGTCTGGGGCGCCGAGGCCAAGGGCCACGGCGCGTTCGCGGGCGGTGACGTCTCCGGTACGGCCGGTGTCAGCCTCCTCGGCGTCGAAGGTTCCGCCGGGGTCGGCCTCCTCGACGGGAACGCCACCGCGCAGGCGTCCGGCAAGGCGTACCTGGCCCAGGCCACTGCCGAGGGCAAGTACGAGGCCGGTCTGTTCGCGACGTCCGGCAAGGCCGAGGTGTTCGGAGGCGCCGAGGCAGGTGTCAAGGGTTCCGTCGGCACGGACGGCGTCCACGTCGGCGGCGAGGCCTTCGCCGGCGCCAAGGCCACCGCGGAGGGACACGCCTCCGTCGCCGGTGTCGGCGTCGGCGGCACGGCGGAAGCATGGGCCGGTGCCGGTGCCGAGGCACACCTGGACGCCGGGATGAAGGACGGCAAGTTCGTCATCGGCGGCGACCTGGGAGTCGGTCTCGGCGTCGGCGGCAAGCTCGGTGCCCAGGTGGAGATCGACCCGGGCAAGATCACCGACACACTCGGCGACGCCTGGGACGCCATCGGGGACTGGGGCGACTGACCTGTCGCGGGGAAGCCCCGTCCGCCTCACCCGCCCCCTTCCCGTACCGTCGGACACCCGTACCGCAAGGAGTTGATCCACCATGCCGGGCACACTTCCGGTGCCGCTCGAGATCGAGCTTCCGCCGGGCTGGCACTCGGCGCCCCCGGACGAGGTCGGCGCCCCGCAGGCCGCCTTCGTCGCCCTGCACACGGCCTCCCGGGGCCAGGGCTTCATGCCGAACATCACGGTCACCGGCCACACCCTCCAGGGCTCGGTGAGCCTGCACGGCCTCGCCGAGGAGTCGGTGCGGCGGCTGCGCGAGAACGTCGGTGCCGTCGATGTCGTCAAGCGCACCGAGGTGGGCACCTCACCGGCGCCGGGCCTGATCGACGCCCCCGGGATCGTGCAGAACGTGCGTATCCAGGCCACCGTCGACGGGCAGCCGATGGAACTCGCGCAGAGCCAGTTCCTGCTGGTGCTGGAGAACAAGCGGAAGCGCGGTGAACGCGTCGAGATCGAGATCGCGCTGACGGCGAGGACGAGCCAGCTCGGGGACGTCCTGGAGGACTTCCAGACCTTCGTCTCCGCCCTCCGCCCGGCCGCCCCCGCCTCCTAGGGCCGGCGGCCGGGGGCGGCCGGCGGACTTGGACCGGCCCGTCACGCGTGCCGCCCCGCCGCGGCCCGGCCGGATCCGGTCGGGTGCGGCCGAGCGCGGTCGGACCGAGTTCCTCGGGGCCGGCGCCGGCCCGGAGGCGAGCGGCCGGCCGCCGCATGAGAAGTGGGGCGGCATCCGCGCCGACGATCTCGTCGACACGCTGGTCGGCAGGATCGCCGGCGAGGACCGGCGCGCCCGACGGGAACGGGGAGGTGTCCGCCGACGCCCGCCACCGGCCTCCCGCTGGGCTCGCGGGGGCGAGAATCACCCCATAGCGGCGACAAGTACCGAGAAGTCGTTTTCGCAGGTCAGCCGAACTTTCGACCGAAACCGCAGGTCAGCAGAGCGTCCGGGGCAGATACCCTTGACAGGTGACCGACGCCCACGAAACCGCAGCAGACCGTGCACCGCACACCACCGGAGGCGCCCCTCCGGACGAGACCGGAACTTCTGCTACGGAGGCGCCGATCCCCTTGCTGGAGCCACGGGAGGGCATTCCGCCGGTGATCGCCGACGCGGAGGCGCTCGCCGAGGTGACCGCCGCCTTCGCCGCCGGGTCCGGGCCCGTCGCCGTCGACGCCGAGCGCGCCTCCGGCTACCGCTACGGCCAGCGCGCTTACCTGGTGCAGCTGCGCCGCGAGGGCGCCGGGAGCGCGCTGATCGACCCGGTGGCCTGCCCCGATCTGTCCGGGCTCGGCGACGCGCTGAAGGACGCCGAGTGGGTGCTGCACGCCGCCACCCAGGACCTGCCCTGCCTGCGGGAGATAGGGATGGTGCCGACGCGGCTGTTCGACACCGAGCTGGCCGGGCGGCTCGCCGGGTTCCCGCGGGTCGGCCTCGGCGCGATGGTCGAGAGCGTCCTCGGCTTCGTCCTGGAGAAGGGCCACTCCGCCGTCGACTGGTCCACCCGTCCGCTGCCCGAGCCCTGGCTGCGCTACGCCGCCCTCGACGTGGAGCTGCTGGTCGACCTGCGGGACGCGCTGGAGAAGGAGCTGGACCGGCAGGGCAAGCTGGAGTGGGCCCGGCAGGAGTTCGACGCCATCGCCTCCGCGCCGCCGGCCGAGCCCCGCAAGGACCCCTGGCGCCGTACGTCGGGCATGCACAAGGTGCGCCGGCGCCGGCAGCTCGCCGTCGTCCGGGAGCTGTGGCAGACCCGGGACCGCATCGCCCAGCGGCGGGACGTTTCGCCGGGCAAGGTGATCGGGGACGCGGCCATCGTCGAGGCGGCCCTCGCGCTGCCGCCCAACGTGCACGCGCTGGCCCAGCTGAGCGGCTTCGGGCGGGTCAACCGCCGGCAGCTGGAGCAGTGGCAGGCGGCGGTCGACCGGGCGAGGGAGCTGTCGGAGTCCCAGCTGCCGCAGCCGGGGCAGCCGGTGACCGGTCCCCCGCCGCCGCGTGCGTGGGCCGACAAGGATCCGGCCGCCGCGGCCCGGCTCTCCGCGGCGCGGGCCGCGATCACGGCCCTGGCCGAGGAGCTGAACATGCCGCAGGAGAACCTGATCACCCCGGACACCGTGCGCCGGGTCTGCTGGGAGCCCCCGGCGCCGGCCGACGCCGGGTCGGTGGCCGCGGCGCTGGCCGCGCACGGTGCCCGGCCCTGGCAGGTGGAGCAGGTGACGCCCGTACTGGTGGCGGCGCTGGCGAAGGAGTCCTGAGCGCCGTCACTTCGTCGCCCCGCGCGTGAAGCCGTTGTAGATGAACCGCTGGAGGAAGAGGAAGACGATCAGCGTCGGCAGGATGACCAGCACGGCTCCTGCCGAGATCGTCTCCCAGTGCGCCCCGAAGGGCCCCTTGAAACGGAACAGCGACGTCGAGATCACGCCAAGATCCTCGGAGGGGAGGTAGAGGAAGGGGATGTAGAAGTCGTTGTAGACGGTGATCCCCTTGACGATGACGACGGTCGCGATCGCGGGCCTCAGCAGCGGGAAGATGATCTTCCGGTAGATCGTGAAGGCGTTGGCGCCCTCCACCCGGGCCGCCTCGTCCAGGGAGACGGGGATGGACCGGACGAACTGCAGGAAGATGTAGATCGACACGATGTCCGTGCCCATGTAGAGCAGGACCGGCGCCCACAGGCTGTCGAACATGCCGAGGCTGTTGACGATCTGGAAGGTCGCCACCTGGGTGGTGACCCCCGGGACCAGCGCGGCCACCAGGAACAGCGCCAGCACCGCCTTCTTCATGCGGAAGGCGAAGCGGTCGATCGCGTACGCGGCCATCGACCCGATCAGCACCGTCCCGCCGATGGCGAACAGCAGGACGAAGGCGGTGTTGCCGAAGGCCGGCAGCATCCGGCCGTCCTGGAAGGCGGTCACGTAGTTGGCGAGGTTGAGCGGGTCGTCGGGCAGGTCCAGCGCGCCCGAGCCGTCGGCCATCTCCCCGGACGTCTTGAGCGAGGTCAGCAGGACGACGGTCAGCGGCAGCAGCACCACCAGTGCGGCGCCCGCCAGCGACAGGTACACCAGGGCACGGGCCACGGCGCGGCGGGTCATACCGGCTCCGCCTTCCGCTCGGACTTCTCGTCGGGGTCGTCCGGCACCAGCCGCCGCTGCACCCAGGTCACCGCGAGCACGATCAGCAGCAGCACCACGGCCGCCGCCGAGGCGAGCCCCGTCTTGTTGAACTGGAACGCCAGCTTCACCGTCTGGATCACGAAGGTCTCGGTGCCGGTCGCCCCGCCGGTCATGATGTACGGGATCTCGAAGACCGACAGGGAACCGGAGACGGACAGGATCACGGTCAGTCCGATCACCGGCCGGATGCTCGGCGCGATGATGTACCGGAACTGCTGCCACCGGTTCGCCCCGTCCAGTTCGGCCGCCTCGTACAGCTCCCCCGGGATGGACTGGATGGCGCCCAGGAAGAGCACGAAGTTCAGGCCCGTGTAGCGCCAGACCGACACCCCGGCGAGCGAGACGTTGGCCGACGTCGACGTCCCGAGCCAGGCGCGGTCGCCGTCGTAGCCGAAGAGGCTCAGTACCGAGTCGAGGGTGCCGCCGTCCTGGAAGAAGTACAGGAAGACGAAGCCGATGGCGACGCCGTTGATCAGGTACGGGAAGAACAGCACGCCCTTGAAGAAGTTCCGGAAGCGCACGTCGAAGCTCAGCACCGTGGCGAAGTACAGCGCGGCGGCGATCTGGACGACGGAGGCGGCGAGGTAGTAGCCGCTGACGAAGAAGACGCGGAAGAGGTCTTCGCGGGTGAAGATTTCGGCGTAGTTGCCGGCGCCGGTGAAGTGCAGCTCGGGGCTGACGCCGTCCCAGTCGGTGAAGCTGTACGCGACCATGTTGGCGATGGGCGCGTAGGTGAAGACGATCAGGAGGGTGAGGGGGGCGAGCAGGAACAGCCAGGGGGTAGGGGTCCACCGGCGCCCTCGGGGACGCGGGACGGAGACGGGAACCGGCGCCCGCTCGGTGATGTCCGTCATCAGGAACCCGCCGTCTTCCGGGCCTCGTTCCACTTCTCGCTGAGCCGCCCGAAGAAGCTCTCCAGGTCGCCGTCGGCCGCGCCCCGGGCCAGGTCGACGAGGTCCTGGCGGTAGTCGGGCTGGTAGATGCCGACCTCGGAGGCGTTGTCGATGGCCTTCACCTCGGCGCCCTTGCTGTCGTCGAGGTCGATGAGCTTGACGCCCGCCTCCTGGTAGGGCTTGAGCAGGCCGGGCAGCGGGGCGTCCTTGAGCGGAGAGAGCGCCAGGTTGGCCGCCGCGTAGCCGGACTTGTCGGTGAACCAGTCGATCCAGGCGCGGGCGGCCTCCTTGTGCTCGGAGTGCACGTTGACGGCCTGCTGGTAGTCGGGCGAGGTCACCGCGCAGAACGTGCCGTCCTGCTGCGCCGGGAACGGCATGAACCCGATGTCGTCCGGATCGGTGCCCGCCTGCTCGGCCGCCTGGCGCATCTGGATCACGGCCCAGGAGCCGAGCCACATGGTGGCGATCTCGCCCTTGGCCAGCTTCGGCTTGGAGCCCTCCCAGTTGGTGGTGGTCGGGTCCTTCTCGATCAGCCCGGCGCTGACGATGTCGTGCAGCAGCGTGTCGCCCACCCGCAGATCCGCGCCCTCGGCCCACGGGTCGCCCTCGGCGAGCCTGCTGGTGGCCCCGGTGTCGCAGCCGACCGAGCCGTTGACGTTGGTCCACTGGGTCAGCGGCCACATGTCCTTGAAGTTGGTGTAGTACGGCACGGCGTCGGTCTTCGCCTCGACGGCCTTGAGGTCGGCGAGGAACTCGGCCGGGGTGGTGGGCCAGTCGGTGACGCCGGCCTGCTTCCAGACCCGCTTGTTGTAGACCATGCCCGGGACGACACCGATCGGGCTCTGCCCGTAGACCTTGCCGTCGACGGTGGAGTAGCCGGTGAAGCGGTATTTCTGCGACAGCTCGTCCTGGCTGCCCAGGGAGGCGAAGAAGCGCGGGTAGTCCTTCTTCTGCACCACCGCCGGGATCATCAGGACGTCGCCGTAGTCCTCCGTGTTCATGCGGATCTTGACCTCGCCCTCGTAGTCGGTGAGGCCGTCGAACTCGACCTTCACCTTCGGGTAGGTCCTGTTGAACTCGGCTGCGTACTTCTTCATCGTCCCGTCCTGCACCAGGTCGGTCCGGTGGGTGAGGACCGTGATGGTCCCGGAGACGTTCGCCGGGTCGCCGGGCGCCTCGGCGTCCGCTCCCTCGGAGCTCGACCCGGTGCCCGTGCAGGCCGAGGCCAGCAGGGCGAGGACGGCGAGTGCTCCGGCGGTGAAGTGGCGGCGGTTCATGTGCATCAGCTCCGTTTCGGGCGGACGAGCACGCATGTGGTTGGCCGGTTCCGCACTCTGACAGCGCGTACTGAACCGGTAAAGTCTCGTTTCCGCCAACACTGCTCAGAACATGTGAGCGTCCATACCGTCCATACGACCGTCGCTGTGAACCGGTTAAGGGAGTGTGCATGCTTCAGGCGACACCGCTCACCGAGGGATGGACCCTGCGACACCCCGACGGCGCCGGCGGCACGCTGCCGGCCACGGTGCCGGGCTGTGTGCACACCGATCTGCTGGCGGCGGGACTGATCCCGGACCCGTTCCTGGGCCGCGACGAGACCGAGGTGGCGTGGGTGGGCCGCCGGGAGTGGACGTACGAGCGCCGTCTCGACGCGGGCTCCGGGCACGAGCAGAGCGACCTGGTCTTCGACGGCCTGGACACCGTCGCCGAGATCCTGCTGGACGGCCGGCCGCTGGGGCGGACCCGGAACATGCACCGCTCCCACCGCTTCGACGTCACCGGACTGAGCGGGCGGCTGACCGTACGGTTCGCCTCCGCGTACGCCGAGGCCGAGGCGGTACGGGGGAAGGTGGGCGAGCGTCCGGCCGCGTACGCCGAGCCCTACCAGTACGTGCGCAAGATGGCCTGCTCCTTCGGCTGGGACTGGGGGCCGACCCTGGTGACCGCCGGGATCTGGCGGCCGGTCCGCCTGGAGCACTGGTCGACGGCCCGCCTCGCCCGGGTCCGCCCGCTGGTCACCGTCGAGGACGGCACCGGCGTCGTCGAACTCCGCGTCGACGTCGAGCGCGCCCGCGTGGAGGCGCCGCTGACCGTCGAGGCGCGCGTCGCCGGGGTCACCGCCCGCGCCCAACTGGACGGCACCCACGGCACCGTACGGCTGCGGGTGCCGGACGCGGAGCTGTGGTGGCCGCGTGGGTACGGCGAACAGCCGCTGTACGACGTCGAGTTGACGCTGCTGCACGAGGACGTGCCGTTGGACGCGTGGCGGCGGCGTGTCGGGTTCCGGACGGTGGAGCTGGACACCTCCGCCGACGCGCACGGCACCGGCTTCACCCTGGTCGTCAACGGGGAGCGGCTGTTCGCGCGGGGCGTCAACTGGATCCCCGACGACGTCTTCCCCTCCCGCGTCACCCGCGCGCGCTACCGGGAGCGGCTGGCGCAGGCGGCCGGGGCCGGGGTGGACCTGGTGCGGGTCTGGGGCGGCGGGATCTACGAGAGCGAGGACTTCTACGACGCCTGCGACGAACTGGGGCTGCTGGTCTGGCAGGACTTCCCGTTCGCCTGCGCCGCCTACCCCGAGGAGCAGCCGCTGCGGGGCGAGGTGGAGGCCGAGGCGCGGGAGAACGTCGTACGGCTGATGCCGCACCCCTCGCTGGTGCTGTGGAACGGCAACAACGAGAACCTGTGGGGGTTCCGGGACTGGGGGTGGGAACCGCGGCTGGCCGGGGAGTCGTGGGGCGAGGGGTACTACCTGGGACTGCTGCCGCGCGTGGTCGCGGAACTGGACCCGACGCGGCCCTACACGGCGGGCAGCCCCTGGTCCGGGTCCTGGGACCACCACCCCAACGACCCGGCGCACGGCACGCACCACTCCTGGGAGGTGTGGAACCGGGAGGACTACGCGGCGTACGGGGCGAGCGTGCCGCGGTTCGTGGCCGAGTTCGGCTGGCAGGCGCCGCCCGCGTACGCCACGCTGCGGCGCGCGCTGCCCGGTGAGGCGCTCGCGCCGGACTCCCCCGGAATGCTGCACCACCAGAAGGCGGAGGACGGCAACGGCAAGCTGGCACGCGGTCTGGAGCGGCACTTCGTACTGCCGGACGACGGCGACTTCGACCGCTGGCACTACCTCACCCAGGTCAACCAGGCCCGCGCGGTCGCCGCCGGGATCGAGCACTGGCGGTCGCACTGGCCGGTGTGCGCGGGCACGGTCGTCTGGCAGCTCAACGACTGCTGGCCGGTGACCAGCTGGGCCGCGATCGACGGCGACGGCCGGGAGAAGCCGCTCTACCACGAGCTGCGGCGGCTGTACGCGGACCGGTTGCTGGTCCTGCGGGAGGGCCTGCTGTCCGTGGTGAACCAGGGGGCCGAGGAGTGGGCCGGGACGGCGGTACTGCGGCGGATGTCCGTCGAGGGCGCGGTGCTGGGGCAGGCTCAGGTGGGGTTCGCGGTGGGGCGGCGGGCGGTGGGGCGGGTCGCGGTCCCCGCGGGGCTGGAGCCCGACGGGCCGAAGGAGTTCCTGGTCGCCGACGCCGACGGGCTGCGTGCCCTGCGCTTCCCCGCCCCCGACCGTGACATCCCCTACGTACGCCCGGAGTTCGACGTCGCCCTCGCGCCCGGCGGCGTCACGGTGACCGCCCGCACCCTGGTCCGGGACCTGCTCCTCCAGGCCGACCGGCTGGACGCGGCCGCCCGCGCCGACCGGGGGCTGGTCACCCTGCTGCCCGGTGAAAGTGTGACCATCGGCGTGCGCGGCTGGCGGACTCCCGACGCGCACGCCGCCCGGTCGGCCCTGTACTGCCTGGAGCCCTCTCGATGACCAGCCCCCGCGTCACCATCAAGGACGTCGCCGCCCGCGCCGGCGTGTCCAAGGGGGCCGTGTCCCTCGCCTTCAACCGGAAGCCGGGTCTCTCGGAGGCGACGCGGGACCGGATCTTCCGGGCCGCGCGGGAGCTGGGCTGGGCGCCGGACTCCACCGCCCGGACGCTGGCGGGATCGCGGGTGGACGTGGTGGGGCTGGCGATCTGCCGGCCCGCCCGGCTGCTCGGTCTGGAACCGTTCTACATGGAGTTCGTCTCCGGCGTGGAGAGCGTCCTGACGGAGCACTCCTGCTCGCTGCTGCTGCGGCTGGTGCGCGGCGCGGAGGAGGAGGCGGGGCTGCTGGAGTCCTGGTGGCGGGGGCGGCGGATCGGCGGGGCGATCCTGGTCGACTTCCGGGACGGCGACCCCCGGGTGGAGCCGGTGGAGCGGCTCGGCATACCGGCGGTCGCGGTCGGGCACCCCTCGCTGACCGGATCGCTCACCTCCGTGTGGACCGACGACGCCTGTGCGGTGACCGAGGCGGTGCGGTACCTCGCGGCGCTCGGGCACCGGCGGATCGCCCGGGTGGGCGGCGCGGCGGCGCTCGGGCACACCGCGATCCGTACGGCCGCCTTCGACGCGGCGGCGCGGGCGCTGGGGCTGACCGGGGCCCGGCAGGTCGCCACGGACTTCTCGGGGGACGCGGGGGCGCGGGCCACCCGGTCACTGCTGACGGCACCGCCGGCGGACCGGCCGACGGCGGTGGTGTACGACAACGACATCATGGCGGTGGCGGGGCTGTCGGTGGCCGCGGAGATGGGGCTGCGGGTGCCGGGGGACGTGTCGCTGCTGGCCTGGGACGACTCGCAGCTGTGCCGGCTGACGCATCCGACGCTGTCGGCGATGAGTCATGACGTGCACGGGTTCGGGGCGGAGGTGGCCCGGACGCTGTTCGAGGTCACCGCGGGGAAGGGCGCCGAGTCGCACCCGGTGCCGACGCCGGTGCTGACTCCGCGCGGCTCAACCGCTCCCCCCGAAAAGGTGTGACCTGCGCCGCTGTACCCCCTGGGACTGGGCAGCTACGTTACTGGTAAGTAGCATGGCTTGAGCAAGCGCTCAGCGTCCCGCACCCTGGAGGAGAGCCATCGTGCCTCGTACCGTCAGGGACGTCGTCTTCGTCGACGGCGTCCGCACCCCGTTCGGCAAGGCGGGCCCGAAGGGCATTTACCACGAGACCCGTGCCGACGACCTGGTCGTCAAGGCGATCCGGGAGCTGCTGCGCCGCAACCCGGGCCTCGACCCCAAGAAGGTCGACGAGGTCGCCGTCGCCGCCACCACGCAGGTCGGTGACCAGGGACTGACCATCGGCCGCATGGCCGGCATCCTCGCGGGCCTGCCGCAGTCGGTGCCCGGTTACGCCATCGACCGGATGTGCGCGGGCGCGCTGACCGCCGTCACCACCGTGGCCGGATCGGTCGCCTTCGGGGCGTACGACGTCGCCATCGCCGGCGGTGTCGAGCACATGGGGCGGCACCCGATGGGCGAGGGCGCGGACCCCAACCCGCGGTTCGTCTCCGAGAAGCTGGTCGACGAGTCCGCCCTGTTCATGGGCATGACCGCGGAGAACCTGCACGACCGCTACCCGAGCATCACCAAGCGGCGGGCCGACGAGTACGCGGTGCGCTCCCAGGAGAAGGCCGCCAAGGCGTACGCCAACGGCAAGATCCAGGCCGACCTGGTGCCGGTGTCCGTACGTCGTACCAACTCGGACGTCGGTGAGACGGGCTGGGGCCTGGTCACCGCCGACGAGCCGATGCGGCCGGGGACCACGCTGGAGAACCTGGCGAACCTCAAGACGCCGTTCCGGGTGCACGGCCGGGTCACCGCGGGCAACGCGGCCGGTCTGAACGACGGCGCCACCGCCTCGATCATCGCGAGCGAGGAGTTCGCCCGGGAGAACGGCCTGCCGGTCAAGATGCGGCTGGTCTCCTACGCCTTCGCGGGCGTCGAGCCCGAGGTGATGGGCTACGGCCCGATCCCGGCGACGGAGAAGGCCCTCGCCCAGGCCGGGCTGTCCATCGACGACATCGGCCTGTTCGAGATCAACGAGGCGTTCGCCGTGCAGGTGCTCGCCTTCCTGGAGCACTACGGCATCGCGGACGACGACGCGCGCGTCAACCAGTACGGCGGCGCCATCGCCTTCGGTCACCCGCTCGCCTCCTCCGGCGTCCGGCTGATGACCCAGCTGGCCCGTCAGTTCGAGGAGCAGCCGCACGTCCGCTACGGCCTGACCACCATGTGCGTCGGCTTCGGCATGGGCGCGACGGTCGTCTGGGAGAACCCGCACTTCGAGGGGGACAAGTGAGCACCACCGCTGAGCTGCTGAAGGGTGCGGCCGAGCTGTTCCCCGGCGAGGTCGTCACGCAGGCACACGTACGTCATTTCGACCTCCCCCTCGGTGCCGGGCGCTTCGCGCTGATCACCCTGGACAACGGTCACGACCACACCAAGCCGACCACCCTCGGCCCGCAGTCGCTGGCCAACATCGACGCCGCCATCGACCAGGTCGAGAAGGAGGCCGCGGACGGCGACATCGTCGGCGTCGGCGTCACCGGCAAGCCGTTCGTCTTCGCGGTCGGCGCCGACCTCAAGGGCGTCGAGCTGCTGAAGAGGCACGAGGACGCGGTCGCCATCGGCAAGGGCGGCCACGACGTCTTCAAGCGGCTGTCGAAGCTGGCCGTGCCGACCTTCGCGTACTACAACGGCGCGGCCATGGGCGGCGGCGTCGAGATCGGCCTGCACTGCGCGTACCGCACGGTGTCGTCGGCCGTCCCCGCGTTCTCGCTCCCCGAGGTCTTCCTCGGCCTGGTCCCCGGCTGGGGCGGCTGCACGCTGCTGCCGAACCTGATCGGCGCCGACAAGGCCGTCTCGGTCATCATCGAGAACAGCCTCAACCAGAACAAGCAGCTCAAGGGCGCGCAGGTCCACGAACTCGGCATCGCTGACGCGATCTTCGAGGGCGCCGACTTCCTGGAGCAGTCGCTGACCTGGACGGCGGCCGTCCTCAAGGGCGAGATCGCCGTCGAGCGCCCGGCGATCGACCGCGGTGAGGGCTGGGACCAGGCCGTCGCGCGCGGCCGGTTCATCGCCGACTCCAAGGTGCACGGCGCCGCCCCGGCCGCCTACCGCGCCCTGGACATCATCGCCGCCGCCAAGGACGGCGACCTCCAGGCCGGCTACGACGCCGAGGACCAGGCCCTGGCCGACCTCATCATGAGCGGCGAACTGCGCGCCGGTCTCTACGCGTTCAACCTCGTCCAGAAGCGCGCCAAGCGCCCGGCCGGTGCTCCCGACAAGAGCCTGGCCCGTCCGGTCACCAAGGTCGGTGTCGTCGGCGCCGGTCTGATGGCCAGCCAGCTCGCGCTGCTGTTCCTGCGCCGCCTGGAGGTGCCGGTCGTGCTGACCGACATCGACCAGGAGCGGGTCGACAAGGGCGTGGGGCACGTCCACGCCGAGATCGACAAGCTGCTCGGCAAGGGCCGGATCAACCAGGACAAGGCCAACCGGCTCAAGGCCCTGGTGACCGGCGTGCTGGACAAGGCCGAGGGCTTCGCGGACGCCGACTTCGTGATCGAGGCCGTGTTCGAGGAGATCGGCGTCAAGCAGCAGGTGTTCGCGGAGGTCGAGGCGGTCGCCCCGGCGCACGCGATCCTCGCCACCAACACCTCCTCGCTCTCCGTGACCGAGATGGCGTCGAAGCTGAAGCACCCCGAGCGGGTCGTCGGCTTCCACTTCTTCAACCCCGTCGCCGTGCTGCCGCTCCTGGAGATCGTGCGCGGCGAGCAGACCGACAACGCGTCGCTGGCGACCGCGTTCGCGGTGGCCAAGAAGCTGAAGAAGACGGCCGTCCTGGTCAAGGACGCCCCGGCGTTCGTCGTGAACCGCATCCTGACCCGCTTCATGGGCGAGATCCAGAACGTCATCGACGAGGGCACCCCGGTGGCCGTGGCGGAGAAGGCGGTCGAGCCGCTCGGCCTGCCCATGTCCCCGCTGGTCCTCCTCGAACTGGTCGGCCCGGCGATCGGCCTGCACGTCTCCGAGACGCTCAACAAGGCGTTCCCGGACCGCTTCACCGTCTCCCCCAACCTCAAGGCGGTCGTCGAGGCGGGCAAGCGCGGCTTCTACGTCTACGACAGCGGGAAGCCCGAGCTGGACCCGGAGGTCGCCGCGCTGCTGAAGCAGGGCGACACCGTCCTGACCGAGGAGCAGGTCCGCGACCGGGTGCTGGACGCGGTGGCGCAGGAGATCGGGCTGATGCTCGACGAGGGCGTCGTCGCCGAGGCCCAGGACATCGACCTGTGCCTGATCACCGGTGCCGGCTGGCCCTTCCACCTGGGCGGTGTCACGCCGTACCTGGACCGGTCGGGCGTCGCCGAGCGGGTGAACGGCAAGCGGTTCCTGGAGCCGGGCGTGGCGAGCGTCCCGGCGTAGGCGCAACGCCAGGGGGCGGGCCGAACGCGGCCCGCCCCCTCTCCGTTTCCCCACCGCCCCGGTCCGGGTCCTCGCTCAGACCTCCTGCCAGGCCCGCAGCGCCAGGCCGGGCTCGTCCTTGCGGCGGGTCAGCAGCAGGCGGCCGGTCGACGGGGAGAGGGTCACCGCGACCACCCGGTCCGTCTCGTCCACGGCGAGAGCCAGTTCCGTGTCGTCGGCGAGCGCGGGGCCGGACTCGGTCCACCAGGCGCCCGCCTCCTCCTGCTCGGTCGGGTAGGCCGCGAAGGCCACCCGGCCGCCGGCCGACCGCTGGCCCAGCAGCGTGCAGTCGTGCCCCTCCATGGCGCAGCGCACGGCGACGGCCGGACCGGGGCCCGCGGCGGCGACCAGCGGAACGGGCGCGCCGCCGGGACGCCAGGCGCACAGGGTCCCGGAGCCGTCGGTGAAGAACAGGGTGGTGTGCTCGGCCGAGGTGGCCAGCGCCCGGAGGGTGCCGGGGCGGACGGTCGCGTCGGCCCGCGCGTCCAGGACCGGCCGCGCGCCGGGCTTCTCCTGCCGCCAGTGCAGCAGTACGCCGTCGGCGGCGGCGTACAGCTCGACGAGGCCGGACTCCCCCGTGACGGCGGCGGGTTCCTCCTGGACGTCCGCTCCCCCGAGGTCCTGCCAGGGCTCCCAGCCGCCCTTCTCCTTCTGCGCCAGCAGGCTCATCCCGCCGCCCGCGTTCCGGACGAAGACATGGGCGCGGCCCTGCGCGTCGACGGCCACGGCGGGCGTGCCGGTGCGGGCGCCCTTCTTGTCCGGGTGGCCGACCGGGCTCCAGTCCAGCGGGGCGAGCCGGGGCCGGAAGTGCGTGGAGTGCACCAGCCCGGACTGTCCCCGGCCCGTGGGCCGCCACGCGACCAGATGGGCGTACCTGTCCGCGCCGACGCCGACCGCGAGGCCGGGGCGCAGCTTCTGGTCGCCGCCGATCCGGCGGGGGGCCTCCCAGGGGCCGTCGGGCCCCAGCTCGGCACGGCACAGGATCGCGTCGCCCGACGGCAGATAGACGCAGAGGCGGCCGTCGCGGCCGCGTAGGAGCCAGTCGCCGTTCACCGGTTCACTCTAAGCGGCGCGGCCCGGTCGGCACCGGTCGGGTGGGATCGGGCCGGCCCGGCCGTGGGACCCTGACGGTATGGAGGACAACGCCCCGCTGCTCGTGATCGTCGACGCCGCCAACGTGGTCGGGTCGGTGCCCGACGGCTGGTGGCGGGACCGGCGCGGCGCCGCCGAGCGGCTGCGGGACCGGCTGGCGGCGGACGGGGTGCCGGGGCACGCCGGGCCCGTGGAGATCGTGCTGGTCGTCGAGGGCGCGGCCCGCGGGGTGGCGTCCGTGCCCGGCGTACGGGTGGAGGACGCGCCCGGCAGCGGGGACGACCACATGGTCGACCTGGTCGGGCGGGCCCGCGGGCGGGACGTACTGGTGGTGACCGCCGACCGGGAACTGCGGCGCAGGGTCACGGAGTCGGGGGCAGAGGTCGCGGGACCCCGGACGGTGCGGCCGAAGGGCTGAACCGCCCGGCGCGGGCCTGCTCAGCGGCACCGAAGGGCTGAACCGCCCGGCGCGGGCCTGCTCAGCGGCACCGGAGGACTGAGCCGTCCGACGCGGCCCTGCTCAGCGGCGCCGGAGGGCTGAGCCGTCCGACGCGGGCCCGCTCACTGGCGCCGGAGGGCTGAGCCGTCCGATACGCGGGTCCGCTCAGCGGTGCCGCGGGCATGAGCCGCCCCACGGCCCCGCTCAGCGGCCCCGCGTCCGCACGTACAGCACCGCCCCGTCGACCGTCCCCGCCTCCTCGTAGCGGGCCGCGAGGAGGCGTCGCAGGGTCGGCAGGTGTTCCGGGGCGTACGGGGCGCCGCGCGAGTCGTCGACGATCAGGGCCGGTGGGCGGGCCGTGGTCTCGCGGCGGAAGACGTCCCAGGCGCCCGCGACGGCCTGCCGTTCGCCGACCCGGGCGCCGGAGCGGCCGCCGCTGTGGTTGGTGAGCAGGCCGGCGGTGAGGTAGCGGGTGGCGGGGGCGCGGTCGGCGAGCCAGTACGTCTCCGGGTGTATGCCCCACACGAGGACGCGCTCGTCGGGGCCGGTGGCCCGGGCGGCGGCGTCGGCCAGCCGCCGCGCGTGGTCCAGTTCGGTGCGCGGGGCGAACAGGCCCCAGGTGAGGAACAGCGTGCAGCAGCAGGCCGCGACGAGGACCGCGCGGGCGGTGCGCTCGCGGGGCAGGGCGTGCAGCGCGGCGGTCGCCAGCAGGGTCAGCGGCGGCAGCAGCTGGAGGTAGTAGTGGCCGAAGAAGTGCAGGCCGGTGAGGACCGCCCCGGCCGACGCGGCGAGCCACACCCACAGGCCGGTCCGGCCGGGCGCCCGGCGGACCAGCGGCGGCAGCAGCGCGGCGCAGCCGACGGCGAGAACCGCCGCGTTGCCCAGGGCGCGGGCCAGGGCATGCGTCCAGGAGCCGGAGAAGGAGGCGTAGGAGCCGGAGCCGGTGACCGTCCAGAACAGGAAGCCGGACGGGTCGGTGGCGAGGGCGGCGCCCAGGACGGGAGGTGCGGCGCCCGCCGCCAGCCGCAGCAGGGGGCCGCGCCGGAACCCGCTGAGCCACAGCACCGGCAGCAGGACCGCCGCGCCGGTCTGCTTGGCCAGGAAGGCACAGGCGACGGCGGCCCCGGCGGCGCTCCAGCGGCGGCGGTCGGCGCACCACAGGGCGGCGGCCGTGCCCGGCAGTATGAACACCTCGAACGTGGCGGCCTGGGCGTCCTCGGGGTTGAGGCCGACGGAGACCAGCAGGTACAGCACCCCGGCGGTGCGCCCGGGTCCGTCGTCCCAGCGGCGGCGGGCCAGCGAGGCGAGGAGGGCGGCCGTGGTGAGCTGGGCGAGGACGGCCAGCACGCGTACCGGCGCCAGCGACTCCGAGCCGGTCAGCGCGAACGCGCCCTCGTAGAGCCACGGCACCAGCGGCGGCTTGCGGTCGACGACCGTCTCGTAGAGCCGGCCGCCGTCCGCGAGCAGGCGGGCCTGTACGGCGAGATAGCCCTCGTCGGGGTTCCACAGCGGGCGGGCGAAGGAGGGGAGGCGGGTGAGGCAGGCCAGGAGCGCGAGCAGGGGCAGCAGGCGGGTCCAGTAGCCGCTCCGCGTCCGCGAAGCGGACACGGAGGGTGACGGGGAGAGCGGCACATCCGCACGTTAGCGGCCTCGCGCGGTCACCGGCTGTTGCCGCTCTCCGTCTCGCCGCGGCCCAGCCGGCTGTGGCCGCGGCCGTAGAGGAAGTAGACGACGATGCCGATCGCCATCCAGATCCCGAACCGCAGCCAGGTCTCGGCGGGCAGGTTGAGCATCAGCCACAGCGAGGCGGCCACGGACACGATCGGCAGGACGGGCACCAGCGGGGTGCGGAAGGCGCGGGGCAGGTCGGGGCGGGTGCGGCGCAGGATGATCACGCTGAAGGCGACGATCACGAAGGCGAAGAGGGTGCCGATGTTGACCAGCTCGGCCAGTTCGCTCAGGGAGGTGAAGCCCGCGACGATCGCGATGACGACGCCGAGGAGGATGGTCGGGCGGTAGGGGGTCTTGAACTTCGGGTGGACCCGGGAGAAGAAGCGGGGCAGCAGTCCGTCGCGGCTCATGGCGAAGAAGACCCGGGTCTGGCCGAGCAGCAGGATCATGCAGACGGTGGTCAGGCCGACCGCCGCGCCGAAGCTGATGACGCCGGCGAAGAAGGGGTGCCCGGTGGCCTTGAAGGCGTCGGCGAGCGGGGCGTCCACCGACAGCTCGCTGTAGTGCTGCATGCCGGTGACCACGATGGACACGGCGACGTACAGGATCGTGCAGATGAACAGGGAGCCGAGGATGCCGCGGGGCATGTCGCGCTGCGGGTTCTTGGTCTCCTCGGCGGCCGTGGCGACGATGTCGAAGCCGATGAAGGCGAAGAAGACGATGGAGGCGGCGGTGAAGATGCCCATCACGCCGAAGTTGGCGGGCGCCCATCCGAACAGCAGCTGGATCAGGGGCGAGTGCAGACCGCTGCCCGCCTCGACCTCCTGGGACTTCGGGATGAACGGGTCGTAGTTGGCGCCCTTGACGAAGAAGGCCCCGGCGATGATGACGATGAGGACGACCGCCACCTTGATGGCGACGACGACCGAGGTGATCCGGGCCGAGAGCTTCATGCCGAGGACGAGGATGGCGGTCAGGACGAGGACGAGGGCGGCGGAGAGGATGTCGAAGCCGAAGCCGTCGGCGCCGTCCCGGCCACCGAGGTAGTCCGGGAACTGCCAGCCCGCGTTGTCCAGCAGCGAGCGGATGTACCCCGACCAGCCGACGGCCACCACCGCCGTGCCGAGCGCGAACTCCAGGACCAGGTCCCAGCCGATGATCCAGGCCGGCAGCTCGCCCAGCGAGGCGTAGGAGAAGGTGTACGCCGACCCGGCCACCGGGACCGTGGAGGCGAACTCTGCATAGCAGAGGGCGGCCAGCGCGCAGACCACGCCGGCGACGACGAAGGCGAGGGCGGTGGCGGGTCCCGCGTTGTTCTTGGCGACCGTGCCGGTCAGCACGAAGATGCCGGTGCCGATGACGACGCCGACGCCGAAGACGGTCAGATCGAGCGCGGACAGGGATTTCTTGAGGGCGTGCTCGGGCTCCTCGGTGTCCTGGATGGACTGCTCGATCTTCTTCGTCCGGAAGAGGGTGCTGCTCACGGGACCTCCCACGCTGGTCGCCCTCGGCATGATCGAAGGGGGCGCGGTACGTATGCCCCGGCGGGCGGGGATTCACGCGGACGGGCCGGTCCCGCCACCGCATCGGGTGGCGGGACCGGCCCGTCGGAGCCGCCGCGCGTCAGTCGCGGGTGGCCTCCACCGCTTCGGCGCCGGCCCGCTCGTACCGGCCGTCGAGCTTGGCGACCAGTCCGGTGACCTGGCGGGCGATGTCCGGGGCGGTCAGCCCGATCTCGGCGAGCACCTCGGCGCGGGAGGCGTGGTCGAGGAAGCGCGGCGGGATGCCGAAGTCCCGCAGCGGTACGTCGACGCCCGCGTCGCGCAGGGCCTGGGCGACGGCGGAGCCGACCCCGCCGACGCGGGAGTTGTCCTCGACGGTGACGACGACGCGGTGCCGCTCGGCCAGCGGGGCCATCGCCTCGTCCACCGGCTTGACCCAGCGCGGGTCGACGACGGTGGTGGTGATGCCCTGCTTGTCGAGCAAGTCCGCGATCTCCAGGCACATCGGGGCGAGGGCGCCGACGGAGACCAGGAGGACGTCGGGGTGCTCGGTGCCCGGCTCGCGCAGGACGTCCATGCCGCCGACGCGGCCGACGGCCGGCACGGCGGGGCCGACGGCGCCCTTGGAGAAGCGGACCACGGTCGGCGCGTCGTCGACGGCGACGGCCTCGCGGAGCTGGGCGCGGACCTGGTCGGCGTCGCGCGGGGCGGCGAGCCTGAGGCCGGGCACGACCTGGAGGATCGACATGTCCCACATGCCGTTGTGGGAGGCGCCGTCGGTGCCGGTGATGCCGGCCCGGTCCAGGACGAACGTCACGCCGCACTTGTGCAGGGCCACGTCCATCAGGACCTGGTCGAAGGCGCGGTTGAGGAAGGTGGCGTAGACGGCGAAGACCGGGTGCAGGCCGCCGTGGGCGAGGCCGGCCGCGGAGACGGCGCCGTGCTGCTCCGCGATACCGACGTCGTACACGCGGTCGGGGAAGCGCTTGGCGAACTTGTCGAGGCCGACCGGCTGGAGCATCGCGGCGGTGATGGCGACGATGTCCTCGCGCTCGGTGCCGAGCTTCACCATCTCCTCGCCGAAGACGGAGGTCCAGTCGGCGCCGGAGGTGGAGATCGGCAGACCGGTGTCGGGGTGGATCTTGCCGACGGCGTGGAAGCGGTCGGCCTCGTCGGCCAGGGCGGGCTGGTAGCCGCGGCCCTTCTCGGTGAGGCAGTGCACGATGACCGGGCCGCCGAACCGCTTGGCGCGGGTCAGCGCGGACTCCAGCGCCTCGATGTCGTGGCCGTCGATCGGGCCGACGTACTTCAGGCCGAGGTCCTCGAACATGCCCTGCGGGGCGATGAAGTCCTTCAGGCCCTTCTTGGCGCCGTGCAGGGTGTCGTAGAGCGGGCGGCCGACGACCGGGGTGCGCTCCAGGAGGTCCTTGCCGCGGGCCAGGAAGCGCTCGTAGCCGTCGGTGGTGCGCAGGGTGGCCAGGTGGTTGGCGAGGCCGCCGATGGTGGGGGCGTAGGAGCGCTCGTTGTCGTTGACGACGATGACCAGGGGGCGGTCCTTGGCGGCGGCGATGTTGTTCAGCGCCTCCCAGGCCATGCCGCCGGTGAGCGCGCCGTCGCCGATGACGGCGGCGACGTGCCGGTCCTGTTTCAGGATCTCGTTGGCCTTGGCGATGCCGTCGGCCCAGCCCAGCACGGTGGAGGCGTGGCTGTTCTCGATGACGTCGTGCTCGGACTCGGCCTGCGCGGGGTAGCCGGACAGGCCGCCCTTCATCTTCAGCTTGGAGAAGTCCTGCCGGCCGGTGAGCAGCTTGTGCACGTAGGACTGGTGGCCGGTGTCGAAGAGCACCTTGTCCTTCGGTGAGTCGAAGACGCGGTGCAGGGCGATGGTGAGCTCCACCACGCCGAGGTTGGGGCCGAGGTGGCCGCCGGTCTTGGACACGGCCTCGACGAGGAAGGTCCGGATCTCCTGGGCCAGCTGGTCCAGCTCCTCCAGGCTGAGCCGGTCCAGATCGCGCGGTCCCGTGATGCGGGTCAGCAGCGGCACCCGTGCCTCCTTGCAGTAGAGCTGTTGCCGGGCCTGTCGAGTCTAATGTTCCGCTCCGGTGGTCGGTGTCCGGGCGGTGCGTCGTACGTCACGCGTTCGGCTGTACCCACCACGGGCCCCGGGTATGGCAGGAGCTGTGACACGGCTGTGCCCGGTACCGCCGTTGGTACCGGGCACAGGTCGGTTCAGAAGCGGCGGCGCTAGGCGCGGCCGGCCGTCTTCTGGGTCTTGCGGGTGACCGCGTCGATGACGACCGTGGCCAGCAGCACGCCACCCGTGATCATGTACTGGACCGGGGAGGCGATGCCCTCCAGGGCCAGGCCGTACTGGATGGAGACGATGACCATCACACCGAGCAGCGCGTCCCAGGTGCGGCCCCGCCCGCCGAAGAGGGAGGTGCCGCCGATGACGGCCGCGGCGATGACGTTCATCAGGAACTCACCGGTGCCCGCGCCCTGGTTGGCGGAGGCGATCTTCGACGCGACGAACAGGCCGCCGATCGCGGCGAAGGTGCCGGCGATCGCGAAGACCGAGATCCGCACCAGCTCCACGTTGATGCCGGCCCGGCGGGACGCCTCGACGCTGCCGCCGAGCGCGAACACCTTGCGGCCGTAGGCGGTGCGGCGCAGCACGAAGTCGGTGAGCAGCAGGAACGCCAGGAAGATCACCACGGCCAGCGGCAGGCCCTTGTACTGGTTGAAGACGAACGCCACGACGAAGGCGAGCACCGCCAGCAGCACCGTACGGACGACGATCTCGCTCAGCGGCCGGGAGGGCACCCCGGCGGCCTCGCGGCGGCGGTTGCCGAAGTACGCGGAGAGGAAGTAGCCCGCGGTCACGACGACCGCCAGGCCGTAGGCGGCGGCCACGTCGCTGAAGTAGTAGCTGGTCAGGTTGACGACGATGCCGTCGGCGTCCAGGTTGATGGTGCCGTTGTCGCCGAGTATCCGGAGCATGAAGCCCTGCCAGAACAGCAGGCCGGCCAGGGTGACGGCGAAGGCCGGGACGCCGATGCGGGCGAAGACGAAGCCGTGGATGGCGCCCGCCACGGTGCCGGTGAGGACCGCCAGCACCAGGGCCAGGATCTCGTTCATCCCGTGCGTGATGTTCAGCACCGCGAAGGTGGCGCCCGCGACACCGCTGACCGAGCCGACCGACAGGTCGATCTCGCCGAGCAGCAGGACGAAGACGATGCCGACGGCGATCAGGCCGGTGCCGACCATGGCGACCGACATGTCGGAGAAGTTGCCGGCGGTGAGGAAGTTGGAGTTCAGGCTGGTGAAGATGGCCCAGATGACCAGCAGGCCCACGACGACCGGGAGGGACCCGAGGTCGCCGGCCTTCATCTTGCGCTTGAACTCGCTCCAGTAGCCCGCGAAGCCCTGTTCGCGCACCAGCAGGCGGGGGTCGACCGCGGGGACCGCCGCGGCGGCGGTCTTCTCCGCCGGCTCGGTGGCGGCGGCGGAGGTCTTGTCGATGCTCACTTCTGGATCTCCCCATTGGTGCGCGCCGCACGACGGGTCACGGCGTTGTCCGTGGCGCCGGTGATGGCGGAGATGATCTCTTCCTGGGAGGTCGACTTGACCTCGAAGATGCCGTTGTTGCGGCCGAGCCGCAGCACGGCGACCTTGTCGGCGACCGCCTTCACATCGGCCATGTTGTGGCTGATGAGGATGACGGCGTGGCCGCGCTCGCGCAGCCGCTCGACCAGGTCGAGGACCTGGGCGGTCTGCTCGACGCCGAGGGCGGCGGTGGGCTCGTCGAGGATGACCAGCTTGGGCTCGCCGAGCATGGAGCGGGCGATCGCCACGACCTGGCGCTGACCGCCGGAGAGCGAGGCGATCGGGATGCGGACGCTGGGGATGCGGATGGAGAGCGTGTCCAGCAGCTCGCGGCTGCGGCGCTCCATCTCCACCTCGTCCAGGACGCCGCGCTTGCGGATCTCCCGGCCCAGGTAGAGGTTGCCGACGACGTCGATGTTGTCGCACAGCGCGAGGTCCTGGTAGACGGTCGCGATGCCCAGGTTCTGGGCGTCGTGCGGCTTGTTGATGGTGACGGCCCTGCCGTCCCACTCGATGGCGCCTTCGTCGATGGGGTGGACGCCGGCGATCGTCTTGACCAGCGTGGACTTTCCGGCACCGTTGTCGCCCACCAGGGCGACCACTTCACCGGCGTGGACCTCAAGCTCTACGTCGGTGAGCGCCTGGACGGCACCGAACCGCTTGGAGACCCCGCGCAACGCCAGCACGGGCGTAGCGGACACGTGAACCAACTCCTTCGCCGCCTGACCCGGCGGGAGGTTGTGCAGAAGTTTGGGGGGTGGTCCGTCCGGCGCCCCGCCTAGCTCGCGGGGCTGGTGTGTGCGGGGCGCCGGAGGAACTGGGGCAGCCGGTCCCGGGCGCGTGTCGCGCGCCGCGGGAGACGGAGCTGCTCAGGGGCGGGGCTGCTTAGCTGAGGCCGGCCTTGGAGCAGGCGGAGGCGTACTTGCCGGCGCAGATCTCGTCCACCGTGTAGAAGCCTTCCTTCACCACGGTGTCCTTGATGTTGTCCTTGGTCAGGGAGACGACCGGGACCAGGACGGTCGGGATGCCCTTGGTGGTGGCGCTGTCGGACTCGCTGGTGGCGAGGGAGTCGAGCGACTCGCCCTTGGCGAGGGCGACGGCCATCTCACCCGCGGTGGCCGCCTCCTGCGGGTAGGACTTGTACACGCTCATGTACTGCTCGCCGGTGAGGATGCGCTGCACGCCGTTGAGCTCGGCGTCCTGGCCGGTGACCGGGATGTCGTCGATCCCGGCGGCCTTCAGGGCGGTGATGATGCCGCCCGCCATGCCGTCGTTGGCCGAGTAGACGCCGATGATCTTGTCCTTGCCCAGGGCGGAGATGGCGCCCTCCATGTTGGCGTTGGCGTTCTCCGGCTTCCACTCCTTGGTGTCGTAGGAGCGGCCGATGTTCACCTTGCCCTTGAGGACGGAGAGCGCGCCCTCCTTGAACTGGGCGGCGTTCGGGTCAGTGGAGGAACCGTTCATCATGACGATCTGGCCGTCCTTGGCCTTGTCGCCCAGCGCCTCCAGGAGCGCCTCGCCCTGCGTCTTGCCGACGGTCACGTTGTCGAACGAGGTGTAGGCGTCGATCGGGCCCTCGGCCAGGCGGTCGTAGGCGACGACCGGGATGCCCTGGTCCTTGGCCTTCTTGATCGAGCCGGCGATGGCCTTGGAGTCGACCGCGTCCACGATCAGCACGTCGACCTTGTTGGTCACCATCGTGTCGACCTGCTGCGCCTGCTGGCTGGCGTCCTGCTTGGCGTTGGCGTAGATGACCTCGCCCTTGTTGTTCGTCAGCTCCTTGACCTTCTTCTCGATCAAGGGCTTGTCGAACTTCTCGTAGCGAGCGGTCTGGTTCTCGGGAAGGAGCAGGCCGACCTTGATCGCGTCGCCCTTCTTGGCGGAGTCGTCCGACGAGTCGGCGTTGTCTCCGGACTCCTTGGCGCTGCCACAGGCGGCGAGTGAGACGGCCATCGCGGTGGCGGCTACGGCAACGGCGGCACGACGCATACGCGTGTTCACTTCAGAAACCTCCCTGACGAGGCCGCGTCGTTGCGGCCGAGGTGGCTGGAAGTCAACTCGGCCACACGTGCGACGTCAAGAAGTAAATCCTTAACGAGATGGCAACGGTGCCATCCGTTCTCTAAGTGAAGACGGGGGCCGCGGTGGGCAGACCGCCGGCCGCGCTGCCGTCCAGCAGGGTCGAATCGCCCATCTCGCTCAGGGCGAGGGCGAGCGCGCCGAGCACCTCGGCACGGCCGCCAAGTGCCCCAGGAAGCACGGAGAGTTGGCGTCCGGCGCTGGGGATGGCGTAGCGGCCCACGGACTCCCGGATGGGGCCGAGGACCAGCTCGCCGGCCTCGGCGAGGTCGCCGCCGAGGACGACCCGGCTGGGGTTGAGCAGGTTGCAGAGGTTGGCGACGCCGCTGCCGATGTGCCGGCCGACGTCGGCGACGACCCGGCGGCAGCCCGGGTCGCCGTCCCGGGCCATCCGCACCACGCCCTCCATCGTCAGACCGGTGCCGTGACTCGACCTGAGCAGCGGCAGCACGTACCGCGCGGCGGTGAAGGTCTCCAGGCAGCCGCGGTTGCCGCAGCGGCAGACCGGGCCGGCCTCGTCGAGGGTGATGTGCCCGATCTCGCCCGCCGTGCCGCCGGGTCCCCGGTAGATCTTGCCGTTGATCACCAGCCCGGCTCCGACGCCGCTGGCGACCTTGATGTACGCCAGGTCCCGCACCCCCCGGCCGCTGCCCCAGACCAGCTCGCCGAGGGCGCCGAGGTTGGCGTCGTTGTCGACGTGCACGGGCACGCCGAGCCGCCCCCGCAGCTCCTCGGCGGGCCGGGTGCCGCTCCAGCCGGGCAGGATCGCGGTGGACCCCAGCGTGCCGGACTCCACGTCGATCGGGCCGGGCACGCCGAGGCCCACCCCGGCGATCTTGGACCGGTCGACGCCGGTCGCCTCGATCAGCCGGCTGACCAGCTGTTCCGCCCGGTCGAAGCCCTGGGCCGAGGAGGCGTCCACGTCCAGCGGCTCGGACTCCTCGGCCAGCACCTGGTGGGCGAGGTTGCCGACCGCCACGCGCAGGTGGGTGTGGCCGAAGTCCACACCGATCACGATCCCGGCGTCCCCGCTGAGCGAGACGCTGCGGGCCCGCCGGCCGCCCGCCGAGGTGGGCGTGACCTCGACGGTCCCGCCGTCCTTCAGCTCCCGGACGATGTTGGAGACGGTCGCCGCGGACAGCCCCGTCGTCCTCGCGATCTCCGCCTGCGTGAGCGACCCGGCCAGCCGTACGGCGCGTACGACCCTCTCCAGGTTGGCTCGGTGCAGCGACGACTGCGACCCCGGAGTCTCCACGACGACCTCCTGCGCCGGGGCCGCGTCGACGAGGCCCCGTCCATGTCCAACTAGTGAACTCTAAGCTGAGCCGTTCGGGTCGCCTCCCGTCAAGAGGTTGAACCGCATCCGGGTGCCCGCGCCCTCCGCGCGGCCGTCACTTCAGGGCACCGGCGGTCAGTCCCTGCACCACCTGCCGCTGGAAGAGGATGTACGCCGCCAGCACCGGCAGCATCGCCATCACCAGGCCCGCGAACAGTCCCGACCAGTCGCCCTTGTACCCCTGGCTGACCGCGAGCTGCACCAGGCCCTGGGTGAGGACGTGCTGGTCGGGGTCGGTGTTCAGCACGGTCGGCAGCATGTACTGGTTCCACTGCCCCAGGAAGTTGAAGATCCCCACGCTGATCAGCCCCGGCTTGGCCATCGGCAGCATGACCTGGAAGAACGTCCGGGTGTGCGAGGCCCCGTCGACGAACGCGGCCTCCGCCACCGAGGTCGGCAGGGTGCGGAAGAACGCGGTCAGGAAGAACACCGTGAAGGGCAGCGAGTAGGCGATGTATACGAGGATCAGCCCGTGGACGGTGTTCAGCAGCCCCAGGTTGTCCACCACGTAGAACAGGGGCACCAGCGCGAGCATGATCGGGAAGCTCATGCCGCCGACGAACAGGAAGTAGACGAACCGGTTGCCGGGGAAGTCGAACCGGGCCAGGACGTAGGCGGCCATCGAGCCCAGCACCAGGGTGCCGGCGAGCGAGCCGCCCACCACCAGGACGGTGTTGAGGAAGTAGTCGCTCATGTGGGCCTGGGTCCAGGCCCTGGACCAGTTGTCGAAGTGCAGGGTGTCCGGCAGCGACCAGGGCGAGCCGAAGATCGAGGCGTCGTCCTTGAAGGACGTCATCACCGCCCACACCAGCGGCAGCACCACCATGATCGCCCAGATGACGAGGACGCCGTGGGAGAAGACGTCGAGGGCGCCGCCCTCCTTCCTCGGTTCCGGCTCCTTCCTCGGTTTCGGCTCGTTCTTCGGTGTCGGCTCGTTCTTCGGTGTCGGCTCGGCGGGGGTGTCGGTCGTCTTCATCGGTTCAGTACTCCAGCCGCTCGCGCCGGCCCAGCCGCATCACGACGGCCGCGAAGGCCAGGGTGACCACGAGCAGGGCGACGCCGATGGTGGTGGCGTAGGCGGCCTGACCGTCCCGGAACGCCTTCTGGTACACGTACAGGACCATGACGGTGGTCGAGTAGTCCGGTCCGCCGGGGCCGACGGTCATGATCTGGACGACCGCGAAGGACTCGGCGCCGAGCGCGAGGATGCCCATGTAGACCCAGCCGGACTGCACGGTGTCCCACAGCAGCGGCAGGGTGACCCGGAAGAACGTGGTGAAGCGGGTCGCCCCGTCCAGCAGCGCGGCCTCGTACAGCTCCGCCGGGACGGAGGCCATGCCGGCGGAGAAGAGGACCACGAAGAAGCCGACCGTGGACCAGACGAGGACCGCCATGACACACCACAGGGCGAGGTTCGGGTCCCCCAGCCACAGCGGCTGGACGGAGTCCAGGCCGATCCCGCGCAGCAGGGAGTTGACCGCGCCGCTGTCCGGGTTGTACGCGAACTGGAACAGCAGGGCGACGATGGCGATCGACAGCACCTGCGGGAAGAAGTAGACGATCTTGTAGAAGGCGGAGCCGCGGACCCCGGAGACCACCGGGCCGCCCTTCCGCCTCCGGCCGCCGACGTTGATCATGAAGGAGAGGAAGAGCGCCAGGCCGAGCGTCACCAGGGGGACGAGCAGCGCGAAGAGCACGCTGTGCCACAGCGACTTCCAGAAGACGTCGTCGTCGAGCATCCGCGCGTAGTTGTCGAAGCCGACCATCTCGAACTCGGGACTCAGCCCCGTCCAGTCGGTGAACGAGTAGTAGATGGACTGGACGAACGGCCAGACGACGAAGAGGGCGTAGATCCCCAGCGGCAGCGCCAGGAACCCCGCGATGAACCGGTACTTGCCGTGCTGCATTGCCAACCGACCCCGATCCGGCGTCCCTACCGATGCTTGTAGTGCTTGATCGACGAGTCCTTGGCCGCGTCGTCGGCGTAGCCCTGGATCTTCTTGACGGCCTCGGCGGGGGTGAGCCGGCCGGCCATCATCTCGCCCAGGCCGCCGACGCCGATCTGCTCCTTCTGGAGCTTCACGTACCAGTCCTGGAGGCGGGGGTTGACCACGTTGTCGCCGGCCAGTTCGAGGGCCGCGACGCCGGACTTGAGGCCGGGGGTCAGCTCGATGCCGTCGGTGCCGCCGTTGTAGGCGGAGAGCGACTTGACCTTGGAGGTGAAGTTCTTCGAGGAGGCCTCGCTGAGCATGATGCGCAGCTGCTCCATGCCGCCGGTGCCGTTCTTCGCCTTGGCGGGGACGATGAACGGCTCGCCGCCGGAGGCCCAGAGGGTGCCGAAGGGCAGCTTGTCGGAGGAGTCCAGCCCGGAGGGGGCGGATACGGTCACCTCGAAGCCGTCGGGGATGACCTTGGCCGACTCGTTCTCCACCCAGGAGCCGTTGGGCAGGAACAGGGCGTCGCCCTTGGCCCAGGCGGTCTGCGACTGGATGTGGTCCAGACCCGGGGTGCCCCGGAGGACGTACCCCTTCTTGTACAGCTCGTAGTACGCCTCGAAGCACGCCTTGACCGCCGGGTGCTTCCAGGCGTTCGGCTCCAGGTTGTCGATGGCGTCCAGCACCTCCACGCCGCCGACCTTGGCGATCATCGGGTAGAGCGAGAAGGGGAGGTAGTACGGGTACTTGCCCGCGTACGTCCAGCCCGCCATGCCCTTCTTCTTGGCCTTGGCGCAGAGGGCGAGCATCTCGTCCCAGGTCTTCGGGTATGCGGCGTCCAGCGAGTCCAGTGCCTTCTGCGAATACCAGACGCCGTAGACGGTGTAGGCGTAATAGAAGATCCAGACCTGGTCCCCGTCGAACTGGCCCATTTCCACGATGCCGGGGCGCAGGGTGTCGCGGACCTTCTTGTCCGGGTCGTCGTAGGAGGGGGCGTCGAGCAGGGGGGTGAGGTCGGCGAGCTGCTTCTTTCCGACCAGGACGCCCATGTCCATCTGTTCGGCGCCGGAGTTGTCGATGAGGTCGGGCGGGGTGCCCTGGTTGAAACGGGGCTGGAGGGTGGACTGGATCTTCTGGGTGGCGGAGAACTTCACGGTCGCGTCGGGGAAGTTCTTCTCGTAGACCTGCACCGCGTCCTCGGCGTACTCCTTGCCGAATCCACCGTCGAAGAGGACGAATTCCAGCTGGGCGCTGTTGTTCACGCCGAGCGGGTTCTCGGCGGTCTTCTCGCCCGCCTCCGCCTTGTCCTGGTCGTCACCGCCGCCACCGCTGGCACAGGCGGACAGGAAACTCATCGTGGGGACGGCGAGCAGACCGAGCGCGGTGGCCCTCTTGATCAGGTCGCGGCGGCCGGTGCCCGCGCGGGTACCGGCGCCGTCGGCGGGCGCAGTGGCGTTCTCGGCGGTGGTACCGGTGTTCTCGGCGGAAGTGGATCCCATTGCTCAAGTCCTCGCCTTCTCCAGGACTCAGGCGGTGAACCGGATCCTCCCGGCACCGCGTTCGGTCTCGCTGGGTCGTGCAGGCCGTGCGGATCTCGCGTCTTCACAACGCTCCGGTGGCCGACAGGTATAGTCCACTTCCCGTCGCCGGGGCAAGATCGAACGCAAGGTTGGCCACGGGTCTTTTCCGAGTTGAGATCTGGCGGACATGTGAGAGGCCTGTGAGCAGCTTGCCGGAAAAATCCGCGACATAAACCACGAACGCCGCTACCAACACCCTTGACATCACTTGCCACTTGACCCACTACTGGACCCTGCGCACACGATTTGACAACGTTGTCCGGCGTGCAGGGAGGGTCCTGGGAGATGCAGCGCAGAACTCGGCACAGATGGGGTCCGGCGGTCGTGGTGACGACCGCTTTCGCACTGGCGGTGGGCTCGCAGGGCGCGGCGGTCGCGCTGCCGCGGGCGGCCGCCGCGCCGGACCGGGAGTTCACGTCCTCGTTCGAGGCGGACGACCCGGCTCCGGACTGGCTGAACACCGTCGACACCGGCCCGGACGGCGAGAAGCGCGCCGCGGGCGTGGACGGCGGGTACAGCACCGGCATCCCCGGCAACGTGAGCGGTGACGTCACGGGCGTGCGGGCCAGCGGGGAGAACACGGGCGGCGGCGAGGTGAAGGAGAACCTGGCCGACACCGAGCCCTCCACCAAGTGGCTGACCTTCGCGCCCACCGGCTGGGTGGAGTTCGACCTGAAGGCACCGGCCCCGATCACCCGGTACGCGCTCACCTCCGCCAACGACCACGAAGAACGCGACCCGGTGGACTGGACGCTCAAGGGGTCGGCGGACGGCGAGCAGTGGACGACGCTGGACACCCGCTCGGGCGAGTCCTTCCCCGAGCGGTACCAGACCAAGACGTACGACCTGGCCGAGACGGCCGAATACCAGCACTTCCGGGTGGAGTTCACCAAGAACAACGGAGCCGGCGACGCCCTCCAGCTGGCGGACGTCCAGCTGTCCACGGGCGGCAGCGAGGTACCCGCCCCCGAGGACATGCTCTCCCTCGTCGACGAGGGCCCGACCGGCTCCCCGACGGCCAAGGCGCGCGCGGGCTTCACCGGCGAGCGGGCCCTGCGCTACGCCGGCCGGCACACGGCCGACGGCCGGGCGTACTCGTACAACAAGGTCTTCGACGTGAACGTCAAGGTCGACCGGCGCAGCGAACTCTCCTACAAGATCTTCCCGGCGATGGCCGACGGCGCCCTCGACTACGACGCCACCAACGTCTCCGTCGACCTCGCCTTCACCGACGGCACCTACCTCAGCGGCCTCGGTGCCACCGACGCCCACGGCTTCCCGCTCACCCCGCGCGGACAGGGCGACGCGAAGATCCTCTACGTCAACCAGTGGAACGCGGTGCAGTCGGGCATCGGGTCGGTCGCGGCCGGCAAGACGGTCGACCGGATCCTGGTGGCGTACGACTCCCCCAAGGGCCCGGCGAAGTTCCGGGGCTGGCTGGACGACGTGTCGATCGAGCGGGCCGAGCCCGAGAGGCCCAAGGCCCACCTCTCCGACTACGCGCTGACGACGCGCGGCACCAACTCCAGCGGCAGCTTCTCGCGCGGCAACAACTTCCCCGCGACGGCCGTCCCGCACGGCTTCAACTTCTGGACGCCGGTGACCAACGCGGGGTCGCTGAGCTGGCTGTACGAGTACGCGCGCGACAACAACGACGACAACCTGCCGACGATCCAGGCGTTCAGCGCCAGCCACGAGCCGAGCCCGTGGATGGGGGACCGGCAGACGTTCCAGGTGATGCCGTCGGCGGCGTCCGGCACCCCGGCCACCGGCCGGGAGGCCCGCGAGCTGCCGTTCCGGCACGAGAACGAGACCGCGCGGCCGTACTACTACGGCGTCACGTTCGAGAACGGCCTGCGGGCCGAGATGGCGCCGACCGACCACGCGGCGATGCTCCGCTTCACCTACCCCGGCGACGACGCGAGCGTCGTCTTCGACAACGCCACCGACGAGGCGGGCCTGACCCTGGACGAGGAGAACGGGACCTTCACCGGCTACTCGGACGTGAAGTCCGGCGGCTCGGCGGGCGCGACCCGGCTCTTCGTCTACGGCGAGTTCGACAAGAAGGTCACCGGCGGCGGCTCCAGCGGCGTCAAGGGCAGCCTGACCTTCGACGCGGGCGACGACCGCACGGTCACCCTGCGCCTGGCCACCTCCCTCATCAGCGTCGACCAGGCGAAGGACAACCTGCGCCAGGAGATCGGCGCGCGCACCTCCTTCGAGAAGGTGAAGAAGGACGCCCGCGCGCAGTGGGACCGGATCCTCGGCAAGGTCGAGGTCGAGGGCGCCACGCAGGACCAGCTGACCACGCTGTACTCCAGCCTCTACCGGCTGTACCTGTACCCGAACTCGGGCTTCGAGAAGGTCGACGGGGAGTACAAGTACGCCTCCCCGTTCCAGCGGATGCCCGAGCCGGACACCCCGACCCACACCGGCGCGAAGATCGTCGACGGCAAGGTGTACGTCAACAACGGCTTCTGGGACACGTACCGGACGACCTGGCCGGCGTACTCCTTCCTCACCCCGCAGCACGCCGGTGAGCTGGTCGACGGGTTCGTTCAGCACTACAAGGACGGCGGCTGGACCTCGCGCTGGTCCTCCCCCGGCTACGCGGACCTGATGACCGGCACCTCCAGCGACGTCGCCTTCGCCGACGCGTACGTCAAGGGCGTCGACTTCGACGCGGAGGCGGCGTACGAGGCGGCGCTGAAGAACGCCACCGTGGTGCCGCCGTCCTCGGGCGTGGGCCGCAAGGGCATGGAGACCTCCCCCTTCCTCGGCTACACCCCCAGCGAGACGCACGAGGGCCTGTCCTGGGCGCTGGAGGGCTACCTCAACGACTACGGCATCTCACGGATGGGCGCCAAGCTCTACCAGGAGACCGGCGAGAAGCGCTACAAGGAGGAGTCCGCCTACTTCCTCGACCGCGCCCAGGACTACGTCAACCTGTTCGACGAGCAGGCCGGCTTCTTCCAGGGCAAGGACACCTCGGGCAAGTGGCGCGTGGACTCGGAGAAGTACGACCCGCGCGTGTGGGGCTACGACTACACCGAGACCAACGGCTGGGGCTACGCCTTCACCGCCCCGCAGGACAGCCGGGGCCTGGCCAACCTCTACGGCGGACGCTCCGGCCTCGCCGACAAGCTCGACGAGTACCTCTCCACCCCGGAGACCGCCTCGCCCGAGCTGAAGGGTTCCTACAACGGGGTCATCCACGAGATGGTCGAGGCGCGCGACGTCCGGATGGGCATGTACGGGCACTCCAACCAGGTCGCCCACCACGCCCTGTACATGTACGACGCGGCCGGGCAGCCGTACAAGACGCAGAAGAACGTCCGCGAGGTGCTCTCCCGCCTCTACACCGGCAGCGAGATCGGCCAGGGCTACCACGGCGACGAGGACAACGGCGAGCAGTCGGCCTGGTTCCTCTTCTCCGCGCTCGGCTTCTACCCGCTGGTGATGGGCAGCGGCGAGTACGCCATCGGCTCCCCGCTGTTCACCAAGGCGACCGTCCACCTGGAGAACGGGCGCGAGCTGGTGGTCAAGGCCCCGAAGAACAACGCGAAGAACGTCTACGTGCGGGGGCTGAAGGTCAACGGGCGCTCCTGGAACTCCACGTCCCTGCCCCACTCCGTGCTCGCCAAGGGCGGCGTCCTGGAGTTCGACATGGGGTCGCGGCCGTCCTCGTGGGGCACCGGCAAGAACGCCGCGCCGGTCTCGATCACGACCGGTGACGAGGTACCGACGCCGCGCGCGGACGCCGTCTCCGGTGACGGCGCCCTGTTCGACGACACGTCGGCGACGGAGGCGGCGGTGACCTCGGCGGTGGACCTGCCGGTCGCCGAGGGGACGAAGGCGGTCCAGTACACGCTGACGTCCCCGAAGGACCGCACGTCGGCTCCGGCCGGCTGGAAGCTGGAGGGCTCGGCCGACGGAACGGCGTGGCAGACCCTGGACGAACGGTCCGGGGAGTCCTTCGCCTGGGACCGGCAGACGCGGGTCTTCTCGGTCAAGTCGCCGGGGACGTACGCGAAGTACCGGCTGGTCTTCACGGGTGAGCCGACGGTCGCGGAGATCGAGCTGCTCGCCTGAGTCCGGGCGGCGGACAGGAGGGCCCGCCCGGCGGCGGCCGGGCGGGCCCTTCCGGTGCGACCGGGCGGGCCGTCCGCGCAGGTCGCGGAGTCAGGCGTGGCCCTCGCCGTAGAAGCGCACGTAGTCGACCGTCATCGTCGCCGGGGCGGGTGTCGAGTCGTCGGGGTCGCCGGGCCAGTCGCCGCCGACGGCGACGTTGAGCAGCAGGTGCATGTCCTGCTCGAAGACCCAGTCGTCGGGGTCGGGCAGCTTCGACGGGGTCAGCGTGAGGTAGGGGTCTCCGTCGACGGACCAGGTGATCCGGTGCGGCTCCTTGTCGACGGCGTAGGTGTGGAACGCCTCCGAGGCGTCGGCCGGGAGGGTGGTGGAGCCGCCGATGCCGTTCTCGTTGTAGTACGTCGGCCCGTGCGCGGTGCCGTACACCGTCCGCGGTTCGCCGCCGACCACCTCGCAGATGTCGATCTCGCCCTGTCCGGGCCACTCGACTCCGTTGTCGCCCAGCATCCAGATCGCCGGGAGCAGCCCCGTGCCGGTGGGTATCTTCGCGCGGACCTCGACGCGTCCTCGGCTGAGCGCGACCTTGCCCTCGGTGGTCAGGCGGGCCGACGTCCAGGGGCAGAACCGCTGCGTGTGACAGGGCAGTTCGGAGCCGTCGGGGGCGGGCCGGGCCGAGATCAGGAGGTGGCCGGTGCCGTCGAGGGCGGAGTTGGCCGCGTCGTCGGTGTAGTACTGCAGTTCGTTGTTGCCCCACCCTTCGGCTTCCTGGTTCCCGGTCTCGGTGTTCCAGGACGCCGCCGCCGGCCGGGCGCCCTTCGCCCCGTCGAACTCGGCCTGCCAGAAAGGGGTTTCGGCGTCCGGGGCGGAGGAGGGGTCCGCCGGGGCGGTGCCGCATCCGCTGAGCAGTGCGCCCAGCGCCAGGACGAGTGCCAGGCGGATACGTCGGTTCATCGCGCCGTTCCTGAGGGTGGGGGGTGTCGCACACGACGGGCCGTGTCCTCCGGCGGCACCGGAGGACACGGCCCTCGGCCGCGCTGCCCGACCGCTTACTTGCGGATCAGGCTGCGCAGCACGTACTGCATGATGCCGCCGTTGCGGTAGTAGTCCGCCTCGCCGGGAGTGTCGATGCGGACGACCGCGTCGAACTCGACGCCGGTGTCGGTGGTGACCTTCACCGTGCGCGGGGTGGTGCCGTTGTTCAGCTCGGTGACGCCGGAGATGGAGAAGGTCTCCTCACCGGTCAGGCCGAGGGAGTCGGCGGACTGGCCCTCGGGGAACTGGAGCGGCAGGACGCCCATGCCGATGAGGTTGGAGCGGTGGATGCGCTCGTACGACTCGGTGATGACGGCCTTGACGCCGAGCAGCGCGGTGCCCTTGGCGGCCCAGTCGCGGGACGAGCCGGAGCCGTACTCCTTGCCGCCCAGGATGACGAGCGGGATGCCCTGCTCGATGTAGTTGCGCGAGGCGTCGTAGATGAACGACACCGGGGCGTCGGGCTGGGTGAAGTCGCGGGTGTAGCCGCCCTCGGTGCCCGGCGCGATCTGGTTGCGCAGGCGGATGTTGGCGAACGTGCCGCGGATCATGACCTCGTGGTTGCCGCGGCGGGCGCCGTAGCTGTTGAAGTCGCGGCGCTCGACGCCGTGCTCCGTGAGGTACTTGCCGGCCGGGGTGTCGGCCTTGATGGCGCCGGCGGGCGAGATGTGGTCCGTGGTCACCGAGTCGCCGAGCTTGGCCAGGACGCGGGCGCCGGAGATGTCCGAGACCGGGGTGGTCTCCATCGTCATGCCCTCGAAGTACGGGGGCTTGCGGACGTAGGTGGACTCGCTGTCCCACTCGAAGGTGTTGCCGGTGGGGATGGACAGCGCCTGCCACTGGGCGTCACCGGCGAAGACGTCGGAGTAGGACTTGGAGAACATGTCCTCGCCGATGGCGCCGGCCACGACCTCCTCGACCTCCGCCTCGGACGGCCAGATGTCCTTGAGGAAGACCGGGTTGCCGTCCTGGTCGGTGCCCAGGGCGTCCTTGGTGATGTCCACCTTCATGGAACCGGCGATCGCGTAGGCGACGACCAGCGGCGGGGAGGCCAGGTAGTTCATCTTGACGTCGGGGTTGATACGGCCCTCGAAGTTCCGGTTGCCGGAGAGGACCGAGGTGACGGCGAGGTCGTGGTCGTTGACCGCCTTGGAGACCTCCTCCGGCAGCGGGCCGGAGTTGCCGATGCAGGTGGTGCAGCCGTAGCCGACGAGGTTGAAGCCGACCTTGTCGAGGTAGGGGGTCAGGCCCGCCTTCTCGAAGTAGTCGGTGACGACCTTGGAGCCCGGGGCCAGGGTGGTCTTGACCCACGGCTTGCGGGTCAGGCCCTTCTCCACGGCCTTCTTCGCGACCAGCGCGGCGGCGACCATGACGTACGGGTTGGAGGTGTTGGTGCAGGAGGTGATGGCCGCGACCGTCACCGCACCGTGGTCCAGCTCGTAGGTGGTGCCGTCGGGGGCGGTCACCTGGACCGGGTTGGACGGCACGCCGTTGGTGACGGCGGGGGCGTCGGAGGCCGGGAAGGACTCCTGGCCCGCCTCGTCCACGCTGTCGACGTAGTTGCGGACGTCCTGCTTGAACTGCTCGGCCGCGTTCGCCAGGACGATGCGGTCCTGCGGGCGCTTCGGGCCGGCGATCGACGGGACGACCGTCGACAGGTCCAGCTCCAGCTTCTCGGAGAAGTCGGGCTCGGCGGCCGGGTCCAGCCAGAGGCCCTGCTCCTTGGCGTACGCCTCGACCAGGGCGACCTGCTGGTCGCTGCGGCCGGTCAGACGCAGGTAGTTCAGGGTCTCGTCGTCGATCGGGAAGATCGCGGCGGTGGAGCCGAACTCCGGCGACATGTTGCCGATGGTGGCGCGGTTGGCGAGGCTCGTGGCCGCCACGCCCTCGCCGTAGAACTCGACGAACTTGCCGACGACACCGTGCTTGCGCAGCATCTCGGTGATGGTGAGCACCAGGTCGGTGGCGGTGGTGCCGGGCTTGAGCTCACCGGTCAGCTTGAAGCCGACGACGCGCGGGATGAGCATGGAGACCGGCTGGCCGAGCATCGCGGCCTCGGCCTCGATGCCGCCGACGCCCCAGCCGAGGACGCCGAGGCCGTTGACCATGGTGGTGTGCGAGTCGGTGCCGACCAGCGTGTCCGGGTACGCCTTGCCATCGCGGACCATCACCACGCGGGCGAGCTTCTCGATGTTCACCTGGTGGACGATGCCGGTGCCCGGCGGGACGACCTTGAAGTCGTCGAAGGCGGTCTGGCCCCAGCGCAGGAACTGGTAGCGCTCGCGGTTGCGGCCGTACTCCAGGTCGACGTTCTGCTTGAAGGCGTCGGGGGTGCCGAACTTGTCGGCGATGACGGAGTGGTCGATGACCATCTCGGCCGGGGAGAGCGGGTTGATCTTGTTCGGGTCGCCGCCCAGCTCCTTGACGGCCTCACGCATGGTGGCGAGGTCCACGACGCAGGGGACGCCGGTGAAGTCCTGCATGATCACACGGGCGGGCGTGAACTGGATCTCTTCGGACGGCTGGGCCTGCGAGTCCCAGCCGCCGAGGGCGCGGATGTGGTCGGCGGTGATGTTCGCGCCGTCCTCGGTGCGGAGCAGGTTCTCCAGCAGCACCTTCAGGCTGTAGGGAAGGCGCGCGGAGCCCTCGACCTTGTCCAGCCGGAAGATCTCGTACGACTCGTCGCCCACCTGCAGCGTGCTGCGGGCGTCGAAGCTGTTCGCCGACACGACAGTCTCCTTCATTCATGTGCGCGTACCACCGCATCCTGCCGCCACGCCGCCCTGGCGGATCCGCTAAGGTAAGGCTAAGTTAGGTAACCCTTACTGGAGCGGGTCCGGGGCGGCGACCGCAGTACGCCTCGGCAGATATCTCGATGTCGAGATAACTCTAGTACATGGGGGCGGAACGGTCATGCCCGGACCCGGTGTGGCGTGCGCCCCACACCCACCCCTGCCCGGGTGACCCACGGGGCCATCAGTACGCCGAACGGGGGTAACCGACTTGTGCCGGGGTCCCCCGGCGCGACTCGGAAGGAGGCACGATGCCCCTCACGTTCCGCAAGAGTTTCCGGATACTTCCCGGAGTGCGCCTGAACATCAACAAGCGGTCCTGGTCCATCACCACCGGCGGCCGGAACGGCCCCCGCCACACCCACAGCAGCACGGGACGCCGTACGACGTCGATGGATCTGCCCGGACCGTTCGGCTGGCGCCGCACCCGCACCACCGGGCGCCGCTGACCGACCGTCACCTCGCCGATCCCACGTTCGCCACCCGAACAGACCCCCCAAGAGGCGCCATCTCATATCTGAGATAGCCTCAACCTCATGGCAGACGACTACCTCGTACGCATCGGCAAGCTCATCCGCGACGCCCGGCAGCACCGCGGCTGGACGCAGTCACAGCTCGCGGAGGCGCTCGGCACCAGTCAGAGCGCGGTCAACCGGATCGAACGCGGCAACCAGAACATCAGCCTTGAGATGATCGCCCGGATCGGCGAGGCGCTGGACAGCGAGATCGTCTCTCTGGGCTACGCGGGACCGATGCACCTGCGGGTGGTCGGCGGCCGGCGCCTCTCCGGCGCCATCGACGTCAAGACGAGCAAGAACGCGTGTGTGGCGCTGCTGTGCGGCTCGCTGCTCAACAAGGGCCGCACGGTACTGCGCCGGGTCGCGCGCATCGAGGAGGTCTACCGCCTCCTGGAGGTGCTGAACTCCATCGGCGTGCGCACCCGCTGGATCAACGACGGCGTGGACCTGGAGATCGTGCCGCCGGCCGAGTTCGACATGGACGCCATCGACGCCGAGGCGGCGGTGCGCACCCGCTCCATCATCATGTTCCTGGGCCCGCTGCTGCACCGCATGGACCGCTTCAAGCTGCCCTACGCCGGCGGCTGCGACCTCGGCACCCGCACCATCGAGCCGCACATGATCGCGCTGCGCCGCTTCGGCCTGGACGTCGCCGCCACGGAGGGCCAGTACCACGCGGTGGTCGACCGCGGCGTCCGCCCCGGCCGCCCCATCGTCCTGACCGAACGCGGCGACACGGTCACGGAGAACGCCCTCCTCGCGGCCGCCCGCCACGACGGCGTCACCGTCATCCGCAACGCCTCCTCCAACTACATGGTCCAGGACCTCTGCTTCTTCCTGGAGGCACTGGGCGTGCGGGTCGAGGGCATCGGCACCACGACCCTCACCGTGCACGGCGTCCCGGTCATCGACGTGGACGTCGACTACTCCCCCTCCGAGGACCCGGTCGAGGCGATGAGCCTGCTGGCCGCGGCGGTCGTCACGGAGTCGGAACTGACGGTCCGTCGCGTCCCCATCGAGTTCCTGGAGATCGAGCTGGCGGTCCTGGAGGAGATGGGCCTCGACCACGACCGCACCCCGGAGTACTTCGCCGACAACGGCCGCACCCGCCTGGTCGACCTCACGGTCCGCCCCTCCAAACTGGAGGCGCCGATCGACAAGATCCACCCCATGCCCTTCCCGGGCCTGAACATCGACAACGTCCCGTTCTTCGCGGCGATCGCCGCCTCCGCCCAGGGCAAGACCCTCATCCACGACTGGGTCTACGACAACCGCGCGATCTACCTGACGGACCTGAACCGGTTGGGCGGTCGCCTCCAACTCCTCGACCCCCACCGCGTCCTGGTAGAGGGCCCGACCCGCTGGCGCGCCGCCGAGATGATGTGCCCGCCGGCCCTGCGCCCGGCGGTGGTGGTCCTGCTGGCGATGATGGCGGCGGAGGGGACGTCGGTGCTGCGGAACGTGTATGTCATCAACCGGGGTTACGAGGATCTGGCGGAGCGGTTGAACTCGATCGGGGCGCAGATCGAGATCTTCCGGGATATCTGAGGGCTGCTGCTGCCGCATCCGGCCTGCCCTGCGTACATGAGGGGGTCAGGGCGGGTGTGGCGGCAGTCTGGGTTTGGCAGCACTGGTGTCATCCCGGTCGCTCAGAACACCGCTACCGTCATCTGGCATGCCAAGTGGGCCTATGTACACAGGCGTTGTGTGAAATCGAGCGGCTCATCGGGCACACGGGGGCGATCCCAGGGCAGTGCAGCAAGAGAAGTCGCGTGGTCGCACCACTGAGCGCAAGGAATCAGGCGGCTGGTTCGTCCAACGGCCGGACTTGCCGGGCGAAGCCTCCCGGCGGCAATCGCTGGAGCCTGGCGGATGCGATCACGCTCAGTTCCCCGTATCCACTGGCTTTCTCCGGTGGATACGCCGTGCAGCGCACCGACTCGTGAACCACTTCAGCCAGAACCTCGACGTCTCCACCGAGAACCCGCGACCGTGGTCGGCGTCGCCGCCGTCCCCCGAGTCGGCGCAGAAGTCCTCAGCTGGGAGGAACACGTGCTGGAGAAGCTCGGCTATCCGCCCGCTTTCCCGTGTCCGCCCAGCCACGGGGAGGAACGCCAAGAGGACGTCCACGAGGAGATTATTGGGCGGCCGATCGCCCAGAGCCCGTCCCGCAAGGGTCGTCGTGGTGGCACAAAGCAGTGGTCCTGCTGGTTCCCGGCATCGTCTCCGGCGTAGTCGGGACCTGGGCCACGGGCTGGTTCGGCGACGACCAGGATCGTCCCTCCGACATCGCCGGACAGCCGATCGTCGAGACGCCCGTGAGCAGGCGGCCGGGAGCAGTCACCGACTCGGCCTCTCTGCCGTCCAACCCCGATCTCACTGCGCCACGCGTGTGCAGGCCGTAGGGGTCCGTGGAGTGGACTCCCTGCGCACGCGTCACCGAGGGCTCGGTCCAGTTCGGTGTCATGGCGCGCACTGCCGGTGGACGCCAGGCACTGCGGCTACGTCTCGGATATGTGCGCATCCAGCAACTCGCACCGTGCGGAGCCGCGGACAGCGACGGCGTCACCGCGACGCTGGATGCCGGGAAGACCATGTGGCTGACGGTCGAGGGGTGCTCTGTGGCCCGCGTCCACGCCGCGATGCAGACTCAGGTCGAGGTGGCGGCGAGCGAGGGCTCCTTCTCGGAAGCGTCGCGCCCGCCTACCTTGCACATCCAGCCGGACGGCTCGGTGAGGACCTCGTAGCCCGACCGAGCGGCCAAGTCCTCCCCGCAACCTCCGTTGACCTTGCCCACCGGCAGCAGGGCTTGGGAAAGCGTCAGTCCCTCGGGCCGGCGGAGCCCGCGAAGCATTCAGGTGTCCAGATGATCCGCGAAGATGCCGATGAGGACGCGACCGCCGAGGCGCGTGTCGGGCAGGCTGAAGTGGACGCGATTGCGGTGCCGCTCCTTCTTGCCGTGCCACTCGCAGCGATAGGTCTCCCCCTCGTGGTCGACATCCCGCTGCCTCATGACCGACGGTTTGGCTCTGGTGTTGGGACTCTCGGGAGACAGGTCCAGGCCGAAGCGTCCCAGTTCCGCCTGCACCTGGTGCGGCTGCCCGGAGTGCCGTACCAGAGCATCGGCGAAATGGTCGTGCACCACGCACAGGACCCGTACAACCCAGTCACGCATTTCGGAGTACGTGCCGTCGAACTTACGGAAGGTGAGGGAGTCGGCGAAGACCAGGTGCGGGAAAGCTTGGCGGGCACGGGCCAGGAAGTCCGGCTCCGCGATGTCCTCCCGCGCGAAGAGGTCACGCCAGAACTCGCAGAGGGCAGAGGCATCGACGAGGTGGAAGACCTCCAGGCCGACCGGCTCACCCGTCGTCCCGTCGGCCGCGGACACGAGGAGCCAGCCGCGCCGGTCCCTGGCCGGGAAACCGAGGCACGCAACGTGTCGGCCCTGCCGTGCCCACGACCAGGCGTAGCAGAGGGACCAGGCAAGTTCCTCCGCAGTCCCCGCCACCTCGACCTGGTCGGGCAGGCCAGGGACATCCGCGTCCCAGGCGGGGCAGCGGTCCATGAGGCGGATCATTCTCAGCCGTGCGTCACGTCCGGCGCGCGGCGTCCGGCCTTCGTACAGTACGTCGTACAGCTCCCGGTCGTCGGCGCAATCCACCTCCATCCAGAACGGTGATGCAGCCACCGTCTGCTGTTCCGACACTGTCTCCAGCGCATCGCTGAAGTCGTCGAGCAGATCCGTCAACCGCTCCTCCGTCAGCCCCCTGAAGTCGAAGGACGATTCGTCCACGACGACCCGGTACGGTTCACCGCCCCCTGCGCCTGGCACGTGCCAGCCTCCCCAGGTCCTGCTCGATCTGATCGAAGAATCCTTGCGGCCACTCAGTCAGTTCACCCTTCATGGTGAACTCGATGGGTACGGAACCGGCCTCTTCCGCACCGAAGTAGTGCACGATCGCGTCCTCGGGTCGCAGGACCCGTTCCTCTGCCACGGCCAGCCTGACTCCATTGAGCACATGATCACTGTGCGTCTCGACGATCACCTGGGCTCCGGCACCGGCCACCCGGGCCAAGAACCGGCCCAGTTTCGACTGACCGCCGGGATGGAGGTGTGCCTCCGGGTTCTCGACGATCAGCAGGTCCCCGGGAGCAGTGAGAAGACCGGCCACGATCACGGGCAGGGCATAGGAGAACCCGAATCCCATGTTGGCCGGGCGCATGGGCTCGCCCAGCAGCCCCGGTTCGTGGAAGCGGATGGTGCTGGCCGTAATGCCGGGCGGCCACTGCGCGGTGATCTTGATAGGCCGGATGATGTCGGAGGCCCAGGTCTCCACCTGTGTCCGCATAGTGGTGACGTTGTGCGTAGACCGGGTCGCGGGGTGGAGCAGTGGTTCACGCACGGCCCGGGTGTCGTGCAGGGCCAGTACCTGGGCGGTGTATTCACCCTGCACCCCGACTCCGAGTAAGGCGGGGTGGTCCGCTGAGACTCCCAGCTGATCGCGCGGTCCCAGCCGTTCGGCACACAGATAGGTGAACGCGCTTCCCAGGCCCCGCAGTCCGCCCGGTGGCAGCGCACTGACTTCGTCGGCGGCTTCCAGATAGAGCGCCTGCTCGTCGGGGACGGTGAATCGGTGCGTGCTCGGCGGCCCACCGTCGTCGCCGCCGACTTCCACCACGATGGTCGAGTCCGGGGCATCCGGGTGCAGTACCTCGTGTGCTTCCCCCAGGGCGAGTCCGTAAGGACCGTTGAGCTGGACCACTCCGCCGATCGGTGCGTCCACGAGCTGGCGGGTCAGGAGCAGGCTCTGGATGGTGGTGCTCTTCCCCGTGCCGTTGAGACCCGTGAGCACGGTGAGAGGGCGCAGCGAGAAGGAGGCGTCAGTGAAACGCTTGAAATGCCGGACGCGCAGGGAGGTGATCACTTGCCGGCCTCGGCTGCGCGGGCGGTCGCCTCGAACCGGTACCTCACCCGGCTGACGTCGCCCGTGGAGGAGGTGATGGCCTCCAGGTAGCGGTAATCGTTGGTCATCAATTCACGGGCGGCCGCGACGATCGCCTCGCGACGCCGCTCCAGGTCCGCGGCCTCGTACTCGGCGAGGGTGATGGACCAGGTCTCGAAGAGGGCCCGGTTGATAGGGTTCCGGCCGATCGCGTACAGCGGCCATTTGCGGAACGCCTGGTCGCCGAAGACCAGCCGCGCGTTCTCCATGGCCTTGCGGAAAGCGGACAGGAGCGCGTCGATCCTGGCGTCCGTGTGCTCGACACTGTCCAGCACGGTGGTGGTGCGCTGAAGGAAGGAGTCCATCGCGGCGTACTTCGCGTACCCCTCGGCTCCCATCAGCCAGAACGCGGCGAAACGCAGGGCCATCTCCCGGTCGTTCATCCGGATGTGGCCACCCATGTGATTGGTCGCCGCGTTGAACTCCACCGTGGTGGTCATCATCCGCAGGATGGTCCGGCTGCTCTTCTTGCTCATGCAGTGTCGGATCTCCTGCGCGTTCAGTGGCGTACCGCCCGTGTTGATGCGCTTGAAGATGTCGTACATGACATCCGCGGGAGTCGTCGGGTCGATCACATTCGTGACGATCTGGGTGTTGTAGATGCGCCGCTTCCACGGGGCGGGGAGGTCTTCGAAGCGCTTTCCCTCCACCGCGCTCTGCAAGTACTCCAGGCGCTGCAGCGTGAATCCTCGCTCGTCTCCCCCACGCACGAAGTCATGGATGGTCGACAGGCGCTGCAACCCGTCGACCACACGCATGAGCCCGTCGGTGTCCTCGGCGAAGTAGAAGGCAGGCAGCGGGATCTGCAGCAGCACGGACTCGATGAGACGGGACTTCTGCACCGGCTTCCACACCCGCCCGCGCTGGAAGTCCGGGGCGAGTTCCAGCGACCCGTCCTCGATCATGTCCAGGGCGTTGCGCAGGGAGAACTGCTTGGTGTTGACCCTGATCTGCTCCGGGTCCCACGGCCGGTCGATCTCCGGTGGCGCGTCGTCCGCCTCGGTCTCCGCCTCGACTCCGGTACCCGTGTCGAGGAAGTGCTCCTCCGTGATCTTCGGCGGCTCTGGGATGTCCGAGGTCGTCATGGATCGATCGTAGCCCTCCCGCTTCGTCGGGAGCCTGCCGCTAATCGGACCTCGATATTGCATGCGTTGACAACGTCAACGGACACCTGCCATCCTCGTCGACTGGCGACGGTATACGCTCCCTACGGGATGTACCTGCCAGGTATACGACGGGTGAAGGGGGAGGGCCGGTGGGGCTGGACACGGTCGACGGACGGTTCCGGATCGTGGGGATCCTGGGGCGCGGAAACATGGGCGAGGTGCACCGGGCCGAAGACCTCCGCGCCGCTCCGGACTCCCCTCACCGGGAGGTCGCGCTCAAGACGGTGCTGCGCGGCCGGACGGGTGTCGCCGTCGCCGCTTCCGGGTCCGGCAAGGAGATCGACCGCTTCCGCCGCGAAGTGCGGATCATGCGGATGCTCTCCCAGGGCCACCCGAACCTCACCCTGCTGATCGACGGCGGCGTGGACCCGGCGCCGGGCGGCAGCGGCCTGCCCTATCTGGCCATGGAACTGCTGGACGGTCATCCGCTCGCGGACCTCATCGACGAGGAACCGCAACTGCCGGTCTCCTGGGTCGCCGCCATCGGGGCGCAGATCGCCGCCGGGCTCACGGCCGCGCACACCGCCGGGGTCGTCCACCGCGACCTGAAGCCGGCGAACGTGATGCTGACCGGCGACGGCACCGTCAAGATCCTGGACTTCGGCATGGGCTCGGTCGTGGACGACCCCGACCAGACGCGGCTGACGAGCACGGGCGTCAGCGTCGGCACGGCCCGTTACATGGCGCCCGAGCAGTTCCGCGCCGAACGGATCTCGGCCTCCGCGGACCTCTACGCGCTCGGCTGCATCCTGTACGAGTTGCTGATCGGCCGTCCGCCGTTTTCCGCCCGGACCCCCTACGAACTGTCCGAACAGCACCAGCACGAGAAGCCTCCGCAGCTGAGCCTGGTCCGCCCGGACCTGCCTGCCGAGCTGGTCCGGCTGGTGAACCGGCTCCTGGAGAAGGACGCCGAACACCGCCCCGAGCATGCCTCCCTCGTCCGTGAGGCACTGCTCCCGCTCGCGTCGGCGCCGGACGACACGCCGGCCCTGCTGGCCCCGCACTGGCAGGTGACGGACCCGGTGGCACGGCTGCGCGCCCTGGTCCCCCCGCCCACCGCGGCGGCACCCGCGCCCGTGCCACGCAGGGAGCCGCGGCTGCCCGAGGCGATGGACGTCTTCGGTATCCATGCCGACCTGATCGGTGAGTACGAGAGCTTCACCAAAAGCGCGACGGTCATCCGGGACGCGCGTATCGCCGGCTTCGTCGAGGACGACCTGGCTGCGAAGTCCCAGTGGCCCGACCCGTGGCTGTCGCTGAACCCGTTCTTCGCCGACGGCGGCCAGGTCACCGACCTCGTGCGGGACGGGGTACTGCATCCCAGATGCGCGGAGATCTTCCAGGCCGGCAAGGAGGAGACATCACCGCGCCCGGACGGCCGCCCCCTGACCTTCCACCTCCACCAGCGGCAGGCGATCGAGGCCGCACAGGCCGGCGACTCCTACGTCCTCACCACCGGCACCGGCTCCGGCAAATCCCTGTCGTACATCGTCCCGATCGTCGACCGGGTACTGAGGGAGCGTCAGGCAGCGGGGCCGGACGCGGGCGGCCGGGTGCGGGCGATCGTCGTCTACCCCATGAACGCGCTGGCCAACTCGCAGCTGGGTGAGCTGGAGAAGTACCTGCGGTACGGGTTCGGGGCGGGCCGTGAGCCGGTCACCTTCGCCCGGTACACCGGCCAGGAGTCCGAGGAGGACCGCAAGAAGCTGCGCAAGGACCCGCCGGACATCCTGCTGACCAACTACGTGATGCTGGAGCTGATGCTGACCCGGCCGGACGACCGGGACAGCCTGATCCACATGGCCGAGGGGCTGCAGTTCCTCGTCTTCGACGAGCTGCACACCTACCGGGGCCGGCAGGGCGCGGATGTGGCGTTCCTGATCCGCCGGGTCCGGGAGGCGTGCCGGGCCTCGGCGACCCTGCAATGCATCGGCACCTCGGCGACCATGTCCACCGAGGGCTCCTGGGAGGACCAGCGGCGCGAGGTGGCCAGGGTCGCCGGCCGGCTGTTCGGTACGACGGTGCTGCCGAAGCGGATCATCGGCGAGACCCTGGTGCGGGCGACCGGGGAGGCACCCGAGACCGTGCCCGCCGAGCGGCTGCGGGTGCCGGCGGCGCCCCGCTCGTACGAGGCGCTGACGAAGGACCCGCTGGCCCGCTGGGTGGAATCCCGGTTCGGGCTGGAGCGCGAGAAGGGCACAGGACGGCTGCGCCGCTGTGCGCCGGACACCATCGAGAAGGCGGCCACCGAGCTGGCCGCCGAGTCCGGGGTGGCCGAGGACAGCGTGCGGGAGGCGATCCGCACGACCCTGGAGGCGGGTGCGCAGGCCAAGCATCCGGTGACGGAGCGGCCGTTGTTCGCGTTCCGCCTGCACCAGTTCCTCTCCAAGGGTGACACCGTGTACACGACCCTTGAGGATCCGCTCGCCAGGCCGCTCACCCGCGTCTACCAGCTGGAGCAGCCGGACAGTGACGGCAAGCCGCTGTTCCCGTTGGCGTTCTGCCGTGAGTGCGGCCAGGAGTATCTGACCGTCTGGCGCACCGAGGAGGGCGGCACGTTCCGGTACGAGCCGCGCCGGGACACCTCCGCGTCCGGCGGGCGGGCGGGCGAGGGGTACTTGTACGTGGGCGTGCCCGGGGAGGACTACGAGTGGCCGGCCGATCCGCAGATCGCGGTGGACGACCGGCGGCTGCCCGAGTCGTGGCTGGAGCAGGACGCCCAGGGTCTGACGGTCGTCAAGAAGTCCTACCGGCCGCGGGTACCCAAGCGCGTCGTCGTGGACGCCCGTGGGGACGAGTCGGGCGAGGGCCTGGTGGCGGCGTTCGTCCCGGCGCCCTTCCTCTTCTGTCTGCACTGCCAGGTCTCCTACGAGCAGACCCGCGGCCGGGACTTCGCCAAGCTGGCCACGCTGGACCAGGAGGGCCGCTCGTCGGCGACCTCGCTGATCTCCGCGTCGATCGTGAAGTCCCTGCGGGCGGTGCCGAAGGAGAGCCTGGGCAAGGAGGCGCGCAAGCTCCTCACCTTCGTCGACAACCGGCAGGACGCCTCGCTGCAGGCCGGGCACTTCAACGACTTCGCCCAGGTGACCCAGTTGCGCGGCGCGCTGTACCGGGCCGCGGCGGACGCCGGTGAGGAGGGCCTGCGGCACGACGACCTCGCCGAGGCCGTCACCACGGTGATGGGCCTGACGCCCCGTGAGTACGCACTCGGTACGGATCTGCCGCCGTCCTTGGAGCGCAGGGCTCTGAAGGTGTTCCGGGACGTCGTCGGCTACCGCCTCTACCGCGACCTGGAGCGCGGCTGGCGCGTCACGATGCCGAACCTGGAGCAGACGGGGCTGTTGCGGATCGACTACGAGGACCTGGACTGGATCGCCGCCCAGGACGGGCGCTGGCAGGCGGCGCACGCCGTGCTGCGAGACGCCGACCCGGCTCTGCGCGCGGAGGTCTCCCGTACGCTGCTCGACTTCATGCGGCGCGCACTCGCCATCGACGTGCAGTACTTCCGCGACGATTTCGACACCCTCCAGCGGGCCAGCGAGGAGCGTCTGGCCGGACCGTGGGTGCTGGGTGAGAGCGACCGGCCGGCCGTCGGCACCGCCTACCCGTACGGTTCCCGGCCCGGCATGGAGCGCTCCGCGCTGTTCCTGTCGGCCCGCGGCAAGTTCGGCAAGTACCTGCGCCGGAACATGCCCGAACTGCGCGAGCCCAAGGGTTCCCTGGAGGACGTCCAGGCCGTCATCGACGATCTGCTCAAGGTGCTGCGCGACGCGGAGCTGGTACGTGAGGTGGACGCGGCTCCGGAGCACTCCGGTCCGGCCTTCCGCCGCCGTGCGGGGCAGAAGCGCACCGGCTACCGGGTGTCGGCCGCCGCCCTGGTCTGGCGGGCCGGAACCGGTGAGCGGGGCGCGGTCGATCCGCTGGCGCGCACCTACAGCAGCGGCGAAGGCCCGCGCGTCAACCCGTTCTTCCGCGACCTGTACCGCACCGCCGCCGCGGAACTGGCCGGCCTGTACGCGCGGGAGCACACCGCGCAGGTCCTTCCGGAGGACCGGCGGGAGCGGGAGCAGCAGTTCAGCAAAGCCGAACTCCCTTTGCTGTACTGCTCGCCGACCATGGAGCTGGGCGTGGACATCTCCTCGCTCAACGCCGTCATGATGCGCAACGTGCCGCCGACCCCGGCGAACTACGCGCAGCGCTCGGGCCGGGCCGGCCGTTCCGGTCAGCCCGCGCTGGTCACCACGTACTGCGCAACGGGCAACAGCCACGACCAGTACTACTTCCGCAAGTCCAAGGACATGGTGTCGGGGCAGGTGGCCCCGCCGCGCCTGGACCTCGCCAACGAGGACCTGGTCCGCTCCCACCTGCAGGGCATCTGGCTGGCGGCGACCGGTATGAAGCTCGGCAAGGCGATCCCGGAGGTCATCGACGTCGCCTACGACCCGGACGGCGGCGACCGGCCCGACCCGCGGATGCCGCTGCCTCTCCTTTCCCACATCAGCGACAGGTGCTGGGACGAGGACGCCCGTGCCCGCGCGGTCGTCACCGCCCGTACCGTCCTCGCCCCGCTGATCGCGGACTTCGAGTCGACCACCTGGTGGTACGACGAGTGGATCGAGGACCGGGTCGAGCGGGCCCCGGGCGAGTTCGACGCCGCCTTCGACCGGTGGCGGGACCTGTTCCGGGCGGCCGTCATCGACCAGTACGAACAGAACCGGCGCGTCGTCGACCACACCCTCTCGCAGGGCGAGCAGACCCGGGCGCGTACCCGCCGCCGGGAAGCCGAGACACAGACGAACCTGCTGCTGAACCGCTCGGTCGACAGCAAGTCGATGATGAGTGACTTCAACCCGTACCGCTATCTGGCCTCCGAGGGCTTCCTGCCCGGCTACAGCTTCCCGCGGCTGCCGCTGGCGGCCTACATCCCGCGCTCCGGCAACCGCCGCAACGCCGACGGCGACTATCTGCAGCGTCCCCGCTTCCTCGCGATCCGCGAGTTCGGCCCCGGCGCGCTGATCTACCACGAGGGCGCCCGCTACCAGGTCACCCGGGTCCAGCTGCCGCCGGACGCCTCGGGCGAACTGGCGACGGCGGAAGCCCGGCGCTGCGGCGGCTGCGGTTACCACTACGCAGTGAAGCCCGGCTCCGACAAGTGCGCGATGTGCGGGGAGGAACTGCGTACCAAGCGCACCGGCCTGCTCCACCTGCACACCGTGTACACCACGCCACGCGAGCGGATCTCCTCCGACGAGGAGGAGCGCCGCCGCGCCGGCTTCCGGCTGGAGACGTCGTACGCGTTCCAGGACCACGGGGTCCGCAAGGGCCGCCTCACCTCGCACGTCACCGACGCCGACGACGCGCCCGTACTCGACCTGGACTACGGCGACTCGGCGACCGTTCGCATCACCAACCTCGGCCGCGTCCGCGACAAGGAGGGCGAGCCGGACGGCTATTGGCTGGACCTGGGCGACGGCCGCTGGCTCAACGACCGGGCCGCCGCAGACGCCATCGAGGGCACCGGCATGCCGGTGGTCGACGAGGACGGCAACGAGAAGCGTCGCAAGAAGCGGGTCCTGCCCTACGTCGAGGACCGCCGCAACATCCTCGTGGTCACCCTGGACGAGCCACAGCCCGAGCCGGTGGCGCTCTCGTTCCTGTACGCGCTGGAGCGGGGCATCGAGGCGGCGTTCGAGCTGGAGGACTCCGAGCTGACCGCGGAGCTGCTGCCCCCGGACGACGGCCCGCGCCGCCGTCTGCTGTTCACGGAGGCCGCCGAGGGCGGCGCGGGGGTGCTGCGCCGCATCCAGCATGACAAGGACGCCCTCGCCAAGGCCGCCCGGACCGCCTTGGAGATCTGCCACTTCGATCCGGACACGGGCGAGGACACGGGCGGTCCGACCGAGGACGAGCGGTGTGCCCGCGGCTGCTACGCCTGTCTGCTGACCTACGCCAACCAGACCCACCACCGTCAGCTGAGCCGGCACGCCGCCCGCCCGCTGCTGTTGCGGCTGGCCGGTGCCCGGACGGTCCGGGAGGACCGCGGCGAGTCCCGCAGCGAGCGGTTCCGCAGGCTGGCCCCGGCGGTGGAGAACGCGCCCGCGGTCTCCGGCGGTACGTCGCCGGCGAGCACGTCCGCCACGGCCGGCGGCTCGGCGGCCGCAAGCGCGTCCACCGGTACGTCGCCGTCCTCGCCCACCCCCGTGGAGGCGGACCTGGCCGCTCTTGTGGCGCGGGGCGACCTGCTCGGGTGGCTGCGGGCGAAGGGGTACCGGCTGCCGGACGAGGCGGGCGTGCTCGTCCCGGAGGCGGGGGCCTGCCCCGACCTCGTTTTCCACCTGGACGGCGCCGACCTCGCCGTCTTCGTCGACCTGCCCGGCCACCCGGCCGACTCCACCCGTGACATCGAGGCGGGCTACCGGCTGGAGGAGGCCGGATGGGACGTCCTGCGCTTCCCGGCGGACGCGGACTGGGACGCCATCATCGACCTCAACGCGGCCTACTTCCGCCTCCGCTGACGGCCGGCCGCCCTCGATCACCCCTACCTAGGAACCGAGAGATCTCATGAGCGTCACTTACCCAGCCGGCTCGCTGGTCGCCGCCCGTGGCCGGGAATGGGTCGTCCTGCCCGAGAGCGGCACCGACATGCTGGTGCTGCGTCCGCTGGGTGGCAGCGAGGACGACATCGCGGCCGTCTTCCCCGCGTTCGAGGACGTGCGCTCGGCCGAGTTCGCGGCGCCGAGCCCGGCCGACCTGGGCGACCAGCGCGCCGCCGGCCTGTTGCGCACGGCGCTGCGCATCGGGTTCCGGTCGGGCGCGGGCCCGTTCCGCTCCCTGGCGTCGATCGCCGTGGAGCCGCGCGCCTACCAGCTGGTGCCGCTGCTGATGGCGTTGCGGCAGCGCACGGTGCGCCTGCTGATCTCGGACGACGTGGGCATCGGCAAGACGGTCGAGGCGGGTCTGATCGCCAAGGAGCTGCTCGCGCAGGGCGAGGCGGCCCGGCTGGCCGTGCTGTGCTCCCCGGCCCTCGCCGAGCAGTGGCAGTCCGAGCTGCGGGAGAAGTTCGGCATCGACGCCGAACTGGTCCTGGCCTCCACGGTGTCGCGTCTGGAGCGGGGGCTGCAGCTGGGCGAGTCGCTCTTCGACAAGCACCCGTTCACGATCATCTCGACGGACTTCATCAAGTCCACCCGGCACCGTGAGGACTTCGTCAAGCACTGCCCCGACCTGGTGATCGTCGACGAGGCCCACGCGTGCGTGGCCGCCGACGAAGCCGGGCAGCAGGGCACGTCGTCGGCCTCGAACCAGCTCCGGTACGAACTGCTGCGCCGGATCTCCGCCGACGCCGATCGTCATCTGCTGCTGCTGACGGCGACTCCGCACTCCGGCAAGGAGTCCGCGTTCCGCAACCTGCTCGGCCTGGTACGGCCCGAACTGGCGACGCTGGACCTGGAGACGGCGGCCGGGCGGGCGAGGCTCGCCGAGCACTTCGTGGCCCGCAAGCGCGCCGACGTCCGCGACTACCTCACCAAGGAGGACGGCCTCGCCGACGACTCCCTGGCCGAGCGGACCGCCTTCCCGTCGGACCGCTGGACCAAGGACGAGCCGTACAAGCTGTCCCCCGCCTACCGGGCGCTGCTCGACGACGCCATCGCCTACGCTCGGGACCGGGTCGCGGCGGCGGACGAGCAGGGCAAACGGGAGGCCCGTATCGCCTGGTGGTCGGTGATCGCGCTGCTGCGTTCGATGGTGTCCTCGCCGGCCGCCGCCGCGCAGACCCTGAAGACCCGCTCGGAGTCGGCCGCCGCCCGCACCGCGATCGAAGCGGACGTGCTGGGCGCTCCGGTGGCGGCCGACTCGGCGGAGAACGACCGGCTGGAGGGCATGGATGTCGCCCCGGGCGCCGCCGAGTCGGAGGAAGCGGGCGCCCGGCTGCTGGAGCTGGCCGAGCGGGCGGAGGCGCTCGTCGGTCCGGCCGAGGACGCCAAGCTGAAGGCCCTGACCCGGCACCTGAAGAGCCTGATCGCCGACGGCTACCACCCGATCGTCTTCTGCCGCTACATCCCCACGGCCGAATACCTCGCCGAGCAGCTCGACGGCAAGCTCGGCAAGAAGACGAAGCTCGCCGCCGTCACCGGCACGCTGTCGCCGCAGCAACGCCTCGCGCGCATCGAGCAGCTGGCCGCCGAAGCCGCCGAGGAGGACGGCGACCCGGCCGTACGCCGGGTGCTGATCGCCACCGACTGCCTCTCCGAGGGCGTCAACCTCCAGCACCACTTCGACGCCGTCGTCCACTACGACCTGGCCTGGAACCCGACCCGCCACGACCAGCGCGAGGGCCGCGTCGACCGCTACGGCCAGAAGCGCGACCAGGTCCGGGTCATCACCATGTACGGCGAGGACAACGGCATCGACGGCAAGGTCCTGGAGGTGCTGTTCAAGAAGCACCGGCAGATCAAGAAGGACCTGGGCATCTCCGTCTCCGTTCCTGACGAGACCGCGTCCGGGGTCACCGACGCCGTCGTGGAGTGGCTGCTGCTGCACGGGCGGCAGGGCAGCCAGGAGAGCCTGTTCGACCTCGACACCCGGCAGGAGTCCTTCGACCGGATCGAGCGGGAGTGGACCTCGGCGGCCGAGCGGGAGAAGACGTCCCGTTCCAAGTACGCCCAGCGGGCCATCCACCCCGAGGAGGTGGCCCGGGAGGTGGCCGCCGTACGGGCCGCACTGGGTGGCGCCGACGAGGTCCGCGACTTCGCCCTGGAGGCGCTGCGCGACCTGGACGCCGTGGTCCGCGACCCCCGCGACGGCACCGGCGACTTCACCGCCCAGGTCGGCGGCACCCCGGCCGGTCTGCGGGACGCGCTCGCCGCCGCGCTGGGCAGCCGGCCCGTCGAGGAGGACCGCGCGATCCCGTTCCGCACCACGCCGGCCATCGCCCGCGGCGAGGTCGCGCTGGTCCGCACCGACCCGGCGATCGGCGCCGTCGCCTCGTACGTCCTCGACGCGGCGCTGGACGCGAACGCCCTCGGCCCGCGCCCGGCCCGCCGCTGCGGTGTGGTGACCACGGACGCGGTGACAAAACTGACGACCCTCCTGCTGGTCCGCTACCGCTTCCATCTGACGCTGCCCTCCCGGAGCGGGGACCGGCAGATCGTCGCCGAGGACGCGCGGCTCCTCGCCTTCGAGGGCATGCCGGCCCGCGCCCGCTGGCTGGACGACGACGCGGCGGACGCGCTGCTGTCGGCGCGGGCCACCGCGAACACGCACGAGCAGCGGGTCCGCAACCAGATCGGCCGCACCCTGGCCGGCCTGCCGGAGCTGTCCGCGCACCTCACCGAGTACGGCACCCAGTTGGCCGCCGAGCTGGACGCCTCGCACCGCCGGGTCCGCAAGGCCAACGAGGAGATCGTCCGCGGCCTGAAAGTCGTCCCGCAGGAGTCCGCCGACGTCCTCGGCGTCTACGTCTACCTGCCGCCCGCCGCCTCTACCGCCTCCGGAGCCGAAGCCTGATGTCCGCCGCCCCTCGCACCGCCCTGACCTTCACCGCCGTCACCACGGTCGGCGGTCTGCTGCCCCCCGACATGCTGCTGCGCATCGCCGAGGCACGGAACCTGCCGGGCACCAGATCCGCCGACTACGGCCTGCCCGCCTCCGTCGCCGTCCGCGACGAGGCCGAGCGCGCCTGGGAGTACCTCAAGCCGCTCTGGCGCGACCTGCGCACCGCCCTGCCCTCCGACCCGAAGACCGGCGCCCCCGCCGCCGACCCCACCGGCCGGGCCGGCACCGACTGGCTCGCCCAGCTCTTCCGCAAGCTGGACTTCGGCGCACTGACGGAGGTCGACCCGACCGGCATCCCCGCCGACTCCGACCCGGACAAGCGCTTCCCGGTCTCCCACCGCCACGGCCCCGCCCTCCTCCACCTCATCCCGTGGAACCAGGAGCTGGACAAGCGCCCCTCCCCCGGCGAGGTACCGGCCCAGTCCATGCTCCAGGACTGCCTCAACCGCACGGAGTCCCACCTCTGGGCGGCCCTCACCAACGGCCGCAGCCTGCGCCTGCTGCGCGACTCGTCGTCCTTCGCCACCGCCGCGTACGTCGAGTTCGACCTGGAGGCGATCTTCGACGGGGAGCTGTTCAGCGAGTTCGTACTGCTGTACTGCGTGCTGCACGCGTCGCGGTTCGCGGTGGCGGAGGGGGCGGCGCCCTCGGGGTGCTGGCTGGAGAAGTGGCGGACGGTCGCCATCGAGTCCGGCAGCCGGGCGCTGGACCACTTCCGCGACGGCGTCCAGGCAGCCCTCACCGTGCTGGGCACCGGCTTCCTGAGCCACCCGCAGAACGCCCGGCTCCGCGAACACCTCGACGTCCACGCCTTCCAGACGGCCCTCCTCCGGCTCGTCTACCGCATGATCTTCCTCTTCGTCGCCGAGGACCGGAACGCCCTGCTCGACCCCGACGCGGACGACCTGACCCGCGACCGCTTCGCCCGCTACTTCTCCACCGCCCGGCTGCGCCGCCACGCCCTGCGCCGCCTGGGCACCGCCCACGACGACCGCTATCGCGCCCTGGAGCTCCTCATCGAGGCGCTGGGCTCGGAGAAGGGCCGCCCCGAGCTGGGCCTGAAGGGACTCGGCGGCCTCTTCAACGACACCCCCGCGGACGAGCCCCTGCGCGGGGCGCGGCTGGCCAACCGCCACCTGTTCGAGGCTGTCAAGCACCTGGCCCGGGTGCGTGACGCGGGCTCGGCCCGCTGGCGCCCCGTCGACTACCTGCACATGGGCGCCGAGGAACTCGGTTCGGTCTACGAGGCACTGCTGGAGCTGGTGCCCAAGCACAGCGCCGCCGACCGCACCTTCGAACTCGTCGACCGCATCGGCAACGACCGCAAGAAGACCGGCAGTTACTACACCCCGACCGCGCTCACCGAGACGCTCCTCGACTCGACGCTGAACCCGGTGATAGACGACGCCGTCAAGCGCGGGGAGCAGCGCGCAAGCGCCGAGGGCCGCGTCGACCCCGCCGACACGATCGTCGAGGAACTCCTCTCCCTCACGGTCTGCGACCCCGCCTGCGGCTCGGGCCACTTCCTGGTGGCGGCGGCCCGCCGGATCGCCAAGCGGGTGGCGGCGGTCCGCGAACGCAACCCCGAGCCCACGGCGGACGCGGTGGCGGACGCTCTCCGGGAGGTCGTCGCCCGCTGCCTGTACGGCGTGGACCTCAACCCCATGGCCGTCGAGCTGGCCAAGGTGTCCCTGTGGCTGGAGGCCATGAAGGCCGGCCGCCCCCTCGGGTTCCTCGACTCCCACATCAAGCACGGCAACGGCCTCATCGGGGCGACCCCGGCCCTGATGCGGGACGGCATCCCGGACCGGGCGTTCAAGAAGACCGAGGGTGACGACGACGGCTGGGCCCGGCAGCTGATGGCCCGCAACACGGAGGAACGCCGGGGTCAGGGCGGCCTGTTCGAGATCGAGACGGAGACCAAGGTCGCCAACGCGTCCTTCGCCCAGGGACTGCGCCGGATCACCGCCGCACCGGACGGCGATCTCGCCGCCGTCCGCCGCAAGGAGGCCGACTTCCGCAAGTGGTCCGACTCGGCCGAGTACCGGCACGCCCTGCACGTCGCGAACGCGTGGTGCGCGGCCTTCGTCTGGCACAAGCGGGAGGACGCGCCGCCGGCCGTCACCCACAAGATGTTCCGGGGGCTGGAGGACCCGGAGGGCGACGCGGCGCCCAAGTCGACGCACGTCGAGATCGAGCGCCTGCGGGACCAGTACGCCTTCTTCCACTGGCACCTGGAGTTCCCCGAGGTGTTCACGGTCCCGGAGGACGGCGACGCGTCGGCGGGTACGGGGGCGGTCGATCCGGTGACGGGGTGGGCCGGGGGGTTCTCCTGCGTGGTGGGGAATCCGCCGTGGGACAAGGTTGACTTCGAGGACAAGAAGTACTTCAGCGTCGTCAACCCCGACATCGCGGAGATCGCCGGCACGGCCCGGCGTACGCGTATCGCCGAGTGGGAGCAGGAGCACCCGGAGGCCGGGAAGCGATACCGGGAGGCGCGGCGCGCGGTCAAGGGGACGTTCCATTTCGCGGGGGACTCGGGGGTGTTCCCGCTGTGCGCGAAGGGGCTGACGGTCAAGGGGGTCACCATGATCCAGACCGACACCCTGTTCGCTGAGCGGATGGCCACCGTCGTCGCGCCCGAGGGACGGTTCGGCGTGATCCTGCCGACGGTAATCGCAACGGGCGCGGGTTCCCAGCATCTGTTCGGTGACTTCACGCGGCGGGGGGTTCTGGCCTCGCTCTACGACTTCGAGAACCGGCGACCGAAGTCAGCGGTGCTGCCCAAGGGCGGCAAGTGGTTCGAGAGCGTAGATTCCCGCTACAAGTTCTGCCTGCTCACCCTCACCGGCCGGGCCGCGCAGGCGGACGCCAGTCGCGTCGGCTTCTTCCTGTCCGACGTCACGGACCTGGAGAACCCGAACCGGGTATTCGCTCTCGACCCGGACGATCTCGCCAGGATCAATCCCAACACGGGCACACTGCCAGTGTTTCGGACTCAGCGCGACGCAGACATTACGGCTGGCGTGTATCGGCGTGTTCCCGTGCTGCGGAACGAGAAGCGCAGAGACGGAAACCCTTGGAACATGGCGTTCAAAGCAACCTTTTTCCATACAACAGACGACTCTGACCTATTCCGAAGCCGAGAACGGCTTGAGGCCGAGGGATGGGAGCTGCGGGGTAACGTCTTCGAGCGGGGCAAGGAACGGATGCTGCCGCTGTACGAGGGCAAGATGGTCCATCTTTTCGACCATCGCTGGAACTCGTACACCGGTACAGGCAACGAGGAGCACCGTCGCATCGGCGGCTCCGAGAAATCCGATCCCGCGGCGTACGCTGATCCGCGGTACTGGGTCCTTGAAAACGGCCCCATCTCCACAGTGCGCAAGGGCAAGGTTACGGAGGAGCGCGCCGTCGGTGAACGTCTGGCTGACATGCACTGGCGACACGAGTGGCTCCTCGGCTGGCGCGATGTATGCCGCACGACGGATGAACGAACGGCCATCCCGGCTTTCCTTCCGAGGACAGCGGTGGTCGAAACGCTCCCGCTCATGTTGCCTGAGGTATCTCCATCCTTGGTATCTGCGCTGATCGCCGCTCAGTCCTCTCTGATTTTTGACTTCGTGAGCCGTCAGAAAATCAACGGCGCTCACATGAAGCTATATACCTGGAAGCAGCTCCCCGTCCCCACCCCCACCACCCTCGAACCCCACCTCCCCTTCCTCCTCCCCCGCGTCCTCGAACTCGTCTACACGGCGTACGACATGACGCCCCTCGCCCGCGACCTGGGCGACGAAGGCGAACCGTTCCATTGGGACGAGACCCGCCGCGCCCACCTGCGCGCCGAGCTGGACGCCTACTTCTTCCACCTCTACGGGATTTCCCGCGAGGACACCGACTACGTCCTGGAGTCCTTCCAGTCACCGACCGGCGGCCTCAAGAACAACGAGATCGCCAAGTTCGGCGAGTACCGCACCAAGCGGCTCGTCCTCGCCGAGTACGACCGCATGGCCGACGCCGGTCTGTCCCTGGAGAGGCCGCTCGCCGAAAGCAACGCCGGCACCTACCGCTCCACCCTCACCCCGCCCCCCGGCCAGGGCCCCCGGCACGGGTAGGGAGGGCGACCGAAGGTGGTCCGCAGAAGTCAGTCCAGTAACCCGCGCTCGGTCGTCGTCCTGACCTCGGGCGCGGACTGGGGTACCCGTGCGGCCGGGCAACGGCGCAGCAGTGGGGCCGAGTCGCCGATCCCCCGGCGTCAGCCAGCGAAGATCAAGGCATTGCAGCAGACCATCGGAATCGCTCGTACGGCGATCAACAACAAGCGGTGGCACCAGGCGCGTTACGCGCTCAGCCGGGCCCGGGCCCTCGCCAACGCCCTTCCCGGCAACGTGGCCGTCCAGGAGCGCGAGCACCTTTCGGCGCTCCGCAAGAAGTACGCGGCACGCAACACCCCGGCAACGAAGAACGCCAAGCAAGCCAAGCCAGCACCAGCCAGGCGTACAAAAGTGAAGAAGCGCACGACGCAGAAGCCGAAACCCGCCCCTGTTCGCGAGCTTGGCGACCGCTTCATCAGCCGTGCGGCCCTCGGCTACGAACCGACCGACAAGGCCTGAGACAACGTCAAGCTCGCCCGCCTCGAACCCAACCCCCGCGAGGAGCGCTCATGGAACCACGCGGCTACCGCATGGTGGTCTCGACCGAACTCAACTACGTCAAGGCATGCGGCATAGCGGAGCGGCACCTGCTCGACTGGATCCGCGGCAAGGGGTACGACCCGTCCGGGCTGGACGAGGGGCGGACCGAAATCGCCCCGCACGCCACTCTCGACCGTGACTCGGAAGGCGGCCGCAAGGGCGCGTACAGCCGGTGGCGCATGCGCGAAACACCCACCGCGACCTCGGGCACCTGGCAGTCCACGCTCATCGTGCGCTCCGGTCTTGAGGAGGACGCGGGCCGTACGTGGGTGCAGGTCGACATCGAGCACCAGCCGGCCCGCGAAGGAGTCGTTCCCAAGCGCGCCAACACACCGAACATCGTCCGTTCTCTCCTGGACGCGCTGGAGGCACGTGACGCACACGCCGACGTCGCTGCCGCGCCCACCTTCATCGAGGCCGAGGACGTCGACGACGCCATCGAGGAGTTGTGCGACAGCAACCGGCGGATGCCCGTCGTCATCGCCACGGTGCCGTACGGGAAGGACCCCGACGACTGGTCGCGGACGGTCGTCGAACCACTCTTCCACTATCTGCACGGACTGGCCGTACTGTACGTGCTCACACCCGAAGCACAGGCCAAGTTCAACGCCGCGCTGGAGTACCACCCCGTGTTCGGAGGTGGCGTCCGCACCTACCTGCCGGGGCTCGATCCCGCCTGGAAACCCGACGCACAACGTCACCCCGTCATGTCGCGCCGCACCATCGAGGCCGCCCCTCGCCGTGCCGCCTCCCTACTCGCGGCCCTCCCCCAACGCCTGTCCTCACGGCACCCACTGCCCCCGGCGCTGCTCAGCATCCCGCGCCACCGCACTCGCCCCCGCTCGACCGCGGACGGCACGGACGTCGTTCAGCTCCGCTCCGAGAACGCGGTGCTGACCGCCTTGGTGGACGAGGCGGAGCTTGCGGAAGCCATCCGGGTCGACGAGATCAACGACCTGTACGCGGAACTCGCGAAGGCGGACCAGGCCAGCAACGAACTGCGCGGCGAGAACGAAGAACTGTACGACAAGGTTCAGGAGTCCCAGCGGCTCATACGCTTCCTGCGTGACCGGCTCCAGGAGGCGGGGCAGTTCACCGACGCGCACACGCCGGCCGTCGCCGCGGACATCACCTACCCGACGACGTTCTCCGAGCTGCTCGACGGGCTGGGCGAGCTGCCCGGCATCTCGTTCACCGGGAACCCGAAAATCACCCGGTCCCTCGACAGCCAGTCGGTGGACAACTGGCTGCACGTCGCCTGGGACGGGCTACTGGCTCTGGATCACTTCGCCCGGTCCTCCGCAGACGGCGCGACCTCCGGCGACTTCCTGAGCTGGTGCAAGTCCGACGCCTCCAGCACCTTTCCGTTCCCGGCGGCCAAGGTGGCCATGCGCGAGTCGGACACCGTCGCCCGCAAAGCGAAACTGCGCGCCGAGCGCATGCTCCCGGTTCCGGAGGCGGTGGATCCCGACGGCCGGGTCTTCATGCAGGCCCACCTGAAAATCGGCGGAGGCAACACCATCGCCCCGCGCCTGCACTTCTACGACGACTGCCCTCGCTCCGGAAAGGTCTACGTCGGCTACCTCGGCCCGCACCTGCGCAACACCCTCACCTGAGGCCAACCCGGAAGATGTGCCGCCCGGCACGCCGGGCGGCACGCCAGAGGCTCAGCTACCCGACACGAACCGCACGAAGGGCGCCCACTCCTCGCGCCCCACCGCGAACGCCGCGCGGGTCGTGTCCTTGGAGTCCCGTATGTGCACGGCCTGTTCAGCGATGGCGATCTCTACGCAGTCGTCTCCCTGGGTGCCGCTGTAGCTGGACTTGAACCAGGCGAGTCCCGTCGTTCCGCTACTCATAGCTCTCCTCGAAGTCGCTCCAGCAGGTCCCGGGATTCCTTGGGGTTCAGGGCCTGCGAGCGCAGTGTGTCATAGCGGCGACAGAGCAGACTCACCTCTTTCGGGTCGGAGATCAGCCGACCGTTCTGCTGCCCTTCGGAGTAGGCGATCCGCTTCCCTTCCTTGGTCTCCAAGAGCCGCACAGGGCCGTCCAAGCACCCATGGAACTCCAACTCCAGCGGCACGACCTGAAGCGTCACATTGCGCGGCGCCGTGATGTCGAGCACCAGGTCGAGCATGCTGCACTGCACCTGTGCGCCACCGAGTCGCCGCCGGAACACCGACTCCTCCACGATGAAACTGAACGGCACGGTCGACCGTTCCCGCATCATCGCCTGTCGCTTCAGCCGGGCGGCGAGCTGGATCTCCGTCTGTTCCTCGGTCAGCAGCGGAATGCTGTTGTCGAACACCGCCCGCGCATACGCCTCCGACTGCAACAACCCCGGCACCAGCCGGCACTCGTACGTACACAGACTGACCGCCTCCCGCTCCAGCCGGGCCCACTCCCGGAACCACTCCGCGAGCCCCTTGCCACCCCGGCCGAGATGCCGGGCCGCCTTCCGCAGCGCGCCCGTGTTGCCGAGTGCCGTGTCCGCGCGGTCCACGAAGATGTCGTCCGGCATCCGGCGGCCCAGTTCCACCGAGGCGACGGTGTGCTTCGAGTACTGGGTCAGGGCGCCCAACTCGGCCCGGCTGAGCCCCTGGAACTCGCGCAGGGCTTGGAGGAACGCGCCGAACGTGCGCAGGCTGCCCGACCGGTGGGGCTCCCGCCCCCACTCCCCCGTCGCGACCGCCCGCTCGTCCTCGACCCCGGCTCCGTCGATGATGTCCATACGCCACCCTTTGCCCGTCCTTCGCCACGGCAGTTTCACCGATAGCCCTCACTTACTCACACAGGGTGACGCACCGCCTGCCACGCCGCTCGCTCTTTGCATTAATATGCTTACCCTCCGTATTCAGCTCAGTGGCCACATCCGCATTCCTGTCGTGCGTTGACGTCGCCAACAGACTTCTCTACGGTGGGTGTTGCAGCGTCAGTCCTCAGGGGGGAGACGACAGACCGTGCGGGTGCACGACACCGGCGCGACCGGCCGGGCCGTCACGGCGGATCTCCTGCTGGCCACTGCCGAGCAAGCCTTTCTGAGGGCCGAGTTCGACGTCGTACGGCCGATTCTGCGGCGTGTGCAGGGCGAGTTCGGTATGCCCTCCGTCCACAGGGACGCTGTGCGGTACTGCGCTTTGCGCGCCGCGCTGGCCGCGCGGGCCGGGAACTGGGGCGAGGCTGTGCGGCAGTGTCCGGACCTCGGTGATCTGGACGCGGCGGAGACCGGAGTCGTGCACGCCCTCGCGCTGGCCGCCCTGCGTGCGCTCGGCGAGGAGGCAAGCGGCACCGGGCCCGGGACCGCGGCCCTGGTGATCGTGCTGTGGGCCTACCTCCTGGACGAGGAGGACCCGGGAGACTTCCGCGCGGTGCTCACCGAACGCCGCGGCACCCCCGTAGCCGACGAGCTCTGGGACGACGCCCGTCGGCAGTTGCTCAGCCGCGTCACCGCTCTGCTGCACGCCTTGGACGTCCGAGCCGGCCGGGACGTCCTCGCCGCCTGGGAGACGGCCTGGGAAGCCGAGTGTGTCGCCCCCGCGGTCGATCCCGTGGACGCGGGGCCCGACGGCCTGCTCCCGGTCGAACGCGCCGCCTGGCATCTCGCCGTCCAGGGGCGTCATCTCGCCCTTCTCCACGCCTACACCGCACGCCACCCCGACCCCGGCACCTGGACCGCCGACTCCGCCGAGCACCGCGCGTGCGCCAAGGCGCTGGGCCGGGCCCTGGCCGAGCGGGGCAGCACCCGTGTGCGGGCCGGCGAGTGGAGCGAGTCCCTCGCGGACATCGACCGGGCGGCACGGCTCGGGCACACCCTGCGCGCCGGGGAGAGGGCGGACGTACTCAAGGCGGCGAACAATGTCGGCCGGAGCCGCAACGGGTACGGATACTCCCCCGTCACGCGCATCCAGGGCCTGGAGCTGGCCCACGCGCTGTTGCCGGAGGAGCGATCGCTGACCGCCGAACTCACCGCCGAGCTGGTCAGGCAGGGCACCAAAGTCCTGGACAGCAATCCCCAGGAGAGCCGGAACCGTTACCGCCGCGCCCTGGAACTGGCCCCCCGGGACCGGGACGCCCGGTCAGGTCTCGACAAGCATCTGATGGCGGACCTGGACCGGGCGCTCGACGGGACGCGACGGGGAGAGAAGCTGCGCGTGAGCGACGTACAGGGCCTGCTCAGACGCCACCCGGACTGCGAACCGGCCCGGAGCTGGCTCGTCGACTACTACATGACACGCGCCGTGTCCGCCGCGTCCCGGGGGCATACCTCCACTGCACGGTCCGCCGTGAACAAGCTGCTCCTGTACGACGGCTATACGGACTGCTACGGCAACGAGTACGTCGACCAGGTGCTCGTCGACCTCCTGGTCGACGCGGCCAGGCGATCCGGCGCCGGGGACGGCCGGGCCGGCCTGGAGCGTCGCGTCGATCTGCTGAGCGTGGCCCTGACGTTCTCCGGCCCGGTCCTCGACGAGGCCAGGAAGGAACTCGACACGGCGGTCCTCCGACTCGCGGAGCATCTGGAAGCCACCGCGTCCCCGTCGGACGTCATCGCACTGTTCCTGCGGGACCTGATGCGGACCGGTGTGAGCGCGCGCTTCGACCGGACCGTGGAAGCCGCCTACCTGCACCGCGCCCGGGCCCGGGAGGAAGCGGGGGACCTCGGCGGGGCGCGGCACGATCGCGCGTGCGCGGAACGGATCGGGGCCGGGCTCCCGGACCAAGGTCTGCTGTTCGGCCCCGCCCCGGAGTGGCAGGATTTCGACGACACCGGACAGGAAGCCCTCTTTTGACCACCGACACGCCCGGCGCGTCCGCTCCGCGGGGCGAGGAAGTCGTATCGCCGCCGCTGCCCTGGTTCGGTCCCACGCTGTACGAACTCGTCCCGGGCCTCGCCCCCGGTGCGCGGTCCTCGGCGATCCGTACCACGGCGGCCCGGGCCATCACCTCCGCCAGGCACGATCCGGTCCGGCAGGACCGCCTCCGCCGTGCCGACCAGGCCTCGCACGGTGCTGTCGCCGCCCTGGTCGCCGAAATGCTCACCCCTCCGCTGCCCCGCCCCGACCCCGAGGACCGCCCGTGAACGGTGCCCCTCCGGCGAGCCCCGCCGGTCCGCTCTCCGAACTCGAGAGACTGCGACGCAGGGTCGAGGCCCTGTCCCGCAAACGCGTCGAGGCCGAGGACCGGCTGCGCGCCCTGCTGACGTCCCTGCTGCCGCTGGACGACCTGCTCGCCGACACCCGGCGCCGGGCGGGCGGCCTGCACGAGACGCGCTCCGCCCGCGAGACGGCCTCGGTGGCCGTGGCGCTGAGCGAGCAGATCGACGCGGCGCAGATGATGCTGCGCAGCGAGTTCGCCCGGCACGACGTGGTCCCGATGGAGGTGGTGGGCAGGGCGGCCGATCCGGCTCAGATGCGGGTGGTCGGCGCCGAGCCCCACCCGACCGTCCCGGACGGCACCGTGCTGAGGGAGAAGGCGACCGGTTTCCGCCTGGGCACCTCGGTCCTGCGGCCCGCACAGGTGGTCGTCGCGGTCCCGGGCCCCGCACCGGAGCCCGAGCTGGATACCTCGGTGGCGGCCGACGGCCCGAACCCGGCGGCACCCGAGACCCCCGGCCCCGTCCGCGGCGAGCGGACGCAGCCACGCCGTACCCCGCGCTCCCGGCGGGGTCTGCCCCGCAAGCCCTCCGCCCGCCGCAAGCGGCGCCCACGGCGCGGCTGACACAGCGACGGCACCCGCGCCGGTTTCGCCCGTCCCATGACCACGCCCACGCCCACGCCCATGACGATCGGGAAGCACCCTCCATGCACCGGACCCTCGGCATCGACCTCGGCACCACCAACTCCGTCACGGCCTGGCTGCACGACGGTGTCCCCGTCGTCCTGCCCAACCGACATGGCGAACAGGCCACCCCCTCGGCCCTCGGGGTCGGTTCCCGCAACGCCCTGCTGGTCGGGCGGGAAGCCCTCAACTGGCGTGACGCGGCGCCCGCGTCCGTGATCACGGAGGTCAAGCGGCTGATGGGACGGCGTTGGGAGGACGAGTCGGTGCAGAAGGCGCTGAAGGCGCGTCCCGCCGACGCGCCGCCCGTCCGGGAGGGCCCCGGAGGGGCGGTGGAGATCCGGCTCGGTGCGCACTACCTCTCCCCGGTGCAGGTCTCCGCCATCCTGCTGCGGCGGCTCAAGCAGGACGCCGAGAGCGCCGCGGGCGTCCCGTTCGGCCGTGCCGTGATCACCGTTCCGGCGTACTTCGCCGAACCGCAGTTCGCCGCGGTACGGGAGGCCGGGCGGCTGGCCGGGTTCCACGTCGCGCGGATCGTGGAGGAACCGACCGCCGCCGCCCACGCCTTCGGGGTCATGCCCGGTGCGGGGGGCACCGAGGACTACGCCACCGTGCTCGTCTTCGACCTGGGCGGTGGCACCTTCGACGTGTCACTTCTGTGGATGGGGCCGGGCTACTTCACGGTGGGCAAGCTGGGCGGCGACAACCTCCTCGGCGGCACCGACTTCGACGCGCTGCTCGACCGTCACCTGCGCGAGCGGCTCGGCGGACGGGACCACGGTGGCGAGGGCGACGCCTCCCGCATCCGGGCCGCCGCCGAGCGCGCGAAGATCGAACTGTCGGCGCGCGACGTCTCCGAGGTGACGCTCGCCCCGCTCGGGCGCCAAGGAGGGTCCTGGTCCGGGGGCGTGCGCCGCGAGGATTTCGAGCAACTCCTCACCACACACCTGCGCCGGATGCGGGGCGAGGTCGAGTCGGTGCTGAAGGACGGCGACGCGCTGCCCGAGGACATCAAGCATGTGCTGCTGGTGGGCGGTTCCACTCGCGTCCCCGCCGTGCGGCGCGGCCTGGAGGAACTGTTCGGTGCGGACAAGGTGTCGCACGCGGTGGACCCCATGACGGCCGTCGCTCAGGGCGCCGCCGTGGAGGCCGGGCTTCTGAGCACCCTCACCTGTCCCTCCGAGACCTGCACCGTCGAGGGCATCCCCGTCGCCGCCGACGCCTGCCCGTCCTGCGCAACTCCGCTCATCGGGGCGGCCACCGTGGACTGCCCGGTCTGCCACGTCCCCGCCCCCGAGCTGACCGTCGCCTGCCCCGTGTGCGCCACGGACCTGTCCGGCCTGCGCGCGACGGCTCCGGTGGCCGGCCGCGCGGAGTGCCGGGAGTGCGGCCGGGACGACAACCCCGCCTCAGCGGCGGTCTGCCTCGACTGCGACGCGCCGCTGGCCCCGGACGGGCTGAAGTGCCCTGGCTGCGGCATGACCAACGCCGCCGGTCTCGATTCCTGCTCGTTCTGCGGCGGGCACTTCGGTACCGCCGTGCCCCAACAGGTCACCGCGCAGCACCTCGGGCTCCAGCTCACGGACGGCACCGTGCACGTGCTCTTCCCCGGCGGCACGCCGTACCCGACCGAGTGGCACCGGGTGGACGACCTCGCGGTCCGCGACCACGGCGACGGCCCTGTGTGGTTCCGCCTCTGGGAGGGCCCTCACCTGCGCTCGGCGGAGCGCAACGAGTTCTGCGGCGGCTTCGTCCACGAGCGTGCCGACGGGCTCGGCGGCGACGTACCGCTCACCCTTGAGGTGCGGCTCGACCCCGACCGGACCCTCGACCTGCGGTACCGTCTCGGCTCCGGAGACTGGGAGCAAGCCCGGCTGCGGCGCACCACCGTCCCCGCCGCCATCACCCGCAAGGCGTCCGAGCTCCACACCGCGTACCGCAAGTTCCTCAAGGACTGGGAAAAGGAGGTCACTCCCGCCGAGCTGGACGTCCTCACCGAGATCGAGGCGGACCTGGCGGCCCTCACCAGGGGAGAGACCGTGGGCCGCTCGCTGGACGGACTGCTGGACACGGCTCGCGACACCCTGGACCTGTGCTCCCGTGCCCGGGACGCCGCCGCCCGGGCGGGCGTCGTCGCCGGGAGCGGACGCGGACTGCTGCCGCAAGGGCTCGTGGAGGACCTGCGGAAGGCCAAAGAAGCGGTCATGGACGCGCGCCGAACCATGGACCTCGACGGGCTGCGGGCCGCCACGGAACGGGCCGAGGATCTGTGGACCGGGCTCGACCCGGCGGTCCGCACCTCGCTCGTCACCATCCGCCTGGCGGAGCAGGACTCCTACCCGGCGACGCTCCGCAAGGAGGTCCTGGCCGCCCGCGACGCGCTGCGGCACGCCGTGGAACGCGGGGACCAGTCCGCCCAGGACACCGAACTCGTACGTCTCGGACGCCTCGCCGAACGGGGCCGTGGCCAGCTCGCGGAGGGGAGTGTTCCGTCCGCCTCCGGGAGCGTCCTGCCGTCGAAGCGCTGACCGGCGGCTCCCATGTGGCGCGGTGCAGGGCGTATGCGGTCCTGCACCGCCTTCGGTGGCCCCTCTCTCGGGGCCGGGGTGTGCTACGCGTCAGCCCCTGACCATGACGCCGGTGGCGGGCCGAACGCGCGACGGCCGGCCCGCACAGCCAAGGCGGCGAGTGCGGCGTTGCCACCGCCGCCGATCACGGCGCCGATGCCGAACGGTGCCACTCGGCCGAGAACGAGGATGCCCTGCTTGGTCCCGTACTTGGTGATGAAGTTCTTCCCCAGGATCCCGTTGATCTGACGCAACGTCTCGACAGGCACTTTGGCGACCACCTGACGTCCCCAGTGCTGCCCCGTGCGCTCAGCGACCTTGCCGATGGTGGCGGAGCCGGACCCGCCGAGCATGACTCCCATCACGATCGTCCGGCGGCGCTCCAACTCGTCGAGGGGAACACCGTGGACTTCGGCGAGCGAGAGGGCGAAGAGGGCGCTCAGTTCGAGGGACGAGAGGGTCTCGCCCGCCGACAGGGCCAGTGCCACTCCGGTACCGACGCCCGGCGCGGCTGCGGCTCCGCCGACCGCTGCTCCCGTTCCGGTCAGGGCGCTGACGTACATCCGCTCCAGGTTGCGAATCACCTGGGCCGGTGTCGCCTCCGGGTTCCGCTGACGGGCCCGGACGATGTTCTTGGTCACCAGCGGACTCTGGACGGCGATCGCCTTGTCCAGCAAGGCGAGGACTCGCTGCCCCCGCCCGGGCTCCGCCGGCTCCGGCTCGTCAGTAACACCTGTTGACATGCCTTGAACTCCTCGTGTGGTCATGCTTGGGTCGTCACGTTTTGAAGGGGTCGCAGCGGGGCGCGTTTTCAGACGGACTGAGCCCGTGGAGCGGTACGGCGCCGTCGTGGGCGAGCTTGCCGACCGTGCCGTCGGCGTCGGATAGCGGGCCGGCCGTCCGGCGGCTTCGCTGGGGACGGGCGCGGGTTCGGGGGCGACTTTCGGCCGTTTCTGCGGCGGCGACACGGTCCCCACAGCCGCGGAGCCGGCACTGCGACCCATTCCACGGCGGAGATGCGCGGCCCTTTGCGCCGCGAGGGCTTCACACACAGGCCGAGGGCGAACGCCGATGACCCACGAGGCCCGAACGAGACGCGGAGCGCCTCAGCCCCTCGATGACCGACGGCAACTCCGCCTCGATCGTGCGCCGTTTGGCCTCGGCCGTCGGCTCCCCACCCATAGCGCCCCCCCACTTGAGCGTCCAGCACCCGGTCACACCAGAAGGGCCAACCGGACACACCTGCACCTTATGGCTGGCACGTTTACGTCGTCAACAGGTTCACTGTCGGCGTTCGAACACCAATTGACAACGTCAACAGGTAAGGTACGTGGCGTTCCCGCCGGCCTCACCGCCCGGAAGGTCACCCATGCCACAGCCCGACCGCCTCCCCGGCACGCCCGACTTCCGCATCACGCTTCCCAAGGGCGGCGGCCAGGCGCACGGACATCTGCTCGCCCAGTTCGGCGGCAACGGAACGTACAAGTTCCTCCTGAGGGAAGGTTCCGTAGTGGCCGCCGACGCGTGGCCCGGCCTCGGCGACCACGCCCGCCGCATCCGCACGGATCTGCGGGCGAGCGGTGACCTGGTCGACGCTCCCACTGGTCCCGGCCTGGCACAGGCGGAGCGGCGCTGGGTGGCGACTCGGGACATCGAGTGCAACTCCTCCTCGGCCGCCGCCGCACTCGTGTACGGCTACGACGCTTCCGGCCCCGAGTCGTGGCGTACAGCTGAGGGCCACCCGCTCGCCGACTACCTGTCCACCGGCTGGCGCCCTCCGCGCAAGGCGTGGCTGGTACGCGGCTCCAACGTCTCCGGGCACAACCTGGTGCGGCACCTATGGCTGCAGGAGGGCTTCATCTCGCTCGCGGCCGCGCATCTGCCGCCTGTGGAGGAGACCGACCCGACCAAAAGCACGTTGCGCCGTTACGTCGAGGAGGGGTACGAGGGAGCGGCTTCGTACAATCAGAAGCGCGGCCTCGTCGACGAACTGCACGCTTTCCTCACTCAGATGCGCGTCGGCGACACCGTCGCCACCATCAGCGACGGACGGCTGCACATCGGGCGGGTCACCGGGGATGCCGTACAGACCTCGTCGCCGGACGGGCTGTCCAATGTGCGCAGGACCGCCGAGTGGTTGCCGCGCAGCCATGCGTACGAGGACCTGCCGGAGGAAGTACAGCAGAAGCTGTCCGTCCAGCACGACGTCGTCGACCTGACCGGAGTGCTGGAGGTGTTCGACGGACTCACCGGGCGCGACGAGGGCCCGGCTCCGGCGGCACCCGGTGCTGAACCCGCCACGGAGCGGCCGGCGCCGCGGGAGCTGTCGCTGCCGCACGTCACCGAGGCGCTCGCCGACGACCTGCTCGTCCATGACCGTGCCTGGCTGGAGGAGATACGTGAGCTCCTCATCGACGAGCGGCAGATGGTTTTCTACGGTCCACCGGGCACCGGCAAGACCTATCTGGCGATGAAGCTCGCCGAGTACTTCGGCGGTGGTCCGGAGCAGGTCAAGATCGTGCAGTTCCATCCCTCGTACGCCTACGAGGACTTCTTCGAGGGGTTCCGGCCCGTGGAGGACCCCGAGACGAGAGAGGTGGCCTTCCGGCTGACGGCGGGGCCGCTGCGGGAGCTGGCCGATCTCGCCTTGCGCGAAGGCAACCGGCACGTTCCGCACTTCCTGATCATCGACGAGATCAACCGCGCCAACCTGGCGAAGGTCTTCGGCGAGCTGTACTTCCTCCTGGAGTACCGGAAGAAGTCGGTTCGTCTCACCTATTCCGGCGACGACTTCGCGCTGCCGCCCAACCTCTTCGTGATCGGCACGATGAACACCGCCGACCGGTCGATCGCCCTGGTGGACGCGGCGATGCGGCGCCGGTTCGCTTTCGTGGAGCTGTCCCCACGTACGGAGCCGACCGCCGGTCTGCTCGCGCGCTGGCTGAAGCGTGAGGGCAAGAACGTGGAGCCCGCCCGCCTTCTCGAGACCCTCAACGCCCGTGTCAACGACGCCGACTTCGCCATCGGACCGTCGTACCTGATGAAACCGGGCGTGTACCGCGACGGCGGTCTCGAACGGACCTGGCGCACGAAGATCCTGCCACTGCTGGAGGAACACCACTACGGCGAGAGCCTCGACGTCACCGCACGCTACGGCCTCGACGCGCTGCGCGAGCAGCACCCGTGACCGTGCCCGCGACCGAGCCCGTAGCCGAGGTGTCGCTGCGCGAGTACGGACCCGCCGTTTCCGTCCCACTGGACGCCGCAGCCGGGCGGGCACTGGCCGCCTCAGGCATCCTCCGCAGTGCGACCCCCGACATCGGCCGGGCCGGGCACTGGCTGCTGCGCGCGGGCAGCCGGGTCGGCGCCGTGCGCGTGCCCGGCGGTCCGGTTGTACGGATCATGCCGAAGACGCCGGTGACCAGGCTGTTCTTCCTCCTCGGATTCAGCCTCGACCCGGCCCGCGCCTGGCGTCACAGTGAAGCGGGGACGGTCGACACCGGTGCGTACGACGATGTGGTGCCCGCCCTCGCCCACGCCGTGGAGCGGCAGATCGACGCCGCGCTGCGGCTGGGGGTGCTGCAGGGCTACCGGGAAGTCGAGGAGTCGGCGCTCGTGGTGCGCGGCAGGGTGCGTGAGGCGGAGCAGATCCGGCGGCACTTCGGCCGTACGCCGCCCGTGGAGATCGCCTACGACGCGTACACCGCCGACACTGCCGAGAACCGCATCCTGCGCGCCGCCGTCGAGCGGCTGCTGCGGCTGCCGGGCGTTCCCGGTCCCGTCCGGCGCCGCCTGGGTCATCAGCGGGTGCGGCTGGCCGACGCGCTGCCGCTGATACGGGGCCAGGAACTGCCGCACTGGCAGCCGTCACGGCTCAACTCCCGTTACCAGCCCGCGCTGCGGCTCGCCGAAGCCGTACTGCGCGGCACCTCGCCGGAGCACCGGCCGGCCGGGACCGAGCCGCTCACCGTGGACGGCTTCCTCCTCGACATGAACAAGCTGTTCGAGGACTTCGTGACCGTCGCCCTGCGCGAGGCACTCAGGGAGCACGGCCTGACCGCGCGCCTCCAGGACCCCCATCACCTCGACGTCGCGCGTCTCGTGGGCATGCGCCCCGACCTGGTCGTCCGCACCGGTGACGGCCGTACCCCACTCGCCGTCGTCGACGCCAAGTACAAGATCGAGAAGGCCGACGGGCTCCTCAACGCCGACCTGTACCAGGCGCTTGCGTACGCCACCGTGCTCGGGCTGCGCGAGGCACACCTGGTGTACGCGGCCGGACGGCAGCCTGAGCGCTGCCACGAGGTGCGCGGAACGGCAGCGGGACCGGACGGACGGGGAGTGCGAATTCACCAGCACAGCCTCGATCTCTCCCGCGCACCAGAACAACTCCTCACAGCTTTCCGCAGGATCGCCGGACGACTGGCGTCCGGAAGAAAGGAAGAGAACTGATGCCCCGGCTCGCCTTCGCCCAGAGCTTCTGGGACGGCTACGACACCCTGGAGAAGCCGGTCCGCGCCGGAGTACGCAAGGCCATGGCGAAGTTCCAGGCCATGAGCGTCGCCGGGCTCAACGCCGACAAGGGATTGCACCTGGAGTCCGTGGAGAAGGCCCGCGACCCACGCATGCGCACCATTCGCGTCACCGACTTCTGGCGGGGTGTCGTCCTCGCTCCCGATGACGGCAGTGACACCTTCCTCCTCGTCAACGTCCTGCCGCACGACGATGCCTACACCTGGGCGGCGAAGCGTCTGTACAGCGCGAACTCCGCCACGCGGGCCCTGGAGGTACGAGACGCCGTGGCTCTGGACGAGCTGACGCCGCTGTACGAGACGGCCGCGCGCACTGCTCCCCGGTTGCTGTTCGCGGACGTCTCCGACGGCACCCTGCGCGAACTCGGTATCGACGACCAGGTACTGCGCGCGGCCCGTTCGCTGGTGGACAAGGCGCAGCTCGACGCCTTCGCAACCCTGCTGCCGGAGGACCAGCTGGAGGTGCTTCAGTATCTCGCCGAGGGGTTCGGCCCGGAGGAGGTGTACCGGGACGTCGTAGCCGTCCGCCGTCCGGCCGGCGCGCCCACCGAACCGGTCGAGGACCTGGCCACGGTCATCGCCAACACACCGGCGCGGATCCGGCTGGTCACCGGCCCCCGGGAGTTGGAGGAGGTCTTGGAGAAGCCGTTCGCGGCGTGGCGGGTCTTCCTCCACCCCTCCCAGCGTCGCGTCGCCTACCGGGCCTCGTACGGCGGTCCCGTCCAGGTCACCGGTGGGCCCGGCACGGGCAAGACTGTGGCCGCCCTGCATCGCGTCAGGCATCTGCTCGGCCGCTCCGAGGACGGCCGCGTCCTGCTCACCACATACACGAACGCGCTCGCCGCCGGACTGCGCGAGATGCTCGGCCTGCTCCTCGACGGGGACGAGCAGCTGCTGTCGCGGGTGGACGTGACGACCGTCGACGCCTTCGCGAACGGTGTCGTGCGCGCCGACTCGGCTGCCGCGCCCCAGCCGATCGGGGACCGGGAACAGCGTCAGTTGTGGGAGAAGACGGTCAAGCAGCTCGGCCTGCCGTTCACCGCCCAGTTCCTGGCGCAGGAGTACCGGCACGTCGTCCTCGGCCAGGACCTCCGCGACCTCGACGCGTATCTCGGCGCGAGCCGCCGCGGCCGCGGCATCGGCCTCGGCCCCGCGCGCCGCCGGGAGGTGTGGAGAGGAGTGGAACGGTTCGAACAGATCTTGCGCGACCGCGGGGAGACCACCCACCTGCGCGTCTGCGCCCGTGCGGCGGAACTCCTCACCGGCCGTCCGCGCCCGTACACCCATGTCGTTGTCGACGAGGCACAGGACCTGCATCCCGCGCAGTGGCGTGTGCTGCGAGCCGCCGTCTCCCCAGGCCCCGACGACCTGTTCCTCACCGGTGACCCGCATCAGCGTATTTACGACTCCCGGGTGTCGCTGGGTTCCCTCGGCGTCACCACGGCCGGCCGCAGTTTCCGGCTGCGTGTCAACTACCGCTCCACGGAGGAGATCCTCGCCTGGTCCGCCCGTCTCCTCGCACCCGTCACCGTCGATGCTCTTGAGGGCGAGGGTACGGACTCGCTGGCCGGATACCGCTCCCTGCTCCATGGCCGCCGGCCGCAGGCTCAGGGGTACGCCACCCGGCAGGCGGAGACCGAGGCCCTGGTGGCGCGGGTCCGGTCGTTGCTCGACGAAGGCCTCGCCCCGCACGAGATCGGGGTGTGCGCGCGCTTCAACCTGTCGCTGGACACGGCCGCGGAGAAGCTGGCCGCCGCCGGCATCCCAGTACTGCGGGTCAAAGGCCAGGTCGCGCGGGGAGCCGAGGGTGTACGGCTGGCGACGATGCACGCGATGAAGGGGCTGGAGTTCCGCGCGGTGTCCGTGCTCGGCGCCGCCGAGGGCGCCGTCCCGTTCGCCCGTGAGATCACCCCGCGTGAGGCGGACCCGCTCCAGCACGAGGCCGACCTGCTCCGTGAGCGCTGTCTGCTCTTCGTCGCCTGCACCCGTGCCCGCGAGACCCTGAGCGTGACGTGGAGCGGACCGGCCAGCCCGTTCCTCGCGCACGTGGCCTGACCGGCCGCCCGCCCTGTCCTCATTCCTCCGGTGCCAGGCCGCCCGTCGCGAGTCCGTCCCGGGCGACCTCGGCGAGCTGCCGGCTCAGCTCCTCGACCTCGCGCATCCCCTCCTCGAACTCGGACAGAGCCCGGAAGGCAGAGCCGTACCGGCGCTGATCGTCGATGCCCATACGCGGGATGCGTGAACCCCTGCCGTCGAAGCGGTAGGTCCCGCTCGCGCTTGTGGATCTGCGGGCGTTGGCGGAGCTGCGCAGGAACCCTCGCAGGTAGTCCGTGTCCAGTTGCTCGCTGGCCGAGACCGGCTCCTGGCCGTCGTACGCCACGAGCCCGGCGCGGGCGAGATCCGCGACGCTGGTGGTGGCTCCGTCCAGCGAGCCCGGCCCGCCGCCCGCGGCGAGCTCGGGCAGGAGGGCGGCCAGTCGACGGATCCGGTCCTCCAGTTCCCTGCGCAGAGCGGCGTACTCACCCGGGTGGTCGCGGTGTCGGGGACGGAGATGGCTCCCGGGTGTCAGATCGACGGTGTCGTCGAGGAGTTCGATCGGCGATACGTCGGCGACCTGGTCCGGGCGCGGTTCCAGATCCCCGTCGGGACGGTTGTCCGTCAGGTCGACCATGCGCACCGTGCGGTGCGTGTCCATGCCTGCCGCGTTCTCGGGGCGCTGCAGAGACCATAGATGGACAGGCAGCGCGTGCGAGGTCGCCATACCCGGCGGCAGGGCGACGACCTGACGAAGGATGCCGCGGCGTACGAGCTCCGCCCGGATACGCCGGCCCGCCTTGCGGTAGGCGACCGAGGCCGGCATGACCATGAGCACGTGGCCGCCGGGCGCGGTGTGCGCGTAGGCATGCTGAAGCCATGCGAGCTCGCCTTCGGCTTTCGAAGGGGTGCCGAGGTCCCAGCGGGAGTCCAGCAGCAGTTCCTCCCGTCCCCACTCGGTCACGCCGGCCGGGGGGTCGCAGACGACCAGATCGGCCTTGAGGTCCGGCCATTCGTCCGCGCGCAGTGAGTCCCCCGCGACGACGCGTACGCCCGAGCGGCCCAGGAGATCGGCACGGAGCTGTGCGAAACGGGCGCTGTCGGCGTCCATCTCCTGTCCCCGGCAACGCGTCCCGGCCTCCGAGGCGACGGACAGGAGCAGCACCCCGATCCCGCAGGCGGGGTCGAAGACCGTGGCGCCGGGACGCAGTTGCGGAGCGAAGTGACACACGGCACGCACCACGCGTTCGGGCGTCACCTGATCGGAACCGGCACGTCGGGCCGAGTCCACGAACCGCTCGGTCAGACCGTTCACCAGGTCGGCGGGCGATTCGGTCCGGGCCAGGCCACGCACCCGGGAGGAGATGTCGTCCGGCACCTCGGCCCCGGCCTCTCCGGTCAGCACCCTGGCGACCTGCGCCAAGCCCGCGATCATCTGCTCGCCGTACACAGCCCTCAGCGCCTGCCACAACTCGACCTCGGGTGAGACCTCCTGGCCTTTGCGTTGCCTGTCCAGCCACGCCTGTACTTCCGCGAGGGCATAGAGCGGACTGTTAGCGGCACCTCCAGCCGGCGCGGGGAAGTCGTCATGGCGCCGACGCCAGTTGGAGACAGCGGCCCGGGTGACTCCGGCCAGCCGAGCGATCTCGGCGCCGGTGACCAGGGGGCCGGCCGTTGAAGCGGCAGTGTCTGTCATAGCCCCAGCGTATACGGACGATCACTCATCCTCTAGAGGGTCGCGCGTTGACAACGTACACACATTGATGGTGACATTGATGTGAACACAGTCCCCTCGCTGACCGGTGTTCACCACAACGCGTCGCGGCCCGGCCTGCCCGTGGAGGCATTCCCCTTGGCATCGCTCACACAAGTTCGCACCGTTTACCGCCTGTCCGGCGTCTCTCCCACTACGGAGGGCATGCTCCGCGCCCTCGATCTCGAGCTGCTGGACGGACTCGGCGCCGAGTTGCACGAGCCCGAGGCGCTGAGGGTCCCGGGCGTGTACGTCACCTGCGCGATGGAACGCACCGAGGCCCCTTGGTGCGAACCCATGTCACGCACCACCGGCATCACGGTCAGTGAGAGCGTCCGCCGCACCGCCGCCCTGCTCCTGCTGGCCGTCGACGCCACGGTGTACGCCATAGGGTGTGACCAGGGGTACCGGCTGATCCCCGACCACCTCAAGGACAAGCGCTTCGGGCTCTCCTTCGCCATCCGGCAGATGGACCCGAACCTGATCCGCGGAGCTGTATCGAGGTCCCTCGGACAGGCACGCACCGACATTTCCCTGGTGCCGCAAGGCGCCCCGGTTCCACTGCTGGGCATTCGTGACCACTCCCGCATCGTGCGGAGCCTGGGCGGGTACCTCGACGACCTGCCGCTCACCCGGTCGCGGTACAGGCGCGGAAAGGCCGTCAGCGCCCAGGGCGGACGCGGGCTGCGGATCGCTCTCGGAGTCGAGCCCGAGGCCCTGCTCTCCGACCTGCGGACCATCGCAAGGATCTGCCGCGAGGACATCCCCCACCAGGAACTGGAGTTCGTCGACCACATCGTGCCGGTCAGCGACACGGAGACCCTCGACGACCTCGACCGGGCTCTGGACGACCGTCTCGGCCGGCCCGCGGATGGACTGATCTCCGTCTCCGTCCCCTCCGAACACCACGAGGTGCACGCGAAGGCAACCTCGTACCTGACGCAGATCAACAGCCGGGGCGCCTTGCGCTCCGATGACTTCGACCTCGGATACGTTCTCGCCCGGGCTCGACTGGCATCTCCCGGCCGACGTCTCAGGGTGCTGCGCGAGGGGACGGTGACCCTGGCCAGGGACCGCGGGGCACGAGTTGTCGACACCCTCGCCGTCACCAGCGCGCTGGGCTGGCTGGAGACCAGCGTCTCACTCGGCTCCAGGCGGTTCTTCCTGATGGACGGGGAGTGGTACGAGGCCGGGGCCGCATACGTCGACGAGTGCCGGGCCACCGTGAGCACGCTGTTCCCTGCTGCCCCGACCGTTTCCTTTCCGGTCTGGAGGGACGGCGAGTCGGAGAACACGTACAACAACAGGGTGGCCGGTGACCGGCCTGGCTGGCTCTGCCTCGACACCAAGAACATCGCCAACCCACTTCGCCGCCGGGACCAGGTCGAGATCTGCGACCTGCTCATGCCTGACGGCACCCTGGTCCTCGTCAAGCGTGCAGACGGCTCTGGTCCGCTGAGCCACTTGTTCAACCAGGCCAGGGTGGCGGTGGAACTGCTCCAGGAGTCCGCCCAGGTCCGTGCGGACCTCGTGGCGAAGGCGGCCCGGCTGAGCGGAGGCGCGTTTCTGCTTCCGGATGACTACACGCCCAAGCGGATCGTCCTCGCCGTGCTCCTCAAGAACCGCGGAAGCCTGACACCGGACTCCGTCTATGGGTTTTCGCAGATCACCATCGCCCAGACCGCGAAGGCCCTGGCGGCGCGCGGAGTGACGGTTGAGGTCGTCGGCATCCCGGAAGGCCCGGCCGAAGGGCGCTCCCCGTCTTTGTGCGGCGCGGGGACGGATGCGGGCGTTCTTGGCTGACGGGCCTGGAAGACGCACGGCTGCTCCTCTGGGACCCCGCTTCAAGCCAGGACCAGACCTCCACGTACTCCACGTCGCGTCCGCCCCCTCCCGGTGGCCTACCGGCGGCACCTGAAGCCAGGCCCGTCCCCCTACCGCCCGGCGCGGTGCAGCCCCGCCCCGGTGTCCACCGCGTCCGCGGCTGCCGCCGGTGTCTCCTGCGTCTCCTGCATCTCCTGCGTCTCCTCGCGAGGCGGCCGGCGGCCCGGCAGGACCGCGAGGACGATCATGGCTCCGGCGGCCATGATGATGCCGCCGATGAGGCTGGTGTGCGCGACGCCGTGGGCGAACGCCTCGTGTACGGCACCCACCAGCGTCCGGGCCTGCTGGGCCCCGCCGGCCGGGTCCTGGGCGACCTGTTCGGCGACGGCCAGGCCGCTGCCCACCGAGTCCTGGGCCGCCTCCAGTGCCGCGGCCGGCAGCCGGCCGCCGACCAGGTCGGCCAGCTCGTCCTGGTACGCGGTGGCCAGCAGGGAGCCGAGGACGGCGATGCCGAGGGAACCGCCCAGTTCCAGCGAGGTGTCGTTGGCACCGCCGCCGACGCCCAGTTGGGACTCGGGGAAGGAGCCCATGATCGTGTCGGTGGCCGGGGAGACGCTGAGGCCGATCGCGAAGCCCAGCAGCAGGAGCGACGGCAGGAAGTCGCCGTACGTCGAGCCCGCGTCGATCCGGGTGAGCAGGAACACGGCCACCGTCCCGATCGCCATACCGGGCACGATCACGGCCCTCACCCCGAGCCTCGGGGTCAGCTTCCCGGTGGCCGCGGCACCGGCGAACACGGCCCCGGCCAGCGGCAGCAGACGGACGCCGGTCTCCAGCGCGTCATAGCCGAGCACGAACTGCAGGAACTGGGTGGCGTAGTAGATCGAGCCGAAGGTGCCGAAGAAGAAGAACAGCACCGCGAGCATCGAGCCGCTGAAGCCGCGCAGCCTGAACTTCCGCACGTCCAGCATCGGGTGCGGGTGCCGCAGCTCCCACAGGGTGAAGGCGACGAAGCCGGCGCCCGCGACCACAACCGCGGCGACCGGGCCGGTGCCCCACCCGAAGTGCGGGCCCTCGATGATGGCGTAGACGAGCGTGCCGACGGAGACGATCGACAGCAGACCGCCCACGTAGTCGATCCGGCCCATGCCCTCCGCCTTCGACGGCGGTACGAGGGCGAAGGCGCCGATGACGGCGGCCACCGCGATGGGCACGTTGATCAGGAAGGTCGAGCCCCAGGCGTGCCGCTCCAGCAGCCAGCCGGCCACGACGGGGCCGACGGCTATGGCGAGACCGGAGGTCGCGGTCCAGGCGGTGATGGCCTTGGCCCGCTCACCCTGGGGGAACATGGCCACCAGCAGGGAGAGCGTGGCGGGCATGACGACCGCGGCCCCCACCCCCATGATCGCGCGGGCGACGATGACCAGCCCGGTCTCGTCGACCACGCTGCCCAGCACGGAACCGCCGGCGAAGACCACCAGGCCCGTCACCAGGGCACCGCGACGGCTGTACTTGTCGCCGATCGCCCCGAGTACGAGCATCAGCGCGGCGTACGGAACGGTGTAGCCGTCGATCACCCACTGCAGATCACTGCTGCTCAGCCGCAGATCCCGGGTCATGTCGGGGGCGGCGACGATCAGGGACGTATTGGCCATGACCACGATCAGCAGGCTCAGGCACAGAACGCCCAGCGCCCACCAGCGCCGCGGGTACGGCCCTGCCGTCCTGTCGACAGGTGTGTTGGCCAGCAGAGGCACGGAGACTCCCGAGGGGACGTTATTTGCACATTCATGAGCAGCGTAGTTGTCTGCACATCGGTGCGCAAATAACACCGCCAGGCACTCTGGATGGAGGTCATGGCCATGACAATCAGGGCGGTGACGCCGCCCGTTCGGCTCAGTCTTCGGCCGCGGTCCGCGCGGCCATCAGGGAGACGGCCTCGTCGACCACCGCGCGCGCCTGCTGGTCCGGCACACCGGCCGCGATCAGCGAGGCGGTGGTGGACCGGGTGCCGTCGTCCTCCAGCGTCCCCTTGTTGACGGCTTCGAGCAGCGCGACCGTCACCGCCTCCAGGCCGGCGCTCAGCGCCTCCGGCGGGAGATGCGTGTGGAAGACACCGTCGCGCTGACCGCGTTCCAGGATGGCCGCGATCTCTTCCCGCGCCGGCCTGAGGATCTCGGCGACACGCTCTTCGCCCAGGTCGCGGCGGGCCAGCGCCAGGAGCATCCGGTAGCGGTCCCCCACGGGCCACAGCGACAACGTGAAGTACGCGAGGGCCAGTTCGGCACGCTCCGCCGGTCGCACACCGGCCGCCATGGCGTCGCGCAGGCTCTCGGTCGCCTCCTCGGCCAGCGCCTCCAGCAGCGCCGCCCGGCCGGGGAAGTGACCGAACAGGGTGCGCCGTACGACACCGGACGCCCGGGCCAGTTCTTCGAGGGTGATGTCGGGGTTGCGCCCCAGCTCCTGCCGCGCCGTGGCCAGAATGCGCGCCCGGTTGGACCGCGCATTACGTCGCTGGGGAACGCGGGCGACGGGCTTGGGCACGGGGAAACCTCGATGGACAGCGGAACGGACGGCATGCCCATTTTGGCACGGGCCCTGCGGCCCGGCGCGGCAACGGAGTCCCGGCGCGGGCACCGGGCCCCGGCGCGGGTACGGGGCCCCCGGCCCCCGCCGCTCCGGCCGGCCTCCGGCCCGCCACCCCAGGCCTCGGCGTGTGCGAAGGGCGCTCCGGGGCAGACGGGCCGCGATGTCCGAGGCGCGGGAGGCTACGTGTTCGACGGCTTCGAGCTGACGCGGTGCGAGGGAGACGGCGTTCACCTGCGGGTGCGTCATGGCGGCAGCGGCCCGGCGGTGCTGCTCCTGCACGGCCATCCGCGCACGCACGCGACCTGGCACCGCGTCGCGCCGCTGCTGGCCGCGGCCGGGCACACGGTGGTCTGCCCGGACCTGCGGGGTTACGGCGCGTCCGACAAGCCGCCGACCGACGAGCGGCACAGTCCGTATTCCAAGCGCGCCATGGCCGGCGACTGCCTGACGGTCATGCGCCGCCTCGGGCACGAGCGGTTCGCCGTCGTCGGGCACGACCGGGGCGCGTACGTGGCCACACGACTGGCCCTGGACCACCCGGGGGCCGTGTCCGCCCTCAGCGTGCTGGACGCCGTTCCCATCGGAGAGGCACTGCGGCGCTGTGACGCGACGTTCGCCGCGAGCTGGTGGCACTGGTTCTTCCTCGGGCAGACCGACAAGCCCGCCGAGCGCGTCATCGACGCCGACCCCGACGCCTGGTACCAGGGAACTCCCGAGCAGATGGGCGCTGAAGCGTACGAGGACTACCGGCGCGCGATCCACGACCCGGCCACCGTGCACGCCATGTGCGAGGACTACCGGGCCGGACTCGGCATCGACCGGGAGCACGACGACGCCGACCGCCGGGCCCGCCGCCGCATCGGCTGCCCGCTGCACGTGCTGTGGGCCGACCGCGACGACATGACCGACCTCTACGGTGACGTGCTGAGCATCTGGCGCGACTGGGCGGACGGCCGCCTGGTCGGCGGCCCGATCTCCTCTGGACACCACATCGCCGAAGAGGTACCCGAGGCACTCGCCCTGGCCCTGCGTGAGTTCTGGCGGAGTACGGCTGACCACGACGGACGGCACGGTTCTCCTCGGGAGGAGACACCAGGTTAAGTGGTTACGGAAGACCGCCTTGGATCTTCGCTTCTCCATTGTTTATGCCTCATATTGAACATTTCACCTTCTTTCAAACACCAGCTTGACCGGTGTCCTCGTCGTGATGATGCTGATGCTCCTACCGATGAGGAGGCAACCGTGCACGATCACGACGAGTACCTGTACTTCCTTCACCGCGCCTTCGACGGCCTGCTCGGCGCGCTGGAGGAGTTGGAGCGACTGGGCGACGACCTCGGCAACACCGCGCCGCCGCTGCCCGGCGCCAACTCCCCCTACGCCATCGCGCACCACTGCGTCGCGGTGGCCGACTACTGGCTGGGGCACGTGGTCGCGGGGCGCAGGGTCGATCGTGACCGGCCCTCCGAGTTCACCGCGAGGGGGAACGCGCGACAGCTGCGCAAGGAGGTCGACGCGCTCTTCGTACGGCTGGACGCGGACCTCCGCGAGGCGTTGCCGTCACAGCCGCCGCGCAACGTACCGCCCGCCGATTTCGAGGGGCCGGAGCGCCCCCTGAGTGTGCGGGGCGTCCAGCTCCATGTCCTGGAGGAACTGGCCCAGCATCACGGACAGGTGGAGATCACCCGCGATCTGCTGCGGACGGGAGCCCTGGCATGAAGCTCGCGCCGGCTCGGGCGGTGCCCGGCTTCGACGACCTCGGCATGGACTGGCTGCGCGCTCGCGGCAGCGTGAAGTGGCACCGCCCGGAGCGGGACGTGCTGCCCGCCTGGGTGGCCGACATGGACTTCCCCACCCCGCCGCCGGTGGTGGCCGCGCTGCGCGAGGCGGTCGACGGCCGCGATCTCGGTTACCCGGACTGGCCGGACGGCAGTCCGCTGCGTACGGCCTTCGCCGAGCGGATGGCCGGGCGGTTCGGATGGGCCGCGTCGGCGGACCGGGTGCGCGAGCAGACCGACCTGATCCAGTGCCTGCAACTCGTCCTGCACCTCGCGACGTCGGACGGGGACGCGGTGGCGGTGCAGGTTCCCAACTACCCGCCGTTCCTGGCGACGTTGCGGACGATGAACCGCCGTATCGTGCCCGTGCCGATGGAGGACACGGACGACGGACCGCGCATTGACTTCGCCGCCCTGGACACCGCCGTGAAGCGGTCCGGCTGCACCGCGCTGGTCCTGGTCAACCCGCACAACCCCACCGGCCGGGTGCTGACGCGGGACGAACTCGGCGAGATCGCGGCCATCGCGCGACGGCACGACCTGCTCGTCGTCAGCGACGAGATCCACGCCGAGCTGACCTACGCCCCGCACCGGCACATCCCCTTCGCCAGCCTGTCCGACGCCACCGCACGCCGCACGGTGACCCTGACCTCCGCGACCAAGGCGTTCAACCTGGCGGCCATCCGCTGTGCCGTCACGCACTACGGCCCCGACCGCCTCCTCGCGCTGCGCGACGCGCAGCCGCCCGACCTGTACGGCACCGTCTCCCCGCTCGGTGTCGTCGCCACCCTCGCCGCGTGGCGGCACGGCGACGCCTGGCAGCGCGAGCTGCTGACCGTGCTGGACCGCAATCGCCGGCGCGTCCACGAGGTGGTGCGCGACCGGCTCCCCCTGGTCCGCCACCGTCTGCCCGAGGCGACGTACCTGGCGTGGCTGGACACCCGGCCGCTCGGGCTGGACGAGCCGCCGGTGGAGAAGGTCCTGCGGGAGGGCCGGGTCCTGCTCGACGGCGGCGCCCCCTTCGGGCCGGGCGCCGACGGGTTCCTCCGGCTGAACTTCGCCACCTCGCGGAACGTACTGGAGGAGGTCCTCGGCCGCGTCGTCGAGGCGCTGGGCGGGAGGGAGGGTGACGGCGGTGCCGGGGGCCACCTGGCACCATGAGGGGGTGGATGACTTCGTCTTTGTCAGCGGGCGGCTGTCCCTGGACCTCGCGGGCACCCTGCTGTGGCGGCGGAGCCGGCGCATCGAACTCCTGCGCTCGCCTGACGACCTGGGGCGCTGGATCCAGCAGGCCGGGCTGCTCGACGCGCCCGGTCCGCTGGACGGACGCGCCCTGTCGAGGACGTGCCGCCTCCGAGAGGCCGTGTACGCGCTGGTCCGCGCGTGGCCCCTGACGCCGGCCGCGGACGGCGAGGTACGGGAGGCGCTCGCCGAGGTGAACGAGGCGGCCCGGCTGCCGCTGCCGAGGCACCAGCTCGACGAGGACGGTCGCCTCGCCCGTACCGGGGGCGTCGACGAGGTGCTGGGCGCGGTGGCCCGGGACACCGTGGATCTGCTGGGCGGCGCCGACTTCGCCCGGGTGCGGGAGTGCCTCAACGAGGAGTGCACCCGTCTCTTCGTGGACCTGTCGCGGTCCGGCAACCGGCGCTGGTGCGGCATGGCCGAGTGCGGCAACCGGCACAAGGTGGCCAACTACCGCAGGCGCCGGCAGACGGCGGGCTGACCGTTCGGGGTCGGTCCGCGGTGCGGTCCGCGGTGCGGTTCGCGGTGCGGTTCGCGGTGCCGGGCCGGTCCGTTGTGCGGGCCCGCAGTTCCGGTCCGCGCTTCGGGTCCGCGGTACCGGTCAGCGATACGGGTCCGCGGTGCCGGTCCGCGATACGGGTCCGCGGTACCGGTCCGCCATGCGGGTCCGCGGTGCCGGTCCGCGATACGGGTCCGCGATACGGGTCCGCGATACGGGTCCGCGGTGCCGGTCCGTGCTGCGCGTCGGGGCGTCAGGCGCGCAGGACGACCTTGCCGGCGACGGTGCCGGACTCGGCCAGCCGCAGTGCCTCGGCGGCCTGGGTGAGGGGCAGCTCCGCGGCGATCCGGGCGGTGATGTCGCCGCGCCGGAGCGCCTCGAAGACCTCGGTGAGGTCGGCGCGCAGCCGGGCCCGGAACCGGTCCTTGGACAGGGCGCGGCCGGCCCAGACGTTGTAGAAGTAGGCGTGCCGGCGGTTGGGCAGGGCGTTCCACAGCCACACCCGGCCCAGCAGCTTGAGCACGGGCCACTGCTTGGAGCCCTCGTCGTCGCGGGTGGAGGCGGTGCCGTAGGAGACGAGCGTGCCGCCGGGCGCGAGCAGCCTCCAGGAGTCGACGACGCCGCGGCCGCCGACGTGGTCGAAGACGGCGTCCACGCCGCCCGGGGCGAGTTGGCGGACGCGCGCGGGGATGTCCTCGGTGCGGTAGTCGACCGGGGTCACTCCCCTTTCCCGCAGGGCGTCGTGGTGGCGCGCGGAAGCGGTGCCGATCACGTCGGCGCCCGCGGCCCGGGCGAGCTGGGTCAGGGCCGAGCCGACTCCCCCGTTGGCGCCGTGCACCAGGACGGTCTGCCCGGCCCGGACGCGGGCCTGACGGTGCAGCATCTGCCAGGCAGTGATGCCGTTGACGACCAGGGTCTCCGCCTCTGCCGCGCCGATCCCGTCCGGCACCGGCACCACGTCGGCGGCGTCGACGACCACGTGGCTGGCCCAGCCGCCGACCTTGAGCAGCGCGGCCACCCGGGTGCCGGCCAGGCTCGGCGCGACCCCGTCTCCGGCCGTGAGGACGGTGCCGACCATGTCGTAGCCGGGGACGAAGGGGAACGGCGGCTGGTCGTAGTAGCGGCCGCGGCGCATCTGCTGCTCGGCGAAGGAGACGCCGGTCGCCTCCATGCGGACGACGACCTGGCCCGGACCGGGGGCCGGGACGGCTCCCCGCCGCACCTGAAGTCCCTCCGGCTCGACCTTGCCCGGCAGCACGACCTCGATCATTTCCCCAGTGTTCATGGCGACCTCCATCGACCCCTCACCAGCGGCGGTTAGCGGCTAGTACTTTCGCTAGAGGTTATAACTCCATCGCGGAGTGACGGTCAAGAGCTTTCGTAATAGGGTCTAACCATGAGCGTGTGCGAACCGCTCGTGCGGCCCCGGGAGCCGGTGAGCCGGTGATCCGACAGGGAAGGGACGAGCACATGACCGCCGTCGGCAAGGAGACCCCCCGCGAGCGCTACCGGACCCAGCTCCGGGCCGAGATCAAGGAGCGCGCCTGGGAGCAGATCGCCGCGGCGGGGGCGCCGGGGCTGTCACTGAACGCCATCGCCAAGCAGATGGGCATGAGCGGCCCCGCGCTCTACCGGTACTTCGCCGGCCGGGACGAGCTGATCACCGAGCTGATCCGCGACGCGTACCGCAGTCTCGCCGACGCCGTCCGCTCCGCCGCCGCCGCGCCGGGCTCGGATCTGGCCGTACTGGGACACGCGCTGCGCGCCTGGGCACTGGACGACCCCCAGCGCTACTTCCTCGTCTACGGCACACCGGTCCCCGGCTACCACGCGCCCGACGACATCACCGCGATCGCCGCGGAGATCATGGCCTCCCTCCTCGACGCCGCCCAGCGCATGACCGGCACGGCCGTGGGCACCCCGGCCGACGGCCGCCCCGGCCCCGGCTCCGGCCCCGGCTCCGACACCGGCCCCGACGCCCGCCTGGAGGCCCACCTGGCCGAGCACCGGCAATGGGCCGCCGACCACCCGGCGCCACCGGCCGCCCTGCGCCGCGCCCTGGTCTTCTGGACCCGCCTGCACGGCCTCCTCTCCCTGGAACTGGCGGGCCATTTCACCGGCATGGGCTTCGACCCGGCCGAGTTGTACGAGGGCGAGCTGCGCCGCCTGACCCGGTGAGCGCGCCCGCGTCGGCCGGTCTGTCACCGGGGGCGGACGGTCCGCCTCACAGGGGCCCCCAGGTCTCGGCCTGCCGGTGCAACTGGCGCTGCACCAGGACCACGGGCGCCGGCGTGGGACCGGAACGCGTGACGAGATAGAGGGTGTTGAGCGGCTGGATCTGCGTGTGGTGCAGCAGTTCCAGCGAGCCGGCGGCCAGGGCGGGGTCGGCCAGGTAGCGGGGCAGCACGGAGATCCCGGCGCCGGCGACGACGGCGGCCAGCACGGCCCGCAGGTCGGGCACGATCACCGAGACCGGGTTGGGCGGCCGGTGGCCGAACTCGCTGCGCCAGTACCGGCGGACGATCGGCAGTTCCCGGCTGTAGGCCACGATCGGCAGGTGGGCCAGGGCGGCCAGGGGATCCTCGGCCAGCCAGTCCTGATCCACCGAGCGGGCCGTCGTGGGGGTCGCCACCAAAACGAACTCCTCGTCGACGAACGGCACGGCGGCGAGTCCGCGCCGGCCGGCCGAGGGGCGGACGGAGGAGACCACCAGGTCCAGTTCCCCGTCGGCGAGGGCGGTGAGCAGGTCCTCGGCCAGTCCGAGGGTGATGTCCAGGTGCAGGCCGCCGCCGGCCAGCGGCGCCAGGGCCGGTATCAACCGGGAGGCGGTCAGCTCCCCCGCCGCGCCGAGCCGGACCGTACCCCGATGGGCCTGGCCGTCGGCGTCCTGGGCCAGGGCACCGCGCAACTGGTCCAGGGGAGCGGTGACGCGCCGGGCGAGGTCGTGCGCACGCGCCGTCGGCACGGCCCCGCGCCGGGAGCGTTCGAAGAGCACGGTGCCCATCTGCTCCTCAAGGCGCGCCAGTTGCCCGCTGACGGCGGGCTGGGAGACGCCGAGGGCGGCGGCAGCGGCGGTCAGTGATCCGCGGCGGTAGATCTCCAGGAAGCTCGCCAGCAGATCGAGGTCGCTCATGCAAGCACCGTACATAAGAAGGCTTATGGAAGGCTTCTGACGCCAACGGGATCCTGATGGAAAGTGGATGGCGTTCCGACACCCACCGAACCCGAACCGAACCCGGAGGAAACCGTCATGGCGAAGATCCTGATGATCGTCTCGGCCGCGGACACCCTGGTGCTGGCCGACGGCAGCGCCCACCCCACCGGCTACTGGGCGGAGGAGGTGGCCGTGTCCCACAAGGTGCTCGTCGAGGCGGGCCACCAGGTGGACATCGCCACCCCCGCCGGAGCGCGCCCCACCGTGGACCCCGTCTCGCTGGACGAGCGCGGCGGCGTGCGGGCCGCCGACGGGGCCGAGTTCCGCGCCTACCTGGACTCCATCGCCGCCGACCTCGACGCGCCGCTCGACCTGGGCACGGTCGAGGCCGCCGACTACGACGCGCTCTACCTGCCCGGCGGGCACGCCCCGATGACCGACCTGGCGGACGACCCCGCGCTGGGCGCCCTGCTCACCGAGGCCGACCAGCGGGGCCGGACCGTCGCCGCGCTGTGCCACGGCGTCGCCGCCCTGCTCAGCGCCACCGACAGCGCCGGGGCGTTCCTGTTCGCCGGCCGCGGCCTCACCGGCTTCACCAACGAGGAGGAGCGGCAGGGCGGCCTCGGCGACGCCGCTCCGTGGCTCGTCGAAGACCGCCTCGGCGAGCGCGGCGCGCACGTCCGGGCGGGCGCGCCGTGGTCGGACACCGTCGTCGTCGACGGCAACCTGATCACCGGGCAGAACCCGCAGTCCAGCGCGACCACCGCGAAGGAGGTCCTCGCGGCCCTGGACAACGCCTGACCATGATCAGGACACCCACTAAGGAGGTGTCCAAGACGCTCATTCCTGCACCAGGCGCGCCAACCACCATAGACATTGCGCGAGTTACCCCTCACAAGTAACCCCTCTGATCGGTGTATGATGCGAAGTCAGTAACGCCGACGACCAGTGAGCGAGCGGCGACGGCAGGAGGAGACCCACGTGACCGGCAGTGCTCCCCACGTCATAGCGGGCCGCCTGCGGCGCGGACGTGACCGGGGGTTCACCGGGCGGACAGCGGAACTCGCCGTCTTCCGCGCCGCCTTGGCCGGTGACGAGGGAGCCCCGGCCGTGCTCTTCGTGCACGGGCCCGGGGGCATCGGCAAGTCGATGCTGCTGCGTCGCTTCGCGGCCGAGGCGCGGGCAGGCGGCCGGCCGGTGCTGGAGATCGACGGCCGTACGGTCCAGCCGACGCCGGAGGCGTTCGAGCGGGAGGCCGGGGCGGCGCTCACCGAAGACGGCACGGTCCTGGTCATCGACACCTTCGAACGCTGCCAGGGGCTGGAGGGCTGGCTGCGGGACAGGTTCCTGCCCAGGCTGCCGGACGGCGCGGTGGCGGTGATCGCCGGACGGCAGGCACCGGACACGGAGTGGACCTCCGACCCGGGGTGGGCGGACCTGCTGTACCGCATGGCACTGCGCAATCTGTCCCCGGACGAGGCCACCGCCCTGCTCAGCGCCCGAGGAGTACCCCGGCGGGACCAGGCCGGGCTGCTGGCCTTCACCGGCGGGCATCCGCTCGCCCTGGCCCTGGCCGCCGCGGTGGCGGTGCGCGAACCCGCCCCTACCGCCACCCGTTGGAAACCCAGCATGGATGTCGTGGCGACCCTGCTCTCCCGGCTGGTCGGCGAGGTCCCCTCACCGCTGCACCGCCGGGCGCTGGAGGTGTGCGCCCGCGTCCACGTGACCACGGAGACACTGCTGCGGGTCGTCCTCGGCGACGACGCCGCCGCCCTGTTCGCCTGGCTGCGCACGCTCCCGTTCATCGAGTCCGCGCAGGACGGCCTCTTCCCGCACGACGTGGTCCGCCAGGCGCTGGAGGAGGACCTGCGCTGGCGCGACCCGGACGGCTACGCCGAACTGCACGGGCGGCTCGGCCGGCACCTGTTCGAGCAGATCCGCACCACACCCGCGGACGGGACGCTGTCCGCCGTGCGCTCCTTCCTCTTCCTGTACCGCGACGACCGGTACATGTCCGACTTCAACAGCTGGCGGGAGGCGGGCGAGGTACGGCTCACCCCGTACGAGGCGGAGGACCGGCGGCGGGTCGAGGCACTGGTGACCGAGGTCGAGGGCGAGGAGTCGGCCGCCCTGGCGGCGGCGTGGCTGGAACGCCGCCCGGACGCGTTCCGGATGTGCCGCACCGCGCGTGAGAACAAGGCGGTCGGCTTCTCCGCCTGGCTGCGGCTCGACGAGGCCCCGCGCGCGTTCCACGACCCGGTGGCCGAGGCGGCCTGGAACCACGCGCGGGCCACCCGGCCGCTCCGCGACGGCGAGCACGTGGCGCTGGCCCGCTTCTCGGTGACGGCGCCGGAGTACCCGAAGATCTCCCCGGTCGAGAACCTCCACCAGTGGCGGACCCTGGCCGAGGCCGCGAAGTCCGAGGGCCGGGTGGCGTGGATGTACGTCGCCGTACGGACGGGGACGTTCTGGACGCCGTACATGACCAGCCTCGGGCTGCGCCCCGTCGCGGAGCGGCCCCGGGTGGGCGCCCTGACCTACACGCTGTTCGCCATCGACTGGCGGGTCCAGCCGGTGTGGGCCTGGGCGGAGGAGAAGACCCGGCTGATGCTGTCCCACGTCCGGGACGGGTCGCGCACCGTCGGGACGGGCGGCGAGGAGGTGCCGCCGGACGCGGAGTTCACCGTCCTGTCCCGCCCCGAGTTCGACGCCGCGCTGCGCGACGCGCTCCGCACGTTCTTCCGCCCCCGGGAATGGTCCGCGAACCCGCTCACCCGCAGCAGACTGACAGCGGGCACCGGCCGCACCCTCCCCCAGATCCTGGCGGACGCGGTCGAGGGCCTGCGCTCGGAAGCAGGCGGCGAGAAGTACTACCGCGCGGTGTCCCGGACCTACCTCACCAAGGGCATGCCCACCCAGCAGGTGGTCGCCCAACGACTGGGACTGCCCTTCAGCACGTACCGCAGACACCTGACCGGAGGCATCACCCGGCTGTGCGACGCGCTGTGGCGGCAGGAGATCTACGGGGCCCCGGCGGCGACCGTCCTGCCGCACCCGGCGGCGCGGGACCTCGTGGCGCGGGAGCGCTGACCGGTCCGGCCGGCGGCGACGGTCCCGCCGGCCGGGGCCGCCTTCCGTCAGCCCTGTACCAGGGTCACGTCCTGCCGCTGCCAGGCGTGGATGGTGGGCAGCGGGAGGATCAGGGGGCGCAGTTCCACCACGGTCGCCTCGACCTGGGCGGGCCCCGGCTTCAGGGCCGGTGCGGCGTTCGCTGACGTGGGTCTGCCCGAGCCGGCCCAGGGGTGCACCTGCCCGTCGCACACCGCCCGGGTGCCGCGCAGGCCGTACCGTACGGTGCCGGCGTCCTGGCTGACCGAGGCGCTGACGAAGGCGAGGCCCCGGGCGGCGTCGCAGCGGTAGGTGCCGGCGAGGGTGACGGTGCCGTCGGGGGCGATGCGGCCGGTCGGGTCGACCGTCACCGTGCCACTGCCGGACGGGACGACGGCGGGCGGGACGGTGCCGGTCTGCTCGGCGGGGGCGGCCTGGGCCACGGGGGCGGCGGTCAGCAGGAGCAGGGCGGCGCACAGGGCGGGACGCGCCAGCGCGGACTTCAAGGACACGGGAACCTCCTGAAGAGTGGGGTTTCCACTGGTACCCGCCGGGTGCGGCACTCGGTGTGACCGTCACCCCTTCGGTGGCGCGTCCCTCGTGAGGGGGGCGGCGTCGCCGGACCGTGCCGGTCGTGTCCCCGCGCCGCGACCGCACCGGCGTCCACGCCGGCCGACTGACGGCCGCCGCCTGAACCCCGTACACCCGTGCACCCGTATGCCCGTATGCCCGTACGCCCGTACGGTGCTACGGCAGGACCGCGAACCCGTCCAGTTCGACCAGCGCCGTCTCGTCCCACAGCCGGACGACCTCGACGACGGCCATCGCCGGGTAGGCGCGGCCCATCCGCTCGCGCCAGATCCGGCCCAGTACGGCGGCCTGGGCGCGGTAGGCGGCGACGTCGGTGGCGTAGACGGTGACCCGGGCCAGGTCGGCGGGGGTGCCGCCGGTCGCGCGCAGGGCCGTCAGCAGGTTGGCGAGTGCCGTGTCGAACTGCTCGGGGAGGGTCCGTCCGGTCACCTTCCCCTCGGCGTCCAGCGCGGTCTGGCCGGCCAGGAAGACGACGCGGGTGCCGGTGGCGACGACGGCGTGCGAGAAGCCCGCGGGCGGGGCGAGGGCGGGCGGGTTCACGCGCTCGGCGCTCATGCGTCCCCCTCGGCTCGCGTGTACGACTCGCGGGCGATGATGTCCCGTTGGACCTCGCTCGCGCCCTCGTAGACGCGGGGGGCGCGCACCTCGCGGTAGAGGTGTTCGAGGAGGTGGCCGCGGCGCAGGGCGCGCGCGCCGTGCAGTTGGACGGCGCGGTCGACGACGTACTGCGCGGTCTCCGTGGCCAGCAGTTTGGCCATCGCGGCGCGTGCGCGGACGTCCGGCGCCCCCGCGTCGTACGCCGTCGCCGCCGCGTACACCATCAGGCGGGCCGCCTCCGTGCGCACGGCCATCTCGGCGACCTGGTGGGAGACGGCCTGGAGGGCGCTGAGCGGGCCGCCGAAGGCGTCGCGGGCGCGGGTGTGGGCCACGGTGGCGTCCAGGGCGGCCCGGGCCATGCCGACGGCGAAGGCGCCGACGCTGGGGCGGAACCGGTTCAGGGTGTCCATCGCCACCCGGAAGCCGTGGTCCGGCTCGCCCAGCACGTCGTCCTCCGTCACCGGTACGCCGTCGAAGGCGAGGGTGCCGATGGGGTGCGGGGAGAGCATCTCCAGGGGGGTGCCGGTGAGGCCGGGGCGGTCGGCGGGGACCAGGAACGCGGTGACGCCGCGGGCGCCGGCGCCGGGGGTCGTCCGGGCGAAGACGGTGTAGAGGTCGGCCTCGGGGGCGTTGGAGATCCAGCACTTCTCGCCGGTCAGCCGCCAGCCGGCCGGGCCGTCCCGGTGGGCCGCCAGCGACAGGGCCGCCGCGTCCGAGCCGGCGCCCGGTTCGGTGAGGGCGAAGGCGGCCACCGCCGTGCCGTCGGCGACGCGCGGCAGCCAGTGGGCGCGCTGGGCCTCGGTGCCGTGGGCGTGCACCGGATGGGCGCCCAGCCCCTGGAGGGCGAGGGCGGTCTCGGCCTCCGTGCAGGCGTACGCGAGGGACTCGCGCATCAGGCACAGGTCGAGGGCCGGGGAGGTGAACAGGCGCGGGAGCAGGCCGAGGGAGCCGAGGGCGGCGACCAGGGGGCGGTTGACCCGGCCGGGCGTTCCCCGGTCGGCGAGCGGGCGCAGCCGTTCGGCGGCCAGGGCGCGCAACTCGGCGCACCAGGCGGACTGTTCCGGCGTGAGCGCGAATGCCGTCATCGGCGGTCCCCCATCGACGGTCTCCCTGTCTGTCTGCTCCGTCTGCTCCGTCTGCTCCGTCTGCTCTATCTGCTCTGCCTGCCGGGCCCCAACTCCCAGGCTATCGCGGCGTATTGACCGCCGTCACGGACGCGATACGCTGCGCGGACGCGAGCTCACCACGAGCAGGGGGCGCACCGTCATGAATCCCCGGAGCACCGCCACCGCCCACGTCGACACCTTCGCCCGCGACCGGCTGCCACCGCCCGACCAGTGGCCCGACCTCCGCTTCGACCTGCCGGAACTGCGCTACCCGGACCGCCTGAACGCCGCCACCGAACTGCTCGAAGGCGGTGCCGGTGCCGGCCGCCCGGTCTTCCGCACCCCGTCCGGTGACGTGTGGAGCTACGGCGAGCTGCGCGCCCGGGTGGACCGGCTCGCGCACCTGCTCACCCGTGACCTCGGCGTGGTCCCCGGCAACCGGGTGCTGCTGCGCGGCCCCACCACCCCCTGGCTGGCCGCCTGCTGGCTGGCGGTGCTCAAGGCGGGCGCGATCGCGGTGACCGTGCTCGCGCAGCAGCGGCCGTCCGAGCTGAGCCGGATGTGCGCGATCGCCCGCGTACGGCACGCCCTGTGCGACATACGGTGCGTGGGCGACCTCGCCGAGGCCGGGGTCCCGGGGCTGCGAATCACGACGTACGGCGGTGACTCCCCCGACGACCTGCTGCGCCGTCCGGCGCCCTCGACGCCGTACCCGGCCGTGGAGACCGCCGCCGACGACGTGGCGCTGATCGCGTTCACCTCGGGGACCACCGGGCGCCCGAAGGGGTGCGTGCACCTGCACCGGGACGTGCTGGCGATCGCCGACACCTTCTCCCGGCACGTCCTGCGGCCCCGCGCGGACGACCTCTTCGCCGGCAGTCCGCCGCTCGGCTTCACCTTCGGCCTGGGCGGGCTGGTGATCTTCCCGATGCGGGCCGGGGCCTGCTCCCTGCTGCTGGAGCGGGCCGGGCCCCGGGAGCTGCTGCCCGCGATCGCCGAGCACCGGGTGTCGGTGCTGTTCACCGCGCCGACCGCGTACCGCGCGATGCTCGCCGCACCGGGCCCGCACGACCTGTCGTCGCTGCGGCGCTGTGTCTCCGCCGGGGAGAACCTGCCCGCCGCCACCTGGCGGGCCTGGTACGAGCGCACCGGGCTGCGCCTGATCAACGGCATCGGCGCCACCGAACTGCTGCACATCTTCGTCTCCGCCGCCGACGAGCTGATCCGGCCCGGCACGACCGGTGTGCCGGTGCCGGGGTGGCAGGCCGAGGTGCAGGACGCGCACGGCCGCCCCGTGCCGGACGGGGAGCCCGGGCTGCTCGCGGTGCGCGGGCCCGTGGGGTGCCGTTATCTCGACGATCCGCGGCAGCGGGAGTACGTGCGCGGCGGCTGGAACATCACCGGGGACCTCTACGTCCGCGACCCCGACGGCTGGTTCCGGTACGTCGCCCGCGCCGACGACATGATCGTCTCGGCCGGGTACAACATCGCCGGGCCGGAGGTGGAGGAGGCGCTTTTGCGCCACCCGGACGTGGTCGAGGCGGCGGTGGTGGGGCGGCCGGACGCGCGGCGCGGGCAGGTCGTGGTCGCCTTCGCGGTACTGAAGGACGGCGCCGAGCGGGACGCCGAGGCGCTGCGCGCCTTCGTACGGGCGGAGCTGGCGCCGTACAAGTGCCCGCGCGAGATCGTGTTCCGCACCGCGCTGCCGCGCACGGCGACCGGCAAACTCCAGCGGTTCCGGCTGCCGGCCGACGGGTACGCGGAACCATCGGCCCGCGGGGACGCGGAGTCGCCGACCGGCAGGGAAACAGGGGGTGACCGGCAGTGATGCCGACGACCTAAGATGATCAACGTGTCCGACCAGCATGCACCACGGTCCCTGATCGTCACGCTCTACGGCGCGTACGGCCGCTACGCGCCGGGCCCGGTCCCCGTCGCCGAGCTGATCCGGCTCCTGGCGGCGGTGGGGGTGGACGCGCCGTCCGTGCGCTCGTCGGTGTCCCGTCTCAAACGGCGCGGCCTGCTGCTGCCCGCCCGCACCGCCCGGGGCGCGGCCGGATACGAACTGTCCGACGAGGCCCGGCAGTTGCTCGACGACGGCGACCGGCGCATTTACGCCACCGATCCCCCGGCCGACGACGGCTGGGTGCTCGCCGTGTTCTCGGTGCCGGAGTCGGAACGGCAGAAGCGGCACATACTGCGCTCGCGCCTGGCCGCCCTCGGCTTCGGCACCGCCGCCCCCGGGGTGTGGATCGCCCCGGCCCGGCTGTACGAGGAGACCCGGCACGTCCTCGGCCGGCTGCGGCTGGACACCTATGTGGACTTCTTCCGCGGCGAGCACCTCGGGTTCGCGCCGACCGCCGAGGCGGTGGCCCGCTGGTGGGACCTGGCCGCGATCGCCAAGGAGCACGAGGCGTTCCTCGACCGCCACGCGCGCGTACTGCGCGACTGGGAGGAACGCCCGGACACCCCGCCCCAGGACGCCTACCGGGACTACCTGCTCGCCCTGGACTCCTGGCGCCGCCTGCCCTACGCCGACCCCGGCCTGCCCGCGCGCCTGCTGCCGGACGACTGGCCGGGCGCCCGCTCGGCCGCCGTGTTCCGGGCGCTGCACGCGCGGCTGCGGGACGCGGGGGCGGTCTTCGCGGACCTGTGACCTGACCACATGGTCCTGTGACCTGGCCACATGACCCTATGACCTGGCCACATGGTCCTGTGACCTCACGCACAACGCGCGTCACTCACGCAACCCTCAGGTTTCTCTGTGCCTCTTCTCAAGTTTCTTACCTACCGTCCGTGAGGTCGTCCACGGGGGCAGAGAACGAGAAGAGGACTGTTGCGCATGACCACCACGGCAAGACCGCTGGGAGCCACCGTCTGGCTCACCGGGCTGCCGAGCGCGGGCAAGACGACCATCGCCCGGCTGCTCGGTGACCGGCTGAAGGCGGAGGGACGCCGGGTGGAGGTGCTCGACGGCGACGAGATCCGCCGCTTCCTCTCGGCGGGCCTCGGCTTCTCCCGGGAGGACCGCAACACCAATGTGCAGCGCATCGGTCTGGTCTCCGAGGTCCTCGCCCGCAACGGCGTGCTCTCCGTCGTCCCCGTGATCGCGCCGTACGCCGACAGCCGGGAGGCGGTCCGCAAGCGCCACGAGGCGAGCGGGACGCCGTACATCGAGGTGCATGTCGCCACGCCGGTCGAGGTGTGCAGCGAGCGCGATGTGAAGGGGCTGTACGCCCAGCAGGCGGCGGGTGAGCTGACCGGGCTGACCGGGGTCGACGACCCCTACGAGCCGCCGGCCGACCCGGCGCTGGTGCTGCGGACGCAGGAGCAGACTCCGGCGGAGTCGGCCGACACCGTGTACGCGGTGCTGGCGGAGCGGGGGCTGGTGTGAACGACTTCGCCCTCTCGCACCTGGACGCGCTGGAGTCCGAGGCGGTGCACATCTTCCGCGAGGTCGCGGGCGAGTTCGAACGGCCGGTGATCCTCTTCTCCGGCGGCAAGGACTCCATCGTCATGCTCCACCTCGCGCTGAAAGCCTTCACCCCCGCCCCGGTCCCCTTCTCCCTCCTCCACGTCGACACCGGACACAACTTCCCCGAGGTACTGGAGTACCGCGACCGGACCGTCGACAAGCACGGACTGCGCCTGCACGTCGCCTCCGTCCAGGACTACATCGACCGCGGCATCCTCAAGGAACGCCCCGACGGCACCCGCAACCCGCTCCAGACCGTCCCGCTCACCGAGAAGATCCAGAGCGAGAAGTTCGACGCCGTCTTCGGCGGCGGACGCCGCGACGAGGAGAAGGCCCGCGCGAAGGAACGGGTGTTCTCGCTGCGCGACGAGTTCTCCCAGTGGGACCCCCGCCGCCAGCGGCCCGAACTGTGGAACCTCTACAACGGACGCCACGCCCCCGGCGAACACGTCCG